>JABDNT010000024.1 GCA_013043685.1 Flavobacteriaceae bacterium | reverse complement strand
TTCCGATCTGTTTCAGTGTAACCAGTGGAATTCTGTCTCCGCTTACAGCAAATTCGATCGTCTGGCGAATTGCTTCCTGTTTGGCCACCACCAGTGGCTCCATTCCAGTGGGGAAAGTAGGAACCCGATCAACCGCGTTCTTAACCTCAAGAAGCATAAAATCGATATCTTCTCCTTTCTCGATCTCTACATTAATATTTCCACTGTTCTCACGTGACACTGATGTAACACGTTCCACACCTCTTAGACCCTTCAGATTGTCCTCTATCTTTAATACGATACCCTCTTCTATCTCCTGTGGAGATGCTCCGGGATACACAATATTAATATTAATGTTCTTGGAATCCACTAACGGAAAAAAGGAAGATTTAAGAGAAAATGCGCCAATCAAGCCAAAAATCAGGAATGCAATGACTATCACCCAAACCGCAACATCATACCTAATAAAGTATTCAATAATCTTTCTCATGACTATTCTCCAGTTGTTTTCTCGGTGGGTTCTTCCTTGGCTGTTTTTTCAGCATAGATTTTCACCAGCATCCCCGCATATGCTCCGGGAACCGGTTTATTAAGAATCAGGCTTCCATCCGGAATTCCCTTCACGACAACGGTCTTATCCGAGAAATAGACCGGATTCACATCAAGCAGATCCAATATAGAATCCTTAACAGTAAAAACCTTATCATCCCCCTGAAGGAGATTTCTACTTATTGATATAGCATCCGCTTCCTCCTTTGCCTGCAGGTTTGCCTCGAGATAGACACCCTCTCTTAATTTTTCATCCTTTACTTCAATAAAGGCATCAATGGTCTGGGAGCTTACAGAAACATTCCCATTGATCCTGCTCACGATACCACTGTATTCATTGAGGTTGTCCAAAGTTCTCAAAGTAACTTTCTTCCCAACTTCAAGAAGATCGCCATATTCTTTATTTACTGCTACTGGTAATTCGTATACACCCGTATCAATAAACTCGCCGAGCTTCTGACCGGGACGAACCAGGGATCCTTCGGTTACCAGTGCTTCTGTAAGAATTCCTTCGAAAGGTGCTGTAATCCGATATTTGGAAAGGCGTTGCTCCAGGTTTTTAATATTGTAGTAGCTAGTGGTGATATTCCTTCCATTAATAAAAAAGGTCTCTTTTTCTGAAGTACTAACCGGTAATGGAGCGAGCGAGCTGTTTACATCAAAATCATTGAGATAGTTCTGCCATTTATCAAAGGCCTCCGGATAGTCAAGGCGTAAATCGGGCATTATAGCCGCTATCTGGTTATAGAGGTTGCTCCTTTGCGATTGCACTGTGGCATAGAATTCGGATGCATTCAAACTTAAAAGCAACTCCCCTTTTCGGTATTTCTGTCCCGGTTTAAATAACTTGGCACCCGTTCTTAAAACTCCTTGAACTTCAGAATAGATTTCCAGACGTCGTTTGGCAACTAGATTTCCGTTCGCTTTTATAGAAATTGGAACAATACCGTTTCGGACCGTGTCTACAAATACTGTTTTAACAATCTTTTGTGGACGTGGACGCTGTCGTTTGTTGCTTTTCACAATGGCAATAGCTCCAAAAACTGAAAGAACTATAATCGCAAATCCTAATATGGTGAGGATCGCTTTACGCATATGGATGGTTTTAGTTGAATATTGGTTGACCAATAGCTAACAAAGCTATGAACTCCCTATTCGATTAGGAGTTAAAAAAGTCATAAATATCATGCGAAAGAGTCCAGCTGCTCCGATATCGACGTCCATTCCTGCATCAATTTGTCCAGGTTCTGCTTCCGCTGCTGATAGTTATCGAAGAAATTCTCCCGAGCGATAGTCTCATTATAATTTATCTGAAGTTCGATGTCGATCTCTTTAATCTCTCTTTCAAGTTTGTTGATCTCGCTTTCTACTTTGCTTAGTTTATTCTGAAGAGATTTGCGTTTCTTTTGTTGTTCGTAGTCCTCTTTTCCACTTGAAGTCTTCACTTTGACCGATTCTGCGACTTCAGATCGCCTTTCCGCCTCTCTCAAATTCTGAAGGTTTCTCTGCTCCAGGAAATAATCTATATCTCCCAGGTATTCCTTAATCTTACGATCTTTGAATTCGTATACCTTATTACTCAATCCCTGGAGAAAATCGCGATCGTGGGATACGACGATCAACGTGCCTCCAAAACTCTTCAGAGCATCTTTAAGAACGTTTTTCGACTTCATGTCGAGATGATTGGTAGGTTCATCCATCACCAGCACATTGAAGGGCTGTAACAGTAGTTTGGCCAACGCCAGCCTGTTTCGCTCTCCTCCCGACAGTACTTTCACGTATTTATCAACCTCATCGCCTCGAAATAGAAAAGCACCCAGCATATTCCGAACTTTAGGCCGTGTTTTCTCATCGGCAGCATCCAGCATGGTATCTTCAACCGTTTTACTCCCTTCAAGGTAATCCACCTGGTTCTGAGCGAAATACCCAATTTGGACATTGTGCCCTAATTTCACGCTGCCTTTATGATCTATCTCGTTTACCAGGATCTTGGCAAGGGTGGATTTCCCCTGGCCGTTCTGTCCTACAAAGGCAATTTTACTTCCACGCTCCACGAACAGATCAATGCCCGATAGAACATGGTTGTCACCATAGTGCTTCGAAATGTTCTCCGCTTCTATCACTACTTTTCCCGGATTCACTGAAACAGGGAAACGCAAACTCATCACTGCAGTATCATCTTCGTCAACTTCTATGCGTTCAATCCGATCTAATTTCTTTATGAGGGATTGAGCCATGGTCGCTTTACTGGCTTTTGCCCTGAATTTTTCAATGAGTTTTTCAGTATGCTCAATATGTTTCTGCTGATTCTTTTGCGTGGCTAACTGTTGTGTTCTTAACTCATGCCTCAACGCCAGGTATTTCGTGTAAGGTTGGTTGTAATCGTAAATTTTACCCAGGGATATCTCAATAGTTCGGTTTGTAATATTATCGAGAAACATTCGGTCGTGAGAAACCAGCATCACCACGCCTGCATAGTTATTCAGAAATTCTTCAAGCCAAAGAATAGATTCGATATCGAGGTGATTTGTAGGCTCATCCAGCAATAAAATATCATTATTCTGAAGTAACAACTTCGCTAATTCGATCCGCATTCGCCATCCTCCTGAAAAGGTATCGGTTGGCATATTGAAATCTTCTCTTATGAATCCAAGTCCTTTGAGAATGCGTTCTGTATCACCCTGATAATTATAACCTCCTATTATTTCATACTGATGCTGCAGTTCATTCATATCGACCATTAGCTGGTGATAACTTTCACTCTCATAATCGGTACGTTCGGACATTTCCATTGTAATCGATTCCAGCTTCTTCTCAAGAGTCTTTATTTCCGAAAACGCTTCATAAGCCTCCTCCAGCACGGTTCTTCCTTTGGTAAAATCGATGTCCTGCTTCAGGAATCCAATAGTCACTTTTTTATCGGTAGCGATCTGCCCTTCGTCATATTCCTGTTCCCCAGCAATGATCCGAAGAAGAGTCGACTTCCCCGCCCCATTTTTTCCCACAAGGCCCACCCTGTCTCCTGGAGTAAGCTGAAAAGTAATACCCTCGAAAAGGTAATCCCCCTGAAAGGAAACCGACAAATTGTGAATGTTGATCATTTTTGTAACAATTGTAACAATTGAATTGTGCAAAGATGCTTAATTTTGACGCAGCAAAAAAATCTTATGAAGGGAACAAAACTCTATAGTATTTTCAAAGGTAAGTGCCCTGTTTGCCATAATGGTGACCTTTATAAAAACAAAAATCCCTACCTGCTATCAGAAACGCTTAAGATGCATGAACGATGTTCACATTGCGACACAAAATTTAAGATAGAACCTTCTTTCTTTTATGGTGCCATGTATGTAAGTTATGGTGTGGGGATCGCCTTTGCAGTTGCTGCTTTTATCATCTCATTTTTCTTGCTGAATCTGGGGAGGCTTAATTCATTCCTTGTAATTACAGGTACACTTGTGTTCTTTTTACCCGTAATTCTTCGATTGTCGCGAAATATCTGGATCAATTTCTTCTTTAAATTCGATCCCGAAAAAGCCAGCTAAGATTCAAACCGCTTTATGTCAACTTCCGAAGGTAAATCAACATCATTATCTATATGATCAATCAGCCATTTCGAGAGTAAAGGAGCCATTAGCAATCCACGTGTACCGAGCCCGTTAAAAAAGAACACACCATCACCTTTTATCGATCCTAAAATGGGCCGTCGATCCTTAATCGTTGGACGCATGCCATAGGTCTGATCTACGATCTCAAAATCACAAATTATCATTTTCATTACCGCTTTTTCCAACATTGCCTTACCTTGTTCTGTACTATCTCTAGAGAAGTCACCATGGGCAAAGGTAGCACCAACCTGGTACAGATCATCGCCTAAGGGAATCATAAAAAAAGGTCCTTTAAGTATTGCATCACACTTCAGGTCCTTCGATCTGATCACCAGGTACTCACCCTTTTTGGGAATAAGGCAGCCATACGTGAATTTCGGATTATCAATTACAGACGAACCTTCTGAAAAAATAATATACTTTGCCAAATGATCTCCATAGTGATGTTCACCGGAGGAAGTCTGTAGTTTTTCAAAATCGAATTTTTCACTCATCAATCGGCCGGATGACAGAAGGTAATCTCTATAGGCGCGAATCATAGAAACCGTATCTATATGGAATGAATTATGTACCTCTCCATATCCGAATGGTGCCTGTACATTAGGATACCTATTGGTTACAACCTCCGCTGACAGAAAAGGAACTAGTACAGGAGAATCACTGGCAACCATCCAATCATTCTGTTCTTGAGCATTTGCAAAAATTCTATACAGGGGTTTATTATCGAGAAACCGGCCTTTCAATGTATCATTTAATCTGCGATAAAAAGGTTTGGCAACTTCTATAAATTCCGGTGCCCTCCATGCAGGTGTGAATCTTTTTAAGACGACAGGGTTTACAACTCCGCCGGCTGTGCCGGTGGCATTCATTACACCAGGGTCAAACACAACAAAGGATCTTCCCAGCTCATCAAGACGTTCACACGCGGTAATCCCGGCAATCCCTAAACCAACTATGATATAATCGACCTGTTTCAATATTTATGTTTCAATGTAAATTGCTTTGGTTAAAGATACGAAGGCAGGCGAAATCTCGAGCTTGAAATTTTTATAGAATAATCCTTTTCTGTAAAAGGTACGGAAGAAAAAGTAAGAGTTGGAAATTAAAGCAAAAACCCTCCGAAGCTTTATGCAACGGAGGGCCTAAATACCTATTGTATTGAAACTATTAATAGTTCCACAAATCAATCTCGATATTTCTGATTTGTTCTTTAATTCTATCTGATTCCAATAACTGCATCAATGCATTGTCGTTTATATATTCGTTAACTGCTCTGTCACCCTGAACATTGTCTTCTTTATAGACAAGGGCGCCAAATCGTCGCGAATTCAACAAATGATCGTATGATATCGGTTGTGAAGTATTCCTCCTGTTAAAGGCCTTGGCATTGTGAAGCACTTCACGTGCTCCAGGGAACCAAACCCAGAAAAGTTCAACTTTACTATCGATATTGTCATCGGGGAAAGCTTTAGAACGTGCTTCGTTCGCAACAGGACACAGACCTATTAATCTGTATTTCAACTCACCCTGACGCTTATCAAGGTACCAGATCCCGCGAACTCTCCATTCTTCAACATCACCAGCATCCAGAGCGAACTTTCGAATGTATTCCTCATCTACTTTACCTTCCGCGTTGTACTGATCGATACCTACGTCGGTTGTATCACTGTATATTAGTGATGCCTCGATATCTTTCAGTGTACGCTTTTCAGTAAAATATGAATCAGAGTATACATCTTCAATGTTCCCATTCTTGATGTTTTTAACCAATACATCATACAACGAACGGCGTTCTGCACCAATGTTGTTCGTGTCGATAGGGTAGTACAGCGGAAAGTTCACACGTTCATCAAGATCGATGATCTCCCATACTGTTCTGGACCATAAAACATCACGTTCATCTGTGTAACCATATGGTAATGGTTCGTCATTGTCATAGGCAATTTGCGCTTGCGTTTTTTTACCTATGTCCTCAGGAGTTTTGGCATTCAAAACATTCAACTGCGCATTAGCAGTGAATGCTCCCAGCAAAAGTCCTAAACCACATAAAACAACATTTTTAAAGCTCATATTCTTTATTTTAATCTTAGTTTGTTAACTCGATACAAACCGGAGATATCTTCTTCAGCTTATATCCTGAGTTGTTAGCGATGTTCGCAGTAATATCAAATATCTGCACAGTTTCACCTCTTTTGGCTCTTCTAAGAGCTCCTTTGGCCTGAGCATTCATTCTTCTACCACCTACAACAACTGTTGGCTGACCGGATACTTTAAACTTAAATCCGGTAACGTTCAGGTTGATATCGAAATCGAAGTCCGGAAGTATAGCTCCGATACTAGCGATCTCAAGACCCTGACGTTGCATACGAACACAACCACCGTTTCCATCTTCACCCCGGATAGTTCCCGTTGGACGTGGAATATCTTTGATACGGAATACAGAAGTAGTATTTACTCGCTGTCCGTCAGGAAGTGTTCCAGAAGCAGAAATATTCACTTCTCTACCTCCACCCGGACGCATAACGTACTTACTACCGGTTACTTTTGATAATCCAGTACCAGAAGCACTTACCTTATTATCCGGAATACCAGGGATAGAAACCGTCATTGGGTTTTCAACACCACGATAAACAACGTTCATCTTGTCTGCTGAGATAACCGCGGCATTTGGCTTCGAGATAGTTGCGAAACCAGTCTCCACAGGTACTTCAGTCTCATCACCTTCTTCACCGTAGAAAAGTGTACCTTCTATCTTGTGGTCACCGGGACTTCCGGCACCAACCTTAAGAACGATACGTCCTCCATCTATGGTATAGTCCTTATCTCTTTCAAGCTTACGGCCATCCAAAGTAAGTTCTTCACGCTTAGGGATCGTATTAGGATCCACACGACCCAGGATAATAGAACCATCGAAGGTTTCTCCCGGATAGAAAGCGGTTTTCTTCACTGTCATGAACGACTCATAGTTTTTAAGTGCCAATGCCTCGGTTTGCACACCAGAAAGCATTTTACCTAGTAATTCACTCTTTGTCGTCTTTATATCTGCCTGAATCTGGGTTAGCTTCGTTTTTGAAGCGATGAGTGGGAATCCTTCGAAATTATAATTGATCCAGTCTATACTCTTTCCATCGCGATTCTGAACAGGGGCTGTTGAGAAGTTTGCGAGGATAGATTCTTTAATATCCGGATACAATGAATCTCCAAGTACAGCAACCATTTCGTTGCGATACTTATCGATCTTTTCGATGAATTCCTGTCCTTCAGGTTTCAGGTTAGAACCTTTGAAGAAACGTCGATCAAGGAAGTCAGGCTTGTCCTGTACTTCATAATCGGTTGCATCTTCAGGTTTAAGCGTACCCATCATCTGGGTTTTGATGCCTTCGAGATATGTATCAAGTTCTTGTGAAATCGTACTTACCTCATCGGCTTTCGCTTTAAGAGCAGCGTATTGTTCAGGAGCATCGGTAGCTTTAGTAGCCAGGCTTTCCATAAAAGCGTTATTCCTAGCTGCCGTAGCGACATTACTCTCCTCAATCTTCTTATCTAGTAGCCCGAAAGCGGATAATACCTCTTTGGACATGTTCAGCGCTAGCATAGCGATGAAAACCAGATACATCAGGTTAATCATCTTTTGCCGCGGGGATAGTTTTCCTTGTGCCATTTTTAATGCTGTTTAAGATTAATAAATTGGTTTAGGAAAACCTTAGTTTTTCCCTCCCATTGCAGAAAGCATACCACCATAAACTCCATTCAATGAAGATAGGTTAGTAGCCAAATGCTCCATCTGAGCTTTTAGTTGTTCTGCGTTCTCAACAACACGTTCGTTCACTTCTGCCTGACGGCTGGTAGATTCTACCTGAACTTTGTAAAGACTGTTTAGTGATTCCATTTGAGCGGCAGCTAATGCCATTTCCTCACTATACTTCTTAGTCGAATTCATAGCTTCGGCAGTAGGGGCCATACTTTTTGCAGCTCCTTCGAAAGAACGGATACTATCACCAAGGCTAGTCATTAATTCTGAATCGATTTTTGCTCCTTTAAGCATCTCATCTAATTTCTTAGACAATAATCCCTGAGCATCTTCAGGCTCTTCTTTTTTACCTTTAAGCGTTCCTTTGCCTCCTGCTAATTCAGGATATACCAAAGACCAGTCTAAATCATCCTCTACCGGCTCGAAAGCTGAGATAGCGAAAATGATCGCCTCGGTAATAAGACCGATTGCCAAAAGCAATCCACCGTTAAGGGGTCCTATTTCCCAGTGAAGGATTTTAAACAAGGCTCCCAGGATTACAATAGAAGCTCCAAGGCCATAGGCCATGTTAAATAACTTTTTAGATGATTTTGATTGTGCCATAATACAATAGTTTAATTAAGTTAAGTTAAGTTAAGATTTGAATTTTTAGATGAAACGCTTATCTGGCGTCTCCAAAATTTTGATTTAAAACTACATCTGTACCCATATAGTCCTGAACAGTTCTGAATCCGATATAGCTACGAGCTGAATCGGCGTATTCGTAGTCACGTGTACTTACCTGTAGGAAGTAAGCAACGTCTTTCCACGAACCTCCGCGAACTACTTTACGCATGTTCTCGTCGTCATTCACATTAGGGTTCATTGTAGATGTGTAATTGTAAGAAGCGGGATCGTAAGATGATGCTACCCATTCCGAAACATTACCTGCCATATTGTATAGGTTGTAATCATTCGGTTCGTAAGCATCCGCTTCTACAGTATATAAAGCCTGGTCAGCGGCATAGTCACCACGTAAAGGCTTGAAGTTCGCCATGAAACATCCTCGGTCATTCTTTGCGTACGGCCCACCCCATGGGAAGGTCGCAGATTCCAATCCGCCACGTGCCGCATATTCCCACTCGGCTTCACCTGGAAGTCTGAATGAGTTTACGTGGTTGCGCCTTCTTGATTTCTGATATGCATTCTTGTATAGAGTTCTCCAGGCACAGAAGGCTTTCGCCTGCTTCCAGTTCACTCCTACCACAGGATATTCTCCATAAGCCTCATGCCAGAAATAATCGTTATGCATAGGCTCGTTATAAGAATAGTTGAAATCTTTAATCCAAACCGTAGTGTCTGGATATATCTGGATCTCTTCCTTCTTTATAAAGTCTTTTCTTTGTTTTCCTTTCGCACGTGCTGCAGCCTGAATATCCATATAAGTATATTGGAATTTCAGTTTATCAACGTCAATTGTACGCTGTCCGTTATACGCTTCCTCAGCAGGGATATACATGGTATCCATAACCTCAGAATAGTACTCATCCGGATATTCGCCGGTATCCCAGATAAGATCAACATCATTATTGATCTTTCTGCCAGCATAAAAGTCCTCACCAAGCCCATAGTAGTTATCGTACATATACTGCTCGTAAGGAGTCATTTCTTCATTTTCCTGATCCACAAATGCGAATTCACCAATACCTTCGTCACCAGGGGTTGCACCTACCTCGTCAGCAAGTATAGCTAACTTCAGGCGTACCGTGGAATCACGGACCCACTCAACGAATTGTCTGTACTCGGAATTGGTAATTTCAGTCTCGTCCATATAGAATGAACGAACCGTCACAGTTTTAGTTGGGGCATCATTGACCGCTACGAAATCGTCATCAGACTTACCCATGATGAAAGATCCACCTGGGATAAGCGTCATTCCGTACGGTTTTTGAGGGTACCATTTCTTGCCTTTCGCTCCAACAAGTTCACCCCGATCACCGGAGTTACAACTGAATAAAAAGGCAACGATCGCAGTTAATGCAATTAGCTTCTTCATAGGTATTTAGGTTAAATTTTCGAGATTCAAGGGCGTAAACCTATTTATAAATATTTAAAAAAACAACAATTTTCTTAAAAAACCCTTAAACCCTGTTTTACTTAGTTTGTTGGATTATACCTCATTCTTTCGGCGGGCTTTAAACCACCTTTCAGGAATTTCCTGATTCGTCGCACCTAAATATTCGCCATAAGTGCAAGGTAATAACGTTCTTCTTTTTAATTTATTATTGACATTCGAAATAAATGGTAATTCTATCCACCATCTTCCTGTTTTTACGCTCTTTTTAAAAACAAGAATTTCGTCGTCTATAGGTACTTTATACGTAGTATATTCATTTTCATTACTGAAATCTTCATCGGTGATCCTAAAATTCACACCTTCTATGAAATACCACAGTATTTGTGCAACCAGCATAGCGCCGCTTTCAGCATCCTTATAGTCCTTAAGCTCATAAACACCAAAAGAACTCACACGATTACTGATACCAGCATAGCGCGCTATTGCACAAATTTCCCTTCCGTCGAAGCCATTGGGGCTTTTGTTGCTCTTATAACTCAATTCGGCGCTTTTTATTGCCGCTACGTCCAGCATTACGAAATCCGCATCACGCATAATGGGCTCAACAACCGTAATATCGGCGGTTACTTCACCCAAACGATAAGCATCGAAGTATAATTTCTCCATTAAAGCGATCTCAGCCGGAGAATTGAAATACGACTGATACCCTAACGTACTGTAGTTAAAGAGATTGTAGGGTTTGTCCACGATGATCTTTCCTACATATGATTTATTGGATATAGGCTTTTCGGCATCTCCCAGGTCGAAGTTAGTATCTACATTCACCATATTAACCATATTCCCTAAAGAATCATAGGCCCGGTATTGGGCATACCCTACATCCTGGCTACCTCCTAATATTATAGGTATGATATTTTTCTTCAGTAAAGCTTCCACGACTGTCCGCACCGCAAAATAGGAGTCTTCTACCGTATCTCCTTTTTCAATATCGCCCAGATCCACGATCACTCTGTTCCAGTTGCCCGGATAGAGCCCGTATAATGCCTTTCTGAATGAATCCAAAGATATATCCCCTCCAAGATAGTCGACATCCTTCCTGTTCTCCAGGATGCCCAGGAGGGCAAATCCAGCCTTGTCAATTGCAGGAAGCGATCCTGCTTTCGTATGTATCTTTATTTGTTTTCCAAGAACACCCTCGGGTAAGATCTCACGGTGAGCCAAAACCTGCTTGGAAACGGGGGAAAGAAATTCTATCATTTTTTCTTGGTCGTAGTTTTCTTCTTCCGGGTGGTTTTCTTCTTAGGAGCTTTTTTATCGAGCATTTCCTTGGCCTGATCTAATGTGATCTTATCCGCCTTGGTAGTCTTTGGTAACTCAACTTTCGTTTTCCCTTTAATTAAATTAAACCTACCCCATCGTGCCTTTTCAATGCGTATGCCTTCATCCGGCCATTCATTGATAAGCTTATCGATCTCTTTTTGTTTTTTGTCTTCAATGAGTTCTATAATATCCGCATCGGACAGATTATCGAAGTCGTATTTCTTGTTCACATTGATGAACATATTGTTCCATTTGATGAAGGGTCCAAATCTTCCTTTCCCTTTTTGAACTGGTAATCCTTCATACATATATATAGGAGCATCCGCTTTTTTCTTCTCATCGATCATGACCTTCGCATCGTCCATGGTGACATCCAGCGGATCCATTCCCCGTGGTAAGGAAATAAACTTTTTGCCAAAGCGCACATAAGGGCCGTAACGACCATTGTTTACCTCTATTTCCTCGCCTTCATATATTCCCAGTGTCTTCGGCAGTTTAAATAGGTCGAGGACTTCCTCGAAAGTCACCAGGTGTAACTGCTGATCAGGCCTAAGGCTGGCAAACTTCTTTTCATCATCATCCGGTGCTCCGATTTGCGCCATTGGGCCAAATTTTCCTAATCGTACCAGGATTGGTTTACCGGTTTCAGGATCCTCACCCAGGATACGCTCGCCACTTTCGCGTTCGGCATTTTCCTGCACATCCTCCACATGTGGATGGAATTTGGTATAGAAATCCTTCATCATCTGCGTCCACTCTTCCTTTCCGTCGGCAATATCATCGAAATCCTCTTCCACCTTGGCAGTGAAATTATAATCCAGTATGTTTCCAAAGTGCTCCACAAGGAAATCATTTACGATCATCCCAATATCCGTTGGCACCAATTTACCTTTATCACTACCCACGGTTTCCGAGAGTACCTTGTCTTTCAATTCTGAATCTTCCAGCGTAAGCTGTAGATATTTTCGTTCAGTACCATCAATCGTTCCTTTTTCCACATAGTTCCTGCTTATAATAGTAGAAATAGTAGGTGCATAGGTCGAAGGACGCCCAATTCCCAATTCTTCGAGTTGTTTCACAAGCGAAGCTTCCGTATATCGGTATGCAGGCCTTGAATATCGCTGCGTTGCCGTAATATATTTATTTAGAAGGGCATCTCCTATAACCAGGTTAGGCAACATCCCATCCTGTTCTTCTTCCTCTAAATCGGTTCCTTCAAGATATACTTTCAGAAATCCGTCAAATTTTATCATTTCCCCATTAGCCGCAAATTGTTCAGAAACACTTTCCTGAGCATGAACTCCAATCTTAACGTTAGTTCTTTCCAATTGCGCATCGCTCATCTGGGAGGCAATGGTTCTTTTCCAAATAAGATCATACAGCCGCTCCTGATCCCTGTCGCCGTCGATAGACTGTCGTGACATATCTGTAGGCCGAATGGCTTCATGAGCTTCCTGAGCCCCTTTGGCTTTACCTTTATAGTTTCTCGGATTACTGTATTGACTTCCGAATGATGCTTCGATAGCTTTTTGGGCCGCATTCCTGGCATCGTTGGAAAGATTCACACTATCCGTTCTCATATAGGTAATAAGACCGGCCTCGTATAAACGTTGCGCTATAGTCATGGTCTTACCAACTGAAAAATATAACTTTCTTGAAGCTTCCTGCTGTAGTGTTGAAGTCGTAAAAGGGGGTGCCGGGGATTTTTTGGCCGGCTTTTTAACAAGGTCGGCGACATTATAAGTGGCGTTGATGTTCTTCCCAAGAAACGCCCGCGCTTCAGCTTCTGTTTCGAAGTTCTTGGGCAGTTTAGCTTTAAACTTACTGCCAGAAGTTGTGACAAACTCCGCATCGATGCGGTATGAAGCAACGGGTGTAAAAGACTCTATCTCGCGTTCCCGCTCAACAATTAGACGGACGGCTACACTCTGTACTCGCCCTGCCGAAAGCCCTCCTTTTACTTTGCGCCATAAAACAGGTGACAACTCATAACCCACCAATCTGTCCAGCACCCGTCGTGCCTGTTGTGCATTAACAAGGTTGTAATCGATCTTGCGAGGATTCTCGATGGCTTTCAATATGGCCGATTTTGTGATCTCGTGAAATACGATCCTTTTGGTATTATCATCCTTAAGGTCCAGCTCCTCTGCAAGGTGCCAGGCTATGGCCTCTCCTTCCCTATCCTCATCACTTGCCAGCCAAACCATATCTGCTTTCTTCGCCATGGCCTTCAAATCCTTCACCAAACTTTTCTTATCGGGTGATACTATATATTTAGGTGTAAAATCCCCATCAACGTCAACGCCTAGCTCCTTGGAAGGCAGATCCGCAATATGTCCAAAACTGGAAGTAACCTTAAAATCTTTTCCAAGAAACTTCTCTATGGTTTTGGCTTTCGCGGGGGACTCAACAATCACTAAATTCTTTGCCATTCTCTATTTTTTTGGACTACAAAAGTATACGAATTTTTTAAACCGAACTTTTCAGTACAAAATTTTAACCCCTTATTAACGGGCAAATAAGAAAAGTTTCGCTACTCCGTCAAGGTTGTTTCCGAAGCAGGAGTATCATCGAAACCTACCGTGTCCCTGTAGAAAAAATAGATGGGCAAATATGCAATACAAGCTGTGAAAATGATTCCTATAATACACAAGAAAATACCTAGTTGTGCTACGTTCCCTGCAATTAGTATCAACCCGAAAACATAGATCCAGTGTTTGTGGCCCAGTTTAAAAGCCGCCTTTACTATATCACTCACCGAAAGCTTCGGATTGAAAGCAAAAATGGGTAACATTAGCTGAAGCGGAACCATGACATAGAATATGGGTAGATAACACAGCAATATAGCCGCAACGGCAATTCCAAAGGTAGCCAGGGATAGTACGAAGATCTTCATAAAACCTCCGTTTTTGAAGTAATCGAAATAACCGCCTTCATCCTCCCCGGTTTCCAAATCCACAATCTTGCACACCTTATAGAAGTGAGCCATTACTCCCAGGGAAACAGATTGCATAATAATGATCAATACGAAAAGCACGATAAAGTATATGATCATAAAAGGGAGCCAATTGTCGCCAGCCATTCCATAATCAGGTCCGTAATCGTAATAATACGGATCATAATACCGGTTGGATGCATAAGACATGTAAATCACAGGCACATACACCAGGATTATGAACGGAATAACAAATAACATCATGATGAGCGTATGCATCGCACCCTGTTGCCAGACTTTTAAGAACAAATTATAACTATTGGTAAGTACATCGCCGAAATCGACTTTTTTTGAGGCATCAATTTTCTGAAATATAGGATGTTCCATGATTTTGGTTGTTTTCTATGTGTCGTTAAAAGTACAAAAAAGTAACCTGCCATTTTGACATATTTTAGAATTAAATCGTATCTTTGCACGTTCATTGATCAAAGAACCGGCAAGGGATTGCAAAGTACATGGAAGAAAAGATTATAGACGAAAACAAGCAGGGCGAAGCATTGGTTCTTGAGGCAACCAATGGCAATACACGTAAGTTATTTATCGAAAGCTATGGCTGTCAAATGAACTTCAGTGACAGTGAGATAGTAGCCTCTATTCTTGCAAAGCAGGGCTATAACACCACTAAAATACTCGAAGAGGCAGATCTCGTATTAGTAAATACCTGTTCGATTCGGGATAAGGCCGAACAAACCGTTCGTAAACGGCTGGAAAAATACAATGCAGTTAAGCGCACCAATCCTAAAATGAAGGTGGGCGTTCTGGGTTGTATGGCCGAACGGTTGAAGAGCAAGTTCCTGGAAGAAGAGAAGATCGTTGATATGGTTGTTGGCCCCGATGCCTATAAGGACCTGCCAAACTTATTGGAAGAAGTGGAAGCCGGCCGGGATGCTGTAAATGTGATCCTTTCGAAAGAAGAAACTTACGGGGATATAGCTCCTGTTAGATTGGGTGGCTATGGAGTGACCGCTTTTGTGAGCATTACCCGGGGCTGTGACAATATGTGTACATTTTGTGTCGTGCCTTTTACACGAGGCCGCGAGCGCAGCAGGGATCCGCAAAGTATCCTAACCGAAGTAAACGACCTGGCCGAAAAGGGTTATATGGAGATCACACTTCTAGGGCAAAATGTGGATAGTTATTTATGGTATGGCGGCGGCTTGAAGAAAGATTTTAAGAATGCTTCGGAAATTCAGAAGGCAACTGCTACAAATTTTGCACAGCTTCTGGATATGGTAGCAACGGCCCAGCCTCATATGAGGATTCGCTTCTCAACCAGTAATCCGCAGGATATGACCGAGGACGTGCTGCACAGTATGGCGAAACATAAAAACATTTGCAATTATATTCATCTTCCGGTGCAAAGTGGCAGTACCAGAATATTAAAAGAAATGAATCGCCAGCATACACGCGAGGAATATATCGCACTCATTAATAAGATATGGGAGATCATTCCGGACTGTGCTATTTCGCAGGATATTATTACCGGTTTCCCTACAGAGACTGAACAAGACCACCGGGAGACACTTTCATTGATGGAATATGTGAAGTACGATTTCGGTTTCATGTTTATGTATTCTGAACGGCCAGGTACCACGGCAGCGCGTAAACTTGAAGATGATATCCCGCTGGATGTGAAGAAACGCAGATTGACCGAGATCGTGGATCTTCAGTTAATGCACAGTGCCTATAGAACCAAAAAGTTTGTAGGCAAGACCTTAGAGGTGCTTATCGAAAAGGAATCAAAGAAAAGCGACCAGCACTGGAGCGGTCGCACTCAATATAATACAGTGGCCGTATTTCCGAAGGAAAATTATAAGGTGGGCGACCTGGTAATGGTAAAGGTGGAAGATTGTACCAGTGCGACTCTTTTAGGTGTTGCGGTTGATTATGCTGAATAGAAATAAACTATGCAAAACGTACAAGCAATAAAACAACGATTTGGAATTATAGGGAACGACCCTAAACTGAATCGCGCCATAGAAAAAGCGATACAGGTGGCCCCTACCGACATCTCGGTGCTGGTCACCGGGGAAAGCGGTGTGGGAAAGGAAAGTATACCTAAGATCATACATTCCTTATCGCATAGAAAACACGGCAAATACATCGCGGTGAACTGCGGTGCTATACCCGAAGGTACCATCGACAGTGAATTATTTGGTCACGAAAAAGGAGCCTTTACGGGAGCAACCGCTACACGTAGTGGTTACTTTGAAGTAGCCGATGGCGGTACCATCTTCCTCGATGAAGTTGGAGAACTTCCCCTTCCCACCCAGGTTAGATTATTAAGGATATTGGAGAACGGTGAGTTCTTAAAAGTAGGTTCCTCCAAAACACAGAAGACAGACGTCCGTATCGTAGCGGCGACCAACCTGAATATGATAGAAGCCATAGAGAAAGGGAAATTCAGGGAAGATCTGTATTACCGGCTAAGTACAGTGGATATTCATTTACCTCCTCTTCGTGAACGAGCCGAGGACATTCATCTGCTGTTCCGGAAGTTCGCCTCCGATTTTGCTCAGAAATATAAAATGCCAACAGTACGTCTTGAGGATGATGCCGTATCGTTACTGCAGCAATATCGCTGGAGTGGAAATATCCGTCAGTTGCGAAATGTAGCAGAACAGTTGTCGGTGCTGGAAGCGGATAGAAATATCGCGTACCAGACCTTGCGAAATTACCTGCCGGACATGGGTGCGACCCTCCCGGCGGTTGTAGGCGACAAAAAGCGCGACAGTGACTTTAGCAGTGAACGCGAAATATTATATAAAGTATTGTTCGATATGCAGCGTGATGTGAACGACTTGAAAAAACTTACCATGGAACTTATGAAGAGTGGTAATGTTTCCGACGTTCAGGAGGAACAGTCGTCCTTAATAGACAAGATCTATTCCGAAGAAAAAATACACGAACAACATCTTTCAACTATCGTGGATGATCGCCCTGCCGATTCGAGTGTAGAAGTAGTTAGTATTCCCGAATCTGCTTCAGAAACCAATCATGCCAACTACGATTTCGCCGAGGAGATCGAAGAAGAAGAAAATCTTTCACTTCAGGAAAAGGAATTGGAACTGATAAAGAAATCTCTGGAGAAATATCATGGCAAACGAAAAGATGCCGCGGAAGAACTCGGTATTTCAGAACGGACGCTGTATCGAAAAATAAAACAATATAACTTATAAGCTCGCAGTTATTTACTGTAAGAACATATGAAGAAGAACCTCACTACCATAGTTACCCTTGTCACAATGATCCTGATTCTTCAGGGCTGTAAGGTTAATTATTCATTCACAGGTGCGGATACGGGAGATGCCGAGACCTTCCAGGTGAACTTCTTTCAGAATCAGGCACCCCTTGTTGAACCGGGTATTGCCAGAGATTTTACAATATTACTTCAGGACCTCATCCTGAATCAAACCAGCCTGGATCTGGTAAATAATAATGGCGACCTCACTTACGAAGGTGAGATCGTTCAATTCTATACCGCTCCCATTACTGCGACCTCTCAAAGTACGGCCGCAGAGAACAGGCTTACGGTAGCAATAAATGTCCGGTTCTTTAACGCAGATGACTCGGAAAAGGACTTTGAGCAACGATTTTCATTTTATTTCGATTACGCAGGAGGGACACAGTTAACCGGTTCCCGACTCGATGACGCCCTTGCTGTAATTTTTGAACGTATTTCCCAGGATGTATTTAATGCATCACTGGCCAATTGGTGATTTTTTGAACACAGAAACGTATACATATCTGCTGGACAAGCCACAAAACATTGAAGACCAACACATGGAAGAGTTGGAAGGTGTGATTGCGGCCTATCCTTATTTTCAGAGTGCCAGGGCGCTTCAGCTTAAGGCCTTGAAGAACCGGAATAGCTACCGATATAATGATGCGTTGCGAAAAACCGCCGCTTATACAACAGACCGGGATATTTTGTTCGAATATATTACGTCGGAAGAATTTGTGCAGAATGCAATTTCCGAGAAGATAAAACAACACGATCCTTCGGTGAATGAGATTGAAGTCACCTCTGAAGATGTGACGGAACAGGTTAGCCTTGAAATAGAAAAACAGTTGAAAGCCGAGATGAAGAAGGCGGAGGCCATCCTGAACCCGGATCTTTTCGAACGTAAGCTGGCATCGGTAGAAAACCTTGTTGAAGATCCCGGGGCACCGGCAGTCGAAAAATCATTGGATGTATCATTGGATAGGGATAAACCCCTTGAATTCGAAAAAGAAGACAGTCATTCGTTCGGTGAATGGTTGAAATTAACCAAAGCAGTTCCCGTAAAAAGGGAAGAGGATCCCGGTAAAAAAGAACAGAACAAAAAGGCGCGCAAGTTTGAACTAATTGAAAAGTTTATCCAGGACAACCCTAAGATAGAACCTGAACGCCGCGGAGAAAAGAAAAAAAATCTCGCCAAGGCTTTTACGCAAACTCCGGAAACTCTTATGACCGAGACTTTAGCGAGAGTTTATGTACAGCAAAAAAACTATAAAAAGGCCTTACAGGCTTATAACATTTTAATTTTGAAATATCCCGAAAAAAGTGGTTTCTTTGCAGACCAAATTCGGGCAATAAAGAAATTGATTAATACAGACGAAAAATGAGCACGTTTACAATATTTTTAATACTCATCATATTTGTAGCCTTCTTACTTGTTGTAGTAATAATGGTACAAAATCCAAAAGGCGGAGGATTATCTTCCTCATTTGGAGGGGGAGGGACACAGCAACTGGGCGGTGTTAAAAAGACTACCGACTTTCTTGACAAAAGTACCTGGACACTGGCCATCATCATGATTGCGCTAATCCTTCTCTCCAGTATCTCTATCATGAGTGGTAGCGGGAACAGTGACGCAGACATTATAGATACCGAAGGCATTGAAACTACTTTACCTGATCCGGGAACAACTGGCGGTGGTACAGAAGAAGACAATTCCGGTGGAGAAACCCCGGTAGAATAAAATCACACTCTATGAATATATATAAATGTCAGCCTGTCAGAAGCTGACATTTTTTGTTTCAATTTGTCAGTTTCAAGCTGTTGGCATAATTTCTGTCCTTAGGCAGTCTGACAAATCGAATAACTAATAATTAACCATATAAAAATTTATACAAATGGCTTTAAAAATTCAACCACTATCAGACCGGGTTTTGGTGGAACCTCAGGCTGCCGAAACAAAAACTGCATCGGGGATTTACATTCCGGATTCTGCTAAAGAAAAACCACAGCAGGGAAAAGTTGTGGCTGTTGGAAAAGGCAAAAAGGATCACGACATGACCGTAAAGGTTGGTGATTTGGTGCTCTATGGAAAATATTCCGGAAGTGAATTAAAGCTTGACGGTAAAGACTACCTGATCATGCGTGAAGATGATATTTTAGCGATTATTTAATACATTCTGAAAATTAACTGAGAGTATAAATTCAAAACAAAAAACATGGCAAAAGATATAAAATTTGATGTTGAAGCACGGGATAGCATTAAGCGAGGTGTTGATGCATTGGCAAACGCAGTAAAAGTAACTCTGGGTCCGAAAGGCCGAAACGTGATCATAAGTAAATCATTTGGTGCACCGCAGGTAACTAAAGACGGAGTAACCGTGGCAAAAGAAATAGAACTGGAAGACGGACTTGAGAACATGGGAGCTCAAATGGTGAAGGAAGTTGCTTCTAAAACCAACGATCTCGCTGGTGACGGTACCACAACTGCAACTGTACTTGCCCAGGCTATTGTAAAAGAAGGATTAAAGAATGTTGCAGCTGGCGCGAATCCAATGGATCTTAAACGTGGAATTGATGCGGCAGTAGCGGCAATCACTAAAGACCTGGAAAAACAATCTTCCAAGGTTGGAAGCTCCACCGAAAAAATAAAGCAAATTGCCGCTATCTCATCTAATAACGATGAGCAAATTGGTGACCTGATCGCCCAGGCTTTCGAGAAAGTGGGAAAAGAAGGTGTGATCACTGTAGAAGAAGCCAAGGGAACGGAAACTTATGTTGATGTAGTGGAAGGGATGCAATTTGACCGAGGATATTTATCTCCTTATTTCGTAACAGACAGCGAAAAAATGCTTACCGATCTTGAAAATCCGATGATATTGTTGTACGACAAGAAGATCTCATCGATGAAAGATCTGTTACCGGTGCTCGAGCCGGTTGCTCAACAAGGAAAGTCTTTGTTGATCATTGCTGAAGACGTGGATGGAGAAGCTCTTGCGACTTTGGTTGTGAACAAACTTCGTGGTTCTCTTAAAATAGCAGCTGTAAAAGCTCCAGGTTTTGGAGACCGAAGAAAAGCGATGCTTGAGGATATCGCCATTCTTACCGGTGGTACTGTGATTTCAGAAGAACGTGGTTTCACACTTGAAAATGCAACTCCTGAAATGCTGGGATCGGCAGAGACCATCACCATCGATAAAGACAATACAACGATTGTGAACGGAGCCGGAAAAAAGGCCGACATTCAGACACGTGTTGGACAGATTAAAGCTCAGATCGAAACCACTACTTCCGACTATGACCGCGAAAAACTTCAGGAACGTCTGGCTAAGCTAGCCGGCGGTGTAGCGGTACTATATGTAGGTGCTGCGAGCGAGGTTGAGATGAAAGAGAAAAAAGACCGGGTGGACGATGCCCTTCACGCAACTCGTGCAGCTGTTGAAGAAGGCATTGTTGCTGGTGGTGGAGTTGCCCTTGTTCGCGCGAAATCGGTACTTGAAAAGCTTACTACCGATACTATGGACGAAGCTACAGGTATCCAGATCGTGGCAAGAGCGATAGAATCTCCTTTGCGCACTATTGTTGAAAATGCCGGTGGAGAAGGTTCCGTAGTAGTGAATAAGGTAAATGAAGGCAAAAAGTATTTTGGTTACGATGCCAAAGCAGACAAATACGTTGATATGCTATCTGCCGGGATTATAGATCCTAAGAAAGTAACTCGTATTGCACTTGAAAATGCGGCCTCTGTGGCAGGTATGATATTAACTACGGAATGTGCCCTGGTTGATATCAAGGAAGATACTCCGCCAATGCCTCCAATGGGAGGTGGTGGAATGCCAGGAATGATGTAATCATTGATGCATTATATAAAAAAAGCCTTTGCGTCTGCAAAGGCTTTTTTGTTATACAAATTTAGTGCTAGTTACCGTTTTTATGGTCTTCCTGTACCGCGAGATCACGATATCGACAGCATTCATGCACCGACAAATAAGCTTCTTCAGTGGCTTTAATAGCTTTGGTATCGTGGCCTACTGCCGCAATATTCCCCTGAATAGTTCTTAAGTTAGTCTTCCGTTCGTCGTAAATTAAGCTCAGATCGTGAGTTTCAATACTCCAGACCGCCGATTTAACTCCTTTGGTTCGTATCGCTGCTTTTTCAATTCGTTCCTTGCACATACCACATACACCATCAACTTCTATCACGGCTCGTGCGTTCTTATTCTGACCATACATGGCGGTCATTGTAAAAAATACAAGGGTAACTACTAATAATCGTTTCATCTTATTCAATTTTAAAACGTAAACCTGAGTAGTACATACTACCAAAGATCGGACCATAAACGAGGGTAGTGTCGAAAGCCGGATCAAACGGGGCATCAGAAGCTACTATAGGGTTACTTTGTTTAACATTAGTAATATTTTCGCCTCCTATGTATATTTCAAATGTAGGAGAAAAAACTTTAGTAACCTGAATATTTAACGTTCCTACGGTAGGCGAAAATTCCGGAAGGAGGTATTGTTGAGGGTTTCCCACGGTAGATGGAAAACGTTGTTCCCCCAGCCAGTTGTAGGTTGCATCGAATTTCCACTGGCTACCATTCTCCTTCATATTAGTGCTGGCCGAGGCATTCGCAAAGATCCTATGATTGGGAGTTAAAGGTTTATCAAGTTTCCCGTTTCTGTATGTTGTTCGCACGTCAAAGTACTTGTAAGCCAGGCGTATATCCACATTTTCCAGTATGTCATAATTAAATTCTGTCTGAAAGTTATTGGCATAACTATCCCCTTTCAGGTTATAAAAGGCTATTTCCCGTGGATTTTCCCAGTCTACTACTACCTGATTCTGAAAATCGGTTCGATAAAAGTCCAGGGTAACATCGGCTTTTCTACCGAAGAGATTAAACCCTTGTAAATACGAAATACCATAATTCCACGCTATTTCAGGATCTAATCCATAAATATCTCCACCCTGGTCTAAAATCACAATTTCACGGGATGAGGCGAAAAACTTCTGGTTTTCAGTAAAAATATTTGCAGAACGTTTCCCTCTGCCCACGGAAAAACGGATTGCTGATTTCTCCCAGGGCGTATACCGCACATGCAGCCTGGGTGTCACAAAGGTCCCCAGCAGGTTATGTTGATCTACACGTACTCCCAGGGTCGCATTCAGATCCCCTAAATTATCATAGGCGTATTCGAAGAACGCTCCAACTGAATTCTCTACACGATCATAGCTGGTCGTTTTTACTAACTCCTCATAAGAATCGTAGGTGAAACTCAATCCAGTTTTAATTTTATGCCTTGAGTCACCAATAATGGTGTTATACAACGCATTGGCATAAAGACTTTGGTGCGTGATATCATATTGGTTCAGTCCAAAATACGATTCCTGATCATGGTTGCTGTACGCCAGTTGAATCCCCGCACTTTGGTACGGGATGTTCGGGTTTACATAACCAAATTTTCCGGAAACTTCAAATCGGCGGGTGTCGATCTCACTTCCCCATGCATTTCTTGTGAACTTATCTGTATCGGGATCAAAATCCAGTTGTCCCGTTTGTTTCTCATCATTCAGGAACCGAAAATTGAAAAAACTAACAAAACCCTTTTCCATATCTGTATACTGCCAGCGATTCATCACATTTATCTGTTGCGCCAATGGCGTATCTAAAAATCCGTCGTCGTTTCTATCGAATTTTGTATCCCTCAGATTCCCATGAACGTATAGCCCTGTACTCCATTTGTCGTTTACCGTAGTATTGAGATGGGTGTTGAGCTCTAATCTTCCGTTTAGTCCTCCATAGGCATTCACAAAGAGCCTGTCATCAAGCGACGGTTTTTGTAATTCGGCATTGATCTGCCCTGTAATACTTTCAAATCCATTTATTACGCTTCCAGCTCCTTTTGTGATCTGTATGCTTTCGACCCATGTCCCTGGAATAAAACTAAGTCCGTAGGCCTGAGAGGCACCCCTGATTGAGGGTACATTTTCGGTGGTAATTAAAATATACGGACTCGTAAGACCTAACATTTTAATTTGCCTTGTCCCCGAAACCGCATCGGCGAAATTAACATCGATGGACGGATTGGTTTCGAAACTTTCCGAAAGGTTACAACATGCCGCTTTCAGCAATTCAGCACTACTTACATTAATCACATTCTGAGACTTCAGGTAGGAGGTGGAACTCGATTTCCGCCTGGATTTCACTACCACTTCACCTAAATCACTTTTCAATCTAAGCTGGTGTCTTATCACCCTGGGCTCTGTAATAGTAAGTGTATCCGTTTCATAACCTACATAGCTTATCACCAATTTCTCATATTCCGATTCATAGTCTATTGTGAAATTCCCATCAAAATCGGTTATCGTACCAACAGTTGTGTCCAGCCAGTACACGCTGGCCCCTTCAAGGCCCACTACTTTGTTCTCGTCGTTTAGTTCTACTATAGTTCCTTCGATTTGCTGTTGGGCAAAGGCCCAAACAGGGATCAACGACATTATCATTACCAGCCTTTTCATATCGTAAAAGTTTTAATGATCATGAATATTGCCATAAGAATCATAATCGCATTTTCAATAAATGTAGCCTCGGTCATGGGCAGTTTGAGGGCTGTCCCTAAACAAGCACAGGTTATTTTCTGCTTACCCAGTAAAGATCGGGTTACTCCAACCGTGGTAACACCCAGGATAATTATGGTCGCTATTAAAGCGGTCCCTGTCTCAAAACGCAACAGAAACATGAGTCCGAGAGCAGTCTCAATAAAAGGGTACAACCAACCGTAAACCGGGATTGCCTTAGCCAGCGGATCGTACATTCGGAATGAATCCGGAAATCCTTTCAGGTCTAAAATTTTAAAGAAGCTAAATACTATAAAGAACAAACCCATGAAGTCGAGCATAAAGCTTCCCACATCCAGCAGTTCATAATTCAACAGAAATGCTGCTGCAATGATATAAGCAAAAATGAGAAATAATGGCTGCAACTGCTGAAACTTACTTTTGTTGGTATCAGGAGTTAATCCTTCCATCCCGGATTGAAATATATTTGCTTCCTTCCTCTCCGAAATCGAATATTTGGACGAAAGTGCCTTTTGAAGATCACTTAAAGGTATGTCACGTACCAACGTGATCTCAGCTTCTTCTTTTTCCAAATTAATGTCCACATGCTGTATTTCCTTTACAGAATTCAGCGCCTGCATTACCGATGCCTTGCAACCTTCGCAGGTCATACCGGAAATTGTATATGACTGTTTCATATTACTACTGTTTAGGTAACTTGAGCGTCATATACTCTCCTAGCAACAGATCATCCAGGTGTCCTGCGAGGTTCCTGTCCTTTGCATTAAAATGCATATGCCAGTTGGCGTCGTGATGTGTATAAATTCCCTTATGGTCTTTCGAATAAAAACCTAGAATTTCCACGTCTTCTTCTACCAAAACTCCGTTTAATCCGGATTTCATATGTGATTCCCTGGAATGATTCGTATTATTCTCATCCCAATCCACAATATGCCAATCGATCTTACGCACGTATCCCTCAATCATAAATGAAAATGGTTGGTTGGTATCTATCCCTGCCTGCACAGCAGTGTATTCAAGATAATCGTCGAATTGCTTCAGGGTGAGTATAGCTTTAGGGATAGAAAATTCCTGCCATTCAGGTACCTGGGCATAGACTAATAGAGTAGCATTCGCATCGAAATCCTTATCGAGCTCTAAAAACTCGGGAGTAACTCTGCTGTTATAAGGTTGAGAATTGAAAATCTGTATCTCTCCTTTCAAACCTGCCATTGCGCCTAAGGCATATAGATTTGGAACTTCCTTGAGTTCGTTTAATGCAATATTAGAATCGAGTTTTCCACTCATAATATCTCTAAGCGCACCTGCATATTTAATTCCTTCAACAGTATCGGTTGTCTCTTGTTTACAGCTTTGAAGAGCGAGTGAACTAACCGCTATAATTGCTAATAATATTCTCATGATTTTATGTTTTAACTGAATGTATTTCCGGCCTTATATGGCGCTTATTTTACATTCGGAGCTATTTGACTTTATTTAATATCGGGTGATCATTCTGTATATTGAATGCTCACAAATTCGAGGTTGAAAGTACAACCCTAATAATATAAAATCAAATCAGGAAGGTATCGTATAGCACTTGAAGATCCCTTTCAAGGGGTGGTGGGCTATAATCTTTGTAAAAATCTGGATTTTCAGGATAATTCTCTACTTGGAATAGAACAAATACAGAATAAAAAGCGAAGATGAAGTTCTCGCCAGGGTCAAACTCGAATGAAGCTTTTGCGAAAGTATCATCCGTATCTACTTTAGTGTATTCATTATCGCAACAGTCATGCTCATCTGTTTCATCGTCACAACCAGGTAATTCCATCGCCATACCACACGAAAGATCCTTTTCCCCCAGGGTGATCTCCGACAGCATTTCAAATTCACCACAAAAATGCTGTGCATAAGCAATTCCACTACTGCTTGCAAGCATCAATATGGTTAGAAAAATGGAAATTATCTTCTGCATTTCAGTTCAAAATTAACTTATTTCGCCTGAGAAAGGCTAAAATTTGAGTTAAAATTATTCTATGATGGAGTCTATCCTTCCGCAACGGTACATCTTGTCACCAAAATATGGATTGGCAATCTCCTTGCTTTCACTTAACCAGTAAGCCCCGGTGTTTTTGAAGGCCATTGGACAATATTGTTTGTAAACCTTTCCACTATCGAGCGCATCTTTTAACATACCTTCAACAGCATTCGTAACACCAACGAAGGCAGATCGCTGGGCCTCAATATCATCCGAATCCACAATTTTCTGCACTATGGTCATAGCCGATTCAGAAACGCCCTGATTGGCAAACGCCGTCATGAGGTCAGACGCAGCCTTAGATGCAGCAGTTGCGTCGGTATTAATGAGAGCTGTTTTTAAGACTACATATTCAGCGAATATTGATGTTAACTTATCATCCTTAAAACTGGCATTAATATCTCCAGCCTTGTGCTCAAATTTGGTTTCTACGGTTTTCACTTCAGGTTCGATGCTATCTGTTTTCTTCTTGTCGTCTGCGCAAGAAAAAAGGACTATAGCTAAGGTTAGAATCAGTACGTATTTAAATGTTTTCATTCTTTAAATTTAGATGAGCAAATATACACAGCTAGCTTCGTTTGTGAAAGTAAAAGGCTGGTAATAGCAATAATAGGAAAAGAGGTTGTATTAGAAAACGTCTCACATAGAATAGGGCCATATGATTTCCCGCTTCCGAGGTATTCAGCATAACGGCAAAGGCAATCACAAAGATCAAAAACAAGGTGATGTATAAAAACAGTGCTAATTTTAATATGCTCCGACTCTTGAAAATAACCCATAGAACAAGAAAGGAGAGTACAGTATTGAAGAAATATCTAATTGTTATATGCAATAATAGTTTACCTGTCATCAGTTCCGGCAGCGGTTGGGTGCTGTGATCGGTCTTAAAAAACTCGATGAGTGGATCGTAGAATATGTCCCCAGCAAATTGCCGGATCAATATCAATCCGGATACCGCCAGTACAAGTAGTATTATCTGCATAGCTCTACTCATCGCTCTTAAGGGTTTTAAGCATTCGTATCCATATCATCCATAAAATAAACACCATTCCATAAATCATGCCCGGGAATACAACTCCATGCAGCAATTCCTTCTGTTCGGGATATTCAAATAGTGTGATAGCAAGAATTACAATTCGAAGTATGTTTACCGCATAAATGAGTACTGCTCCTGCAAATATGAACAACAATGTCTTTTTAAACTTTTCTGCAAAGGCTATGATGAACGAAATGAAGAGAATGATGATACTTACCGCGTTGCAACCTTCTATAATACGAGCCAGAAATTTTCCCTCTACGTAAAGCTTCATGGTAGGTTCGGTTGTGTCGGGTATTACCCTTGCTGTATAACCCAGGCTGTTGATTACATCACTGCTTTGTTTTGCGACAAGATTCGTTATAACGTCTGGTGGATATGATCCGCCTTCCGATATATTGAGGTATATACCATAAAGAATGCTTAGCAACATGTAAGTTCCTAAGAATAACCCGATAAATCTGAGAACGGGTTTATATCTGATCAGTAATGCTCGCAAATGGTTTTCGTCTTTTAACAAAAATACAGGAATATATTTTGGTAAAAACTTCCGTTTTAAAATACATTTGCCTAAAATTTTTCAAAATGAACTTCGATTCTTTAAAACCAGAGATAACCCGAATAATTGATCGGTCAGATCTGTCGGTAGATGATCGATTAACCGGTGTTTGTGAATTAATACAGACGAGCTTAAATTATTACGATTGGGTGGGATTCTATTTTGCAAATCATGCGAACCGAACTCTGCATTTAAAGGCATTTGCCGGGGAGTCTACCGATCATACCGTTATCCCTTTTGGTAAAGGTATTTGCGGACAGGTTGCCGAGAGCAATGAAAATTTTCTGGTTCCGGATGTGAAGGCCCAGGACAATTATATTGCCTGCAGTATTCATGTGAAGGCTGAGATAGTCGTGCCACTTTTTAAAGATGGGAAAAACATAGGCCAGATCGATATCGATTCCCATTCAGCAGATGCCTTTAATACTGACGATGAGCGTTTTCTTGAATGGGTGAATGAAAAAGTAGCGGAAATTATATAACTTTACTTTGTGAGTAATGTACAAGTACATAGAAATTTTAAATTAGCTTCCTATTTTATTCTCGCTGCGGTGGCAGTTGGAATCTTCAAATTCATCACAGTATTCTCGGATACCGACATTACTGCCTCTGAAAACTATATTCGAGCTTTCCTGAACGTCTTGATATTGGCTCTTCTTATCTGGTTAGGTTTGTTTATTGCAAAGGGCCGGAACTGGGCTAGAATAACTTTTGCGGTTTTAACCGCTTCCATATTAGTATTGGCTCCTTTTGTGGTTTTAAAGGAATTTCATACTTCCATGACTATCGGAATACTTTCGAGTTTATTCGGCATTTTCCTCTTCATAGCATTATTACTTCTCTATAGCAAAGGCGCCCGCCACTGGTATGCGGACCAGCTTGATGATATTTAATAAATAATTGACGAAAAATCGTATTACATTCCGGTGCGGATCGCTTCTACCGGGTCTAATCGCGATGCTGAGATTGCAGGTAAGATTCCCGATATTAATCCAATAGCCGCTGAAATGGCTGTTCCTATAAACATATTCCATGGTGATAGCACAAACTGGAAGTCGCCGCTAAAGGAAGAGGCTATTAACGATGCAATAAATACAAGAACTAACCCGATCAATCCGCCGATAATGGCAAGAATAACGGCTTCGAATAAGAACTGAAGTAAAATAAAGCGATTCTTGGCACCCATGGATTTTTGGATTCCAATGATATTGGTGCGCTCTTTCACACTCACAAACATGATATTGGCTATTCCAAATCCACCTACCAGTAAGGAGAAACCACTGATCAACCATCCGATAACATTCATCTGTCCCGTGATGTTATCAATAAAATCTGCAAAACCCTGTAGCTGATTCACAAAAAAAGTGTCGATCTCGTCAGGCTTTAAGCCGCGATGTACACGGATCTTTTGTTTCAGCATGGCAATGAACTCCGCGTTATCCACGCCGCTTTCGGGTTTAATAATTATAAAAGGAAACAGGTTCTTGTTGGTGTCTCCATAAATCTTCCTGATAATATTTACCGGCAGAAAAACCGATGTATCCTTGGAACCACCAAACAACCCGGTGCCTTCCTTCTTTAGCACTCCGATCACTGTAAACTTTCGGCCGTAGAGCCTTATTTTTTTACCTATTGAAGCTTCACCCGAACCAAAGAGAGTTTGAGCAATTTCATCGCCTAAAACAATTACAGGGTTTCCACTATTGGATTCAGATTCGTTGTAGAAACGACCATTGGCTATTTGAAGTGACTCAATTTCGTAATACTCATCAGTTACCGCACCTATCTCCACATTGCTCACAGATTTATCCTCATACTTCACTGTTTCCGAGGGAACATTGAGTGTGTAGGAGGCGGCTAACACATCAGGAACACTACGCTTCACGAATTGGTATTCTTCATAGGTAACATCGGGAAACTGCTCCCACTTCCAGCGCGGCACATCTGTAGGGCCGAATGAGAATCTGCCCAAAAATATAGTACTGTTATCCAGCGAACTTATACTTCCTTCAATTTCTTTTTTCAGGGAATCAACCGCCGCGAGAACGGCTATTATAGAAAAGATTCCTATCGTTACACCCACTAAAGAAAGGAAAGTGCGCAACTTGTTGTTTTTAAGTGCGTTAATGGCAAAATTAAAACTTTCCCTAATGATTCTAAGATAAATCAGCATGCTGTAACTCTTATCCGGATTTTTCAGAATAAAGATAGGACGTTTTCATTTAATTTATGTTACAAAATCTCTGGGTATTTATGTATTTTTGCCCTTTCTACTAATCCAGGTTGTATATAACTATTTTTTTCTCATGAGTAACACCAAAAAAATCACTTCGGCTTTAATTTCTGTTTTTCACAAGGACGGCCTCGCGCCAATCGTTCAAAAACTTGACAAACTAGGGGTTAATATCTATTCAACGGGAGGTACTCAGAAATTTATAAACGATCTGGGTGTGAGTGTTATTCCTGTGGAGGAAGTAACAGATTATCCCTCTATTTTAGGCGGTCGTGTTAAAACATTACACCCAAAGGTGTTTGGTGGAATTCTCAACCGTCAGGACAATGATGGTGATATTGCCGAGATGTCTCAATATGAAATCCCGCAACTGGACCTGGTGATCGTGGATTTATACCCTTTTGAAAAAACTGTGGCTTCCGGAGCTTCAGAACAGGATATCATCGAAAAGATTGACATAGGAGGTATTTCCCTTATCCGGGCTGCCGCAAAGAACTTTAAAGACACACTATGTGTTTCGTCCATGGAAGATTATTCCGAAGTCCTTCAAATGCTAGATCAAGGTAATGGAGAGATTAGCATGGATGACAGACGCCGATTTGCAGCAAAAGCGTTTAATATTTCTTCAAATTACGATACGGCGATCTTTAACTATTTTAACAGCGATCATAGTATTGCTTCGTTAAAGATCAGCGAGATGCATGGCAAGGTGCTGCGATATGGAGAAAATCCGCACCAAAAAGGGTATTTCTTCGGTGATTTCGACGCAATGTTCGATAAACTTCACGGAAAAGAACTTAGTTACAATAACTTACTCGATGTGGATGCAGCAGTCAATTTAATGGCTGAATTCCAGGGTGATTTGCCTACGTTTGCCATACTGAAGCACAATAACGCCTGTGGAATTGCACAAAGAGATAGTGTGAAGCAAGCGTATGTGGATGCACTGGCCGGTGATCCGGTATCTGCTTTCGGAGGGATTCTTATAAGTAACACGGAAATTGATGCCCAAACTGCGGACGAGATTCATAAATTATTCTGTGAAGTTGTTATTGCCCCTTCATATTCCGAAGAGGCTCTCGAAATTCTGAAAGGCAAGAAGAACCGAATTCTTTTAATTCAAAAAGAAGCCAAACTGCCTGCCACCCTCACGCGTACCTGCCTTAACGGAGCTTTGGTACAAGACAGGGACAGTGTTACGGACAGTGCCGAGAACTTATCAAATGCTACCCACAAGAAACCTACTGATAGTGAGCTAGAAGATTTGTTGTTTGCTTCCAAGATCTGCAAGCATACGAAGTCCAACACTATCGTGCTGGCAAAAGGAAAACAGCTTTGCGCCAGCGGTACGGGACAGACTTCGAGAGTGGATGCCTTGCGACAGGCAATAGAAAAAGCCACTTCGTTTAAATTCGACCTGAACGGAGCCGTAATGGCAAGTGATGCGTTCTTCCCATTCCCTGATTGTGTGGAGATCGCAGAAAAAGCCGGAGTTACCGCAGTTATTCAACCCGGGGGTTCGATCAAGGATCAGTTAAGCATCGATTATTGCAATGAAAATGATATGTCCATGGTATTTACCGGGACGCGCCATTTTAAGCACTAAAATTTGTTACATTTGTGAAGCGTGACAATACGTTGCGCATTTAATTTCAATACCGCCAATAAAACTTATGGGATTTTTTGATTTCCTAACTGAAGAAATTGCTATCGACCTTGGTACTGCCAATACATTGATCATCCACAACGATAAGGTTGTAGTGGATGCTCCTTCCATCGTTGCCAGGGATCGTACTACGGGCAAAATTATCGCAGTGGGCCGTGAGGCAAACATGATGCAGGGTAAGACCCATGAAAATATTAAGACCATCCGTCCTTTGAAGGATGGTGTAATTGCCGATTTCGATGCGAGTGAGAAGATGATCAGTATGTTCATCAAAGACATTCCTGCATTGAAAAAGAAATGGATCACTCCTTCATTGCGCATGGTAATCTGTATTCCCAGCGGGATTACTGAAGTGGAAATGAGGGCTGTGAAGGAAAGTGCTGAACGTGTGAATGGGAAAGAAGTTTACCTTATCCATGAACCAATGGCTGCAGCGATCGGTATTGGTGTAGATATCATGCAACCTAAAGGGAATATGGTTGTAGACATAGGTGGAGGTACCACAGAGATTGCAGTGATCGCCCTGGGCGGTATCGTTTGTGATAAATCGGTCAAGATCGCCGGGGATGTATTCACAAATGATATTATCTATTACATGCGTACACAGCACAATTTATATGTGGGTGAACGGACTGCCGAAAAAATAAAAATTCAGATAGGTGCTGCTACCGAAGATCTTGAACTTCCGCCTGATGATCTTGCTGTTCAGGGTCGGGACTTGCTTACCGGTAAACCGAAGCAGGTGCAAACTTCTTACAGAGAGATCGCCAAAGCACTGGATAAATCCATCCTTCGAATTGAAGACGCTGTAATGGAAACCCTTTCACAAACTCCTCCGGAATTAGCGGCCGACATCTACAATACCGGTATTTACCTTGCCGGAGGTGGATCTATGTTGCGCGGGCTTGACAAAAGGCTGTCCCAAAAAACAGATCTCCCGGTATATATCGCGGAAGACCCGTTAAGAGCCGTTGTACGTGGAACAGGGATCTGCCTCAAGAACCTCAACAAATACAAGAGTGTATTGATAAAATAGAAATAACTACAGATGCAACAGATAATCTTTTTCTTCATAAGGAATAAAAATTTCCTTTTGTTTCTGCTGCTCTTCACAATATCTTTTTTACTTACTATAAATTCACATTCATTCCACAGCAATAAAGTAGCTACTTCAGCTAATTTTCTAAGTGGTGGAATTTACAGTATGAAGCAGAACTTTAAGGATTATTTCAACCTTAAAACGCAGAACAAAATTCTTGTCGAAGAGAACAACAGGCTTCGGCAACTGCTATCGAATACCCAACCAGATGCCAATTTCTATAGTGTCGATAGTACGAATATCCTTTGGAAATACAACTATGTTTCGGCAAGGGTCATCAATAACTCCTATTCGAAATCGAAAAATAATTTAACCCTGGATCACGGAATTAAAGACAGCATTGGAATTGATATGGGAGTGATTTCCTCGAAAGGTGTTGTGGGTATTGTTAATAGTGTATCCGCCAACTACGCGACCGTCCAGTCTGTGCTGAATTCTAATAGCCAGATCAATGCTAAGCTTAAAAATACCGATCACTTCGGAACTTTAGTATGGCAGAATGGTAGTCCCTTCGAAGCGACGCTAATCGATATTCCCCGCCAGGTTCAGTTTAATGTTGGTGACACTATAGTAACCGACGGGAAATCGACCATTTTCCCTGAAGGAATCCTCATCGGTTCGATCAAAGATTACAAACTTGCCTTTAACGAAGATTATTACGAATTGACCATTTCATTGTTCAATGATATGACCAATCTGCGTCACGTCTATGTAATACGAAATAAAGATGCCGTAGAAATAAGGCAGCTGGAAAACGCCCTGGAGAATGTGGAATAACGAATACCTCATAAATTCGGTGCGTTTTATTACGTTGTTGCTCATTCAGGTGATATTACTGAATAATATTAACCTATTTGGGTATGTAAATCCTTACCTGTACGTTTTATTCATCATTGTCTTCCCTTTTACAGGCAATAGAAGCCTACTGATTTTTTTGTCCTTTTTCCTAGGCCTGATGGTCGATATTTTTAGCGATTCGGGCGGGATTCATGCAGCCGCATGCAGTTTTATTGCGTATGCGAGGCCTGCCTTTCTGAAATTTTCATTCGGTGTAAGTTATGAATACAACATGGTGAAAATAAGCAAAGCTCCCATGGGTGAACGAATAACGTATATTTCATTGCTTATTTTTACTCATCACCTTATACTTTTCTCACTTGAAATTTTTAACTTTAGTCACATACTTCTGATACTAAAATCTACGTTATTTTCAGGTATATTCAGTGTGGTTCTAATCCTGAGTGCTGTATTATTGTTTAGCCGAAAGAATTGATGAGAAAATTACTCTTACTTGTATTGGTACTGATTACCGGAGTGGTATTCGCCGGAAGGTTGTTCTATCTTCAGGTGTATGATACTTCATTTCAGAAACTTTCCGAGAACAATGCCATCAAAGTAATTTATGATTATCCGCAACGCGGTTATATATATGACCGTAATGGGGAATTACTGGTGAGCAACCAACCCTCCTATGATGTAATGGTAATACCCAGGGACCTGGTGGCTTTCGATACCCTTGAATTTTGTGGACTCCTAAAGATGAATAAAGAAGATCTTGTTAAAGCTCTTGAAAAAGCCAAAAATCATTCTCCCCGATTACCATCTCCAATTATCCCGCAACTTACCAAAGCTGAGTATGCCTACCTTTCTGAAAAGATGCACAAATACAAAGGGTTTTATATTCTAAAGCGATCCCTGCGTGATTATCAGATAGACCATTCCGCAAACGTATTGGGATATATAGCAGAAGCGGACAACAAGATCATAAAAAAGAATCCGTATTACCAGATGGGTGACCTATTGGGGAAACAAGGTGTTGAAATGCAATACGAAGAAGTTCTACGGGGGGTAAAAGGTGTGAAATACATCCAAAAAGACAGATTCAATCGTGACATCGGGCCTTACAAGGATAAAGCCTTCGACACTATTCCAGAACGCGGCAAGGATATTAAGCTTACCATTGATGCCGTGCTCCAGGAATATGGCGAAAAACTCATGGCCAACAAGCGGGGTGGTATCGTTGCCCTTGAACCTGCCACCGGAGAAATACTTGCCCTTGTCGCAGCACCGAACTACGATCCATCGCTTCTAGTGGGGCGGGAACGATCTAAGAACTTCACTAAACTATGGTATGACACAATATCTAAGCCGCTATTCGACCGCGTGTTGCAGGGTGAATATCCTCCCGGATCCCCTTTTAAAGCACTTACCGCGCTAATTGGATTACAGGAAGGTGTGATCGACACAGAGGAAACTGTTTCCTGCTATGGCGGTTTTCGATACGGGCGAAACAGGAAATTAGGCTGTCATGCCCATAGAAGTCCGTTGTCCATGCAAGCAGGTATCGCGAATTCCTGCAACGCATATTTCTGTACTGTCTATAAAAGAACAATCGAGAAATATCCGACACCTCAGGAAGGAATAGACAACTGGAGAAATCATTTATTAAGTTTCGGTTTGGGTGATTTCATGGGATATGACCTCCCTAGTGGAAGGCCGGGAAAAATTCCCAGTGCTAAAACGTATAATGCCGTGTACCAGTATCCAACCTATAAATGGTATGCTACGGCGACAATTTCGAATGCTATAGGCCAGGGAGAAGTATTGTTAACCCCTATGCAAATGGTCAATTTCACTGCTGCCATAGCCAACCGGGGCTGGTACTATAAACCACATATCATTAAGAATATTAGCGGTGCTGATACGATTCCTTCTATATATAGAAAGAAATATCAAACCACTATTGACAGGGAACACTTTGATCCTGTAATCGCTGGTCTTTTCGATGTATATAATTATGGAACTGCAGCACATCTTCAGGTTCCGGGAATAGAGATCTGCGGAAAAACTGGAACAGCCGAAAACTATACACGTGTGAACGGCGAAAGGGTGCAGCTAACAGACCATTCTGTTTTTATTGCTTTCGCCCCTAAGGACGACCCGAAAATTGCAATAGCTGTTTTCGTGGAAAACGGATATTGGGGTAGTCGTTGGGCGGGACGAATAGCCAGTTTAATGATTGAGAAATACATCAAAGGAGAAATAACCCGCAAAGATTTGGAAACGTTCATTCTCAATGGAAGCCTGGAGGAAGAATATGCGAAGCCCTACAGTGATGAACCGTTTAAAATTAACCAATAATGGCAAGAGGCAGAGGATTTGTGCGGCTTGATTGGTTTACCATCATCATTTATCTCGCACTGGTGGGTATAGGATGGATCAACATTTATTCTGCGTCACTCGACGATAGTGCTACCGGCTTTTTTGATATGAGCCAGATCTATTTCAAACAACTGGTATGGATTTGTTTAAGCCTGGTCCTGATTATTTTTATTCTGGCCCTTGAAGCCAAATTCTACGAACGCTTTTCCAGTATCATTTATATAGTTTCGCTAGTAACATTGCTCGGTTTATTCGTATTTGGTAAAAACGTTAACGGCGCCACGTCATGGTATGTTCTGGGTGGATTCAGTATCCAGCCCAGTGAGTTTGCCAAAGCGGCCACAGCGCTGGCTTTAGGAAAATATATTGGCGATATGCAGACCAATATCAAGGAGTTCAAACACCAATTACGTGCGTTTATCATCATTGCCTTACCTGCGCTCTTTATTCTGCCTCAGCCCGATCCCGGCAGTGCTCTGGTATATGCTGCGTTCATTTTTCCCATGTACAGGGAAGGACTGCACTTTTTTTACTTGTTATTAGGGTTCTTCCTGGCTGCACTTTTTATTTCGACATTGGCATTCGGTGTGGTTTGGGTTTCCTTAGGCATTGTACTCATTTGCGGATTGATCTATTTCAGAAACAGGAAAAGAAAAAAAACAAAAGTGATCAATTACCTGATGGTAGCAGCCGTGTGTATCGGGTTTTCCCTTTCGGTCAACTATATTTTCAATAATGTTTTCGAACAACGGCACCGCGACCGGTTTAATATTGTCCTGGGCAAAGAAACCGATGCCAAGGGAATAGGATACAATACCAACCAGAGCGAAATTGCTATAGGGAGCGGTGGCTGGACTGGGAAAGGATGGACCCAGGGTACACAAACCAAAGGGAACTTCGTGCCCGAACAACAAACAGATTACATTTTTAGTACGGTTGGCGAAGAATGGGGCTTCCTGGGAAGTATCGTGGTGGTAATACTGTTTGTAGCACTCATTGTTAGGGTGTTATTCCTGGCCGAACGGCAGAAGAGTCAATTTAGCCGGGTATACGGGTATAGTGTCGGGGCCATCTTATTCGTCCATTTCTTTGTGAATGTGGGAATGGTTACAGGACTGTTGCCTACTGTGGGGATTCCATTACCCTTCTTTAGTTATGGAGGTTCGGGATTATGGGGCTTTACCATACTCTTGTTTATCCTGATTCGTTTGGATGCCTCTAATTCGTACTATGCCTAGAAATTTCAATTATTTTGCGCTTTATTTCTCACATGTGGATCGAATTGGATAATGCTTTAACTTTCCCGAACAGAAAAGAAAATCGTTTTTTGTAGAAATGGTATAAGGAAAATGGGCATCGGTTGTATTGGGTTGCAGATGAACATAAGCTTAAGATCCATCCGAAATAATATTAATTACCACCCGTTTCGATCCAATTCACGTTCGAGCGCATCCTCCTTTTTATCATCCAACCCTCGAAGAAAATCAATCCCAGTCTTCTTTTCTATCTCGTCGATCGTCACAGCATATTCATAAAATGACAAACTTGACTCTTTATTCGGAATCAGGAATGCGATCGCCTTATACTCCTCTCCATTTCTGTCTACGACTATCTTAAAGAATTCTTCCGGTACTGAAACTTCCTCATCACCTATGGTCTTAAGTCCATTTTTCAGAACACCTCCTGTAATCACAAAGACACCCTCCTTCCCGCGTGCCCAATAGCGAACCTTCTGCTCCAGCCTGTTCCAGATCCCGGCATTGAATTCATGATCTTGCGGACTGATATTACTTGTTAAAAATGTTTCGTGATAGGCATCATAATTAAAGCGCCGGTCTCCTGCAGGGCACAAATGACCACGATCGTAACCCGAGTTCTTATAATTGCGCCAATCGGCCGACCCGGTTCTGATCTTTCGGTCCTGCACAAAATAAGGTCTTTCAAAATCTGTCTTTGCCAGATGATCTTGCTTCAGCTCGTAAGCGATCCATTCTGCCTGTTCGTGTTTTTCAGAGTAGGAAAGGTTGAAATAGGCGTGCCTTACAATTTTACCTGTCGTGGAATTAGGTAAAAAACGATCGTCAAATTCGGCTTCATCGGAACTATCTACAACAGGAATAGGATAATCCTCATTTTGCCTGTCGATGTATTTCTCTGCAAAATAAAGAGCAACGGTAATAAGTATTATCAGAAGCGGGTAGAGGTATTTTCTGTTCATGTGAAATATAAGGTTAAGTCTTAACATCCAACGCGTCCCGCAATGCATTTCCTATCAACATAAACGCGGTCACCAAACTCATAATGGCCAATCCCGGGATCACAGCCAGGTATGGTTTTCCCAAGATGATGTACGAATAGTGATCTTTAATGATCCCTCCCCAGCTGGGCATGGGTGGCTGAGCTCCAATTCCCAGGAAACTGAGACCACTCTCGATGAGGATCGCTCCGGCAAAGTTCGCTGCCGAAATAATGATCACAGGTGCCAGCGCATTGGGCAGTATGTGTTTTATAATTATTCTGAAATCGGTATAACCCAAGGCCCTTGCCGCAGTGACATATTGCATCTGCTTTACACTCATAACCTGCCCTCTCACTACCCTGGCCACTTCCACCCACATAGTAAGACCAACTGCTATGAAGACCTGCCAGAATCCTTTCCCCAATGCTAATGTAATCGCGATAACGAGCAACAAAGTAGGAATGGACCAGGTGACATTAATGAGCCACATGATGGCTGCATCCACCTTTCCACCAAAATAACCTGCAATCGCACCTAAGGTGATTCCAATGACCAGTGAAATGAACACCGCTACAAAACCTATAGCCAGCGATATTCGAATTCCAATCAACATCCTGCTTAAAAGGTCACGCCCGTATTTATCGGTACCCAAAAGGAATTTTTTTTCTGAAATATATTGCTTCGGAATGTCTTCGGAAGAAGTTACCTTCGAAAATACACTTAATGGGTATTCTTTCTGAAGACCGGCCGTTCCATCGGACGTATACTCCGAGATCGCGATACCTTCGGATAAGATATCAAAACTATTTATAGGAATTTCCGTTGCCACATTCTTCTTTCCTAAGAAAAAAGAGCTAAACCCGTTCTCTTGTTCCACTACACTTGGAATAGTAAGCATCTGCACTTTAAAGCCAGGCTGTTTGGAGTGAATGGACAAATGCATTTGATTGGCATTCTTAGAATCATCCGGAGCAAGGGCATAGGCAAAAATCGCAGTGAGCACACATAGAATGAGAAAACTCAAACTAAAAACGCCCCAAAAGTTCTTTCGGAACTTTCGGAGCGCTAATTTCGTTAAAGAGGTCGATGTGTACTTCACATCGTAAATTTAGTTAAATCCTCAATGAGTTGGGAACGTGACCTAATTTTTAATTTCAGCAAGCTTCCCTGCCTTAATATTATTCAATTTAAGGTCTTGCAATACATTGACGGCCTCTTCCACATAGATGTCCTTACTTAGACTCTTATGCCATCGCTTGCGCTTCTCACGAAGCGTTGTGTCCTGTTTCATCAACTCTAACTCAAAAGGCAATGAACGATAACTTAGTTTGTTATCATATTCTCCAATTGCATCGAACTTTTTAGTTTCAGATTTTCTTCTTTCAATCCCACTATTGTAGCGTTCATAATTAAGGTCCACTACCATTTCTTCACGCCTGTTCTTAATCCAGCGAGCATTTTCTTCAATAAGTGCTAATTGTTCACTCTTCGCCATTCGCTCTTTGCTCTTCTTAATGGTTTCCTCGAAATCTATATAACCCTCCCATATTTTATATTTTGCCGGTTCGATCTTGTCATAAGGTAACGGATTATCGTAATCACGCTCTCCTACTTCAATGTAGCTGTAGCGATCTGGCATAATCACATCACTTTTTACTCCCTCCAACTGGGTAGAACCTCCATTGACCCTGTAAAACTTCTGTGTTGTCAGTTTTAACGCGCCCATGTCACCAAGATCGTTTTTACGCAACCATTGATTCAAATCTATTAAATTCTGAACTGTCCCTTTCCCATAGGTTTGGGTACTGCCAATGATGATCGCTCGTTTGTAATCCTGCATGGCTGCAGCCAGGATCTCCGACGCAGATGCCGATAATTCGTTCACAAGTATTACTAACGGTCCGTCCCAGATAATTTCATCATCACGATCCTTCAGGACTTCCTTTTTCGACCCTGTAGAGGCCACCTGCACTACAGGCCCGTCTTTAATAAATAATCCGGCAATATCCACGGCCGTGCGGAGTGAGCCTCCTCCGTTGTCGCGAAGGTCGAGCACAAGCCCTTCCACTCCCTCCTGCTTCAGACGGATGATCTCTTCTTTCACATCACTTGCCGCATTCCGTTTTTTGTAATCATTCATATCGAAATAGAACTGTGGCAGGTTTATTAAACCAAATTTGTTCTTCTCTTTTTCTATAACCGTCGATTTCGCGTATGTTTCTTCCAATTCAACCACATCTCGTGTGATCGTCTCTTCTTCTATTGTGCCATCCACTCTTTTTATGGTTAAGGTCACTTTGGTACCTTTAGGCCCTTTTATCAGTTTTACTGCATCGTCAAGTCGCATGCCCACCACACTTACCGATTCATCTTCATCGGCCTGCCTTACTTTCATGATAATATCTCCCACTTCAATGTGTTCACCTCTCCATGCCGGTCCTCCGCTTATGATCTCCACCACATTGATGTAATCATTTTTTTTCTGGAGTCTTGCTCCAATACCTTCAAGTTTCCCACTCATTCTCAGGTCGAATCTATCCCTGTCGGGCGGGGCGAAATAGTTGGTATGAGGATCGAATTCCTCCACAACCGTAGTGAGGAAGACTGCGAAATAGTCTTTTCTTTCAAGATCATCTGTAAATTCGAAATACTCATTTAAAGAAGTTCGTGTTTGTTCACGTGCTTTTTCTTCCAATTCTTTTGCGGATAAATTGTCATTTTCACCAGGAACATACTCTTCCCCGGAAGTCGCGGCTTCTTTCTTTCTTTCTTCAGAATCCAATTTATCCTGCATTAAGTCGTAGTACGCTGAAATACCACTAAATTTCAACTGTTGCCTCCATCGTTCTTTCAGTTCTTTCTTGGAGCTGGCATATTCGAGATTATCGTAGTCCACATTTATAGTTTCATCCTCGGAATAATCGAATGGTGTTTTCAGCACAACTTTATACCGATCCCTGGCTTCGTCCAGCCTTTCCATATACCGGGAGTACACCAGGTTGAAGAAAGTAAGGTCCTTTTCCTTAATTTGGTTATCGATTTCATCCCTATATACACTGAATTCTTCTACATCCGAGGCAAGGAAATATCGCTTCAATGGGTCCATTGCTTCGATGAAATCCTCGTAAACACCGGCAGAGAAAGTATCATCCATATCTGCTGGATTGTAATGGCCTTTCTGAAGAACATAGGTAATCAGGTCTATCAGAAGTTTATCTTTATCGGGGTCTTCAAATTCTTTGGTGGTAAAACTGCAGGAAGCCGCAGCTACAAATATGGCAAGAAATAGTACTTTCAAATTCTTTTTCATTAATCGCATAGCGTTCATCATTTTTCAGTCTCCTAAAATATATAAAAAACCGTGCCAAGAGCTACTAATGATACTAATTTTTTGTTAAACAAACTAATTACATCAAAGGCCATAAATTGTGTATTTTAGCATTGCAAAATGTAATGTATGAACAAAAAAAAACCGCTTATATTAGTTACCAACGATGATGGTATCACCGCACCCGGAATTCGTACTTTGATCGAAGTTATGAATAGCCTGGGTGATGTCTGTGTAGTTGCTCCCGACTCTCCGCAGAGTGGTATGGGTCATGCAATAACGGTGAACGAAACTTTGTACGTGGACAAAGTGGTCGTGGACAAGCGTGCACGGCAAACAGAATACAGTTGCAGCGGTACTCCAGCCGATTGCGTAAAACTGGCGGTGAACGAGATTTTAGGACGTAAGCCAGATCTCTGTGTAAGTGGCATAAATCACGGTAGTAATTCGTCCATAAATGTTATATACAGCGGAACCATGAGCGCTGCTGTAGAAGCAGGGACTCAAGGTATACCATCAATAGGGTTTTCATTGCTGGATTATTCTTTGGAGGCGGATTTCAACCCCGTGAAAGAGTACGTTCGTAAGATCGCTGAGCAATGTTTACAAAACGGAACCCCTGAAGGCGTCGTGTTAAACGTAAACTTCCCCAGGCTAACAGAAAATGAAATTAAGGGTATAAAGGTCTGCAGACAGGCAAATGCCCATTGGATAGAGAATTTTGACAAGCGTGTGAATCCTCTGGGTCGGGATTATTACTGGCTCACGGGAGAATTTGTAAATAAGGACAAAGGGGAAGATACCGATGAATGGGCCCTAAGAAACGGTTATGTTTCGGTGGTTCCGGTTCAATTTGACCTTACTGCACATCATGCGATAAAAGACATTAATTCCTGGGAATTATCATGAAAAAACAAATTGGTATAGGTTTCATTACCGGGATCATTTTTAATCTTGTTGGGATTGTTATTTGCATATTTATTATCTCACGGATGAAAGACCTCAGCTTTGCAGAGACATTTTCATTTTATAAAAGAACAGACAGTCTGTGGATGATCATAACCCTGGGGGCATTGCCTAACCTGGCAGTTTTTTTCGGATTTTTACGACAAAACAGAGATTATAGAGCGCGCGGTGTATTGTTGGCAACATTTTTGACTGCTATAACCGCATATATTATATATTTCAATTAAATGAAGTATTACATCATCGCAGGCGAAGCTTCCGGCGACCTTCACGGATCGAACTTGATAAAGGCCTTGAGAAAAAACGACTCAAAGGCAGAGTTCCGTGTTTGGGGCGGTGATCTTATGGAAAAAGAGGATGCAGTTCTTGCAAAACATTACCGGGACCTGGCATTTATGGGTTTTATCGAAGTACTCTTCAACCTGTTCACTATCCTTCGTAATATCTCTTTTTGTAAAAAGGATATTGAAGCTTTCCATCCGGACGCTCTCATATTTATAGATTATCCCGGCTTCAACCTTCGTATCGCAAAATGGGCGAAAAAACAAGGATATACTACACACTATTATATATCTCCACAGATATGGGCATGGAAAGAAGGCAGAATTAAAAGAATAAAGCGGGATGTGGACCATATGTATGTCATACTACCATTTGAAAAAGATTTTTACGAAAAGAAGCACGGTATGCCTGTCCATTTTGTAGGACATCCTTTAATTGATGCAATCTACAAGCGAAATCAGGTAGATCCTAATGAATTTAGAAAAGAAAACGGGCTGGATGACCGCCCAATCATTGCTTTGTTGCCTGGAAGCAGAAAGCAAGAAATATCGAAAATGCTTGAAGTCATGATCTCAGTAGTAGATAACTTCAAGGATTATCAGTTTGTAATTGGAGGAGCTCCCAGCCAGGATGCTTCATTTTATGAGCAATTCATAAAAAGCAACCAGGTACATTTATTGCTGAATAAAACCTACGATTTGTTGAGTATTTCTTTCGCTGCCCTTGTAACATCGGGAACAGCTACACTGGAAACAGCCCTGTTCAAAGTGCCGCAGGTAGTTTGTTACAAAGGGAACTGGTTTTCATACCAAATAGCCAAAAGGGTGATTAAACTGAAGTACATTTCCCTGGTAAACCTAATCCTGGATAAGCCGGTAGTCACCGAATTGATCCAGACCGAATTTAATTCCCAACGACTGGAGGATGAACTTCATAAAATAATAGAGCCATACAATCGCGCTTCATTATTCCTGGATTATTATGATCTGGAACAGGCTCTCGGTGGAAAAGGAGCCAGTAAGAAAACAGCTTCCCTCATCAAATCGACTATTGCGAATCCAGGATAATTTCTCGTATTTTTTTGCGTTTAGCAATATTTTCCTACATTTATTCAAACCAAATCTCACATGAAACGAATTATACTCATCTGCCTGCTGGCAGCTGCACTGGCTTCCTGCGGGACCTCGAGACAGTCATCCAAGACTGTTGTTATTGAAAAAAATTCCAAAAACATATCCGGTAAAAAAGTGAACAAGATAGTGTCTCACGCCAAGGGTTTTGTGGGGACTCGATATAAATTTGGTGGCACTACCCGAAAAGGTATGGACTGCTCCGGACTGGTTTATGTTTCATTTCAGCACGAGAATATTACACTGCCTCGTATGTCTCGGGAAATGGCAACCCGAGGAACACGTATCTCTCTGAATCAGGTATCGGAAGGCGACCTGGTATTCTTCAAGACTAATAAGAACAGGAAGGTAATTAACCACGTTGGCCTGGTGGTGGAAAGTAAACGCGGAAGTGTAAAATTCATACACTCTACTTCGTCCCGTGGTGTGATCATCTCCTCTTTGAACGAAAGTTATTGGAACGATGCATTTGTGGAAGTGCGGCGTGTGATATAACTTAGTAGCTCTTTAAAACTCGCTCCCCGGTTGATTTTTACAATCAATTGGTATGCGATTCGTTAAATTTGCAATTGTTCGTTTCTCGCTATTCCTCGTCCTTGGGATAGTAACTGGTCATTTTCTTCACTCGGTGTGGTGGTTTTATCTGCTCCCGGGTTTTTTTATACTATTTGGAGTTCTATGGTGGCTAGCGAAACGGCAACTATTTCAGAATGTATACTTTGCATTGGTTACGTACTCCTGGTTTTTTATCCTGGGATTGGTAAACTATCAAATTCGATTGCCTCAATTTCAGCCAAATCATTACAGTACCCATCTTACTGAATCGGAACAGTCATTCATGCTGGAGATTAGTGAAATTCTTAAACCCGATCGTTTCAATTTTAAGGGTATAGCAGAAGTGAGAACTATTTCCAACCATGCTACCCATGGCCGAATATTGTTCTTTATACCACTAGATTCACTCATAGATACTCCGGTTACAGGAGATCAAATATTTACTATTACAGATCCCTCCGAAATTCAATCTCCTCTAAATCCACATCAGTTTAATTATGCCAGATACATGCAGCTGAACGATGTGTATCATCAAATGAAACTGTCTAAATCGAACTACAGGCTCTTATCGGGGAGATCATTTACGATTATCACCTTAGTGGATGAATACCGAGGTAAGCTGCTTCAGAAACTTGATGCTTCTGCTTTCGGAAAAGAGGAAAAAGGAATTATAGAGGCACTTGTGCTTGGACATCGGCACACCATAGACCGAGATCTTTACCGGGCATATGCGGCTGCAGGTGCTATTCATATTTTAGCGGTTTCAGGTCTGCATGTTGGCATCATTTATTTTATACTACAACTGCTTCTCAGTCCACTGAAATTTGTAAGAAAAGGGAAGACCATTAAGGTGATCTTATTAGTTCTGCTGCTGTGGGCTTATGCAACTATAACCGGCCTCTCCCCATCTGTCACCAGGGCTGTTACTATGTTTACTTTTTTTGGAATGTCTCAATTACTGAATCGGCCTACCAACAGCATCAACACCCTGTTTCTATCATTCTTTTTTCTGTTGCTTTGGAATCCAAAATGGATGTTTCATGTTGGATTTCAACTTAGCTATAGTGCAGTTTTCTTCATCTTATGGATTCAGCCACGATTGTATAGATTATACCATCCGAAATATTATCTGGATAAACTAATCTGGACCATCATAACAGTTTCACTGGCGGCTCAAATAGGTGTTGGTCCGCTCAGTATATACTATTTTAACCAGTTCCCCGGATTATTCCTGCTTTCCAACCTTGTTATTTTACCTTTTATTAGTGTAATTGTAAGTCTGGGGCTTATTATTGTGGCGCTATTGAGTATTGACCTTCTCCCTGATTGGTTCGCTGCGTCCTACAACTTCGTTATTGGCCTTTTAAACGATTTCGTAAAATGGGTTTCTGTTCAGGATTCGTTCTTATTCAGTGAAATTCATTTCTCCCGATACCACTTATTTGGATCGTATCTGGTTATATTGGCTTTCGTGCTACTATGGCAACGATTAAGTCGCCCAAGAATCATAATTAGTTTGTGCAGTATACTGTTATTTGTATGTGCTGTTCTTCTTGATAAATTTGAAACATCACAATCAAAATTCATTGTTTTTCATAAAAATCGCTCCAGTCTGGTAGGTATTCAACAAGGAAACAGTCTTAAAGTATTGAAGCGGGACAGTGTTAGCAAATTTGAAAATGATTATCCGATTAAGGCATTTAGTACAGCGATAAATATCAACGAATACTCTGAAATAATTCTCCCTAATGCATTTTCTTTCGGATCGAAACGAATTCTAGTTGTGGACAGTACAGGTGTATATCCCGGAGATGAAGATGCAGACATCGTATTATTGTGTGATAGCCCGAAAATACATCTGGAACGATTAATAGACAGTTTAAGTCCGGGACTTATTATTTCCGATGGAAGTAATTACAGATCTTATGTGGACCGTTGGCGAAAAACCTGTGAACTAAAAAAGCTCCCCTTCCACCATACTGGTGATCGAGGAGCTTTCACTCTGGAGTAGAGAAACACTTAACATAAAATCTACTCCTAGAAGGTGCCTTTAAAACTTTTCTGGTAGTTTTTCCAGGCCTCCATCGTCGTTAATTCGGCATAGTCATCATTCGCGATCATCTTGAGATAGATCTCAAATTGCTGTGGTGTTTTGTACCCTGGGATAGACTGGATTAATTCACCGTTATCTTTAAAGAATACGATACTGGGATATCCCTGTAATCGGAGTGCATCTGCAAAAAAGTGAGTTGCATTACGCCCCTTACGTTCGGGCTGATAATTGGGGTTGGTATAGGTAAAATCCTGATAGGTTATCTCTTCTGTGCCTTCCGCATTGAATTTCACGGCGTAATAATTCTCATTCACAAATGCGATGACCTTTTTATTACCAAACGTATTTTTATCCATTAATTTACATGGGCCACACCATTTGGTGTAGACATCCATGAGTATCTTTTTCGGTTCTTTCTTCTGAGCTTCAAGGGCCTCATTCATCGACATCCATTTGATCTCCTGAGCTGAAATTGAACCTATAACAAGCAGACTAAATAAAAGTAACAAGTGTTTCATATCAACAATTTTATTGCTTAATGTATAACAACAAAAAACGTTCCAAGTTATGGAACGTTAATTTGTCGAAAGTATTGTTATTACCTTACACCGTGCATCATGCGTTTTAACAACGGATGAAGCATGAGAGCAACAAGTCCGAGTGCAATTGGAATAATTGTGAATATAAGGAAGAACGTAGACAGACTGTATTCTTCCGTAATACGTTCGATATCACCACCAACGTAGTGTGCTAATTTATTTCCAATCGCAATGGCGAGGTAGTACACCCCAAACATAAATGCGATCATTCTTGCCGGAATTAGTTTACTGAGATAAGACAATCCCATAGGTGACAAACATAACTCTCCCAGGGTATGGAATAAATAAGCCAATACTACCCACGCCATGGACAGGCTGGCACTTTCAGCTCCGGCCATAACATTTCTCGCTCCAAACGCAAGGAAGGCGAAACCAATACCAAGTAATGCAAGGCCAAGGAAATACTTGACTGATGCTGGCGGGTTGTACTTGCTGTCCCACCACTTTGTGAAGAGCGGTGCGAACATAATAATGAACAATGAGTTAAGTATCGCGAACCATGTTACTTTTACTTCTGTTTCTGTAGCCTGGAATTCAACGTAGAGTTTGTAGATTACAATAGCCCAAACTATGACAAAACTGAACCCAAGGATAATGTTAGACAGGCCAATACGGCTAAAGGTCTTTTTAAACAGGCTCCATAACACATAGGTAATGATCAATAGCGGAACAACTGTCACGATTAGGTCAACAATCTTGAAGCCCATCGCGGCATTCCCTTCTAATACACGACTAGTAAAATCGCGAATGTAAATCGGCATCGAACCGGCTGCCTGCTCAAAAGCTGCCCAAAAGAATACCGTAAACACACAGAATATCGCAAAGGCGATCATTCTATCACGTTCTATTCTTATGTATCTCGGTAACCTAATTATCAGTAGCACAATAAATGTTACAGCTGCCAACAGTGCAAAGAAGAGGGAATCGGTCATACCCATTAGGTCGAAATTCAGAGTTTGGATATCGCCAATCTTACTCAATGGGTCATTTATTATGAATATCAAGGCCGATACCGTGAACAGCACGATCAACGCGACATCCATAATCCTGAAATTGTTCAGTTTTGGAGCCTCATTTTCGGCTGTACCTGTTGGGTCTTCAACAACTTCCAGTTTCTGGAGTTCTTTCTTTTTAGGCTTATCCCCAACATTTCCAAACAAAGGCTGTGCAAAATAGAATTGAAGCATTCCCAGTAGCATAAAAACACCTGCCAAACCGAAACCATAGCTCCAGCCTACAACTTCACCTACCCATCCGCAAAGCATGATTCCCAGGAAAGCCCCTGCATTCACACCCATGTAAAAAATGTTATAAGCACCATCCTTTTTTTCGTCATGGCCTTCATACATTTTCGAGATAATGGACGTCATATTCGGTTTAAAGAATCCATTACCAAGGATCAGTAACGCGATACCGATATAGAGAAAAGTGGGTGTTTCAACGGCCATGGATGCATGTCCCATGGTCATTAGCAAGGCACCTATTACTACTGCCATTCGATAACCGATCTTATTATCGGCCAACCATCCACCAAGCAGGGGTGTCAGGTAAACGAGCATAGCATAGGTTCCTAATAGGGACAGGGCTGCTTCTGTAGACCATTCCCATCCGGGATTATCCCCTAAGAGCGCACCTGTTAGGAAAATAACAAGGATTGCGCGCATTCCGTAGTAGGAGAAACGCTCCCACATTTCAGTAAAGAACAGTACGAACAATCCAGCCGGGTGTCCAAGTACTTTATTTTCGAAGAAGTTCTCTTTATCGGTTGTCATATTTGGTTGTTTAGTTGTTATCTGCTAGTTCAAATCCTTCTGTTTCGTCATTGTTACTGCCTTCGCGATTCTCGGCATTATGGGTGAGACGTTTCAGTGGCTTAATAACGAGGATCACTAATATTCCTATTATGGTACAGAAAACTGCTATACCGGTGAAAATGGTGAATTCACCCATATCGGAAGCAGATTCACCCAGGAATCCTGCCAGTTTGTTTCCAAGTCCGGTAGCAGCAAAATAAGCTCCCATCATAAACGCCATCCAGCGTTCCGGGGCAAGTTTCGTGATAAACGACAGCGCAACGGGGGATGCACAGAGCTCACCAATAGTATGAAAAAGGTAGGCCAGAACCAACCATTGCATACCTGATTTAGCAATAATTTCACCAGCTGCATCATATCCTACTTCTCTACTGGCGATCGACATGAAGAAGAATCCCCATCCCATAATGATCACCCCTACTGCCATTTTGAATAGCGAGGACGATTCTCTTTTCCGGTTCTTCCACCAGACCCAGAAACTACCAACAAGGGTAGCGAAGATCAGGATGAAGATTGCATTTACCGATTGGAACCAACTTGCAGGAACCTCAAGACCCATCAACGAAAGATCTGTCTTTTGTTTCGCATATACGTTCAACAATCCACCGGCCTGTTCAAAAGAACCCCAGAAAATTATGATGATCAAAAAGGATATATAAGTAACCAATATTCTGTCCTTTTCAACCTTGTTTCCGTCGTTATACACAACGATCCCTACTCCCACAGCAAATGCGAGGCCTATGATAAGCAGTCCATACGACCATGAATCTGCAAATAACCATACGGCCGCCCCGGCGAGTACCATAAATGTAAATCCAATGATTGAATTCGTATGATGGAAAATAGAGACGAGTAAATTTTTTGATTCCTTCTTTTCTTCTTCACTTCGGGTATCTATAACGAGATTCCCGACATGTTTTAAATATTTCTGACCATACCAGTATGTTAACTGCCCAAGAGCCATACCTACACCTGCCATTCCAAATCCGTAGTGCCATCCTATATTCTCTCCTACATAACCAACTGCTAAGGCTGCTGCCGCAGCTCCAAGATTGATCCCCATGTAGAAGATATAGAAGCCCATATCTCGTTTGTTTTGTTCATTTTTTGGATAAAGACCTCCTACCATAGTGGAAATGTTAGGTTTCAGCATTCCAACACCCATTACGATGAGGATCAAACCTGAATAAAATGCCCACATTTCTTCAATCGCCAGAATACTATGCCCGGCGACCAGTAGCAGCCCTCCAACAAATACCGCTTTCTTCTGTCCAATTAACTTGTCGGCTATGATCCCACCGGGAATAGATGCCACGTATACGAACATTGTATACCAACCGTAAAGAGCTATTGCATTATTATTAGCCCATCCAAGTCCGGGATTAATATCACCTGTTTCAGCAACAAGGTAAAGCACGAGAATCGCACGCATACCGTAGTAGGAAAATCGTTCCCACATTTCTGTTAAAAACAGTATGTATAAACCAACCGGATGACCGAATAGCTTTTTTTGGTTTTCAAATACAGAGTCCATAAAATTTGTTATTAGTTAGATATTAGTTGTCTTAGCGTTTTTAGTTCTTTATCTGAACGAGGCTTTCAGATTCTGTCTTACCCAGCGATTCCTGGATAAACCGAGTCATTTTTTTGTAAAGGTGTAGTCGTGTGTTGCCACCATATATCCCGTGGTTTTTGTCGGGATAGACCATCCATTCGAAGTTCTTATCTGCCTGCACAAGAGCTTCCACAAGTCGCATGGTATTTTGAACATGCACATTGTCATCGGCACTTCCGTGCACCAATAAAAAATCGCCTTTTAGTCCGTCCACATGGGTGATAGGCGAATTATTATCATAACCTTCGGGATTCTCCTGCGGGGTCTGCATATAGCGTTCTGTATAAATTGTATCGTAAAAACGCCAGCTCGTCACAGGTGCTACTGCAATAGCCATTGAAAAAGTTTCCGGTGCCTGGAATAAGCAATTTGATGACATGAATCCTCCGTAACTCCAGCCCCAGATCCCAATTCGATTCTCGTCAATATACGGTAATACCCCTAGTTTTTCGGCTGCAGCTACCTGATCTTCAACCTCAAATTTACCTAATTCTTTTTGAGTCATTTTTTTAAAATCACGGCCTTTCAATCCTGTCCCCCTTCCGTCAACACAAGCGATGATATACCCCTGCTGTGCAAGCATCTGATGCCAGTAATCATTTGCGCCACCCCATCGATTGGCGACGTTCTGAGATCCTGGGCCTGAATACTGGTACATAAACAAAGGATATTTCTTATTCGCATCAAAATCCTTTGGCTTGATCATATACATGTTCAATTCTTCACCGTTCACAGAAATGGTAGAAAACTCCTTGGGTGATACAGCATAACCGGCGACCTTGTCTCTTAGTTCATTATTATTTTTGATCTCCCTTACCTGTTCACCATTCTTGGCCTGATGTAAAGTGAAGATATAAGGGGTTTGAGTATCGGAAAAAGTGTTGATAAAATAAGAATAATCAGCGCTGAAAGAAGCACTGTTGGAACCCGTTCTTTGTGAGAGTTTCACTTTATTCTTCCCGGTTTGAGAAACGGAATAAACGCCTCGGTTAATACTTCCGTCTTCGGAACTCTGATAGTAGATCCGTCCTGTGGCGGGATCGAATCCATAGAAATTTGATACTTCCCAATCTCCATCTGTCACCTGGTTGATAAGCTTTCCACTGCGGTCGTAATGATAAATATGGTTCCAGCCACTTTTCTCGCTCGTCCATATGAAGCTGTTATCGTTCAGAAAAGTAAGATCATCGGTAATGTCCACGTAGGCATCATCTATTTCTTTCAGGACTAATCGTGAAGAGTTGTCCTTTGCATTTACAAATACAAGATCAACTTCATTTTGGTGGCGATTCGTCACCCGTACACTCAGTATTTCGGGATCGTTGGTCCAATTGATCCTTGGTATGTAATAGTTGTTAAAAGCGGAAAGATCGACTTCTGAAGTACTTGATGAATTCAAATCGTAAACATGAAGAGACACCTCGGCATTTGGATCACCGGCTTTCGGATATTTGAAAACCTGCTGTGAAGGATAAAGCTCATCTCCGTATACATCCATTGAAAACCGTGGTACGTTGGTTTCGTCAAAACGGATATATGCAATTCGACGGCCATCCTTACTCCAATCGAAGGCCCTTACAAAGCCGAACTCTTCCTCATAAACCCAATCCGTAATACCGTTAATGATACTATTCTTTATTCCATCGCTTGTAATTTGTGATTCGATACCGGTGGTGAGATCTTTTATGTAAAGATTGTTATTATTACCAAATGCGATCTTATTCCCGTCCGGACTGAATGTAGGCTCCTGGATTTGCTTTTCAGAGACCAGGGTCAGTTTTTTTGTATTTATATCGTAAACATAATAGGTGCCTATTGAAGAGCGTCTGTAGATCTGCTTTAACTGAGTAGCAAGTAACATTTTCGTCTCGTCTTTATTGAACTCGTAGGATATTATATAATTTATATCCTCCAATTCGCTTGAATTGATAAGTGTTCTTACTTTCTCTCCACTCGCATAATCGTATACATCCACAGTGGAAGCACCTTGCGCCCTGTTGTAATCGAGCACTGCATACTCTTTTCCATTTTCCAATGAACGCAACACATCCAGGCGTTGTGTACGAAATGCCCCTCCCCAGATTTCCTCTAATGTTATTTGTTTTTGTTGTGCTTGAACGGAAATACCAACTGCCAGAAATAGCAATAGCATGGGGGTAGAAAAAATTCGTTTCAAAATGTTAAATGTTTGTTAGGTCAAGTTTACTAAAATTTCATGAAAATTCGGTAGTTTTTATGTTAAATACAGGCATTTTGTTAGTAACTCAACCCCTTTATCCTTCGGTATAAATACTATCTTTGTGTTTCAAATATAAACTCCATGCCTGTCCCTGTTTCCGGATTTTCAAAAAAGTCGAAGCAAGAAAAAATCGAATGGTTGGTACACAACTATTTCAACGATAATGAAGATGCGTTAATCACTTTAAAGCAATATTGGAACAACAACACCCGACTCCAGGAATTGCATGACGATTTTACGGAAAACACCATATCCAATTATTACCTGCCTTTTGGAATTGCACCGAATTTTAAAATTAATGGCCGGATGTATACCATACCGATGGTTATTGAAGAAAGCTCGGTAATTGCAGCCGCCAGTAATGCCGCTAAGTTCTGGTTGGACCGCGGAGGGTTCAATACAGAAGTGATTTCTACAATAAAGAACGGGCAAGTTCATATCGATTATTTCGGAAATAAGGAATTGATCTTCAAATTTTTTGCTGATGTAAAACCTGCGCTGCTCGTTTCAATTAGTGATATTGAGAAGAATATGAAGGTACGTGGAGGCGGACTGCTGGATATTGAATTAATTGATACCACTGAGGCCCTTCCGGGATATTTCCAACTGCATTGCACTTTTGAAACACTCGATGCGATGGGAGCTAACTTCATCAACAGTTGCCTGGAAGAAATTGCCATTACTTTTGAACAAAAGGCAGCATCTCATCCGGAGTTTTCGAAGAATTCAACAACACCCAAGGTCGTGCTTAGCATACTGTCTAACTATGTTCCCGAGTGCATGGTTCGGGCCTCTGTACGATGTGCCGTTGAGGAATTGACCGAGAATGGAACGGACGGTGAAACCTTTGCCAGGGATTTTGTGAGAGCTGTGGACATTGCTCGCACTGAAATTCGAAGAGCAGTGACGCACAATAAAGGTATCATGAATGGTATAGATTCGGTTATTTTGGCTACTGGAAATGATTTTAGGGCAGTTGAAGCCGGAATTCATGCCTTTGCCGCCAAAGAAGGTAAGTACACGAGTTTAACCCAGGCAAATGTTGAAGACGGCATTTTTACCTTCAGTATAGAGATCCCATTAGCACTGGGAACTGTGGGTGGCCTAACAGGCCTGCATCCGCTGGTAAAATTTGCCCTCCAATTATTACATAACCCGTCGGCACAGGAACTTATGGGAATTGCAGCCGTCGCCGGCCTGGCCCAGAATTTCGCCGCGATACGATCTCTGGTTACCACAGGTATTCAGAAGGGCCATATGAAGATGCACCTGATGAATATTCTAAACCAGCTTGAAGCGACTTCTGATGAAAAGGAAAAAGCAATTCAGCATTTCACAAAAAATACGGTATCGCATATCGCTGCCGTTAACTTCATTGAAAAATTAAGACGCTAAGATGCAAACCTTTCACAGCAATGGTAAACTACTGCTCACAGGTGAATATCTGGTTCTCGATGGAGCCCTGGCTCTTGCTATACCAACGGTTTACGGACAGTCGCTTTCAGTCAGCAATTCAGAGAGGATAGAGGTAAGTTGGACAAGTTTGGATATGGATGAACATGCCTGGTACAAAGGCGTTTTCAGTTTGAAGGATAACAAGATAATGTCTTCATCCATGGACGAAACTTCAGAATTATTGCTTAAAATTCTCCGGAAAGCGCGACAATTGAATCCCGATTTTCTCGACGGAGAGGAAGGGTATAGTATTACTACAAAACTTAATTTCCCTCGAAATTGGGGCCTGGGAACTTCATCTACCTTGATCAATAATATTGCACAGTGGGCCGAAATCGACGGATTTAAGCTCCTCAGTGAAAGTTTCGGTGGCAGTGGGTACGACATTGCAGCAGCGCAGCATGAATCCCCTATCCTCTATTCTAATAAAGCTGATAAACCCGTAAGCACACCAGTACGTTTGCCATGGAAATTTACAGATCGATTGTATTTCATCCATCTGAACATTAAACAAGACAGTAAGGAGGGAATTGCGCTTTATCGAAAAATAACAGTTGATAAAAGTAAGGTACTCTCCGCCATTTCGGCTTTAACACTTAAGATCGTTGCTTGTGAGGAATTGACAGAATTTACTACCTTAATGGAAGAGCACGAAACCATAATTTCCCAATTATTGGGACTTCCCAAAGTGAAGGATAAGCTTTTTCCCGACTATCCCGGTCTCGTAAAAAGCCTGGGTGCCTGGGGAGGAGATTTTATATTGGTAAGCGGAGATGCTTCAAAAATGAAATACTTTACGGACAAAGGTTATCCAACTATTATCCCATTCACAGATATGCTGAAATAAAAAATCCTCTTTCACCGATGGCAAAAAAGGATTTATATTATTTGAACTAACTGCCTCTTAGTAGAAAGTGGCTCTATTATCTTCGATATCTGCAGATTCCTTCAGCGCATTGAACACATTCGAACTTAAACCTTGCGAAACACCCGTATCCAACTGGCTCGCATATGGCGTATAATTATCGAGGTCCGGAGCTTTGTTCAATGCTGTCACCCTTACTTTGAAAACGCCGGTATTACCTTCAATTAAACCAGTTTCTTGTCCTGGTTCTGTTCCGAAAGCAGCACCAACTACCTTTGGTTCATTTCCGGCACCGGGAATGGTTGGTGCAGCCATAGTAACAGCAGTAGCTGTTTGCACAGTTACATTTTGTGAAGCTGCAACTTCCTGAAGGGTAGTTCCGCTGGAATTTGCCATGATCTGAGCTGCTTTTTTCTGGTTTCTCAGGATAGGCGTAACTTCGGCCGAGGCTTCAGAAATACTTTTTAATCCTCTCGGAGACCTACGTGTAAGCTGCACGATCGCGTATCCTTGCGGTACATTGAATCGACTTATATCACCGATGTTAGTTTCTTCGTTAAAGGCCCAGGTTACAACCTGACGACTTGTACCAAGACCTGGTATATTGGAATCCAATTCACCTACTTTGTTTACTGGACGCAAAGGAATCTCCTGAGTATTTGCCTGTTCCGCAAAATCTCCATTGGCTGCTTCTATTTCGAAGTTAGTCGCCTCCGCAAATATGTTATTGATCGTTTCTTCCGAAGGCTCAATTTCCTTCGTAATTGTAGCAATCTTTATCACATTCTTAAAATCTTTCTGTCCTAATACCTCTATGATATGATAACCAAAATTCGTCTTTGCGATTCCAATATCTCCAGTGTTCTGCTCGAAGGAATAATCTCTGAATGCAGGAACCATCTGGTTATAATCAAACCACTCGTAAACGCCATCGTTAACAATGCTACTCACATCTGAAGAGAAGGCCTTTACCATAGAAGGGAAACGAGAGCGGTTCCCTTTGAGAATACTTAGTAAACTGTCTGCAGTTTTCTTTGCCTGTTCGTCGGTACGAGTAATACTGTCGGTGCGATTGAGACCTGCAGGTATAAGTATATGGCGTACTCTTGCACTATCAGGTAATTGTCTTTTTTCGATAACCTTTGTAAGATTCAAGGTCTTATCAACCTGGTAAGGCCCGTAAACGTCTCCTTCATTGAGATCGAACACAGTATCTTTGATCGCGGCCGGTAATTGCTCACTTCTATACCACCTGTCAGTGTACGGATTGTCCGAATTCGCATTAACAAACTCGGCATAATTAGTTGTCTCACGAAATCCGGGAATAGTATCAATATTGTTAGTGATATCGTTCTGGGCAGTGGTGTTTTCAAGTAATCCAATGATCGCTGTCCTTGCATCATCAATATCCTCCTGAGAAGCAGTTTCTTCAATCAGAACATACTGAAAATCGACCTGTGGATCTACCTCAAATTTCTTAGGATTGCCTTTGATATAAGTAGCGATCTCTTCTTCCGAAATGGCTATACTTTCGTCGTCTATAGATGTATAAGGAATGTAGACATAATCCAGGTTCACCTTATCATTTTCAAAACGATATTGCTGTTCCCCATCGGCGACAGTGGAACTTAATCCGCCACGCAACATTCCCATGTATGTATTTTCGAGCACTGTTTGCTTTACATTCCTCAGATAGTTGTTCCAGGCTTCCAAAGCCGCAGGATTGGTATTGGCATTTGCTTTTACCTGTGCCACATATTCAAGCATTTTAAGCTCACTGTAATTTCCATTCTCGTCCTGGAATGTAGGATCGCCAGCCAGATATAGGCTTAAGGCTTCATTTATTTGTTCGGTCTCCACACGAAGTCCCAATTTTTCATATTGCTCCTCCATCAGTAACCTTCTCAATTCACGATCCCAAACAAGTTTCATTGCCTGACTGGTGTTTGCATTTGGACCCATCGATTTTTGAGTAGTCTCCAAAAGTTCTGCGAATTCCTGCCTGTCGATATCAACCCCATTTACCGTGGCAATGGTGTCTTCAACGCTCGAGCCACCACCACGGGTAAGCACATCACTAAGAATAAACGCAAAAAGCGCCATTGCTATAATTAAAATAAGGAAGATTCCTCTTTTTCTAATACTGTTTAATATTGCCATCTGTCTGTCAAATTACTAGGTGGCGAAAATAGCATTTTCCCCGCATTAATAAAAGGTTAGGAATAAAAAAAACGGCATTTTGGGTAAATCTAATCTTCAGGATTTACACGGAGATCAACAAGTTCGATTTTAGTGCTGGAGACTTCGATGATCTTGCAGATAATATTTTCAATCACTACTGTTTCGTTCTGTTCGGGAATTTCTTCCGTAAAGTTAACGATCATCCCACCCAGGGTTTCATAATTTTCACTTTCGGGCAAATCGATTTTATAGCGTTCATTGATATAGTCTACTTCAAGACGGGCAGAAAATTTGAAGTGATCGTCTGCCAATACTTCTTCAATTAATTCAACAGAATCATGTTCGTCCTCAATTTCACCAAAAAGTTCCTCGATAATATCTTCAACCGTCATAATTCCTGCAGTTCCTCCGTATTCATCGATTACCACAGCTATGCTTTTTCGCTTGCGAGTGAGGATATTCAAAACATCTTTGGCAAACATAGTCCCCGGGACAAAAACAACGGGAATCAGTATCTTTTTAATAGAAGCCGGTTTCTTAAAAAGCTCAAAGGAGTGGACGTATCCTACAATATCATCGATATTTTCTTTGTAGACAATAATTTTCGACAACCCGGTTTCCGTAAATATCTTCGCCAGTTCCTTAATTTCGGTAGTGAGATCTACCGCCACAACTTCAGTTCGTGGCACCATCACTTCCCTGGACTTGACTTCTGAAAATTCGAGTGCATTTCGGAAAATCTGTATTTCAGAGTCTACAACATCATGTTTTTGAACAGTATCCATTTGCTCACTTATGTAGTTCCCTAATTCGATCTTACTGAAACTAAGTTGCACATTATCTCCTTTGGTCTTGAAAAACACCTTCAGCACCAAATCCGATATCCAGATTACAAATTCAGAGATCACAGAAAACAGCAGGTAAAACAGGTAGGCAGGTACAGCAAATACCTTAACCAGTTCATTGGCATAGATCTGAAAGAAGACTTTTGGAAGGAATTCAGCAGTTAACAAGATTATCAGGGTTGAGATCATTGTTTGAACCAACAAACCACTGAAGCCTGTAAGTGGTATGAATTGCATGAGAAGATCGCCCATAAAAAACCCGTAGACAACCAGCGCAATATTATTTCCCACAAGCATGGTCGCAATGAATTTGGAAGGCCTTTTGGTAATTTTCTTGAGAACACCGGCCAGAAAACCTGTCTGCTTCTTCTCTATCTCAATATGTACTTTGTTGGAAGATATGTATGCTATTTCCATACCCGAGAAGAAAGCGGATAGGACAAGCATGATTAGAATGATCAGTATACTGAATTCCATTAACGGTTTTGGTTACGCTGCTCCATCTTCTTCCTGAAATTTCTCTTGAAGAAGAACATAAATATAGCGACAACCGTAAAGAAAGCAAATAAATAGGCCCGGCTTCTATTATCTGCCCAGTTTGTAATTACCAGGTAAATTGAAAATGCTGCCATACCCAGGTAGGCATATTCGAAGAGTCTGTAGATTTTATTCCCCATTGGTATTATTTTCCGTGTTTTCGTTGTTGATGTTTCTATCAATGATCTGTTCACCGGTATTTCGACGGCTTAAAAAATTCGTGAAATCTTCACTCGAATCGAAACCCGCACCATCATTAAACGATCCGTCCTTGAATATGATACGGTAGGGTTGATCTGTGAACACCCATTGATTTTTTTGATCCCAGTACAATTGTTCTGCTTTTAGAACCAGACTATCACTGGTAACCAGAACCACATTTTTGCGTAAATCGACAATATTAGATTCATCATACCGAACAGCAAAATCTGAAGTCACCGTACTTAGTTCATCCTCTTCATTCCAATACCTTACTTCCACGCCCTCCGGAAATTCCTGGTATGGATAATTCATATTTGTATAATCGTTTCGCAATGGTGAAATAAGATTTGCAACCAACTTCCCCGAATCGGTATATTTCACATTGATGTTTCGTGCAACTCCAATGGGCGCGCCATCTTTCAAATTTAATTTCTGAATATTCCGGTAATTGCTTTCACATGAAAAAAGCGTGATGACAAGTAATATCGCCATCACGCCTGTAACCATATGTTTTAATGTGTTCATTCTTATAGACTAGGCACTCTTACGCTTCCGCCCACCCAGCAATTAAAGGTAACGGTTTTCCCAGCCATTCCTTCAGAAAAGATGTCCGTTTTACTTGGTGCTCTACCTCTATAGCTACTAGCAGTGCTTCTCGCATTCGATGCGATAGATCCATCCACTCGTGCAGCCCTGTCGGCCATCTCGGCAGCCTTCCAGTAGATCGCTCTTTTTTCGAATGTAGTACTACCGCAACTATTGGCACTTTTCGCGATCATATTTGCGATCTTAAGGTAGGCAATACCTGCCGATGGCTTAACTTCTACCATTTTCAGATAATAGCTTCTTGCTCTGCCATAACTTCCTTTTTTACGGAAGTTTTCAGCTATACTATAATATACTTTTGCTTTATCACTAGGATTAGTTTCCAATTCAGCAGCCTGGTTGTAATATTCCAGTGCAGTACTTCCCTTTCCGTCCTTTTCTGCCAGTTTTCCCAGATAGTAAGCTGATTTAGCCGATGGTTCCAGGGTATGTAATTGTTGCACTAATTGAAAGAACAAAGGAGTATCACAGTCCTTGGCACTCAGACGTCCGGCAGCCCTGCGTAACCAGTTAACATCATTCTTTTTAGTATCAAAGTCTTTTTCATACAGCGGGATAAGGTTTGGGCAATCTGCCAACTGACCTAATTTCCCGTCTACACTACCTTTTACCTTACCATAGGCAGCAAGGTTTTTTTCGTAGGCATTAAGTCTACGTTTTTCCTTGGAAGACAAATTAGTACCGGTATCCTGCTTATCGATTAACTTTGTTAGGCCTGTAGCGAGTTTACCTTCCTCTTTTTCTATCTTCTGAATAACAATATCATATAGGTCGAAAACATTGTCAATAGGTTTTTCTCCTGCGTTGAACAAATCTACGGCCAGGGAGAAGTATGTGTAAAGACTCTTCGGACTTGTGAATTCATCTTCATCTTTTTTGAAAGCAGCATCAAACGAAGTGAACTGCTCCATAGTGGTCCCCATTTCGTTATCGAATTTAACCTGGGCCATTTTCATCATCAGTTCTCCTTCTTTCGTTTTGGCCGGGTAATATTGCATTCTTAATTGATATACCTTATCAAGATCAGCAATCCTGGACTTATCACCTTCACCTATATAATGCTTGAACATTTTTTCAGCATATTGATAAGTTGCCATGCTGTAAGTAGGGCATTCTGCTACCAATTTATCGTAATGAGGTAAGGCCCCATCATAGTTTTTTGCTTTGGCTGGTTCTATAAACAAAGAACCTAGGGTTGCACATTTTTCCTGTGCCATTGTTTTACCTCCAAAAGCAAGAAAAAGTACTGTTGAAAGTAAGATTGCTTTCGTCTTCATAGTGTTAATGTTTATTGTTTTAATCATAATATCTTTTTTCAAACCATCTGTCATTTAAGGACAGACTAATAAAAGTATTGAAGAAATTCTCCTGAACGAGTCCAAAATCTGTAGTTCCCCGTCTACCAATTTCAAATCCTAAATTAATATTTGAAAATAATCTTCCTACGGGTAGACCAACTCCAAAAGATATGCCAAACTCATTAATTCCTTCGCCATTAATGTTAATTCCGGTTTCTTCAAACCGAACACCTCCACGGTAAACCACTCGATTCCAATATTTTCCAATCGCGTTATAGTTGGGTATATAAAACCCTCCAACTCTAAATTTCGAGGAGTCTGTAAAGGTAACAAAATCTATATCAAATGAACGGTTGGTAAGATTACTAGTTTTCAAATTGGTGTATTCTCCTCCGATAAACCATTTTTTTTCCTTTCCAATTCCTAATCCTACAGTATATTGAGAGGGAAATGTAAACTCTGTATCCCCCACATTTATATCACGCTCATCCCTGGCAGAAATGGCACCGGAAGGTAATACCAAAAAAGTTGAAATAACCCGGGTATTTTCCGAAGTCAGGTCGGTCTCAGGGGTATACGTCAATGAAGATATCAATGAAAGGGATTCATTGATCATGGTCTTATAGATAGCACCTATGTTGAAATTGAAACCAAGCAGATCCGATTTGTTAAATTCCGAAGTGCCGTATTGAATGTTATCCTCTCGTCTTTCCGCCGTGTTTTCTATATTTCCAAAATTATAATTGGCATCTACACCAATACTTAATTTGGGGGTTAACTGATAGGCCAATGCAAAGAATGCTTTATTTAATCCACCTGATCCCTGGTATGTAGTGGTAATTCCGGCATCCTGAGTTCGTAAATTGTAGCCAACCGATGTCAATGGTATAAGTCCGAAACTAGCGCCAAATTTTCCCATCGGAATCCCTAAAGCCAAATAATCTATTGAAGTAGTACTGGCCTTCTGACTCTCCACTTCAGTTTTGATCGTTTCATATTTATGGCTCACTCCCGCCGAATAATTTACCAGGCGTAAACCTGCTACACCGGCCGGGTTCTGAATGCTTAAATGTATACTGTCCGCATAAACACTGATACCTCCCATCGCCCGGTTCTCTGCTGTCCCTTTGAACTTAAGTGTTCCGATACCATAGAATGAGTAAGGTGAAACTGTACCTTCCTGCGCTTGAGCCAATCCTGCAACAAGCAGAAATACAACAACTGTAATTCGTTTCAACATCAATGTTTGTTATGTTCTAAGATGAAATTCAAACCTTCCAGCAGGAAATTTGAGTTGGCAAAGATGTCACTTTTTAGGCTATCTCGCAAAAAATGCGCATCCCCTCCTGTTAAAATAACTGTTAATTCGGGATATTTTACTTTATACATCGCTATGAAGCCTTCCATTTCAAATACTACAGCATGCATTATTCCGCTATGAATTGATGTTTCGGTATTATTTCCAATCTCAGTTAATGGTGGTGTTGGTTCCAATAACGGTAAATTGGCGGTAAACGTATGAACCGCTTTATAACGCATTCTTATGCCCGGAGAAATCGCTCCTCCTATATAGTTGTTTTCTTTTGAAATGAAATCGTATGTTATACAACTTCCCGCATCAATAACAAGAACATTTTCATCCGGATATATGGCAGAGGCAGCACTTGCCAAAGCAATCCTATCCACTCCCAGGGTAGAAGGCGTTCCGTACCCATTGTTAAAAAGAACATCGGTGTGGTTGTCCAGAATAAGAACATTGTAAGTATCGTTTAACCAGGAAAGCAGTTCCTCTTCGAAATTACCAACAACAGCCAATATGCAATCTTTGATTTCGGGATATTCCGCGTCGATTAGACTGAGGGTGTCTTTGGTATCTTCTTTATCACAAACGTGTTTGTGGATCAGTTGTTTTTCAGAGAAAACAGCTATCTTATTGTGCGTATTACCAACGTCGATTATGAGGTTCATTGCAGGTTGTAAAGCGCTAAAAATACAACTTGTATTCTTTATCAGTTGTTAAGGTGCTATTAAATTGAAAATGCAGAAAAGATTTTTTAAATTTATATTTTGGAAAGTGTAAATATCAGTTATATTTGCAGCCACCTTAAAGGTACCTTAGCTCAGTTGGTAGAGCAACGGACTGAAAATCCGTGTGTCCCTGGTTCGATTCCTGGAGGTACCACAATAAATACAAACCCATCCGCGCAAGCGAGATGGGTTTTTTGTTTGAGAAAATGATGAAAGTTTACTTTCAGGAATTTTTGAGAACAAAAAACCAGCGACTGAAAGTCGATTGGTTTGTATTTTGACTTTCGGGAACAAAGGAACATTTGCCGAAGGCGAATGAATCCTGGGGCAGAAGTCAGAAGTCAGGGGTAGGAAGTCGGAAGGCTATGAGAACAAAAAACCAGCAGCTGGAGGCTGCATGGTTTGTATTTTGACTTAAGGGAACCTGGGAGTATTCAGTTTTACTGAAGGAATTCGGTAGCAATAAAAAAGCCCGAACTTGCGTCCAGGCTATATATTATACCAGCAGATCCCGTCTGCCCTTTAGTCGTTTCTCTATCTTACGCTTTATTTCGGTAAGTCTTTTCATTAGGTCCATGATCGCGGCGTCCTTATTTTCCTTGTAGATCTCATTCAAACTTAAAATAAGATCCTTTGCCTTTCTCGAGGCGACAATACGATCACTGGTCGTCTTAAAGGTCGTCTTTTGTTGCTCAAATTGCAACGCTTCGTTTATTAGGTCTGTTTCCATGAGGTTTTTATTCATTTTATTTTAACTTTTCCAATTGCAGCATTACCTGCTCAGCTTCCTGATACTTTGCATCCCCGGCTTTCCGATTCGTCTGCGACAATTGATGCGCCTCAGACATTAGTTTTTCGTAGCGTTTCTGCAACTTATCACGTTCACTTTTGGATTTAAAAATTCCAAACATAGCTCTTTTTTGGGTAAACTTACAAACTAACAGTCATTAGCCCATGGGTTTAAACAAATTTTTAACATCCTAAATGTCTCGATTATTTCGATGAAATTACAGCAGAAGTCATTTAGCTTATTTATACCTATATATTCAAGACTTATGGAATGGACTGCTTAAGAAGGCTGGATTTTGGTCACGTAGAGTTTCTTTTAATAAGTCGGGTTGCTAATTCGACAGTCTGTTTTTCGAATTCCTTATTTTTCTTACGCGCCTTCATTTCTTTATAAAGAAGTTTAAAGGTCTGTTTTCCCATTTCATACCCTGGCTGGTCTACCGTACTTAAAGAAGGGGTGATAGCGGAAGAAATAAACCAATTGCTGAAACCCATAATAGAGATGTCATCGGGCACACGGATACCTCTTTCGTTGAAAACTGAAATAGCCCCAATGGCAGCCAGATCGGTAATGGCAAAAATTCCATCCACGTCTTTGTGGTCTTCCAGTAATTTCTTAGCTGCATTGATACCATCTTCATAATCAACATTTTCACATATATATACGAGTGACGAATCGTATGGAAGGCCATGGTCTTCCAAAGCTTTTTTATATCCCAAAAACCGATCAATTGAATTCTGAGGTAGCAAGGCGCCTCTGAAATGTGCAATTCTTTTACAGCCAGAATCAATAAGGTGTTTTGTAGCAATGTAAGCAGCTTCTCTGTCGTTAATAATGATCTTCGAACAATCCAGTAATTTTGAGATCTTATCGAACATGACTAAAGGAACTTCCAGCTCTTTTACCCGCTCAAGATGCGATATGTCCACTGTTTTATTGGCAAGCGAGATCATAATGCCATCTACTCTCTTACTAATAAGGAGATCAATTTGTTTCTTCTCTAGTTTATAAGATTCGTTGGACTGTAAGATAATAACCAGGTAACCTTTTTTTTCGGCCTGCTCTATGATTCCGTTAATGACACTGGAGAAAAAATGATGTACAACTTCCGGGATTATTAGGCCGACCGTTTTAGACTCCCTGGTACGAAGATTAACAGCGAAAACATTGGGCTTATAACGAAGTTTCTTTGCCTCCTTTTTAACAATTGCTTTGGTCTTCTTACTTACGTCAGGATAATCCTTTAATGCCTTTGAAACCGTTGTGATCGAAATACCGAGGTTTTCCGCAATCTGTTTCAATGTTACTTCTTTCATAATTTCTGAAGTATTTCCCTTTTGTGATATTAAAAATGGCTAATAGTTAGCCAGGTGTAAGATTCTTATTCGCTACCTGAAAGTTACACGAGGCCTTCGTGTATAATTATTTCTAATGCCTAAAGTACAATGTTTTTTTATACAACCCATGTGATTAGCACTTAATAATCGAAAACGTTTTCGGTTATTAATTTCACTATTTTGGAATCGATTTATTACAAAATTGAAAAAAATAATGGAAATTCGTGGTTTGATGCTCATCCGTTAAATTTTTAACAAATTAAGATCATTGTTAATTTAAGTGTTAGCAATTTTAAGCAAGGACAATTTGGCCAGAATGAAATTTTTTAAAATTTTGACTTATTTTCTAGCGGGGCTTTTTTCATCTTACAAATCAGGTTCGACATCATCGGGCTTGGGGAACATGAAAGAAATTAAATACCTCCCGAATAGAAAGAGCGGCCTGATGGCAACCGTCAATTGCCGAAGGGATAAAGCTGTAAATCAATCCTCTTCACCAGTAAAAGAAAGTTTTCTAAGTGAGCACTTTGAAATTTCCCATGACACGATTTCTAATCAAACTCATGGAATTAGCCGTATTGTTAAGGGGATTGATTTTCATTTTTTAACTTGCATTATAAACAAATTGAAATTAGTGGCGCGCCATTATCTGGATAAAGGGATGAATTATAGACCCTCCAACAGGCAATATCCTTCTTTTTTGACTAAAAAATTGTATATTCCGAACGGAAATTTACAATTATTAAACTTTTACGTAATAAACGATTATATTCGCCATGAATTTGGAACGTATAAATCGTATACATAATTATTAATTGAAAATTAACTTTAAACTAGGAACTAAATGAAAAACAAACTACTAACTAAACTCTTGTTGCTCCCTATTCTACTTATCATAGGTGGATCGGCCTACGCACAAAATACCGTTAGTGGAACAGTATCTGATATTAATGGTCCTGTTCCGGGCGTGAATATTATTGTGAAAGGCACCTCCAACGGAGCACAGTCTGATTTCGATGGTAATTACACTATTGATGATGTAGACTCAAATGCAACACTTGTATTCAGTTACATAGGTTACACTACTCAGGAAGTTGCCGTAAGTGGGCAATCGACTATTAATGTAATTCTTCAGGAAGACATTGAAGCTTTAGGCGAAGTTGTCGTAATTGGATACGGTACTACAACAGTTAGAGATGCGACCGGTTCGGTAGCTGCTGTTACCTCTGAAGACTTTAACCAGGGTGTTATCTCATCCCCGGAACAATTAATTCAAGGTAAAACTGCCGGGGTGCAAATCTCCCAGAGCAGTGGTGAGCCAGGTGCGGGTGTTGATATCCGTATTCGTGGTGCGAACTCTGTACGATCCAACAACAACCCGTTATTTGTAATCGACGGTATTCCGTTGTCTGGTGAATCGACAGCCGCTGAAGGAACTAATGTTGGTCTGGGATCATCCTCAGCCAAAAACCCATTAGCTTTCCTGAATCCGAATGATATCGAAAGTATCAGTATACTCAAGGATGCTTCCGCTACCGCTATCTACGGTTCACGTGGTGCGAATGGTGTTGTTATCATTACCACTAAATCTGGTAAAGGATCAACCGGTGGTGTATGGGATTTTTCTTCGAACGTGAGTCTTTCAACCGTACCTGAATATTATGACGTAATGACCGCCGATCAGTATTTGTCTGAGAGTGAGCGTCTTGGATTTAATGTATCCGAGAGAGACTTCAGAAGTAGCACAGACTGGCAGGACGAAATCTTTAGAACATCCGCTTCCTCAAGCAGCAACCTTTCGTACTCCCAAAGTTACACAGGTGGTAATGTAAGAGCGACCTTCGGATATAATAAACAAAATGGGGTTGTAGTAAATTCCGAGCTTGAAAGAATAACCGGACGATTGAATGCAAATCAGCGTTTCTTCGATGGAAAATTAAAACTAGGACTTCAGGGGACTATCTCCCGAGTTAATGACGAAACTGCTCCTTTGAGTGGTAGTGCAGGATTTAGAGGAGACCTTATTGGTGCGGCGATTTCAGCTAATCCAACCTGGCCGACTGGTCCAGATTTTAATACTGGGAATCAATTGAGCCCTTCTACTATTAAAGAGTATACTCAGAATTTGAGCTTCACAAACAGATATCTTGTGAACTTCTCAGCGGAGTACGATATAACAAATGATTTTTCCGCGAAGGTAAATCTTGGATATGACAATTCAGAATCTTCACGTGATGCGATAACTTCTCCCAATGCGAGAAACTTCGATCAGGGAGCCTTTGGAAATGGATTAGGAGCGATCAACGAACTTGATACTGAAAGTAAACTTCTTGAAACTACATTGCAGTACGATAAGGATTTTACCAATTCAAGTTTAGATGTATTAGTAGGTTATTCCTTCCAGGACTTCCAAAGATCAGGACGAAATATTCTTGGATATGGATTCTTTACGGATGACATGAATAGAATGGCTAGAGAACTCTTGAGAACGGCAGATCTTATTGAATCCAGAATTGATGGTAGCTACCAACAATATGGATATGCGGGTAATATTTCTGAGGGAATCTTTATCAATCGCTTGTTTCCTGAACCAATGACAGACTTTTTACCTGTATTCAATGGATTAGGAGTTAATTCACTTTTTGTTGATACTTTTGATAACACTACCGAACTTCAGTCTTTCTTCGGAAGGATCAACTTTACTCTCGCAGATAAGTATTTGTTTACTGCAACAATGAGAGCGGATGGTTCCTCTCGATTTGGTGAAGACAACCAATACGGTTACTTCCCGTCAGGAGCTTTTGCATGGAAGATCAACAATGAAGATTTTATTGGTGATTCTGTTTCTACACTTAAACTACGTTTAGGAGTAGGTATTACTGGTAACCAGGAAGGACTTGGATATGGTGAATTTGTGAACCGAGAGCGTTACTCGGGTGGTGACCCAATCGATGACGGAGGAAGTATAAACATACCTGGAATTGTTGGTGTGGCTTTCCCGAATCCTGAATTGAAATGGGAGGAGACCTTACAATATGCTGTGGGTCTTGACTTTGGGTTTAATGATGACCGCTTATATGGAAGCGTGGACGTTTATCTTAAAGAAACGACAGACCTTCTTTTCCGTGTACAATCTGCACAACCTGCGGTTCAACCGTTTATTTTCCTGAACTTACCTGATTCTAAGGTTACTAACCAGGGTATTGAATTTGCGCTAGGTTACGATATCGTTGAAACGGATGACTGGACCTGGAATGCCAGCTTCAACATCGCTTACAACGAAAACCTGATCGATCAGCTGGCAGGTGAATACAATGCCGGTACTATTCGTGGTCAAGGCTTAACAGGTGCCTTTGCTCAAAAACTTCAGGAAGGACAACCGTTGTTCTCATTCTTCTTACGTGAGTTCGAAGGATTTGATTCCGATGGTCAGCCTATCCAGGAAGATATTCAGAAGTTTGTTGATAAGAGTGCACTTCCGGACATTACCGGTGGTTTTTCAACCTCTGTTAGCTACAAGAACTGGTCGCTATCCACGTTCCTTGCAGGACAGTTTGGACACTATATATACAACAACACTGAGAATGCTTTACAAACGGCTGGAGCCTTTAATGGAGGTAGAAACGTTCCATTAAATGTTTTAAGTACCGGAGAAGCATTAACAGCAGCGGCTGAAGTATCTACACGATTCCTTGAAAAAGGTGACTTCGTAAGGATGCAGAACGCCACATTAAGCTATGCATGGCCATTGAAAGAAGACGCTTTCTTGTCTAGTTTAGGGCTATCGCTTACAGGACAGAACCTATTCGTGATCACAGATTATTCTGGTCTTGATCCTGAAGTTAGTGTTTCACCTGGTGGTGATGACTTGCTAAACGGCCTTCCAATAGCCGGTATTGACTATACATCCTTTCCAAGACCTCGTACTTTTACATTAGGATTAAATGCACAATTTTAAAAAAAAATGATTATGAAAAAAACACTAAAATTTAAATTATTTCCAATCGTATCGATGGTGATGATTGCACTGGTTGCAGTTTCATGTACAGATCTATCATTGGAAGAAACAGACTCCATTATCACTGAAGAGTCTTCAGGGATTTTTGATGGAGTAGCAGATGTTGACGCGTCGTTGACGCAATTGTACAATGACGTTTATGGTCAACTAGGTGACCAGGCGAACTTCTTTGCCTTGCAAGAAGTATCGACCGATGAGACCTTAGTTCCAACAAGAGGAACAGACTGGGGTGATAACGGGATCTGGCGACAGCTTCACGCTCACACCTGGGGTGCGACTCATGAATACATTCTGAACTCTTGGAACAATCTAAATCAGAATGTGTTCCGGGCTACACAGATTATCGATGACAGAAGTGCTCCAAATGCAGAGCAAAAAGCCGAAGCTCAATTCCTTCGGGCATTTAGTATGTTCTTTGTTTTGGACATGTGGGGAGTTGCTCCATTTAGAGAAGTTGACGAAGGTGCTGATGTAGATCCTCGTGTTTTAAGTTCTGCTGAAGCATATGCTTTTATTTTAGAAGATCTGAATGCGGCTAAAAATGTACTTCCTGTTAGGGGACCTAGCGATGATAACAACCGTGCGAACCGTGCGGCTGCTAATTATTTATTCGCTAAACTTCGTTTAAATGCTGGCAGATATAAAGGTTCAGGTGGTTTTGATAATGCAGACATGCAAGCAGTTGTTGATGCCGTTGACGCTATCACTGCCGATGGATTTGCTCTTCAAGGAGGCTTCTTCGATCTATTTAAGCCGGATGTGGATAATGAGACTATTTGGTACCTGAATACCGCGCCTGGTAACAGGATGTGGAATGGTCTTCATTATAACCAGGTCGCTCCTGATAATGCAGGTGGTGGCTGGAATGGATTTAGCACCCTAGCTGAATTTTATGATTCATTCGAAGGTGATCCTAATTCAAATTACGAAGGTGACGGTATAGATGAAAGACGAGGATGGGTTCCAGATGCAACTAATGCCGATGATGATAACCTTGGTATTGGGTATGGATTCCTAATCGGACAGCAATATAGCGCTAGTGGTGTACCACTTAATAACAGAGGTGGATCCCCATTAATATTCTCAAAGGAATTGCCTGGTCTATCCGGTAATCCTGAAGAGAGTGGAATTCGTATTATTAAGTACCACCCCTCTCCTAATGACGGAGGATCATTCAGAAACCATGAGATCATGTTCCGTTATTCGGATGCCCACCTTATGAAAGCTGAAGCCATGCTTCGAATGGGCGGTGATGCTACGGCAATGGTTAACGAACTTAGAGCCTTGAGAAATGCATCAGCGATTGGTACGGTAACTGAATCTGACCTTCTAGCGGAAAGAGGACGTGAACTTTATTATGAATTCTGGAGAAGAAATGACCTTATTCGTTTCGGTCAATTCACCAGAGACTGGGAATTCAAAAATCCGGAATCTGTAGGAGCTGATTTTAGAAATCTTTATCCTATTCCAGTTAACGCACTTCTTTCTAATCCAAACTTAGTTCAGAACGAGGGTTACTAAACTTTGTATTAGAATATGAATAACGAAAAAGGCCGTCTTGAATAAGGACGGCCTTTCTTTTTCATATCATGGCGCAATAGTCGATTCGTTCGTTTATTTTTGTAGAATTATACGAATGAACTATTTTACCCTAAATAAAAAAGTATTTTCAAATGGAAATATTCGCGCTATGAAACCAGCGCTGGGAATACTGTTTCTAATCCTGATGCAACTTGTATCTCTTAGTTGTGAAGAAGAACAAACCGATACCCTATTCCTCCAAAAATCTCCCGAAGAAACAGGCATTTACTTTCAGAATAAACTAATATCAACCCCCGAGCTAAATATCCTTAATTATATATATTACTACAACGGCGGCGGAGTTGCTGCAAGTGATTTTAATAATGATGGTTTAATTGATCTATATTTTACAGGAAATCAAACCGCCGATAAACTCTACATTAATACACGCGAATTCAAATTCGAAGACGTCACTTCAGATGCTGGAATAAATAATGCCGGCAACTGGACAACCGGAGTCACCACCGTGGATATCAACCACGATGGCCTTATGGATATTTATGTTTGTAAAGTGGGTGATTACCATGCTATTCAAGGTAAAAACTTGCTGTATATCAATCAAGGCCCTGACAAAAACGGTATCCCTAAATTCGTGGAGGATGCTGCTTCATACGGTCTTGAATTCAAAGGTTTCTCGACTCAGGCTGCATTTTTTGATTATGATTTGGATGGCGATCTCGATATGTTCCTAATGAACCATTCCGTAAATCCAAATCTGAATTATGGCAAGGGAGAAAAACGCTTTATTCCTGATCTTCAATCGGGAGATAAATTATTCGAAAATAAAAATGGCCGTTTCGCCGATGTTTCCGAAGATGCGGGGATCATCCAGAGTAAAATTGGTTATGGACTTGGAATTTCCGTAAGTGACCTAAACAATGATGGCTATCCCGATCTTTATATTGGAAATGATTTCTACGAGAACGACTATCTCTATATAAACCGGGGTGATAAGACTTTCGACGAAATTATTCAAAAAAACACCCATGCAATAGGACATACCACACATTACTCCATGGGAAACGATATTGCCGATATTAATAATGATGGCAATACAGATATCATATCCGTGGATATGTTACCGGAGGACCTCGTCACTTATAAGACTTCTGGAACCGAATTCAACTATCAAATCTATCAGAATTATATTCAGAATGGCTATTCCTATCAATACATGCAGAATACCCTTCACCTGAATAATGGTAATGAAACTTTTAGCGAAACAGGTTATTTAAGCGGGATCGCCGCCACCGAATGGTCATGGAGCCCTTTAATTGGTGATTACGACAACGACGGACTTAATGATCTCTTTATCAGTAATGGAATTCCAGGGGCAACCAACGACATGGATTTCATCAATTTCATCGCTAATGAGAGTATTCAAAAATCTCTAGGACAGGGTATGGATGAGAAAGCCATGGCATTTATAGAAAAAATCCCTGCTAAAAAAGAGGTAAATTATTTTTTCAGGAATATGGGAAACAGCGAATTTGAGCCGATGAACAATACATGGGCATCGATTTCTGCTACCTTTAGCAATGGTGCCGTTTATGCCGACCTGGACAACGATGGTGATCTCGATATTGTAGTCAATAATATTAATGAACCGGCGATGGTTCTGGAGAATACCTTAGGAAAAACAGCTGCTGCCAATTTCGTTTCGGTAAAACTTGAAGGCAGAAATGCCAATAAATTTGGTATTGGAAGCAGGATCGAGATATATTCAGACGGCCATAAAATGGTGAAAGAAAATTTCACAACCCGGGGTTATCTTTCAGCAACTGCCCCAATAGTTCATTTCGGACTGGGAGAAATATCCGAAATCGATTCGTTGAAGATCGTCTGGCCTGATAAGACTTTCGAAACCCATTATAAGTTGAAAGCTAGTCAAATGTATACGTTTCAACAAAGAAATGCACAAGGAAACTATTACGAGCAAAATCAATTAAAAAGTTCATCGGTCTTAGTCCAGGCTGATCCCCTATTTAGTTTCAAACATGCTGAAAACCGAAGCCTCGAATTTAACCGAAATCCACTAACTCCATTTGCCTCATCCAATGAAGGTCCGGGCATAGCGGTGGCCGACATAAATAAGGATGGCCTTGAGGATGTTGTTGTAGGTGGGGCCAAGGGACAGCCTTCGCAATTATTTCTGCAGCAAAAAGATGGCTCCTTTTCATCAAGTCAGGAAGACCTGTTCGAGAGCGATGCCCTAAGTGAAGATATTGCACTGGAATTCTTTGATGCCAATGGTGATGAATATCCGGATCTTATAATTCTTAGCGGTGGGAATGAATTTTTGAGCGGAGCACCACTCTACCCTCGTTTATATATGAACAATAAAGGAGTCTTCAGGAAAGATGACACCCAATTCAAAGTGGCTGTCAACGGTTCCGACGTAAAATCGGTCGATATAGATAATGATGGTGATCTTGATATTTGCCTATTGTCTAATACACTACCACATCAGTTTGGACGCACGCCACAGCAATTTATCTTCGAAAATGACGGTAATGGACAGTTCACGAACATCACCTCCAGTTTTGCTCCGGAATTGACTTTTTTAGGCAACTGTACATCACAATATTGGATCGACCTTAACGGCGATTCCTTTCAAGACCTGATTGTTGGTGGGGATTGGATGCCTGTCTCTGTTTTTATGAATGACGGAAAACAATTGACGCTTCAGAAAGACAATGGCCTGGAAAACACAAATGGATTATGGAACGTCGTTAAGGCTGCCGATTTTGACGATGATGGCGATTTAGATATCGTTGCGGGGAATTGGGGGGCCAATTCACGTCTCCAGGCAAATATTGAAGAACCATTGAGATTGTACTCTGTGGATGCTAATGATAATGGCCAGGACGAAACTATTATAACCTATTTTTATCAAGGAGAGGAAACTACGCTCGCTTCCAAGGATGAACTGGTGAAACAACTACCTGGGATCAATAAGAACTTTTTGTCTTATGCAGATTTTGCCAATGCCGATATTAACTCACTTTTCTCGGAAGAAATACTCCAAAACGCCAATAAAAAAGAAGTGTATATCCTGAAAAGTTCGTATTTCGAAAACCTGGGAGATTATACTTTTAAACAATACGACCTACCGTTTAAAGCACAGATCTCTACCGTGAATGATATTGCTGTTTCCGACTTTAATAAAGACGGAAAAAAGGACCTCCTGCTGGTGGGCAACAATTTTGAAATTAGTACGCAATTAAGTAGATTAGACGCCTCGCATGGGTTACTTTTGCTGAACGAATCAAATGGAAAATTCAAGGAAGCAGATACCCGGTTTTTTGATATTCCAGGCGCTAGCCGCGATATTGAATTCTTGAATTACCAAGATGATAAATACCTTTTAATCGCCCGAAACAACGATCAACCTGTTTTCTTAAAGATCAAAAAATAAAAAGATAAATTTGATGAATCTTTTAAAATATAGCCTTGTTATTTTTCTTAGTTCCATGTTTTTGACCTGCAGTTCTGGATCGAAAGAGGAAGACCTGACGACTCAAACTTTATTCTCAAAGCTTTCCGCCGAAGAAACGAATATACTATTCAAGAATGTTGTGGAAAACCGCAAGGATTTCAACATATTCAATTATCGAAATTTCTATAATGGGGGTGGTGTTGCTATCGGGGATATCAATAATGACGGTTTAGCAGATATCTATATGACAGCGAATATGGGGGCGAATAAATTATTCCTGAATGAAGGGAATTTCAAGTTTAAAGATATTACAGAATCAGCAGGCGTGGCAGGTGTTAAACCCTGGTCCACTGGTGTTGTTATGGCCGATATAAATAATGATGGATTATTGGATATTTACGTGAGTCATGCGGGATTTTTAAAAGGAGACAACCACGATAACGATCTATATATCAATAACGGAGACCTAACCTTTTCAGAAAAAGCAAAAGATTTTAACCTCGCTGCAAGCGGATTTACTATCCATTCCAGCTTTTTCGATTATGACAAAGATGGTGACCTGGATGCATATATCCTCAATAATAGTAACATCCCGGTGAACACTTTAGGCTATGCTCGTCAGCGAGACGTACGGGCTGAAGATTGGGATATTCCCGAGACAATCAAAGGAAGTGGCGATATGTTGCTTCGTAACGACGGCGGTACTTTCGTAGACGTTAGTGAAGAAGCGGGAATCTTTGGAAGCTTAATTGGTTTCGGACTGGGAATTGCGATCAGCGATGTTAATGGCGACCTATACCCTGACATCTACATCACAAACGATTTTTATGAACGTGATTATCTTTATATAAATAATCAGGATGGCACGTTCAAAGAAGATATTAAGAACTGGATGTCTCATCTAAGCCTATCCGCAATGGGTGTTGATATTGCCGATATCAATAACGATGGCAAAGCCGACTACTTTGTAACAGAGATGCTGCCGAAAGAAGAGCAACGCGTGAAATCTGTAATGGAGTTTGAAGGATATAACGTGTTTAAACTGAAGCAGAGCAAGGATTTTTATCAACAGTATATTCAGAACACATTACAATTGAACAATGGAAACGGTACGTTTTCGGATATAGCATATTTTAGCGGGGTATCGGCAACTGACTGGAGCTGGTCCTCCCTCATTTTCGACATGGACAACGACGGTTATCGGGATATCTTTGTTACCAATGGAATCAACCACGATCTTACCGATCTTGATTTCATGGACTTCTTCGCCAATGATATCATACAGAATATGGCCCTCACCGGAAGAAAAGAAGCAATCGATTCCATAATTGATAAAATGCCTCAGTATCCATTATCCAATGTTGCATACCATAACAATGGGGATCTTACTTTTGCTAACAAAGCCGAAGACTGGGGTCTGGGTACTCCAAGTTACTCCAATGGTGCAGCTTATGGAGATCTGGACAACGATGGAGATCTTGACCTGGTTGTGAATAACGTAAATATGGAGTCGTTTATTTACAGAAATAACACCCGCGAAACCACCAATAATAACTATATAAAACTGAATTTTACAGGGGAGGGTGCAAACAAATTTGCTGTTGGAACTACGGTCAAGCTGTATTTCAAAGATAATGTCGTATACCAGGAGCTTATGCCATCTCGCGGTTTCCAGTCGTCTGTGGAATATCCCATGACCATTGGATTGGGTGAAGAAAATGCAATAGATTCCATTAGGGTTATATGGCCAGACAATCGCACCACCAAACTTGAAGACATTGCCGCAAATCAGGTACTATCTTTAAGGCAAAATGAGGCAACAGAAACTTATAACATTTCACCTTCTCAAGATATTCAACCAATACTCACTGAAATTAACAATAGTGATGTTGAAAAACATGATGAGAATACCTATTCCGATTTTGACTTCGAAGGGCTAATTCCCCGTATGTTGTCACAAGAAGGGCCAGCTATAGCTGTCGGTGATGTAAATAACGATGGCCTGGAAGACGTCTTTATAGGTGGTGCCAAACAACAAGCCGGTATTGTCTACAGCCATATCGGAAATGGCAAACTTCGGAAAATCAAGAATTCAATAATTGAGGATGATAAGCTCAACGAAGATACAGCCGCATCATTTTTAGATGCCGATGGAGACGGTGATATGGATCTTATTGTTGGTTCAGGAGGAAATCAGGTTGATGAAAAAAATAATGAAGGAATAAGACTTTACCTGAATGACGGAAAAGGAAACTTCAGTAAAAAAATACTGGATCTTCCCCCAAACATCTATAACGTTTCGGTAATAGCGCCCAATGATATGGATGGTGATGGGGATACAGATGTCTTCGTGGGAATGCGAAGTATAATAGGAATATACGGAGCAGATCCTAATCATATATACCTGCAAAACAACGGAGATGGTACTTTTGTCAATTCGGCGAAAGAATCCTTAGGAGCCCTAAGGAGAGGCGGGATGATCACAGACGCTAAATGGATAGATGTGGATGGAGATTCCCAAAAAGAACTAATCACTGTATCGGATTGGGGTACACCACAGATCTATAATGTACGGGACTCCAAATTAGAGAGGCGGGATTCCGATCTGAACAAGTTAAAAGGCTGGTGGAATGTGATCTCCCCTGTCGATATCGATAATGATGGCGATCAGGACTTCATTTTAGGTAATGAGGGAAAGAATCTTCATTACAAGCCATCCGATGATAGGGTGATCAAAATGTGGGTCAACGACTTCGACAACAACGGTACTATAGAACAGATTATCACGCAAAGAATAAACGGTAAGGACATGCCGATTCAACAGAAGAAGGAGATCCTTGGACAATTGGTGTCACTAAAAAAAGAAAACCTCAAAGCATCTGAATTTGCAATAAGATCCATTCAGGAATTGTTTTCAGAAAGTACCATTCAAAATTCTCTGGTCAAGGAAGTAAATACCTCCGCGACTGTAATCGCTGTGAACAATGGTAACGGTTCATTTAATATTATTGAACTTCCTGCACAGGCACAATTGTCCTGTGTTTGTGGTGTTACCTGTGCCGACGTGAATAATGACGGTAACCTGGATATAATCATGGGTGGAAATGATTTTGAGTTAAAACCTCAGTTTTCACGTTTGGATGCAAATTATGGTTCAGTGTTGCTGAATGACGGAAACCTCAATTTCGATTGGCAGAATTATGACACCAGCGGATTTTTTATTAAAGAAGAAATAAAACATATTCGTCAATTCAAAGATGCTGAAGGTAACGCCTATATTATCGTGGCAATCAATGATGAAAAACCCAGAGTTTTTGGCATTAATCAATAAATATCTCTTCGGATTAGCCTTACTGGTAATGCTATGTGGCTGCAGTGAGAACGATCTCTTATTTGAACTACGCACACCTTCTCGTTCTGGAGTGGATTTTGAGAACAAGCTCACTGAAAATGATTCACTCAACATACTGGACTACCTGTATTTCTACAATGGCGGGGGTCTCGCAATGGGTGATATAAATAATGATGGCCTTCCCGATCTGTATTTTTCTGCTAACCAGGAGCAAAACAAACTCTATCTCAATAAAGGAAACCTGGAATTCGAAGACATTACTCAATCTGCCGGAGTTCGGGGTAACAGTACCTGGAATACCGGTGCCGTTATGGCCGACGTAAACGGTGATGGCTGGTTGGATATCTACGTAACAGCGGTCGTTGGAATAAATGGTTTTAAAGGCCACAATGAACTATTCATTAATAACAAGGACAATACCTTTACCGAAAGTGCCGCCGAATTCGGACTTGACCTGGCTACCTATGGCACCACTGCTTCCTTTTTCGATTATGACCTGGATGGCGACCTGGATGTATATGTCCTGAATCATGCCGTCCATACCGAAGAGTCCTTCGGAAAGGTTCAACTTCGTTACACGAGAAATGAAAAATCAGGTGATCGCCTTCTTCGAAATGACGGAAATACATTCACCGATGTAAGCGAGGAAGCAGGAATTTACGGTGGTGTTAATGCCTATGGATTAGGACTGGCAACTTCCGATTTCAACAGGGATGGTTACCCCGATATCTACGTTGGGAATGATTTTCACGAAGACGACTATTTCTACCTTAACAATGGAGATGGCACTTTTACAGAAAGTCTTAGAAAGTATTTCGGACATACCTCCCGGTTCTCCATGGGGAATGATGTTGCTGATATCAACCACGACGGCCTTCCTGACCTGATCTCTCTGGACATGTCTCCGGAAGATGAGAAGGTGCTCAAATCTTCGGAAGGAGATGATACATACCAAACCCTGGAAATGCGAACCCAGCAATACGGTTATCATTTCCAGTACACACGTAATATGCTATATATCAACCAGGATGATAACCCATTCACCGAAACAGCCTTACTAAGCGGGATTGCTGCCACCGATTGGAGTTGGAGCGCCCTGTTTAGTGATTTCGATCAGGACGGTGAACAGGATCTATTCGTTTCGAATGGAATACCTAAACGCCCTAATGATATGGATTTCATTCGCTTTGTCTCAAGTGATAAAATAAAGAACCGGGCTAACGAGAAACGGCTTATTGATCAAAGCGCATTGGAAATGATGCCCTCTGGTGCCGTATCAAATTATATCTTTAAAGGAAACGCATCTATTGGATTCACCAATAAAACAGAACAATGGATATCCGGAAATCCAACGGTTTCAGGAGCCACCGCTATAGGAGACCTGGATGGAGACGGCGACCTTGATATTGTCACCAATAACATTAACCAACCTGCCGGCCTCTATATAAATAAAACCAATGACCAGGCCAGGTATTTGAAGATCAGATTCGATTATCGAAAGGGTAATTCGTTCGGAATAGGATCGAAAGTGGAAGCCTGGAATGATGGTGTTCTTCAATATAAGGAATTGTTTCCGTGCAGAGGATGGCAGGCATCCAGTGAACCGATTATCCATTTTGGAATGGACGATATACTCGAAGTGGATTCCTTAAAGATCATTTGGCCGGACAACACCTATCAGGTACTCTCCGAAGTAATGACCAACCAGACACTTACCATTTCACCTCAAAATAGTGCGCCCTATTCATATTTAAAGCCTGCTATTGATCCCATATTTAAAAAAGTAAATGGTAATCTTGGTTTGAACTACCGACATCAGGATATTGAAAACAACGATTTCGATTATCAGAAACTAATACCCTACAAAGTCTCGGACAGAGGTCCGATAATGATGACTTTGGATAGCAACAATGATTCGTTAACGGATGTACTCTTTCGAGGAGGAACTAAAGCAGAAGCAATTTTATTCTTACAAAATAAATTAGGGTTTACAAAAGATTCTTCAAATGAGAATATGCCCGATTCAGTAGATTTCACTTCGCCCGATTCCTATTCATCACAATACTTTGTTAGCGAAGATACAAACGGTGATACTCTAAAATTCGAAGGAGGGTATACCACTCGATACGATTTTGGGAATATTCCGCCATCTAAGGTCTATTATCCGGATGGAAAACAGGAACTACTGGAAGATCTGGGTATGGTTACCGATGCTGTATGGAACGATTTTGACCAGGACGGTGATAAAGACCTGATCGTCGTTGGCGAATGGATGTCTCCAAAATTCTTCAGGAACAATGATGGCGAATTAATAGAAGATATCCTTACCGATTTACCTCTTAACGGCCTCTGGCAAACTATCATTCCTTTCGATATAGACAAAGACGGAGATACCGATTACCTGTTGGGAAACTGGGGACTTAACTCTAAGTTCACGGCTTCCCAAAACGCACCCATGGTAATGTATTACGATGATTTTGATGAAAATGGAACAACCGAAACTGTAGTAGCAACCTTTAAAAATGGAAAATATTATCCATTGATGGGTTTAAATGAACTGTCGGCTCAGATGAATTTCCTCCGGAAGAAATTTACCACCTTCGAATCCTTTGCCGGTAAAACCATGACAGAGATATTTGGAGAAGAAGCCCTTTCCAAGGCAACAAAATTTGAAGTCAATACACTGGCCTCTGGTTTCTTGCGAAATACGGACAATAGCTTTATTTTTACCGAGTTTCCTGAAATAATGCAAACGGCGCCTATAATGGCCTTTGAATGTTTCGATTTCAACGGAGATGGCAAAGAAAGTGTGCTGGCAGGAGGAAATTATTTTGGCGTTATTCCTTTTCACGGGCGTTACGATAGTTTCCCGGGTGCCTTGATCGACAGTGAGACAGAGATTAGGTCGGCTCATACAGTTGGCATCGATCTCTCACTGAAATCGGTTAGACATTTGAGAGTGATCCGTCATAACAACCAACCTTACCTGTTAGTAATAAATAATAATGATGATGTCGATGTATATGAAATTAAAAGATAGCACAACCACCATGCGAATACTACCCTTTCTATTCCTTGTATTTTTACTGAATTCATGTCAGGAGAAACAAGAACTCGTGCCTGTTGAAATAACTCCCGAAGATTATCAAAATGCAGTGGACCATGTTACAGAGATCATGATACATGATATTTTCTCTCCTCCTCAGGCAAGCAGGATTTATGTATACCCGAACATTGCCGCATACGAGATCATCTCGCATGTGGATCCTGATTACAAAAGCTTAGCAGGACAAATTACCGATTTTACACCTATTCCAACTACTTCCGATTCCCTGGTAAATTATCCTATGGCTGCACTCATAGCTCATATGGATCTAAGTAAGGCATTAGTCTTTTCAGAAGAGAAGATGACAAGTTACAGCGATAGCCTGAATAACACCTGGAGTGAAAAAAACAACCTGGAATTTGAGGCCTCAAAGGAGTACGCCATGAAAGTTGTGGATCATATGAACAGATGGATCGATGCCGATAATTATAAACAAACCCGGACGATGTCGAAATTCACCGTGGATATTGATGACCCGGCACGTTGGCAACCTACCCCTCCTGCTTATATGGATGGAATTGAGCCACACTGGAATAAGATACGGCCTTTGGTACTTGATTCTGCAGCACAGTTCAAGCCTGAGCCACCACCGCCATTCTCGATGGAAAAAAATAGTGAATTCTATAAGGAACTTGAAGAGGTATACGAGGTGAGCGAGGAAATTACGAAAAAGGGAGACGAGTCTGAAGAAATCGAGATCGCTCAATTCTGGGATTGCAATCCTTACGTATCAGTTACTCGTGGCCATCTGATGTTTGCTACTAAAAAGATTACACCCGGAGCCCATTGGATGGGAATTACCGAAATAGCCTGCAAAGACACGGATGCTGAGTTCAACAGAACAGTGCACGCCTATACTAAAAGTTCTATTGCAATGTTCGATGCCTTTATTAGCTGCTGGGATGAGAAATACCGTTCTAATCTAATCAGGCCGGAGACCCTTATCAATCAATATATTGATGAAAACTGGAAGCCTATCCTTCAAACACCCCCATTCCCAGAATATGTGAGTGGGCACTCCGTGGTATCCGGAGCAGCTGCTACTGTATTAACAGAAATCTTTGGTGACAACTTCAGCTTTATGGATGATACCGAATTACCCTACGGACTACCGGTACGAGGATTCGATTCATTTAATAAAGCAGCCGAAGAAGCAGCTGTGAGCAGATTATATGGCGGGATTCACTACCGTGCTGCCATCGATGAAGGACTTACTCAGGGCCAGATGGTAGGCCAATGGGTGATTCAAAATCTCCAAATGAAGCAATAACATGAAACAATGGCTTAAGTGGATACTTGGCGTTAGCGTCCTCGGCCTGGGTATATGGTATTTCTTGGTAAAAGATTATCAGTACCAGGTTTCATTTACCAGCGATCAACCGATGGGAGTGCTGTTTCATCATATCCTGGACTGGGAAAATTACGAACGAAGTGACGCTGAGATTTCAGTCATTTCAAAAAAGAACTATACTGAGATTCTTCAACGAGTCCAATCTGCCGATTCTTCTTTTTTATACACCTGGGAAATACAAAAATCTTCTGATGATAAAACCAGGGTGACCGCCTACATTAAGGATGAAAAGAATGAATTTGCTCAAAAGCTAATGGTCCCTTTTGGTAAGAACGACTTTATTAAACGCAGTGTGGAAAATGTAAAAACAGTAGTAGAGGCTCAGAAATTAAAAGCTGATGCGTACAAATTTCACAGTATTATAGATTCCGTTGTGCAACCAACCTATTGTGTATTTCTGCCTCTCAAATCTTCTGTACGCCAAAAAGCAACAACAATGTTGGAAGGCATATCGTCCATCATGGAATATATAAAGGGTAACGATATCCCCTTGAATGGAGACCCGTTCCTGGAGATAACGGAATGGAATGAGGACGATGAAACCATTAATTTTAACTTTTGTTTCCCAATTAAACGGTTAGATTCCATGCCGTATCATCCCACCCTTGAGTTCAAAGCAACCGAAGCATTAAAAGGAATAAAAGGTGAATTCAATGGGAATTATCGTATTTCAGATAATGCGTGGTATTATCTTATTGAGTATGCAGAGAAAAACAAAATAGAAGTTGAAAAATTCCCTTTTGAGATTTATCTGAACGATCCACATACAGGTGGAGATCCGCGAAAATGGAAAGCTCATATTTTCTTACCTTTAAAAAAATAAAATTATCATTATGAATCGAAAGGTTTTACTCTATTTATCTGCGGCCATTTTTGTGATGGTATTTACTGCATGCTCTGCAGAAAAGACCAAAACCACAGTCACTTCACCCGACGGAAATATTGAGGTTGCTTTCAACTTATCTGGTTCAGGACAACCGTCTTATATGGTGATGCATAAAAAGGAAACTGTGATCGACACCTCTTATATGAGTTTCGATTTTAAAAATATTCCTTCCTTGAAAGATGGTTTTGAGCTCATCTCATCGGATATGAAGACCATTGAATCAAGTTGGGATATGCAATGGGGTGAACAGACTACGGTAAAGAATCACTATAATGAATTAACCCTTTACCTTCAGGAAACAGGGGAATTGAAACGAAAGCTTAATATCTGTTTCAGAATATATGATGACGGGCTTGGATTCCGCTATGAGATCCCTGCTATGGAGGGAGTGTCGGAGGTACTTATAACAGATGAAAATACGGAATTCAATCTCACAGGCGACCATAAGGTATGGTGGATTCCCGGAGACTGGGATATTTACGAGCATCTGTATACTGAAACTAACTTTTCCGAAATTGATGCGATATCCAAAAGAAATCACCCGAATCTTTCAGCTTCCTACATTCCTGAAAATGCTGTGAACACACCGGTCACAATGAAAAGTGCAGATGGTTTATACCTGAGTTTCCATGAAGCCGACCTCACAAATTATGCTGGGATGACACTGAAAGTGGATAACGACAACCTCAAAATGGAAAGTGAATTGGTTGGCTCGGAAATATTAGGTGGAAAGGCAAAAGTGAATTTACCGTTTAGCACGCCGTGGAGAACCATTCAGATTGAAGAACGTGCAGGTGACCTAATAGAATCTAAACTTACACTGAATCTAAATGAACCCAATGCCATTGGCGATGTGAGTTACTTCACTCCTATGAAGTATGTGGGAATCTGGTGGGAAATGCATATTGGGAAGTCTACATGGGATCTGGAAGGAACCCAGGATATGAATACTTATATTGAAGGGCAACGTGGCTCCAGCCGTCATGGCGCTAATACGGAGAATGCAAAGAAATACATTGACTTTGCCGCTGCCAATGGAATTAAAGGTTTATTGGTAGAAGGATGGAATACCGGCTGGGACCAATGGATAAACACCGAGGACCGTGAAGGTGTATTTGATTTCATGACACCGTATTCCGACTATAATTTTGAGGAAGTTATGGCTTACGCTAAAGAAAAAGGAGTGGAAGTTATTATGCACCATGAAACTTCGGCGGCTCCCCGGACTTATGAAAAGCAAATGGAAGTGGCTTATAATTTCATGAAAGAGAATGGAATGAATTCGGTAAAAACCGGATATGTAGGCAAAATAATTCCGAAGGGGGAATACCACCACGGGCAATGGATGGTGAATCATTACCAGAAAGTACTCGATGATGCAGCTGCAAAAAAGATCGCCATTAATGCCCACGAACCTATTAAAGCCACCGGAAAAAGGAGAACATATCCTAATGCCATCGCCCGGGAAGGGCTGCGCGGACAGGAATTCAATGCCTGGGCGACAGATGGAGGAAATCCACCAGATCATTTATCTACAGTAGCCTTTACGCGTATGCTTTCCGGTCCTATCGATTTCACGCCGGGTGTATTTAATATCAAGTTCGATGAGTATAAGAAATCCAATCAGGTGAACACTACCCTGGCACATCAGCTGGCCTTATACGTGGTAATTTACAGCCCGATACAAATGGTATGCGACCTGCCCGAACATTATATGGTAAATGGAGAAATTCATCCTGCATTTAAGTTTATAACTGATGTGGGTGTGGACTGGGAAGCATCGAAGGTTCTCGATGGAGAGATCGCAGATCATGTAATGATTGCCAGAAAAGAAAAAGGCAGCGGGAACTGGTTTGTGGGTGGTATCACCGATGAAAATAGTCGCAAGCAAACGGTCAATTTCAATTTCCTGGATGAAGGTACCACTTATGCGGCAACAATTTACAAGGACGCCGACGATGCCCATTACGATACGAATCCGGAAGCTTATGAGATCCAGGCGATGGAAGTCACGAATACCTCAAATGTTGAAATAGAACTTGCGCCGGGCGGAGGCTTTGCAATAAGTTTAATTAAAAAATAGATGACATCGCTTCAAACTATACATGGTGAAGCGGTTAATTTGTTGCACAGGCTTACAACACCTGACGGTATCCTGGCAAGTACCATTGAAGCAGATAATTATAAGCGCGTTTGGGCCAGAGACAGCATTATATGTGGGATAGCCGGATTGTTACTCGATGATGAGACAATCACAAACGGTTTAAAGAACTCACTGCTTACACTTGCCAGTAAACAGCATGAACATGGTATGATCCCTTCTAACGTTCTGCCTGGCGAAAATAGCGATGTTTCGTTCGGAAGCCTGGTTGGACGCATCGATGCGAATACCTGGTTTATCATTGGTAGTTGCTTATATTATCTCGAATCTAATGACACACAGACCTGGGAAACTCTCCAACCTGCCATTAATAAATGCAGGTACTTTTTAAAATCGACGGAATTTAATGACAAAGGTTGGATCTATACTCCGCTCAGCGGAAACTGGGCCGATGAATATCCCGTTCATGGGTATACACTCTACGATAACTTACTTCGGATTTGGGGTGAAAAACTATGGATAAAGATCAGTGGTGGCAATTTGGATGCATTGAATGAATTAATCGAAAAAACCAGTAGTAATTTCTGGCCCTCAACTCAAACCAATGCAAAAAAGTTATATCATCAGGGAGCCTATAGAAAGGCAATAAGTAAAAATGCAGGACATTATGCTGCCTTCATTCTGCCGGGTTGTTACGATATGCGTTTCGATGCGGCCGGCAATGCATTGGCCTTACTTCTGCTCCGAACTGATGATTTTCAGAAAAAGGAATTACGCTCTTTCATTGACGAACTAAAAGCAGGGTTGGGCAATTCTTTAATCCCCGCATTCTGGCCGGCAATTACAGAAAATAGCCCGGATTGGCACCTCTTACAAGGTAATTATTCCTACGACTTCAAGAATAAGCCCGGATATTTCCATAATGGTGGAATATGGCCGGTATGGATGGGACTATTCTGTATGGGACTTACAAAAATTGGCCTTAACGATGCAAGTAAAGACTCTGTTACAGAATTCGAACGAATAGTTCAAGATGCCAAAAACTGGGACTTCAATGAATATATTGATGCTGTAAACTTTGGGCTTGATGGTAAAACCCAAATGGGGTATACGGCTTCCGGTATTGTATTCATGAAAGCCGCAATTGATCGGACTTCATTTGCAGAAAAACTGCATTTATAGGCCGAAGAATACCTTACGATAACGATTTCGTTATAATTTCAGCAATTATTTAATTCGGTTTTCTCGATTTTGGCAAAAATTGCGGATATTACAGAGTAGAATTTGTCAATTTACTAGTCGATTCTCCTTCAACTAACTAAAATCTTCAGGCATGGGTTTTAAACCAAAGTTATCTTTTTGGCAAATATGGAACATGAATGTTGGATTCTTTGGAATTCAGTTCAGTTTCGGACTTCAGCAAACCGCGGTCAACCCAATTTTTTCTTTTCTGGGAGCGGCTCACGATGAGTTGCCTTTACTAAATTTAGCAGGCCCTGTAACCGGATTGCTCATACAGCCGTTAATTGGGGCAATTTCCGATAAGACCTGGATACCTAAATGGGGTGGACGGAGAAAACCATTTTTCCTCATTGGAGCAATCATTGCAAGTTTATGTTTGTTCGCCTTTCCTTTCAGTCCGGAACTCTGGTTTGCAGTGGGCTTACTATGGATCCTGGATGCGGGTAATAATACCGCAATGGAACCATACCGTGCGTTTATCGGGGATAAATTACCCGATGAGCAACTCACATTTGGATACCAGATGCAAAGTCTTTTTGTTGGTGCTGGTATTACCATTGCCAATTTTTCATTATGGTTATTTCAAAAATATTTAAGCGTTCCTGTTGAGGAAGGTGCCGCCTTATGTTCAACAGCTTCTGTAACGGTAACTGCTATCCCCGACTGGGTTTATTATTCATTCTTCCTGGGTGCACTGGCATCTATTGGGACTGTACTTTGGTCGGTTTGGAAAACACCCGAAATACCACCTTCAGAGGAAGAACTAGATGAAATAAAAGAGTTTAACAGGGATAAACCAAATCCACTAATTCAGATCTTGTCAGTGCTGGTGGTGATCTTATCGGTGCCAATGGCTATCGGTTTCGGACTGAGATACTTCCTGCCAGAAATGTTAGAGGATTACAATATTCTCGTAATTGTTATCCTTGCCATTGCCCTGGTATGGATATACATCCTTTATAAACAGATTAAGAATAAACCACATATCTCTTTTTTCAAGAAAATGGGCGACACTCTTGCTCCTTTTATTGAAACCACAGAAGCTATTGGCGATATGCCCAAAATGATGTGGACCCTTTCAGGAGTTTACTTTTTCCAATGGTACGCTTTATTCTGTTACTGGCAGTTTATAACTCCAATGTTACGTACCAGTTTGTATGGAATTGATAACTCCGACTATAAAAAATACGAAGGCATAATGGAAGCATGTGAGGCCGGAGAAGTTATTGGTAGTGTCGATCAGTCGTTCGCACAGAACATTCAAATACTTTCTGAACAGGCACTGGCGCAAACAGGCCTTATGAATGGAACCTACAACCTTATAACCATGCTTGTCGCTTTGGCATTGGTACCATTAGCCCGAAGAGTTGGATCCAAATGGGTTTACGTGCTCAGTCTTGTGATCACTGGTTTCGCCATGTTGAGTATGCCCTATATTAAGAATGAGTACATGCTGCTGGCTCCAATGATTCTTTTCGGAATTGGATGGGCCGCCATGATGGGAATCCCCTATTCCATGGTATCCAAGGTTATTCCCGAAGACCGAAGAGGAGTGTATATGGGAATCGTAAATATGATGATCGTGATCCCAATGTTGATACAAACCGTGAGTTTCGGTCCGATAATAAAGAATTTACTCAATGATAATGCAGTGAACGCAATACTGTTTGGAGGCGTCTTCTTTATAATTGCTTCCATTCTTGCTATAAGACTCAAACTTCCGAAAGAAAAAGAAGACCATTTATGAAAAATGTAGGTATTAAAATATCGTTATTTTTAGTATACTTTGTATTCGCGGCTTTACTCAACAGCGTTGGTATTCTTGTTGAACGATCTCAGGAGGTCTACGACGTTACCAAAGGGGATGCTGCCCTCCTTGAACCTTTTAAGGATCTGTCCATTGCTTTCGTTTCCTTTATTATAGGATCCCTTCTCCCTAAACTAGGTTATAAAAGAGGAATGCTTATAAGCCTTGGTTTGGTATTTCTAGGCTGTATAGGTATGTACTTTGGAAATTCATTCTGGGCTGTTAAAATTCTATTTGCCATGACCGGAATCGGATTTGCCATAGTTAAGGTAGCCGTATACGCTTTGATTGGCTATGTTACAGACAGTAAAGATGACCATCGCCGTTTAATGAGCTTTATCGAGACCATCTTTATGGTTGGGATTATTTTTATGTATGTTGTCTTTCCGCTCTTTTTCGATGATGAAAACGACCCGGACGCCTGGCTGAGAGGTTATATTGTGATGGCAGTTATTGTAGCAATCGCGTTTTTCATCATATTGTTCTCCAAATTTAATCTGGACGTTGAGCAAAAGAATACCACGGTGGGCCAGGATATTCGCGCGATGTTAAACCTTTTCAAAAGCCCGCTCATTTACATCTTTGCCATTTTCGCATTTTTCTATGTGATGACCGAACAAGGTATCATGACCTGGCTGCCAACCTTCAACAAAGAAACATTGAATATCAATTCCCAATTGGCAACACAGATGGCGGTGATACTTATGGCTTCATTCGCACTGGGAAGGTTTGTAACCGGAATTCTCGTTAAAAAAGTGAAATGGATCTATATAGCAGTAATAGGACTTATTGGCGCAGCCGTCCTGGTCTTGCTGGTTCTTCCAATGGCGAACAATATTCCCGAAATGGAAGTAACCACATTCGGAAATCTACCATTAGTTTCCTTCCTGTTCCCAATGATCGGATTATTTTTAGCACCACTTTATCCATTGATCAGTTCAACCGTTTTATCGGCGACCGAAAAAATGCATCATAGTGCGCTGGCTGGAATTTTAACTTTTGTTTCGGCCCTGGGTGGCACCTCCGGATCGGTGATCATAGGAAACTTGTTTGATCTTCTCGGGGGTAATAAAGTATTTTACCTATCCCTGATACCAATGACTATAATACTTATCGCCTTATTTGTTCTGAATAAAATAACAGGTAAAAGCTCATGATTTTCACATTAGACATAGCATCCACGCTCGAGCAACTTTTATCCCAGGAAGATACCGATAACGATAAAAAGATCACTATCGAGGATCGAGGGCCAGGAGCATTTACGCTAAAGGCCGAAGACGGTTCTTCACATAGCCTTAAAGGAACGTACCATCTTTCCAATTTATTACAGGAGCTGGTGATAGCCATGGATGAAGGAAAAAACATTGCCACTATTCCTATTGCCCATCTTGAAGAACCTCCTGTAGAACGAGTCTCACGTATGATCCGAGATTACTTTTGGAAAGGTCTAACCAGAACTATGGATGCTTCCGGGATTGAAACCTTGTTGAAAGACAGCAAGAACGAAACACTGGATGAGATTGCAGTACTGACTGTATATGTCCCTCACGGGGACACTATGGCCTTCGATTATTATTCAGAATTAAGAAAAGAACTTCCGCTTGAAATAGTGCGATTGCCAGACGACATTACACCCGAATACGTTAGAACGCTCAACGATAAACCCGGTATTCTGTCGCTCAAGCTTGAGGAAAAGAATGGAACTGTAACAGGTGTTCCATTCGTGGTTCCGGGTGGACGATTTAACGAGATGTATGGCTGGGATAGTTATTTTGAGTCGATCGGGCTTATTCTGGATGGAAAAGTAGAATTGGCGAAGGCAATGGCCGATAATTTTCAGTATGAAATTGAACATTACGGAAAAATTCTAAATGCAAATCGTTCCTATTATTTAACCAGGACTCAACCTCCTTTTTACAGCAGTCTCATTGCCGAAGTCTATGAGAAAACAGGCGATAAATCCTGGCTTGAAAGTCATTTAAAAACTGCGATAAAAGAATATGAGACCGTTTGGATGGTCCCCGGAAAACGTTTAACCGGATTCGGATTGAACCGTTATCTGGCAGAAGGACTCGGTAAACCTCCGGAAGCTGAGGCTGGTCATTTTGATCATGTGTTTGGAAAATATGCAAAGGAGGCTGGAATGAGCTTAGCAAATTATGAGAATTTATATTCGGAGGGAAAGATAGAAAATGCCGAACTAGATCTGTATTTCGTTCATGACCGCAGTGTGCGCGAGTCAGGCCACGATACCTCCTATAGATTGGAAGGAATATGTGCCGACATCATTCCTGTTGAACTGAATGCATTCCTGTATAAATATGAAACCGATTTTGCGGAATTGATAAAAAATGAGTTCGACGATGCCTTTGAATACAACAAGAAGACATATTCATCTCAGTATTGGTATCATAAAGCTGCTGATCGAAAAGAACGTATGGACTCTTTATTATGGAACGATAACCAAGAACTATTTTACGATTTTAATATTGAAACTGGAGCGCAGACTGATTTCATTTCAGCTACTCTTTTTACCCCATTATGGGCGGGAATATGTGATGAAAAACAGGCGAAGTCCACGGTGAGCAAGGGAATCTCTTTATTGAAGGAGAAAGGCGGCATCGCTTCCTGTGATGAGGCAAGCCGGGGAGAAATTAATGAGCACAGGCCCCAAAAGCAATGGGACTATCCCAATGGTTGGGCCCCTCATCAAATGATGATCTGGAAAGGGCTAAAAGATTATGGTTACCATGATGAATTACAGGAATTGGTATATCGATGGATGTATATGATCACCAGAAATGCGGTCGATTATAATGGAACGATTCCCGAGAAATACGATGTGGTAGTTGCCACACATAAAGTATTTGCCGAGTACGGAAATGTAGGCACGGAATTTCAATACATTACTAAAGAAGGTTTTGGCTGGATGAACGCGTCCTTTCAATATGGCATTTCTCTAATGGAAGAGCAGTTCATAAAAAAATTAAATGAACTGGTGCCCCCCGAAGAATTATTCTAAAAAATACATGGGTGAAAAGACAACAGATATAATCTGCGTTGGTGAAACACTTATTGATTTTATCGGGACCCAACCCGAACATCCGATAAGTAGAATTAAAGACTATCACCGGTTTTTAGGTGGCTCGCCTACCAATGTGGCCATGAATATGGCACGCCTGGGTTTGAACGTAGAAATGGTTGCTACGATCGGAAACGATGGATTTGGCGAATATATACTTAAACACTTCACAGAAAATAAAGTGCAAATCTCACTAGTGCGCCGTTCAAAGTCCAAACCTACCACGGTGATATTTGTTTCAAGAACAACAGGTACGCCTGAATTTGTCGCCCTGCGTGGTGCTGATTCAGAAATTCTTTCTGAACAGATTTCGGAAGAAAAATTAAAATCGGCTAAAATATTTCATACCTCCTGCTTCGCATTGAGTAAGGAACCCGCCAGGAGTTCAATATTAAAGGGAGCACATAAAGCCGCTGAAATAGGTTGCCAGTTGAGTATCGACATTAATTATTCCGAAAAGATCTGGCCTGATACAGAGGAAGCGAAGCGAACCATAACCGAATACTGCGGTCTCAAACCTATTGTGAAGGTGAGCCAGGACGATGTCGACAGGCTCTTCGGAAAAGGTATGAATCACGACCAGATTTTCGAATACCTTCATGGCTTGGGTGTTGATACCATATGCCTCACATTAGGTAAGAAAGGTGCAAAACTCAGTGAAAAAGGGAGTCAGGTCCTGGAACTTTCTGCGCTTAAAGTAGAAAAGATCATGGATGCCACAGGGGCCGGAGATGCATTTTGGTCCGGTTTCTTGTTTGCCTGGTTAAAAGGAAGATCTAAACAAAAATGTATGGAGGCCGCCCTGCAAATGGCCGCTATCAAATTGCAAAATGTTGGGCGTATCCCGGATTTTGCAGATGTGATCTCAGATGTGCTGAATATTTAAATTCTTATCTAAATACATACCAAAGGATCAATACACAAACTATGATGATCATGGTAAGGACAAATTCTTTGGTTCTGAACATGGTTGCCTTGCGCTCGCCGTAATCGTAGGTGAGGGCCGGATCCAGTTCTTTGGATGTAGACTGTGTCGCTAAACTTACCAGCACCATAACACAAATACTAATTACAAAGAGGAAGATCGCATAATGCAGGAAGTTCATTGTTACCAGAGTTCCAAGCAGTGAAGAATCCGATAGGACTAATCCACCTTCCTGGCTCATAAATTCCAATACAAGGCGTCCTATGCCCAGCACGAAACCAACCCATAATGCAGTCAGTGCTCCCCTACCATTGATTTTCTTATAAAAAATACCAAGTAGGAAGGCGGCGGCGATTGGTGGAGATATATATGCTTGCACACTCTGCAGATACTTGTATATCCCTCCGCCTTCAGTTAATTTCTGCATGAACGGGATCCATGCTAATCCCACTATAACAAGAATTACAGTAGCTAACCTACCAATGTTAACCAATTCCCTTTCCGAAGCCTTGGGCCTCCACTCCTTGTAGAAGTCGAACGTAAACAAAGTAGATGTACTATTGAATACACTGGACAGCGAACTCATTAATGCCGCCAGGAATCCGGCTACTACCAGGCCTTTAATACCAATAGGCATTACATGAAGGATTAATGCAGGCAAAGCTGCATCTGTTGTGGTCTTGGTCTCTCCCGTGATCGGGTTGGTTATAGTAAATAGATCGGGGAATTCAGTGACAGAAAGTGCGTACGCGATAATACCTGGTACCACGAAGATAAAAAGTGGTAACAATTTGAGGAAACCACCAAAAATAGTACCCTGCTTTGCCACTTTTATGTTCTTAGCCGATAGCACTCTTTGCACAATAAACTGGTCGGTACACCAATACCAAACACCTAAGATAGGTGCCCCCAGCAATACCCCCGTCCATGGATATTCCTTATTGCGCCATAGGCTCATAAAGGTATCAGGTTCAGGTGCATTGTCCTGAATGGCCTGCAATACATTGTCCCAGCCACCAATGGCTTCAAGTCCGAAGTACGTAGCACAAATACCACCAAGTATGAATATTATGGACTGCACCATATCGGTATAGATAACTGCTTTAAGCCCTCCGAACACAGTATAGATACCTGTGGCCACGACCGTAATGATCGCTCCAGTCCAAAAAGGTATGCCCAGTAGGACTTCAAAGACAAGCGCCCCGGCAAAAATGGTGAAAGATATCTTGGTCAGTACATATGAAATAATTGAAATAAGCGATAAATAGGTCCTCGAGCCCTTGTTATAGCGTCTCTCAAGGAATTCGGGCATCGTAAATACCCCACTTTTAATATAAAATGGCACGAATACCCATCCTAATAATAACAGGATAAGTGCGGCTAGTATCTCGAACTGAGCTTCAGGAAAAGCACCACGCGCCCCTGCACCGGATAGTCCGATCAAATGCTCGGATCCAATGTTACTGGCAAAAAGGGATGCACCTATTGCAAACCATCCCAGGTTTCGTCCTCCTAAGAAATAATTAGCCGAGTTTTCCCCACTTTTTTCCTTAGTGGTCACATACCAGGCAATTGCAAAAACGAGGACAAAATAGCCTCCAATAACAACATAATCTAAAATTTCAAGAGTACCCATAGAATGATGATTGGTTTGAATTTAAGTTCTTAAAAGTAGGAAATAATTATTTTGTCTCTCATTCGTTTTCAGGATTTGATTATTTTTATAACACTAACCAACCAAAAAGCGATATGCGTCACGTATTCCTCGTATTTCTACTTTTAATTTCCACAACCGTATCATCCCAGATTCTAAATGCCGAATCACTGAGAAAAGTGACTGATACATCGGGTTATTCCGGATCATTAAGCGCTTCTATAGCCCTGAAGCGTAATGTAAACGATTTTGTTACGATTAGCAGTGATATCCACATTCAGTATAAGATGAAAGACCACCTTATCCTCTTTAAGAATGAAGTGGCATTTCAGAAGATAGAAGGCCAGGATTTTGATAACAGCCTTATTTCACACATTCGATACAACTATCGGTTTCATCCGCGAATTGCCTGGGAGATATTTTTACAGGGTCAGTACAATAAAATTAATCTAATCGATTTCAGAGGATTAGTGGGAACAGGCCCGAGATTTAAATTAACTCAATCTGAAAAGTATAAGTTCTACCTTGGAACCCTTGTGATGTATGAACATGAGAAAGTGACCGATGGTGTTACACCGACTCAAAAGGATTTTCGCGGAAGTACCTATTTGTCTTTCAGCATGTATCCCACCGAACATATCACTATCATTAGTACCACCTATTATCAACCGCGAATCGATAAGTTTAACGATTATCGAATATCAAGTCAGAGTTCGCTACTTGTAGGCTTGTTTAAAAATTTTGCCCTGAAAACCTCATATACTTTTACATATGACACTTTCCCGGCTGTTGGTATCCCAAATTCTCAGTACGATTTCAGTACCGGATTGACATACAGTTTCGATTAATCGGCTCTGTAATTTCATTATAAAAAGCAATTATAGTTGAATTGAAAAAGTTTCGTAAGCTTTTCTATAAATATTAGACTACTTCGCTATATTTACGAACATCAAGAAAACCGATCTAAATCCGGTTTTATAATAAAAAATATATGTCGTATTACGATCCCAAAGACTTGCGCAAGTTTGGTGATATCACCGAATGGAGTGAAGAGCTAGGCACGAAATATTTCGATTATTATGGAAAAGTATTCGAGGACGGCGCCTTAACCGCCAGAGAAAAATCTTTAATAGCACTGGCCGTATCTCATACGGAGCAATGCCCTTATTGTATTGATGCGTATACCAAGGACTCTCTTCAGCGTGGCGTAACAAAAGAAGAAATGATGGAAGCTATCCATGTTGGCGCAGCGATAAGAAGTGGTGCCACACTGGTTCATGGCGTCATGATGATGAACAAAGTGAACAAACTTGATGGCTAACGAAAAATTGCTATGACTAAGATCAAAACCCAATCCCTACATAAACGCCATAGTGAACTGGCGCAGGCCAACAGGCAGCTTGAAATCTTGTCTAATGGGATTTTCCGTGATGGGGAACTCCCCACTTTTGCAGAGAAAATAACCGAGACTGGCCAATTTCCACTTCGGCCAAAGAAATTGGAAGTCCTTCAAATTAATGTGGGATATATGTGCAACCAGGTATGCGAGCACTGCCATGTAGACGCTGGTCCTGATCGAAAAGAGATCATGACGTGGGAAACCATGGAGCAATGCCTGGAGGTAATCCGTAACACAGGTGCTCATACACTGGATCTAACTGGTGGTGCGCCTGAAATGAATCCGAATTTCCGAAGATTCGTAGATGAAGCAAGTAAAGCTGGAATTCAAGATTTTATTGTACGTAGCAACCTCACAATTATCCGAGCTAACAAGAAATATCATGACCTCCCCCGGTTTTTTAAGGAACACAACGTTCATGTAGTTAGTTCCATGCCTCACTGGACAAAGGGTAAAACCGACAAACAGAGGGGTGACGGCGTATTCGACGCTTCCATAGAAGCGCTCAAAATGTTAAATGATGTGGGCTATGGTTTGCCGGACTCCGATCTTAGGCTGGACCTGGTTTATAATCCGAGTGGCGCTTTTCTGCCAGGCGATCAGGCAAGTATGGAAAAAGATTTCAAGAAAGCTTTGATGGAAGATTTTGGTATTCAGTTTCATAACCTGTTCGCGATAACCAACCTGCCCATTTCCAGGTTTCTCGATTATTTAATTGCCTCCGATAACTATGAAGATTATATGTATCAACTCGTGGATGCCTACAATCCTTCCGCCGTGGCAAATGTGATGTGCACAAATACTATTTCCGTGAGTTGGGATGGCTGGCTATACGACTGTGATTTCAACCAGATGCTTGAATTAAAGGTGGACAATAAAATTCAACACATAAAAGATTATAATGAATCTTTACTGAATAACAGAAATATTGTTATTTCGCAGCACTGTTTCGGTTGTACTGCTGGCGCAGGAAGCAGTTGTCAGGGAAGTGTCACTTAATCTGAGAAGTTATTATTTTACAAAATGAAGTTACGATTTCTCAATATTTTACTTTTTTTGTTAGGCTTCCAGGGCTATGCACAGGAGTCACTTCACGATCTCCTGAATATCTATAACACCAGGTCGATTCCTTACATCTCTGTAGAAGAACTGAGAATGACACAAATCCATGAAAAAGTTATCATTCTCGATGCCAGAGAGCATTCAGAATATGAAATAAGTAAAATAGAAGGCGCACATTATGTTGGTTTTTCCGACTTTTCCTCTGAAGAGCTGATGAAAGTAATCCCTCCTACCGACAGTCTGATCGTTGTCTATTGTTCCCTGGGAATACGATCGGAAGAAATTGGTGAAAAATTAAAGAAATCCGGCTACAGCAATGTTAGAAACCTGTACGGTGGTATATTTGAATGGAAGAACAAGGATTATCCCGTATTGGATTCAGAAGGAATAGAGACTGAAAAAGTTCATCCGTATTCCAAAGCCTGGGGTAAATGGTTGTTAAAGGGTGAAAAAGTATATGAATAAAAATCTTCTCTTAATCTTTACCAGAAATCCTGAACTGGGCAAAGTAAAAACACGCCTGGCAAAAGGGGTAGGTGATAAAGCTGCTCTTGAAATCTATAAGTTCCTGGTAGCACATACTCATAATATCACAAAAGACCTGCCTTGTGCAAAATATGTTTATTATTCGGAATGCATCCATGAAAATGACATCTGGGATCGGACTAACTATGTAAAAAAAATGCAGTCTGGTGCCGATCTGGGGATGAGAATGAAAAAAGCCTTTCAAGAAGGGTTTCGAGATGGTTTCGAAAATATTATTATTATAGGCAGCGATATGTTGGACTTAACACCACAAGACTTAGAAATGGCCTTCAAATCTCTGAATGATAATGATTATGTTATTGGCCCAGCCGCAGATGGTGGCTATTATTTATTGGGAATGAACGTTTTGAATTCAGATTTATTCGAATCAAAATCATGGGGTACAGAAACGGTTTTAGCAGATACACTCAAAGATTTGAATAGCTATAATCTAAAAATGTTGGAGGTAAAAAACGATGTTGATCGATTAGAAGATATAATTGGTATTGATGCCTTCGAACACTTCCTCAATAATTCGAATGAATCAAAATAACTATGATCAAACAAATTGAAGAAGCAGTATCATTTTTAAAGGGACGTGGATTCGGAGAACCTGATGTGGGTATCATACTAGGAACCGGACTCGGAAAAATACTGGAATCTGTTTCGGTAGAAGCCGAAATGAGCTACAACCACATCCCCTATTTCCCAACTGCGACGGTAGAATTTCACACAGGCAGACTGATATTTGGTACTCTGAGTGAAAAGAAAGTAATCCTTATGCAGGGACGTTTTCATGTTTACGAAGGATATTCATTACAAGATGTCACTTTTCCGGTTAGGGTAATGCATCAATTGGGAATCAAAAAGCTTTTAGTGAGCAATGCGGCAGGTGCTGTAAACCTTAACCTGAAAAAAGGTGAGATCATGCTCATCGATGATCATATCAATTTACAGGGCGGGTCTCCGCTTGCGTTCAAAGGCGTTGAAAAGCTTGGCGAACGTTTTATCGACATGAGTGCGCCCTATGACTCCGAGATGAACCAGCTAATGGAAAAAATAGCTTCGGAAAAAAACATTACACTCCACAAAGGAGTTTATGCCGCTGTGGTAGGCCCGCAGTTGGAAACAAGGGCCGAATACCGTTATCTTAAAATTATTGGTGCTGACGCGATAGGAATGAGTACGATACCTGAAGTAATTGTCGCCAATCATTTAGGCCTTTCAGTGTCAGCTTTATCTGTAATAACCGACGAATGTGATCCGGACGACCTTCAACCGGTGGAAATATCGGAAATACTGGCTATGGCAGCCAAAGCCGAACCGGATATGATCAGTATATTTACTGAATTGATTAAAGAATTAAAGAATTAATCCCGAATACCGAACGTATGAGTTATTTAGAAACCACCCACGACGTTTATAAAGATGCTGCTTTATCACCAGATGTTGGATTGTGCTGCACTACCAATCCAATTTGGGAGTTACCGGGATTAAAAATTCCGAAGATCATGCAGGAAATGAATTACGGTTGCGGAAGCACAGTCCATGCAAGAGATCTCATCAACAATCCCAAGATTCTTTATGTAGGAGTAGGAGGTGGAATGGAATTACTACAATTTTCTTATTTCTCGCGTCAGAAAGGCGGCGTTATAGGGGTAGATGTGGTAGATGAAATGTTGGAAGCATCTAGAAAGAACTTTGGGATAGCAGAACAACAGAATCCCTGGTTTAAGAAAGAATTTGTTGAATTGCGCAAAGGCGATGCGATGAATCTTCCAGTACCGGACAACAGTATAGATGTCGCCGCTCAGAACTGCTTGTTTAATATTTTTAAAGAAGATGATCTTAGAAAGGCTATTCAAGAGATGTACCGGGTTTTGAAACCGCACGGAAGACTGGTGATGAGCGATCCTACCTGCGAACAATCCATGAATGAAACACTGCGCAATGATGATCGGCTTCGAGCACTTTGTTTAAGTGGTAGTTTACCCATAAAGGAGTATGTGAAGGCCCTTACGGATGTGGGTTTTGGAACCATAGAGATTCGAGCCCGTAAACCATACCGCATCCTGGATCCGAAAAATTATCCTACAGACGAGCTTATATACATTGAATCTATTGAAGTAGCCGCCATTAAAGATCCGATGCCCGAAGACGGGCCATGTGTTTTCACTGGGAAAGCGGCAATCTATTTCGGAGCAGAAGAATACCTCGACGACCAAAACGGTCACATATTGCTTAAGAATCAGCCAATAGCTGTGTGCGACAAAACGGCCAACAACCTGGCAAATCTGGGAAGAGAAGACATCTTTATTAGTGATTCGACCTTTCACTACGATGGCGGAGGTTGTTGCTAGTTAATTCTGAAATGTAATTATAGGACCTGTTCTACGACTGTACAACAGGTTTTTTAATACAACTCATTCGGCTATTAAGTAATGGTTTAATATTTGACGGATACAGTGAAGAGCATACTTATGAAAAAAATACTTGCCAAAATTTTTCTCCTGATAATCGCATTGAGCTTTCAGCAATGTACCTTATTTTCAGCTGCAGGCCTTACCAGTCAGGGACAACCCACAAAATTAGTTACCGGAAGTTTAACAGCAGTTGACATTTCGGATGAGATCGTTGATCATTCTGTTTGGGATACACTTTTAAAGAAGCATGTTGATCATAAAGGTCAGGTAGATTACGCAGGTTTTCAGCAAGATCTGCCTGTGCTTCGTGCTTATTTGGAAATGTTATCGAATATACAGCCCGCAGAAAAGTGGAGCGTGGAAGAATTACTTGCCTATTATATCAATACCTATAATGCGTATACTGTTCAGCTTATACTGGATAACTATCCTGTTAGGAGTATCAAAGATATTGGTGGTCCATGGACCCGTGGAATTGTTCCCATAGGTGATAAAAATCTTTCTTTGGGCGGCATTGAGAACGGTATCCTCAGAAAGATGAACGAACCCAGAATTCATTTCGCTATCAATTGCGCCTCAATCTCCTGTCCGAAATTGTTAAACGAGGCATTCACTGCTTCGAAAATGGAGGCTCAACTGGAACGGGTTACAGCAGAATTCATTAACGGTGAGAAAAACGATCTAAATGCTACCTATCCCAGGTTGTCTTCCATATTTAACTGGTATAAAAAAGACTTCGTTGTAAATGGGAAAGTGGATGTCATTGGATATATCAATAGCTATTCGAAAACTCAGATCGATCCCAATGCCAGTATTGAATACAAAGACTACGATTGGAATTTGAATGTGAAACAATAGGTTTTCTATCTTTAGACTATGATAAGCATAATCATCCCTGTTTATAATGAGGCGGCTGGAATAGCCGACCTGCTAAAGCATTTGGATGAAAGGAGTACTTCAGGAAAGATCACTGAAATTTTGGTAGTAGACGGCGGAAGTACAGACAATACCATTTTCCGTGCGAACAATTACATAAATAATGGAAGCTTATTACCCATGTCCGTTCTCACTTCCCGCAAAGGCCGGGCATCCCAGATGAACACGGGAGCCAAGCAAGCCAAAGGTGAAATATTGTACTTCTTACATGCCGATTCATATCCGCCACATGGATTCGACACTACCATTTTAAACCAGGTTGAAAAAGGAAATTCTGCAGGCTGTTTCCGTATGAAATTCGATACGAAGCACCCGGTCCTTACATTTTCACAATGGTTTACACGTTTTAATGTACGGGCTTGTCGTGGTGGTGACCAATCTCTTTTTATTAGCCGTGATCTGTTTACATCTTTAAAGGGCTTTAATGAAGACTTTGATGTATACGAAGACTGCGAATTTATCGGGCGAATTTACGACGAGCATGATTTTACCGTGGTTAATGATTATGTGATTACTTCCTCTCGTAAGTATACCAAAAATGGTACTTTAAGGCTTCAATATCATTTTACCGTAATTCATTTTAAGAAATGGTTTGGCGCCAGCCCTTCGGAACTCACACGTTATTACAATAAGTATATTGTTTCTTAATCTTTGCTATCTTTAGACAAGTGGAAACTAAGGACATTCTTCTTGTTGTTTTACTTGCAATTGGAGCAATTCAGGGAATCATCTACGGAGGTATATTATGGCGTACCCGTACTTTACATAAAACGGCAAAGCAATTCCTGGCAACGATACTATTCTTCTTTTCTTACCGATTGATTGCGGAAATCCTTCACTCATTTGGTTTAGGCAGATATGACACCTGGTACTATATTTTACTCGAATACAACTGGATATACGGTGCATTGATCTATTTCTTTGTCCTGAGCTATGTTACCCCAACCTTTAAATTAAAAACCAAGCACTGGATACATTTTCTTCCTGTATTGATTGAGATAATCTGGAGTTTCTTTATAAAGGCACAGAACTTCTATTGGGATGGTACACGTGAAAGTCTCAGTTGGTTGGGTTACTGGGGATATGTAGTTTGGATGCGTTATCCTACCATGTATATTATCGCAGGCGGTCTAATAGTGTATTACTCATTTAAAGCTGAAAAAATATTAAATTATCCACCTGTGATCCCCGGCTATCGCATAATTAAAGAAAATACCAAATGGATTAAAAGAGTGGTTATTGCACTTCGGATATTTTCAATTCTATTCACTGCCATCGTATTAATTGACTTTCTGTTCTTCGATTATTCCTATAGCTTTTTTGGCGATCCGATCTTTGTTATTATGGCTGTTATTACCTATTGGCTTGGATTGGAGGGGTTTGCAAGAAGAAATACCCTGGCATTTAAAAAAGTGGAAATCCTCTCAGAAAAAGACCAATTCCAACTTGAGGAAATAGCGAATAAGATTTCCAATGTTATGACAGAGAAAAAACTTTATAAAAACCAGGAATTGACCCTGGCGGGTCTGTCAGAAGCTATTGATGTAAAATCGTATCTGGTAACAAAGGCATTGACTTCAATTTTCAATAAAAAATTCAACGATTACATCAATGAACTCCGTTTCAACGAATTGAAATCCCTGATCAAAGATCCCAAGAATGACAAATTCACGCTACTAAGCCTTGCTTTCGAAGCCGGGTTTAATTCGAAAGCGTCTTTTAATCGTACAGTAAAAAAAATTACCGGAAACTCTCCAAAATATTTAAAATCAGAAGCTTATTAGGTTTCATTTTTTGAAATGATACTTTTCTTAACTACAAAAAACGTCTCATTTTTAAAATCGGAACGATTTGTATGCTTTGAAACCTCATCTTTGAAACATTAATCTTAAAAACGAACAAATGAAATCAGTAGCAGTAAAAAAAATGGTTTTCCTGTTGATTCTTACAATCAACTTTAGTGTTGTTGCCCAGATATCTAACGACGATCTTCAGGAATTAGTAGGAACATGGAAACTCGATATGACCCCACAAGATAAAACGGACAATAATTTTGCCATGATGAGTATCACCAACATTACGGATAGCAGCATAGAAGGTGAATTCTATAGAAGTTCGGTTGCAATAAGAGAAGGTAAGGTAAATACCCAGAGAGGTATTATTTACGCAGCCTTAATTTCTGGCGATAACAGTGGCGATTATAATTCAACATTCTATTATGAAGATGGAATCCTTTATGGTACTACCCATGCTGTGGACAGAGGATTTCTGGCAGTATGGACAGCAACAAAAAAAGAGTGACACATTCTTAAAAACAGGAATGTCAATCACCACTAAAAAAATGCCGTTGCCAGTGGATTACAAATTTCTGTGATTTCACACCACACCAAATAGACATTTTCGGAAGAATGAAAAAATAAAATTCCATGAAATGCATGTTTTTGTCGGTTAACGGAAAATGATCCGATATATCTATTCTTATAATTATTCTTTAAAATTACTTTTTGTCGATTTAATAATCCACTTTATCTATTATTTAAAACATTTAATCATTTTGTGTAAGATTTATTTGTAGGAATATATTTCTTTGAATTATGTTTGTTGTGCAAGAATTTTAATGATAAAAGATTGAATTTTTTGCAGGAAGGTCAGTGTAAACCACATAGGTTTAACCTGAATATAAAATTAGTTAGCTCCGGATCCAACAGAGTTTCGTTAGACACAAACTAATTATTCCTTTCCAGAGATGCGGGATATTCATAAGATGGCTTAATATTCAACCGCGGAGGACAGGGTTTTAATTCAGCTAGTGATTATAGAGACTCCAACGATTGTGAATACATCGCCTGGGGGTACGTTGTACCCCCGGTTCCGGAACAATAGCGAATAATTAAGCTTACACAATAAGTTTAGAATTTAAAAATGCAAAACACGGCCCTGTTAGAGGAAATTTCAGGTGATAAATAAGTGTTGTTGTTTTTTGGGAAAAAGCTGTCTTACATCTGTAAGACAGCTTTTCATATTTCTTATTCATCCGAATAATAATACTGAACAACCATCCCGGCAGGCTTGTTCTGCGGTGTGAACCGGTCGTTATCTTCTCCCCCGGCCATCTCATGATCAATGAACCATTTCCAGATATATCCGCCTGCAAACCAACTTTCGTTCCAGATCTCTTCATATAAAGCCGTAAGTAAATTCGCCTGGGCAGCCAGGTTCACATTATTCTGATCCCGACTTGTTTGCCAGGGTTCTTTGCCAGAATAATCCATACTCCTGTATCCGTATTCGGTGAACAGAATATTTCGGTTATGGGTGTTCGATACTCCCTCCATTTCCTCTTTCCAACGTTGCCATCCTTCCCTGGCTTCAGAAATACTTGGTGTTACACTTTCAGAAATTGGAAAATAGGCGTCCACACCTATGAAATCGAGCTGATACCAAAACGGAACTCGTTTGTATTCATCCCAATTGGCGGCATATGTGAGTTTTCCTTTATATATCGTTTTTATTTCAGATATCAATTTCTCCCAATACTTCGGCCGATGCACTATGAATTGTTCCAACTCGGTTCCAATACAAAATAAATCAACTTTGGTGCTTTGCGCCAGAGAAGCATATTCCAGTATGAATTTGGAGTATGAATCTTCGAGTTCCTGCCAGTGTTCTTCCGAACTCATTTTAAGATACCCGGTGAACTCGCCTCTCCAAATCCATATTTGAGGTTTTAGCATCACCTTTATATTATTACCATGCAGCATCTCAATATATTGTGCTGCCCCATCAAAGGTCTCACCAAACCATTGTCGCTCAGTATTGTATATTATCTCCGGATTATTCAGGCTGCGTATAAATCCGAAAGGCATTATTGAGGCAAAATTTGCCTGTACCTGGATCACAGGATCTATATGAGCTTGATCGACAGGGTTTCGGGATGCAACAAAACTAACCCCATTCATCTTATAGTTCTGCGAAGTACAAGATTGAAAAACAAAGAAAATTGATAACGCCAGGATGTATTTCAAGTAAATGGATTTTATTGAATAGGTCAAATTACTAATAATATTCCAGCTAAAATCTTAAAGAAATACTATCGCAATTCAGATTTGGTGGTGCTTCCGCGGCCTACCGCATGATGGGGAGGCATGCGATAGGCAGGGAAGACTAATAATGAATCATTAATCGGGTGAAACTTATTTTGAATTCAATTTCCAGTTGTACGGATAATACGTTATTTCAGAATCAGCGGGAATAATTTCTTTTCTGAATTTATTTATGAAATCCACTTCTGTTTGCCCGTTTTTAACAAAATCTTCGCGATACCATTTAAAAATCTCGGATAGTGCAACCTTCCCATCCGCAACTCTTACGAATTTAGGATCGTTCAATGCTCCCCTGGTTTGCCGTTGCAACTGTGCCCCGAGTTTGGAAGGAAAATATGCTTCGGAAATAATCGGGGGACATCCTTGCGCTCCGCAAACCAAAACAAAGTGAATACGCGGGTCATCAAAAATTGCACGTAACTTCCTGTTCTCGATATCATTTAATGTGATGGATTCGCCTGCCAGATCATATTGGGTTATATCAAAAAACCCTTTTACGTCTAACGGTGATTCAAGTGGATAATTATCTATTATTCCCTTAATGACTGTAAGATTATACGTGTTAATCCAAAATGCTTTAAACACCGCCTGATTTGATTCTCTTACATTTATATTTTTAGCCAATTCCAGCAGGCTATTCAATTGAGTTGGGGACTCATGTATCCGGGCATAATCTATTCTCCCATTTGAAACAAATGTCTTGAAGAACGAATCGGCCTCATCGAAGAACTTAGCGGTGGATTGAGCCAGGCCGTCTACAGCATTCAGGCCAATCAATAGCAGTAAAATGAATTGAATCTTTCTCATAGTTTATAATCTACGAAAATAGGTCGTAATACCTTGAGATTTACTTACAGATTTCCCTAATTAATTACTAATTAGGTTCTTGGGAATAATAAAATACTACATCCGTTGTAATTACGTAAATTTATGTTCGACTCAACAGCCACGACTATATCATCATGGAGCACATCGTAATTATTGGAAATGGTATCTCCGGAGTAACTGCCGCCCGTCATATCAGAAAACTGAGTGACAAACGAATTACCATTATATCAGCAGAAACAGAGCACTTCTTTTCGCGTACAGCTCTTATGTATATCTATATGGGGCATATGAAATACGAACACACTAAACCTTATGAGGACTGGTTTTGGGAGAAAAACAAGATCGAGTTAAAACGGGCATATGTAAATGAGGTAATGCATGAGGAGAAGCAACTGCTCCTGGAGGATGGTGCAAAAATATCGTATGATAAACTTATCATAGCCGTAGGATCCAAGTCGAACAAATTTGGCTGGCCGGGGCAGGATCTGGATGGTGTTCAGGGCTTATATTCATACCAGGACCTGGAGACTTTAGAGCAGTATGCACCCAACAAAAAGGTGTGTAAGCGGGCAGTGATTGTTGGTGGAGGCCTCATTGGTATTGAACTTGCAGAAATGCTGCATACCCGTGGTATCCCTGTTACCTTCCTGGTACGGGAGTCCAGTTTTTGGAATGGAATACTGCCAAATGGAGAAAGCGAGATGATAAATCGGCATATAAAAAATCATCATATCGATCTACGCCTTGGTGTTAATTTGAAGGAGATACTGGCAGACGAAAACGGACGTGCTCGTGCCGTTGTAGTCGCTGAAACAGCTGAAGAGATACCATGCGATCTGGTAGGGTTAACAGCCGGAGTAAGTCCGAACGTCGATTTTCTAAAAGGTAGTGGTATCGAATTAGGGCGTGGAGTAAAAGTAAACCGGTATCTCGAAACCAATGTTCCAGACGTCTATGCCATCGGTGATTGTGCCGAACAGCGCGAAGCCATAGGTAAACGTAGGACTATTGAAGCGGTTTGGTATACGGGGAGAATGATGGGCGAAACGATCGCGCAAACAATTTGTGGTAATCGGATTCAATATAACCCCGGAAACTGGTTCAATAGTGCTAAATTCTTTGATATAGAGTATCAAACCTACGGATGGGTGAACAGTAATGAGCAACTGCCCGATTACGAAGAACATTTTCACTGGATCCATGAGGATGACACTAAGTGTCTCACAATCGCAACACATAAGGAGACAGGCAAATTTTTAGGAATCAACACCTTCGGAATTAGAATGCGGCATGAAGTATTCGATACCTGGCTTACCGATGATCGCGGCACAGACTATGTTGTACAATATTTGGCGCTGGCAAATTTTGATCCTGAATTTTACAGGTCCTTCGAGTCTCAAGTCCTTGAAGCGTATACTAACCAAACTATAAACGCCTGATCTATGAGTACTGTTCAACACAATATGAGCCTAACCGGAGAACCTCCAAAAACCTTAAATACTGTACAGAAGATCGCAACGATTATAGGAATGTTTGGCCTGGCGATATTGTTATTGGCATCTTTTAACGTAACCTTCCCAAATAAGGCGGTGTGGCTTAGTATCTCTTTGCTATCCATTACCGGAGGGATTATTCTTTTTGCCAGAGGAGCATACGCCAATGAACTTGAGGGTATAAAAAATCACGGTGTTTGGTTCAAATCGGTAAGCAGCAGAGGATTTCTGGCCTGGATCACGGGAATTGCACTTACAGGGTTTTATATCGTCTTGTATTTCTATGCTGAATACCTCGGGTTGAATGCCAACGGTGAAAATACAGGTGTTATATCCTTATTCGACCCATTAAGCAGGCTACTAAACGGCAATCCGGCCAGCCAATGGTTTGTATATGGAACACTTTACACCATTGCGATCTTTGCCTTTGGTATAAAATTCATCTGGAAATATCGCCATAATCGGTATGAACGGATTCGAACTATGAGTGTTATGTTCTTTCAGACAGCTTTTGCCTTTCTGATTCCGGAATTTATGGCAAGACTCAATACGAGTGAAGCCTACAATCTGCCCTATTACGACTTAAAAAGCGTTTGGCCGCTGAACTATTATTTATTCGATGGTTACTCCCTTGACGGATTACTTTCATCGGGAAATCTTGGTTTGTATATGCTGTTATTTGGCGTTGCCAGTATTTTTATTATCACGCCCATCCTTACATACAAATATGGAAAGCGCTGGTATTGCAGTTGGGTGTGTGGCTGTGGTGGCCTTGCTGAAACTGCCGGGGATCCTTTCCGTCACTTGTCGGACAAAAGTATGTTCGCATGGAAGGTTGAGCGATGGGTAGTACACAGTGTTCTGGTATTTGCCGTAGTTATGACCACGGCCCTGGTGAGTACTTATTTAGGGAATGACTCCAATGCTTATTGGCTTACGAAGGATGTTTTTCTTATCGGTGCAGGTGTATTCCTTACTCTTATTTTTGCGGGCATTTGGTTCTTCAAACGTGATGCATTGAAGAAAGATGCTCGCTATGGAGCCGTTGGTTATTTTGTTATTATAATTGCCTTACTCGGCATTCATTATGGAAGCGGCAACAGTAATATTTTCATTTTCGAAGCTGCAGTGCTACGCCAGTGGTATGGTTTTTTAATAGGTGCTATTTTTAGTGGTGTGATAGGAACTGGTTTCTATCCCATCTTCGGAAGCAGGGTTTGGTGTCGTTTTGGTTGTCCGATGGCTGCCATCCTCGGGCTGCAGCAGCGATTATTTTCGCGTTTCAGAATTACCACCAACGGAGGCCAATGTATTTCTTGCGGGAATTGCTCTACCTATTGTGAAATGGGTATTGATGTTCGCGCCTATGCACAGAAAGGAGAGAACATTGTACGTGCAAGCTGTGTGGGTTGCGGGATCTGCTCGGCAGTATGTCCCAGGGGAGTTTTGAAATTAGAGAATGGCCCTATGGAAAGTCGGATTGACAGCAATCAAGTACTTTTAGGCAATGACGTAGATCTAATTGCATTAGTAAATAAAAAATGACATATTAACTTGTCTAATCGGTCAAATCACCTTTATTTGCTCGTCCATTCAAACCCTAAACTGAAAATGCCGCCTAGTATTAAAGTTATTATCCCCGCATTCAATGAGGCAGACTCAATCGGTAAAGTAATACATGATATTCCGGTTTCAGTTTCTGAAGTGATCGTGGTGAGCAATGGCTCTACCGATGAGACTGAAGAGGTAGCAAAAAAGGCTGGCGCAACTGTTTTGACAGAAGATCGAAAAGGCTATGGATATGCTTGCCTAAAGGCTATGGACCATATTGCGAATTCGCAACCTCATCCCGATATAGTAGTATTTCTGGATGGTGATTACAGTGACTACCCAGAGCAACTGGATGAAATTATCGCTCCGATTATAGAAAATGATATAGATTTCGTGATTGGTGCCAGGGTGAAGGAACTTAGAGAATCGGGCTCGATGACAATGCCGCAGATCTTTGGAAATTGGCTGGCCACTTCACTTATGCGGTTGTTCTTTCGATCGAAATTCACCGATCTCGGACCCTTCCGCGCGATCAAATACGACAAACTCGTAGGTTTATCCATGGAGGACAAGACATATGGATGGACGGTTGAAATGCAATTAAAGGCACTTAAACGAAAATACACCTATGAAGAGGTCCCTGTTAAATATAGAAACCGAATAGGTGTCTCAAAAGTTTCGGGAACCGTAAAAGGTGCTATCTTTGCAGGCATAAAAATCTTAAGTTGGATCTTTAAATACAGCTTTAAAAAATGATACTGGAAACAGTAGTAATGGTTATTTATTCTGTCGCCCTCATACTTATATTCTTGTATGCTTTGGCGCAACTTAACCTGCTGTTCAATTACTTAAGAGCGAGACGTAAAAAAGCAGACCAGTGCGAGAAGTTTGATCTTACAATTCCGGAGGAAGTTCCACATGTAACCATACAATTGCCCGTTTACAATGAGCTATATGTCATTGAAAGACTGCTCAACAATATGGCAGAGATCCAATATCCCGAGGATAAACTGGAGATCCAGGTATTGGACGATTCCACGGATGAGTCCTTCGAAAAAACATCTAACCAGATAGTAGAATTACAAAAAACCGGGCTGGATATAAAGCATGTCACACGTGAAAACAGGGAAGGTTATAAAGCAGGGGCTCTGAAAGAAGGGCTAAAAACGGCGAAAGGTGAATTCATTGCGATCTTCGACGCAGATTTTCTTCCGAAGAAAACCTGGTTACTCAATACTATACCATATTTCAAGGATGAAGAGATCGGAGTGGTACAAACCCGCTGGGGCCATCTGAATCGTGACTATTCATTGTTAACGCGTGTTCAGGCATTTGCGCTGGACGCTCATTTTACACTGGAGCAGGTTGGCAGAAACAGCCGCGGTCATTTCATCAATTTTAATGGTACTGCCGGAGTGTGGAGAAAGGAATGTATTATCGATGCGGGTAACTGGGAAGGCGATACACTAACCGAGGACCTGGACCTTAGTTACAGGGCTCAGCTGAAAGACTGGAAATTTAAATATCTGGAGGAGGTAGAAACACCAGCCGAACTCCCGGTGGTGATCAGTGCAGCACGTTCTCAGCAATTCAGATGGAACAAGGGAGGTGCAGAGAATTTTCAGAAAATGGCAAAACAGGTTCTGAGAAAAGGAAACATTCCGTTTAAAACTAAAGTTCACAGCATTCTTCATTTGTTGAACAGTACCATGTTCCTGAATATCCTAATAGTGGCGATCTTAAGTATCCCCATGCTCTATATTAAGAATGAATATGAGCACCTGAAAATATACTTTTTCATCATGAGTTTCTTTGTGATCAGTACATTAATTTTCTTTTTTTGCTACTGGTTCACTTTTAAAAATATTTACGGTGGCGGAATCAAGCAGTTCCTCAAGTATACAGGCATGTTCTTCACCTTCTTTTCTATTGCAATGGGCTTTTCCCTGCACAATAGTATTGCGGTACTGGAAGGTCATTTGGGAAAGAAAAGTGAATTCATTCGTACTCCAAAGTTCAATATCAGTTCATTAAAGGACAGCTGGAGGGGTAACAAATACCTCAAGAAGAAACTAAGTCCTAATGTGATAATTGAAGGATTGTTGATGCTTTACTTCGCTTTTGGGATGTATAGCGCCTTTATTGTAGGTGACCAGGGGGGTGATTTTGGGTTATTTCCTTTTCACCTGATGCTCTTCGTTGGTTTTGGTTTTGTATTTTTCAAAAGTCTAACCAGCAAAGTATAGTCCATTTTACATTCTGCTAACTTCAACCAGCATATACACCAGCGATCTTATTTCTGGCAATTTCTTGTATTGATACTTTTCATTTCCGGTACACTGCAAGATCTGGAAGCACAGGAAATTGAATCACAAAACATGAAGCATCAGGTAGGCCTGCAACACGACAATGACTTCTTCTTATTGACAGACCGATACTATTCATTTGGACTATTTTTGAACTACACCTACCGCCCGGAGAAAGGTATCTTTAAAAAAAGCAATGAGCAACTGAATTTTACGCTCGGTGCGGAGGCATTCACTCCCGATGATACGAAAACTGAGGAAATAACAGAAATGGATCGTCCCTATGCAGGTTACCTTGGCCTGAACAGCGGATGGACCTTGGTCAACAATAACAACTTTTATAACCTTCAGCTTGAATTAGGAATTGCCGGAAAATCATCTGGGGCAGGGGCTTTTCAAAGATGGTATCACAATGCAGTAGTCGTGTCTGAACCACAGAGCTGGATCGGGGAACTTTCAGATTCATTTCATATGAACTTGTATGCCGATTATGCCAAAGAATGGCAATTGGTACCAAATCCGTTCGGAGTTCATCTTGCCTTGCGGTCACAATTTGCCTACGGAACCAAAGATCAGTTTATTCAGCCTGAAATAGTAGCTTATTTCGGGAGGCGGAACAAAATGGGTTCAAGCATAGGGTATGGACAAATTGGCGACACGGAGAGGGAATTATTCTTTGCTTTTCGCGCAGGTTATCGCTTTGTGGCTTATAATGGGTTGCTGGAAGGTAATTACTGGGGAGATGATTCTGTGTTTCTTGTCGATTCACTTGAAACAGTTATTCAGATCGGATTCGATTTTCAACATCGTTTCAAAAAGAATGATTACAAGTTTGGTTACAGGTTTCATTCCGATGAAACCGAGGCTTCACAGACCCATCAGTACGTGATTCTTTCCTATGCCCGCAGTTTTTAAAAGTCAACTTTCAGTACAATTGATTTCTTTTTCTATTTTTGACTTATGATCCGCCAACCAAAGGGAGTTCATTTAATACTATTTTTATTTATCTTTTTCTCTACTGAACTCCTTTCGCAGGAAATTTCTGAATCAGAAGATGAAGAACCATTCTACAAACGGCAGATCGAATTGCATCACGATAATGATTTTCTGCTCTTCACGGATTGGTATTACACCACGGGATCATTTATTAATTATCGAATCCTTTTAAACGAGCTGGAAGAAGAACGTAATCGAAAACAATTGACCTTTAGTATTTCCCAGGAATACTACACACCTTCAAATATTACCGAAACCAATGTTCGCTTGTTTGACCGTCCCTATGCCGGATACAGTGCTGTTACCAGTGCACTTGCGTTTACCAACGAGAACAGGCTGCTGGAATTTACGTTCCAGATGGGAGCATCGGGCCCAATATCTGGAGCAGAAGGATTTCAAAGTTGGTTCCACAGCAGTAATGAATCGGGTAATCCCAGTTGGATAGGGCAAATTGAAGATGCCGTTCACATGAATCTCTACGCTAGCTATACGAGGGACTGGCAATTACTGGACGATTCATTTGGGGTACATATGGCTTTGACACCAAAAATTGCTTTGGGAACCAAGGACATCTACATAGAGAATCAGGGCGCTTTTTACTTTGGAAAGCGAAAAGATCTGAGACGTACGATGGCCTACCATCAGATTGGAAGAATACAACCGGAATTTTTCTTCGTGGTGAAATGTACCTATAGATATGTTTTATACGATGCGCTACTGGAAGGATTTATAACCGGCGATAGTTCCATTTATGTATTGGATCCCGTGGATCATTTCTTTACGTATGGAGTCGAGGGGTTTTTCCGAAAGAAACGAATGGAATACAAGGTTGGATATAATTACGCCTCTCCAAGAGTAGGCACTACTTTATTGCACACCTGGATCACTTTATCAATCGCGCGGAATTTCTAAAAAGTTACTTCCATTTCCAGCATCTCACCATCGCGATCTATCATCACCATGACCGTCTGGCCTTCTTCAAACTTGGAGAGTGATTTCATATAACTCATCATGTCGGTCACCTCGAACTCACCCATTTTCTTCACTATATCACCTTTCTGAATTCCTGCTTTGATCGCCGGACGGTCTTCACTTACACCGTCAATGCGCATGCCTTCTCCCGTATAAAGATAATCTGGCACGACACCCAGGGTTACCTTGAACCTTGGGACATCTTCACTCTCATTTTTGGTTTTTCTGAAAGCCAGCTTTTCATTATCGTTTAGATCAGAAATGATATTAAGGATATACTTTGATATAGTCTCCATCCCGGTGTAGTTCAGCTTGTCGGCGTCATCGCTTGGTTTATGATAATCACTATGCTGTCCCGTAAAGAAGTGTAATACCGGAATATCCATAATATAGAATGAAGTATGATCACTAGGGCCGATACCGCTTTCGTGTTCTGCGATATTCAGACCGAGGTCATTATTAGCGAATAATGCTTGTTTCCACACAGGAGAAGTCCCCACGCCGTGGACAGCCAGGGTATTCTCATCATTCAGACGTCCCACCATGTCCATGTTCATCATATAGGACACATCGGCCAGGTCGATAGTCGGGTTCTTCACAAAATAGTTTGAGCCCAGCAATCCCATCTCCTCACCTGAAAAGGCGATAAAGAGATAATTGTTGTTGGTATTCGTATCCTTTAATTCTCCTGCCAGTTTCAATAATACTGCTACTCCACTCGCGTTGTCGTCTGCTCCGTTATGAATGGCCTCACCTTCTCTGTATAAAGAACCTTGTCCTCCCATACCCAGGTGGTCGTAATGTGCTCCAATAATGACCGTAGTCGGTGCTTTGTTATCTAAATAAGCAATCACATTCCTTCCGGTTAAAGTACTATCCACGGTCTTGTCGACTACCTCAGCTTCCTGATGCGGATTGGTACTCGGTTTAAAAGTGAACTCCTGCATATAGCCATCGCTTCCTTTAGCTTCTAGCCCAAGATCACGGAATCTGTCGGCAAGGTAAGAACCGGCGAGCATTTCATAGGAAGTTCCGGTCTCTCTACCCATGAGGCTATCTGCAGCCAGATAAGTAACATCTTCCTTCATTGACACCATTTTTCTGGCGTCTTGTTTACATGAAAAAATAATAAGAAGTAGAAATAGAATGAGAATTGATCGCATATCGTTATTTTTGCACAAAAATACGCGAAAAATGAGATACCTTTTGTCACTTTTGTTACTTTCTGTAATTATTTCCTGCAAATCCGATTCAAAAAATGAAAGAGTTGAACAGGCTACTTCAGAAGAAATTGTACAAACCTCTAATGACAGTCTGATCTACCCGGAAGAGAAGCACTTCAAATCGATACGACAAATAACTTTTGGTGGTGATAATGCGGAAGCCTACTGGAGTTTCGACGATAAACAAATTGTATTTCAATCGAATAATGCAGCCTGGGGAATGGAATGTGACCAGATGTTCCTTATGAATATTGACGAAACATTTGAAGATAAAAAACCACCAATGATCAGTACGGGTATGGGGCGAACCACCTGTGCTTATTTCCTGCCAGACAATAAACACATCGTTTATGCTTCAACACATCTGGCTGATGAGAATTGCCCTGAAGTTCCGCTTCGAAAAAACGGCAGATACGTATGGCCGGTATACGATTCATTCGATATTTTCGTGGCCGACCTGGAGGGAAATATCACTGCTCAATTAACCAGCGAGCCTGGCTATGATGCCGAAGCAACGGTTTCACCTCAAGGCGATAAGATTGTATTTACATCTACACGTTCCGGGGATCTCGAACTCTACACAATGAATATTGATGGCAGCGATGTTAAGCAGATTACGGACGAATTAGGATATGATGGAGGGGCATTCTTCTCTCCTGATGGTACAAAGCTTATTTTTCGTTCCTCACGCCCCAAAACCCCTGAAGAAATAAAAGAATATAAAGATCTCCTTGCCCAGGGGTTGGTACAGCCTACTGAAATGGAACTTTACATTTGTAATGCCGATGGAAGTGAACTGAGACAACTCACTAAACTGGGTAATGCCAACTGGAGCCCGTTCTTCCATCCTAGTGGAGAAAAAATACTGTTCTCGAGTAATTTTGAAGCAGAACGTGGTTTCCCGTTTAATCTTTATCTTATCGATATCGATGGTAAAAATCTTGAACGCGTTACACATGGAGAGACTTTCGATGCCTTTCCGGTATTTTCCAACGACGGAAAGTATCTCGCATTCTCTTCGAACCGGAATAATGGAGGAACAAGAGACACCAATCTTTTCATAGCCGAATGGCAGGATTAAAACATGTTAAACTATCTGAAAAATAACAGCATGCCGCTGGCCTTAGGGCTACTGGCAGCAATTTTATACGGTAGTTTTGCTTTTGGTCTGGTGCGAAGTGATTTTTTAAAACTCATTTCATTATATATTTCACTCTTCTTTCTAACCTATACATTAATCCGGATGTATGGCTGGAATTTTTGGTTGTTAGTATTAATAGGAATTGTGTTTCGCCTCGTTTTACTTCCGTCCATACCGAACCTTACACAGGATTTTTACAGGTTTTTATGGGATGGCCAATTAGTAGCCCACGGTACTAACCCTTATTTGTTCACCCCTGAGATGTTCATTAATGATCCTTCATTAGCCACAACTAAGATCGCCAATGCCGGAGAATTATTTGCTGGAATGAGTGAATTGAATGCCAGTCATTTTAGTAATTATCCCCCTGTAAATCAATTATTCTTCGCTATTTCAACCTTACTGGGTGGTAAGAGCATCATGGCTTCCCTTGTCGTTATGCGAGCTTTGCTGATCCTGGCCGACCTGGGTATTTTGTATTTCGGAAAGAAGTTGCTGGAGGCTTTGAATCTTCCGGTAAAGCAGATATTCTGGTACTTTCTTAATCCATTCATCATTATCGAACTTACCGGGAATCTTCATTTCGAAGGTGTAATGCTTTTCTTCCTGATCGTCTCTTTGTATCTCTTGCATAAAAAGAGGTGGTTTCCCGCAGCGATACTCTTTGCTCTCTCCATCTCAGTAAAATTAATACCACTTATATTTTTACCGCTGTTCTATCATTACTTTGTGGATAAAGGACTGTTCAGTAAAGGCTTCTGGACATTGAAAAAATTTTTCTGGACGGTTATCGGAACGGTCGTTCTTACCTTCCTGCCTTTTTATTCTTCCGAATTTGTTTCCAACTTCGCAAAGACAATTTCTCTCTGGTTTCAGGATTTCGAGTTTAATGCCAGTGTGTTTTACATTATCCGATGGGTGGGCTTTCAAATAAATGGGTGGGATCCCATACAAACAGCCGGGAAAATTTTACCGATCATTGTTATTGTCTTTGTACTGGCCCTGGCATTTTTCAGAAAGAACAGATCAACCAAGGATCTTGTCACTGTGATGCTGTTCGCTATTTCGTTCTATCTGCTGCTATCTACCACCGTGCACCCTTGGTATGTAGCAACACCATTATTACTATGTCTCTTCACGAAATACCGTTTTCCCATTCTCTGGAGCGGAATGGTATTTTTAAGTTATTCTGCGTATGGCCCCGAAGGATTCTCCGAGAATCTGTGGCTGGTGGCAATTGAATATACAGTCGTGATTGGTTTTACGGTCTGGGAAATATTCAAAAAGAATCCGAAGGTTCAGCTTACATCTTAAAGCATACTGAACAACTCTATTTCCGATTGGGACAACATCCGCCAACGGCCTCTCGGCAGGTCCTTTTTAGTTAGGTGAGCAATGGTAACACAATCTACTTTCAACACATCGTAACCCAAATGTGAGAAAATATCGCGTATAACACTGTTACCCATGTGCTTGATTTTTAATCCTACTTCTTTCTTTGGCGCATTCGCAACATAACTGACTTCCTCTACCATAACCTCCTTGCCCCCTATTTTAAGACCTTCCTTTATCTTTTGAAGGTCATCCGCTTTGAGGTTTTTATCCAACTCAATGTGAAACAATCGCTCCATCCCTTTTTTGTGAAGCTTGTTCACAAGCCTATCATCATTAGTAAACAGCAGTAACCCTGTGGCATTTCTACCCAGCCTGCCAATGGGCTTCACCCTGGCGGTTGTAGCATTGGAAATTAGATCCATGACAGTAAGTCCTTTCGATTCACTGGTTGTAGTAGCTACTGCTTTGGGCTTATTAAGTAAAACATAGGTGTTCGGTTCCGGATTTATCCTTCGGCCGTCAAAACGAACATCATCCTCCAGTTTAACCTTATAACCCATCTCATTTATGATCTTCCCGTTCACTGTGACCAGTCCTGTGGCAATATAGGTATCTGCTTCCCGCCGGGAACAAATTCCACTATTCGCGATATACTTGTTGAGCCGGATACCTTCTGAAGTATTCTTCGATGGCTGCTTAGACGCAGTTCGACCGGTTTTTGGTCCGGTATTTTTTCTGAAAGGGCCTTTCCGCTTTCCATCTTCTTTGCCTGTGGGTTTTCTTCTTCCCTGTTTCCCTTGTTTACTCATATTGATCGGGCTGTAAAAACAGCTTTTTAATTTGCGGCAAAGATAGGTAAAGGCATTGGTATTCAGCTATAAAACTCTAATACAATATTTATTTGGTCTCATTGGATTCTTCGTCCGTGAAATCCCCGAACTCAACTGTGGATTGGCGCTCTCTGTTCACGACTAACTTAGTGACATCCGGCCTGGAATAATGCCCAACCGGGTCGAAATTCTGTCGTTCTTCTAATACCCTGTTAAAATCCAGGATCGAATAGAGATTCCCGGAATAGTTCAACACAGGTTCAAGTATCCATTCGCCATCCGGACCGGCGATACAACTGCCGCCGTTGGCCAGTACCTTGGGAGCGTTTTGTAGAATCGCTTCAAGGTGGGGGGTTTCTTTTGGGAAATCCTTTTTAAACATAAGGGATGAAACAGAGATGACATAACTCCTGGATTCACGGGCAATAAAGCGTGTAATATCCCGGGTATTGTGGTCGCTGCCCGGCCAAACGGCCACGTGCAGGTCCTCGCCCTGCGCGTAGAGCGAAGCTCTTGGCAGCGGCATCCAGTTCTCCCAGCAATTGAGTCCGCCAAGGGTGAAATCTTTCAATTTATGCACCACCAAGCCATGCCCATCTCCTGGTGACCAGGTAAGTCGTTCGTCGTAAGTAGGTTGTAACTTTCGGTGTACCGATCTAATATTTCCTTCGGAATTTATATAGACCAGAGAGGCATAAATGCTATGTCCACCGCGATCTGAAGGCCGTTCGATGATGCCGAGGTAAACGGCAATCTTATATTCTTTCGCTAATTCACAGATCCTGTTTAGATCTCCATCTTCAATACAAACTGAATTTGAGACATAATGTGCGTGTAGTTCCTTATTCAACCTGGTATTCCATTCTGCACCTCCGGTCAATGCCAACCAGAATGGATAACCCGGAACAAGCCCTTCTCCAAAAACGATTAGTTCGGCCTTGTTTTCTACCGCCTCAAGCATCTGTTCTTCGATCCGCTTAAGTGTTTCGGATTTATTCAACCATACAGGTGCTATTTGGGCTAGTGCAACTTTTAAAGAACTGTTCATTCCGATTTATATCAAAGTATTCTATTTAACAACACGTCTACGTCTATCAATACGATACTGAATACACCAATCACGATCACTAATTTTAAAATTGTGTGTAACAGTATGTAATGCAATTTCCTGGCTGAAACCCATAGAAATATAAGAAACAGCACTAGTCCGGGAATACTCGCATAAAAGTACAGATACATATAGCCAATATCGAATTTTGTAAGCAGGAAGGAAACCGGGATCAATGTGAGTGCGGCCAGCAGTGTTAACATACGCTTTGAAGTTTGTTCTCCATAAACCACAGGAATGGTCCTGTAATTCTGGGCGAAATCTCCCCTGAGATTTTCCAGGTCCTTCACAAGTTCGCGCATTGAAATAACGAGAAATAAGAAGGTAGCATGCACAAAAATTACCAGGTCGAAATTCTTATAATAAATGAACACAGCAAAAAACGGAATAACAGCCAGTACGGCAGCCGTTATATTTCCGATAAATGGAAACCGCTTTAAACGATGTGAATAATACCAGATCCCAAAAATGTATAAACTGAAGAAAATTACAGCCCTGAAGGATACATAACTCGCGAAGATCACCGAAATAAAGTTCAGTATGAAATAAGTTGATAACTTAGTTCGCTGACTAACAAGCCTGTCGAGCATGGTTTTATGTGGCCTGTTTATCAGGTCCTTTTCACGGTCGTAAAAATTGTTTATAATATATCCTCCGGCAATCGCTGCAGAAGATGCCAGTACCAACATCAGTAAATTAGGATCGAAAAGTACTTTCCGAAGCGGTAGATCGGGAGCCAGGATATAGATTGAGGTAAGATATTGCGCAAGAATTATAACAAGAATGTTATACCCTCTCACTACAGAAAACAAGCTGAAAAATTTTAATAGAAAAAGTTTCTGCCTCCTGCTTAACATACCCTATGTTCGTGAAAATTAGATCAGAAATTATAAACCACCTCCAGCTTATAATCCTTTAAGGCTTCTTTCGCCCTATCGAGGTCTTCAGTGAATCCCAGCATATATCCTCCACCACCCGAACCACATAGCTTGAGGTAATAGGAATTGGAGTCGATCCCTTTTTTCCATAACGTATGGAATTCCTTCGGGATCATAGGTTTGAAATTCTCAAGGACCACCTTGGAAAGCTGCTTTATATTCCCGAAAAGCGATTTTACATCACCATTCAGGAAATCCTCCACGCAGGCATCGGTATGTTTTACAAACTGATCCTTCAGCATGGCCCTGAATCCTTCTTGTTTCATATTCTCCATAAAGATCTGGACCATAGGCGCAGTTTCTCCGGTACTCCCGCTATCCAATAGGAACACGGCTCCAGTACCAGACTCCGTTTGAGACGGAATACCCGCTGGTTCAATATTATCCTTAGAATTGATAAGGATTGGTAAACTTAAATAGCTGTTTAATGGATCTAACCCAGAGGATTTTCCGTGGAAAAAAGATTCCATCTCGGCAAAAATACCTTTCAGTTGAAGTAGTTTATCCCGTGTTAGGTTCTCTAACACCGTGATTTTATCTTTTGCGTATTTATCGTAAATCGCGGCTACCAACGCCCCACTACTACCAACTCCATACCCTTGAGGGATACTGGAATCGAAATACAAGCCCGCATCAATATCTTCTTTCAGCCTGTCCAGGTCAAATGACACAAGATGTGGCTGAGTCTCCATGAGGTTTTCCAGGTAATCTAGAAAACGCTTCAGGTTTTGATTGCTCTTATGTGTGGACGGTGTGTGATGCTCATCAATTTTTAGAGCACCGTTGTAGAAATTGTAAGGGATAGATAGGCCTTTGGAATCTTTAATGATACCATATTCACCAAAGAGCAGGATTTTTGAGTAAAAGAGGGGACCGCGCATATGTGTGTATGATTTCAACAGTAAAGGTACATTTTTTACCTTAAATCTAATATTCGGCGTAAAGATATACTTTCCCGCTTGCTTTTTTCAGAAAATATCCTTAAAAATTTAAAGCTCCATCAAATCCCAATAAGCTTATTTTTAGTAAATTAGAAATAAAAAAACAACCAAACGCCATGAAAAAGCCATTAATTCTCCTTCTAATGGGAATATTTATTTCCCATATCTCAACGTATTCCCAATCACATACCTGGAACGGAAACGGAGGTGATAACGACTGGTTTAATCCTTCAAATTGGATACAAAATTCGGTCCCGGATGCCAGTAGTGATGTACTTATTTCCTCAGATGCCGAAGTAGAGATCTTTATTGGAACCGCAGAGGCTAACCAGATACAAATTGAAAATAATTCAACATTAACACTGGACAATACCCTCGAATTAGGCTCAGAAATGAATATCGGGGCCCTGGGAACTTTCGTATTTATGGGCGGGACATTTTCCGGTGGGACTATTGAGAACAACGGATTGATCCGATTTGAGTCGTTAACAGTTAAAACAGTAATAAATGCAACCTTAAATAACAACCAATTATTTGAAGTCAATAATTCTAATCAAATACAACTCAACAATGTCGAGATCAATAATAGCACAGGGGCCATAATAGACATTGCCAGTGTTGGTGGATTCTTAAGTCAGGGAGGAAATCCATCTGTTCTGAACAACGAGGGATTTCTAAACAAATTACCGGACGGTGTGAATCCGAATGGTAATTTCTATGTCATCCTGAATATTAATAACACAGGGGTCATAGATATCCCCGAAAATGAGACCCTGTTGTGTTTGGGCGGAAACATTACACTGAATAATCTCAATACCGGGTTAATTCGTGGTAAGGGAACATTCGATATTACGGCAAACTTTAATAATTCCGGCCTGGTCGCTCCCGGGGGAGAAGGTGTGGTCGGTACTTTTCACATTACCAATATCTTCAATCTGTCTCCTCCTGGTGCCTTGTTGATAGATATTGGGACGGAAGCAAGCGAACATGACGTTATTGAAATTTTCGGATCACCACAACTCGAAGGAGATATTTTCGTTGAATGTCAGGCTACGCTGTCCGTAGGCGATGAGTTTCCAATTATAACGGCAACCCAGGGAATAGGAACTTGTAATTTTCCACAATTTGTCTATGCTGATTTGTTCGCAAGTAGTTACGAATTCGAAGTGATCTGTGATCCTGATACGGTTTACTTAAAATTTGTGCGGGAAGTTATTCTGAATAATGAGGATTTCACCTCGGGGGATATTGATTTCTATACGAGCCCAAATCCTGCTAAAGATATAATCGAGGTAATTCTTCCTTCGGAATTATTTCAGCTGCATCAATCATTGGAAATAGATATAATCAATGCCGTAGGTCAGCAGATAGATGTATTGACAATTTCAACCGAGAAGCAAAGTTTTGACACTTCAAATTTGACCTCAGGAATTTACTTTCTAATACTGAAAACAAAAGGTCGTAGACTATCGACAACTAAAATGGTGAAGCTATAAACGAGACGCGCCTAAGCCTGCATGATCATTTATGTAGCTCCCGTTCTTGCAAAATTGGGCCAGGTTAGATTGAATGAATGAAGACACGTCAGTCATTTCCGCTTCTGGATATAACACATGCACGTTGGCACCGGCGTCGAGTGTAAAACAAATTTTACTGCCGGTCTGCTTACGATACTGCCATATCCTGTTAATGATCTCAAGCGTATTCGGTTTCATCAATATGAAATAAGGCAGAGAGGTCATCATCATAGCGTGCAATTGCAGTGCTTCCGATTCGACGATTTCAATAAATGCATCCATATCACCATTCCCGAAGACCAATCTTAGTTTGGACAAGTTCGAATTAGCTGTTGCAAAGCGCCTTTCAGCATAAGGGTGATCCTGCATAAGTCCGTGTCCAATGGTACTGCTCACCTGTTTCTCCCCTTTATCTACCAGTAAAATTGTATCCTGGTAATTATTGAAATTCTCGTGGACATCCAGCGGATATTTAATGCCGAATAAATTACTGCTGCCATCGATCACTGGATGTTCCCCCCATACAACCAAGGGTCCTTCAATACTTCTGCATGCGCTTCCCGATCCCAATCGTGCCAGGAAAGATGCCTTATGGTTGAAGAAATCATCGGTCATTTCAGCACCACTCATTGACCTTTCCATATCCATAAGGCATAAGGCCAGCGCACTCATCCCACTGGCGGAAGAGGCAATGCCACTGCTATGCGGAAAGGAATTGGAGGTTTCTATTCTGAAGCTGTAATTTTGCAGAAAAGCGAGATAGTTTTCTACGCGCTCGAAGAACTGCAGGATCTTTGGTTCGAAACCTGGCTCTCTTTGTCCGTCCAAATACACTTCAAAATCATACCCCTTGGAATCTTTAGATGCGTACGAAAGTTTCGTTTCGGTAAAACAATTCGAAAGGGTGAAACTCACCGAAGCATTTTGAGGTAGCTGCTCTCCATATTTTCCCCAGTATTTGATGAGGGCAATATTGCTGGGCGACTTCCAGCTCACACTTCCTTGCTCAGGTTGCTGAGTATAAGAATCTGGAAGAAATTGAGTTTCGGTCATGCATTGTATTTTTCGGCACAAAGATAGGGAAAACCCTTTCAGACAAAAAGTTACCTAATTCGCTATATTTGAAATACCTAACATCAGCCATTTGAATTTCAATATCTTCAACAGTCTTATTCTTGCGGGGGTCATCCAGGGTCTATTGTTCGGGGTTGTATTCCTGTTCAATAAAAAATACCGGGCAAAAAGCACTTACTATCTTATTGCATGGATCGTTAGTTATTCGCTGAGCAATCTTCAATATTACCTGCTTGACACGGGAATCGTGGATTTTGAAGGATTCTATGACTATGTCTACATAGCCTGGCCTTTATTGATGCCGGCCCTTATCATCATGTATTGCCATACACTCCTTTACCCGAAAAGGAAAATATCATGGGGCGAACGACTTTTGTTTGTTCCATTTATCCTAGGATTTATTCTTGGAGTGTCTTATAAAATTTTCAGGGCGATGGAATTCAAACACGAAGGTTTGAGTGTCTTTTTTATAGAACTTACTCCAATCGGTGAGTTACTGGCGATTCTATTTAGCATGATTGCGATAATCTACATGCTTATTACCGTGCATAGATTTCAGAAGAAGGAATCGTATTCCGTAAATAAGGTGAGTTTACAGTTGAATTGGTTTAAGATCACGCTTATATTGCTGTTCATCACTACTCTTATATGGGCGTATTCGGAAATAATGTATGGAGACTCCGATGATATTTCATATTTCTATCCCTTATGGATCATCGTTGCTTTTCTCATCTACTGGCTGGGACACCTGGGGATGTATAAATATGGAATCAATGAACAACGGAAGCAGATCCGGAAAACCGTCCACGACCGATATTCCATTACGGAAGTATTGCCTCAGAAGAATGAGCACATCACGGCCATGAAACAATTCCTGGAAGGAGATCGCAATTTTTTAGATCCGAATATTTCCCTTGAAGCCGTAGCAACTCACCTGGGAATAAGCTCCGGCCACTTGTCGAAAGTAATCAATACCGAACTGCGAACTTCTTTTAAGGATTACCTTAATAAATTACGGATCAAGGAGGCAAAATTGTATTTGAAAGATCCCGATTTTTCTAACTACACCCTTGTTGCCATCGGACTCGAAGCCGGGTTTAATTCGAAGTCGGCGTTCAATGCTTCCTTCAAAAAGATCACCGGCCTCACTCCTTCCCAGTTCCGGCAAGAATAGGTCAACTCGTGCTGTTATTTCGGCAAGCTGAAAAAACAGGACGCCTGTTTCTACGCAATAAATAGATTTGATTTCCTTAATCTATCGACCACAACCAGGCATGTACTTCCCCTGCTTATGCTTTAAAACTAAGAAAGATGAAACGTCTATGTTATTTTTTATTGATGATAAGCACTCCATTATTCTCACAAGTTGGGATTGGAACTATCACACCGAATGCCAGCCTGGAAATTCAATCCACCAACCAGGCGACACCAGCCAGTACCGATGGACTCCTTATCCCGAAAGTTGATGAATTCCCTGTAACCAATCCGGGACCAGGACAGGATGGAATGCTGGTGTATGCCACGGGATCAGGAAGCGTGTCTAAAGGTTTCTATTATTGGGATAACGGGACGACGGCCTGGGTGCTGGCTACAGGTGCAAAGAATATCAATGATCTTAGTGACGGTATTACCAATTCCAGCGGAGGTTCATTATTTCTGGGAACCGATGCCGGAATAAACGATGATGGGACAGATAATCGGAACGTTGGAGTGGGCTATCAATCGCTTTATTCGAACACCGCAGGCCTGGGGAATACCGCAAATGGGTGGAGTGCACTTTATTACAACACCACAGGAAATCATAATACCGCTGTTGGATCAGCCGCACTCGCTAACAACCTCACAGGAGGTTTAAATACGGCTAACGGATATTATGCTCTAGTAGGTAATACTACTGGAATCGAGAACACCGCAAGTGGATTTTATGCACTTTATAATAACAACATCGGATCGAAAAATACTGCTTATGGAAGCCGTTCACTTTTTAATAATAGTACTGGAATCGAAAATACTGCTATCGGATATGGTGCCCTCTATAATACCGTGGGAAATAACAACGTTGCACTTGGGTATAATGCGGGTCAAAACTCAGCTGGAAGTAATAAACTATTTATAGAAAACTCAAATGCTGACTCCAATAGCGCGCTTATCTATGGAGAGTTCGACAACGATATCCTAAGAACAAATGGAACCTTACAAATTGGAAATCCGGCCTCCGGGGGGTTTGCTTTTCCAATGTCAGATGGTACCGCAAACCAGGTGTTACAAACTGACGGAGCCGGGGCCATGACCTGGGTAGATCCAAATGCCAGTGGTGCCGAACGTATTGATGATCTTAGTGATGGATTAACCGATGCTACTGGGTCATCGATATTTCTCGGAATTGGTGCAGGAGCAAATGACGATGGAACCGCCAACCGCAATACCGGTATAGGATTCAATGTATTGAACACCAATGTTGATGGGTTTTCGAACATCGCATTTGGACACAGATCATTATTCAGCAACGTGACCGGTAATTACAACCTGGCAATCGGCGCCGACGCACTTTACAACACTACGGGAACTCGTAATGTAGGAGTGGGCCACCAGACTATGTTGTCGAATACTAGTGGAAATTACAATGTGGCGCTGGGCGCAAATGCGGGGCATTATGTCGAGGGGAACAATAATGTATTTGTGGGGCGTTCAGCAGGTTATGTAGGCACTACCCACACCAAGAATGGTAGCGTGTTCATTGGTAATGAAGCAGGCTTTTCAGAAGCAAACAGTAACCGCTTATACATTGAAAACTCAAATGCAGATGCCAACAATGCCTTGATCTACGGTGAATTCGACACCAATATCCTAAGGGCCAACGGAACTTTTCAGATCGGAAATCCCTCCGGAACAGGCTATGCACTTCCTTCTGTTGATGGAACCATAAATCAGGTATTACAAACCGATGGAGCAGGGGCAATGGCTTGGGTTGATCCTTCAGCAACCGTAATCCACGATATCAATGATCTGGTTGATGGTAAATCGGATAACGACGGAACCGATGATGGTTCTTCAATTTTCCTGGGTGTTGATGCCGGTTTAAATGATGATGCAACGAACAATGGAAATGTTGGTATTGGATATAAAGCAATGCAGATCAATA
>JABDNT010000020.1 GCA_013043685.1 Flavobacteriaceae bacterium | reverse complement strand
AACATCACTGATAGTGTGATGCGGACTACGGAACGGGCGAGATGTCATAATGCCACCGTTACCTAGGGTCCTTCCGGCCACACTATGAATTTTGGTGGTTTCGAGAGCCTCGGTAAGGGATAGTGGCGGCAAGATACTGGGGAGTCTTTTGGCAAGCATCGTCTTCCCGGAACCCGGAGGGCCAATAAGAATGATATTATGCCCTCCTGCGGCTGCAATTTCCATACATCGCTTTATAGATTCCTGCCCTTTTACATCGGAGAAATCAAACTCGGGATTTTGCAGATGTTCATAGAATTCAGCTTCAATGTCCACTACGGTTTGATCCAGGGGAATATCTTCATTGAAGTAATCGATCACCTCCTTTATGCTATCCACTCCATAGACAGAAATACCTTCCACAATAGCCGCTTCCTTGGCATTTTGTTTAGGGAGTATAAAATGATGAAATCCTTCTTCCTTTGCTTTTATCGCAATAGGTAATGACCCGCGAATAGGCTGCAAACTGCCATCCAGCGATAATTCTCCCATAATGATATAATCGGACAGTGGCTGACTTTCCTGAATTTGCCCCGAAGAAACCAGTATTCCCATGGCGAGCGTTAGATCATAGGCCGAGCCTTCTTTGCGAAGATCGGCGGGTGCCATGTTCAATGTGATCTTCTTACCAGGTATTTTATAGCCGTTGTTCTGAAGAGCTGCTGCAATGCGGTAATTACTTTCTTTTATTGCATTATCGGGCAGGCCCACTAAATGGTAACCCACTCCCTGGTCCACATTCACCTCTACAGTGATCGTAGTGGCATCCACGCCAAATACGGCGCTTCCATACACTTTTGTTAGCATGGTATATTAATAGAATAAAAAGTAGGGGAATTAGAAGTGAAGTAAAGCTACTAAAATTTATTCAATAATGATAGGCGGTACCAGGTCATTCTTAATAGCGAAGATAATTGGTTAATTATTATTTACATTTACAACGCCTTATTAATGAGTGACTTGGTTGATGAATTTTGAGCAGCAGCAGGATTTCTTGTTTCAATGGCACCTAAGGTATTTTTAGCTAGTTTCTTGCCCAATTCCACACCCCACTGATCATAACTGAAGATATTCCAGATTATTCCCTGGACAAAAAGCTTATGTTCGTACATGGCGATAAGGCTGCCAAGAGTTTCCGGTGTTAACTTTTTTATGAGAAGCGTATTTGTTGGCTTATTTCCTTCAAAGATTTTAAAGTTGTTATCCACCTCAGTTTCGTAAGTACCCTGAAGTAAAGCTTCGGTTTGCGCAAAGCAATTAGCTAACAATTTATTCTGATGGTCCAAATTGCCATAAAGTGATTCGGAAAAGCATATAAAGTCTGTTGGGATCAATTTAGTTCCCTGATGAATCAACTGAAAAAAGGCATGCTGAGCATTGGTTCCCGTACTTCCCCATACTATGGTTCCGGTCTGGTAATCGATCTGTTCACCGTTTCTGTCCACACTCTTACCGTTACTCTCCATAATCCCCTGTTGCAGATAGGCTACCAGTTTATTCAAATACTGGGAATATGGAACAATACATTCACTTTCACATCCGAAGAAATTATTGTACCATACAGAAAGTAAAGCCAGAATTACAGGGATGTTTTGCCTGAAATCGGAATCCTTAAAGTGCAGATCCATTTTATGTGCTCCTTTAAGTAGTTTTTCAAAATTCTCATATCCCACGGCGCATGATATCGATAGGCCAACAGCGCTCCAGAGTGAAAAACGGCCGCCTACCCAATTCCACATAGGGAAAATATTTTCAGCGGCAATTCCAAAATCCGCTACAGCCTCAAGATTTGTTGAAACTGCTGCAAAATGTTTGCTTATGTCAGCTTCACTTCCTTTTTCGAGGAACCAGTTTCGAATGGTTTGGGCATTGGTAAGTGTTTCCTGGGTAGTGAATGTCTTGGAGACAATTATAAAAAGAGTTGTTTCCCTGTTCAGGGACTTAATCGTTTCCATAACGTGATCTCCGTCTACGTTGGAAACAAAATGGACGTTCAAATGGTTTTTATAAAATTGTAATGCCTCGCACACCATATCCGGTCCGAGATCGCTCCCCCCTATTCCTATATTAACAACATCCGTGATCGACTTACCTGTGGCTCCTTTCCATTCGCCTTCAATCACTTTTTCTGAAAATGATTTTATCTTCTGAAGTGTTTCACGCACTTCTGGTTTCATATTATTGAAGTCACGCAGTGCGGTATGCAGAACGCTCCGCCCTTCCGTCTCATTGATTGGCTCCCCCGAAAACTGAGCGTCTATGGCTGATCTGAGGTCCACTTCAATAGCCAGGTTAAGCAACTTTGTGAGAGTCTCATCCGTGACACGGTTCTTAGAATAATCCAGGTAAAACTCTTCCCATATAACTGACATGCGAGAAGATCTTTCGTGGTCATCTTTAAACCACTGTTGCATCTTTCCATCTTTTAGGGAATTGAAATGATCCGACAACTCGTTCCAGGCCTTAGTTTTAGTTGGATTTATCTTTGGTAAGCTCATGTCTGGTTTTGGTTTAAGAACTGGATTCCGCCACTTTCAGGACATGTGTTCTGTAATAGTCTAAAAGTCCATCTATGGGTCGCCGAATAACATTTCCCAGCTCTAACTGATATCGCTTCATACAATCACGGATAATATCGGTAGAATAATGCGCAATGGAACCGATAAAATGAATAGGAACCGTCTGGGCTTCTTTGTAGCACATGATCCTGTAATCAATAAATCGTATCATTCCTTCACTGATCAGTTTATAAAAATACCCGTTAACTTCTTTACTGGTGAAAATAAATTCTGCAAATGAGGCTAAATAAGTATTCGGATTTGGTTTCTGATACAGGTTCAGCTTAATGGTATCCGCATCCAGATCGAATCGCTGCTCGAATGCATTCGCGATCTGCTCCGGCATTCTTTTATAATAGTAATCCCGGATAAGTCTTTTTCCGAAGTAATTACCACTGGCTTCATCCATTAGTGTGAATCCCAGGGAAGGAACCGGCGTAAAGATCTTTTCACCATCGTAATAGCAACTATTGGATCCCGTTCCCAGAATACAAACTATACCAGGCTCGGTAGTAGCAGCATAGACAGCAGCCATAAGATCTTCCTGAACTTTCACCTCAGCGTTCGGAAACAAGTCTTCCAAAACTGCCATTAACACGGCCCTGGGTGTTTCGGTACCGCAACCGGCACCATAAAAATCCACCCGGCTGGCTTTTTTAAAAAGCGTGGGTAATTCGTTGTTCTCTTCAATGCGGGTATACAGTTCCTGTCTCGGGACTACCGCAGGATTCAACCCGCGGGTGCGGGTCTTCAAAACCTGGTTTCCTTTTTTATCCAGAAGAATCCAGTCACATTTGGTTGAACCACCATCTGCTATTATAATCATATACTAAATGCTTGCAATATGAACGGCAAGGTCGATCAGTTTCGCCGAATAACCATACTCATTATCATACCATGCAACTAATTTAAAGAAATTGTCGTTAAGCGCAATTCCGGCATTAGCATCGAAATTACAAGTGTTCGGATCACTTACAAAATCCTGAGACACCACCGGGTCCTCTACATAATCCACAACTCCGGCTAGCGGGCCATTGGCGGCATCCTTAAACAATTGCTTTACCTCCTCGTAGGTGGCGGATTTCTCTGTCCGAACTGTTAAGTCTACAACCGAAACATCAGCAGTTGGCACCCGGAATGCCATCCCGGTTAATTTCCCTTTCAATGATGGAATTACCTTGGTCACTGCTACCGCAGCACCTGTAGAAGTGGGTATGATATTTAAAATCGCACTTCTCCCAATACGATAATTCTTCCTCGACGGGCTGTCCACTGTATGTTGTGTAGACGTGGCTGCATGCACCGTCGTCATTAGGCCTTCAACAATTCCCAAATTGTCATCTATAACCTTTGCCATTGGTGCCAGGCAGTTTGTTGTACAAGAGGCGTTTGAAACAACTGTATCCTCAGGCTTAACATCATTATGGTTTACCCCCATTACAAACATAGGTGCATCCTTCGATGGTGCTGAAATAACCACCTTTTTCGCTCCTGCCTTGATATGTGCAGATGCGGTTTCTTTCGTGGTGAATATACCTGTGCAATCGATCACAATTTCCGCTCCAACTTCATCCCATTTCAGATCTTCCGGATTTCTTTCAGCGGAGACACGAACTGTCTTACCATCTATTACCAAATTTCCGTTTTCAACTCCTACTGTACCAGGATATTTTCCGTGAACAGAGTCGTATTTCAGGAGATAAGCAAGATGATCCACATCCAGCAGATCATTTACCCCTACTACTTCAACATTATCATTTTGCGCTGCAATCCTGAACGCAATTCTACCAATTCGGCCAAAGCCGTTAATTCCTATTTTAGTCATATTTTTTATCTGAATTTATATAGATGTGATATCTGCTACTCGTATTAATTCTATATCTATTTCGTTCTCTCCTTTAATGGCTTCTATAAAAGGAACAGAAACCACTTTCTTGTGAGATATACCGATCATAACATCTCGTTCGCCTCTAAGCAGTGCATCGATCGCACCAATCCCCAGGCGACTGGCCAGTACACGGTCATAACAACTCGGCGACCCGCCCCGTTGAATATGGCCCAAGACAGTAACCTTGACCTCATACTCATCCATATGCTCCTGAATATAGTCTGCCAAACCAAAAATATTCTTCCCGATCTGGTCTCCTTCAGCAACGACCACAATAGATGAGGTTTTACCCGATTTCTTACTTCTGCGTAAAGAAGCCAATAGTTTCTCGCGACCCATTTCCTCTTCAGGAATAAGTATTTCTTCAGCTCCTGCTCCTATACCTGCATTCAATGCAATATCTCCCGCATCTCTTCCCATTACCTCGATCATAAACAACCGGTTATGTGAATTCGCAGTATCTCGGATCTTGTCTATTGCTTCTACGACTGTATTCAGGGCCGTATCATATCCAATGGAGTAGTCGGTTCCATTAATATCATTATCGATGGTACCTGGAAGGCCTACAATTGGAAAGTCGAATTCCTGAATAAAAATATTAGCACCGGTGAAGGTTCCATCACCGCCAATAACCACCATGGCATCAATCCCGGCATGTTTTAGATTGTTGTATGCTGTTTGCCGTCCTTCTTTCGTTCGGAATTCCTTTGAACGGGCCGATTTCAGGAATGTGCCACCCCGATTTATAATGTTCTTTACCGATCGGGCATTAAGGACCTCAAAGTCTCCTTCAATCAAACCCTGAAGGCCTCTGTATATCCCAACACATTCCAGTTTATGGTATGCGCAAGAACGAACAACTGCCCTGATCGCAGCATTCATTCCAGGGGCATCACCACCACTTGTTAAAACCGCTATACGCTTAATTGTACCGCTCATTCGTGTAAATCTATGGCAATAATTCCACAATACAAACCTGAAAAGTAACTATAACGTTTTCGGTTTATAAATTTCGCAAAATGGGAATAATTTAGTGACGAAAAATTACATTTTTACTAAAATCCTGTATTGCCAGGGACCTAATAAAATTGAATTGTTGGGGTTAATTTCGATCTCATTTCCACTAATGGACTCCAGGTACTTTCCTTGCAGTGGAAGTACGACCTCTCTCTCTTCTGTGCTCATATTTGCTACATATATCAACTCGCTCGAGTTCTTCTCCCGTTTGAAGGCCAAAACGTCCTCAGGCGAGGTCTGAAGCCTTGTATATTCTCCTTGATTCTTTGCGCCAGAAAGCGCGGGAATTGTATTCTTGAGTTCTCCCAGTTTCTTTAGCACCGGCCATACCTTACCTTTTTCCTTCGGAATACTGTCCTTCTCGAAAAATTTCAACCGATGGTCCAGGTCGTATTCCTGTCCGCTATAGATCAGCGGCATACCAGGCATACAATAGACCAGTGCCAGCATGGCTTCCGAAGCATCACCCATGCGCTCGGATACGGATCCTGCCCATGAATTCTCATCGTGATTCGTGAGGAAATTCATTAAGTATCCACCGTTTTTCCATTTCTCGACCGAATGGTTCATATAATTATCAAAATCCCGGACTCCTTTTTCTTCTTTGGCAATGGCGTTCAGTAAGTGATGTACTTCCCATCCATAGGCCATTTCAAACAAATTATTCCTAGTTAATTGCGGATCCTCCCATTCGGCTAACATGAAAATATCTTTTGCCGAACGCAATTTAGGTATCGCATCGGCCCAAAAATCGGTTGGGACCATTCCAGCCATATCGCAACGGAAACCATCTATGCCTTCTTCCTCAACCCAATACATCATATCGGCTATCATTGCCTCCCTCATCTCCATATTATCATAATTGAGATCTGCCACATCTTCCCAACCCACCGGTGTTCCATCGTCATTCAGAGGATCTGTGATCTCACCCTCGCTATTCTTAGTGTAGAAATCGGGATGCTGGGTGATCCAGGTATGATCCCAACCCGTATGATTTGGTACCCAGTCCAGGATTACGTAGATATCATTTTCGTGGGCAGTTTTCAATAGTTTTCTAAAGTCTTCAATAGTCCCGAACTCGGGATTTATTTTTCTGAAATCTGAAACGGCATAGTAACTTCCCAGATACTTTTCACGTTCGCTTGCATCGTCAATGTCCTCTACCATCTTATCGCCAAATGCCTTTCTTTTCACTTCAGAAATGGGAAACACGGGCATTAACCAGATAATTTTCACCCCTAATTCCTTAAGTTGAGGGATATCCCTGGTAAAAGCATTAAAAGTACCCTCGGGTGAGTACTGGCGAATGTTGGCTTCATAAATAACGGCCGATTCCAGGATAGAATCGGTAATTGGTGCGATTTCTTCAATACTATTTTCTACTATCACAGTTTCTTTTTTTGTTTCGGTTTTACATCCTGTGACGAAAACCGCAATGGCTAATATTAATTTATACTTGATCATTTCATTCATTGATTTCTTCCAGCAGTACCAGGTTGTAATCTGTTGTAACCGATACTTTACCATCAACCACCTCAGCGGTTTCTCCGCTGTAGGCATCGCGGACTTTTATACCGTTTTCAAACACATCAGCTACGGACATCGATTTCATACCTACTGGGAGGTCCAACCCCACTATAACTTCATCTGAAATATCCCCTTCAGCAAAGGATCGTTTAAATACATACGGACTTTCGCTGATCATATAATGAACGCCGGCACCTACGGAAATATGATCATTTCTAAATTGTCCTAACTTTTGCCAATGCACCAGAATTTTCGCGGTTTCCGGATTACTGTCGATATCCTCCCAGTTCATGAACGATCGTAAGGTCGCATCTCCATTCGTTCCCTCAACAATTAAAGTTCTTGCTAACTCATCTCCATAATAAACTTGTGCAGCACCTGGGGCCAGTAATAATCTGATCGCAGTTTCATATGGCTTGGAACGATCTTTATCGAAGGGCGAACTATCGTCGTGAGAGCTCATATAGCTAAGTGTACTATATCCTTTCAGATCACCTTGCAGCACCTGGTTATAACTGCTGAATACCTCTTCATAGGAACGATCTGCACTCGAACGCAGGTCAAAATTTATCAACGCATCAAAACTGTCGTTGAAGTAATCTACTTTTCTATCGCCAAAATCATACGTCCTGCCCGTATTTACGTTATAGAAATATATTTCCCCTACCATATAAAACGGTGCATCGTCCAGCACTTTATCCGGATTTGCCGCTTTCCAGCTATTAAACGCATCTTCGCAAACATCTTCAAATTCTTCCCATACATATTCTTCCGTATGTTTTACCGTATCGACCCGATAACCATCAATTCCGAAATCATGGATATAATCAGACAACCACTTCATTATATAGAACCTGGGTGCGCGGGGATGGCCGGTCTTTTCAAAAAAGTTATCCAGTTCTGCCATTTCTTCATCATACCTGCCTTCAACTTTCCATTTCTCTACCAGTTGCGGCGGTAGGTCAACAACCTCATCACTTTCTGTTCTTATATCCGGCAGGTTTTCAACTAATGTGCAGGATACCGTACTCTCGTAATCCTTAAATTCACATTTGGGAGAGGTCCTTACCCATTCTTCGGGCCATACCGTGTCCCCATCGGTCACGGGGCCTGTATGATTTATAACGGCATCCAGTAATATCCTTATCCCATTATCATGTGCGGTTTCCACCAGTTCGGCAAGGTCTTCCCTTGCTCCGAAATTTGGATCCAGTGCCGTCCAGTCTTTGGTCCAGTAACCATGATAGCCATATGTATAGCCGGTTCCTTCATCCGTACCATCGTGGATCTGCTCCACAACAGGGGTCATCCAAATGGCATTGATTCCCAGGTCTGTGAAATAACCTTCTTCGATCTTCTGTGTGATCCCCTTGAGATCACCGCCCTTAAATCCTCGTAAAACAGCAGTTTCTCTGGTACGATCGAAGTTTACATCATTAGATGGATCACCGTTATTAAATCGGTCGGTTAAAAGAAAATATATGTTTGCCGCTTTCCAGCTAAAGGGTTTCGTTGTAGCGATCTCAACTTCAGTATTTGCCGCTGTGAGTTCTTTTTTATTATCAGCACAACTGAACAGGGCAATAAATAAGCAAATAAATATTCCTGTAATTCTTACTTTTCTCATATATCTAATAAGTTGTCGGTTCGATAATTTTTGATACACCATTTACTTTTATAGTAAGTGGTTGCTCACCGGATAATTCAAACGAATTCCGATCGCGGGTAATGGTCGCTTTGAGAATCTGGCCTCTGAAATTCACCTTAAAGGTGTACTCTTTCCAATGATCCGGAATTCTTGGATGAAACTCTAAATGATCATCCCGAACGCGCATTCCGCCAAATCCTTCGACTATACTAAGCCAGGTCCCTGCCATACTGGTTATATGACAACCTTCTTCCACTTCCTTGTTGTAATCGTCCAGATCGAGCCTGGAAGTTCTGAGGTAGAAGGTGTATGCCTGCTCCATACGCCCCAATTTTGCTGCTTGAATACTATGCACACAGGGAGAAAGAGAAGATTCGTGCACGGTAAATGGTTCGTAGAAATCGAAGTGCCGCTCCAACTCCTCTTGTGAGAAGTGATCTTCATAGAAATAGAATCCCTGAAGTACGTCCGCCTGTTTTATATAAGGGGATCTTAGGATTCGATCCCATGACCATTGCTGATTAATAGGCCGTTGAGAACGATCGAGGTCTGCCACGGTAATAAGTTCCTTATCCAGGAAACTGTCTTGTTGCAGATAGATATTGTGTTCTTCTGAAAACGGGAAATACATGTCAGAAGCTACCTTCATCCATTCCGAAACTTCCAATTCAGTTACTCCGGTCTTTGATATTATACGCTCATAGTCTGAAGTGTATTCCTCTTTCACTTTCTCTATTTCTGAAGCAGCATATTCTATGCACCACTTAGCCGTGAAATTAGTATACCAGTTATTATTCACATTATTCTCGTATTCATTAGGGCCAGTAACTCCAAGTATTACATATTTGTTCTTCTGCGTACTAAAATTAGCTCGTTGATGCCAGAATCTGGCAATTCCAATGAGCACCTCCAGACCTTTTTCGGGAACATATCCATGATCCCCGGTATAGCGTACATAATTATATATGGCAAAAGCTATAGCACCGTTTCTGTGAATCTCTTCGAAAGTGATCTCCCATTCGTTATGGCATTCTTCGCCATTCATGGTAACCATAGGATACAAAGCCGCACCATTCGTAAAACCTAATTTTTCGGCGTTTTCAATGGCTTTTTGCAAGTGATTGTGGCGGTAAACCAATAGATTCCTGGCAACTTCATGATCTTTAGTTGCCATGTAGAAAGGCAGACAGTAGGCCTCCGTATCCCAGTAGGTGCTTCCTCCGTACTTTTCACCCGTAAATCCCTTTGGGCCAATATTGAGACGGGCATCTTTGCCCAAATACGTCTGGTTTAGCTGGAAAATATTAAACCGGATTCCCTGCTGGGCCTCCACGTCACCTTCGATAGTAATATCTGCCATTTCCCAGATAGAAGTCCAGGCTTCAGCCTGGCTTTTCTTTAAGTTTTCATATCCATTACCGATCCCTTTATCAAGGGTGGCTTTTGCCGCATCAACAAGTGCGTCCGGAGCATGGTCAAGTGAAACGGTATAGCCAGCGTATTTTCGAAGCGATGCTGTTTCTCCCTGAGGTGCTGAGATCGCATAATTAAACTGAACGAATCGATCTTCCAGATTCGCAGTATATTCGGGTGTGGCATTGGTTTTATTCAGATAAACTTCAGATTGCATATAGGTGCAAATATGAAATTCGGTTTTCATAGTCATGGACCTTATGAATGCCTGGTGATCTGCTTCGGAAACGCTTAATGTATCCCAAAATTTATCATCCCAGTTACTATCTTCATTGGTGATTCCGCCATCGAGGTAAGGACTGAAAACAATTTCAGCATTCCGATTCAACGGAGTAACTTCATAATTAATAATTCCGAGTTCATCCTGATCCAGGTGAAGGATACGTGTGCTGGTTACAGCTATTTCAGTACCATTTTGCATAGTAACTTCAAAAGAACGTCGATAAAAACCTTCCTTCATATTTAACTCTCTTCTGAAATTCTTGACCTCCTTACAATGGTGCAGATCAAGATTTTCTCCATTCACTGAAACTTTCAGACCTATCCAGTTTGGAGCATTTAAAACTTTCGCAAAATATTCAGGATAGCCGTTCTTCCACCATCCCACACGGGTTTTATCGGGATAATAGACCCCGGCTACATAGCTCCCCTGAAACGTTTCTCCGCTATAGTCCTCCTCGAAATTTGCTCGCTGGCCCATAGCCCCGTTACCAATGCTGAATAAACTCTCTGAAGATTTCACTTTCTCTGCATCAAAGCCTTCTTCGATGATGGACCATGGGTCCGGTTTGATATAATCCTGATTCATTATTCTGATATTAATTTAGAAAAAAATTCGTTTGATATTTCTGTAAAATCCTTGAATACGTAGGTGGCTTCATGTAATACGGCCGGGTCACCAATCCCTATGCTCATCATCCCGCCTGTGTTTGCCGCCCGTATCCCGGCAACAGAATCTTCAAAAACAATGCAGTCTGATGGGTCCATCCCAAGACCTTCTGCAGCCTTTAAAAAAACCTCCGGATCCGGTTTGGCATTGGTCACATTAGTACCGTCTATCACCTCATCGAATACCTCCAACAAGTCTACTTCTTTCAAAATTGTCCGCGCATTCTTGCTTGCCGACCCCAATGCGATTGGTTGATCATTCTGCTTCAAAAAGGACAGTACCCTGGGTACATCAGGAAGTATCTCGTCCTTATCCATTCGCTCGATATAGGCTAGATAGTCATTGTTTTTTAACTCCAGCAGTTCGTTAAACTGAGCTTCTGTTAGCTCCATATTTCCCCAGTTAAGGATTTTCTCAAGTGAACGAACACGGCTTACACCCTTTAATTGTTCATTTTTCACCTTACTGAAACTAATGCCAAGGCTCTCCGCTAGTCTTTTCCATGCCATATAATGATACCTGGCCGTATCTACTATCACTCCATCCAGATCGAAAATAAATCCTTTCTTATCCATTGACCTCCTGCTTTTTATGTGTTGTCACCCGTAGCGTTAGTAAGCCTGCTATAATCATTCCGACACCGCCTACAATAAGCGCATATACCGGTTCATTATTGAAAATCTGCTTCACTAGAAATCCCAGTATGGTAGCTGCTATGATCTGAGGTATGACAATGAAGAAGTTAAAAACACCCATGAAATAACCCATTTTTGAAGCTGGCAATGACCCCGATAACATGGCATAGGGTATGGATAAGATACTGGCCCATGCGACACCCACGCCAATCATGCTAACGAGCAATCCTGTTTTAGTAGTTACAAAAAAGATTGAAATTAACCCTAATCCTCCAAGAGTCAGCGCGAGAAGATGTGTTACTTTATTGCTTGTTTTTCGAGCTACTACCGGGAGTAAAAAGGCAACAGCTGCAGCCACTCCATTATACACAGTAAACATCACGGTAACCCAATCTGCTGCGTCATTATATGCCTTGGAAGTTGGATCCGGTGTATCGAATACATGCCCTGTTACAGCCTGAGTAGTGTATATCCACATAGAGAATAATGCAAACCAGGAAAAAAACTGTACCCAGGCAAGTTGGCGCATCGTTTTTGGCATATTCACCATATCGGTAAGAATGATGGTAAATGCATTATTCACATTGGATTTTCTCAGGAAGGAGTTCAGAATAAAAAGTATACCGACTACTATGAGTCCTATGAAAAGTATATACAACTCTTTAGCAAGGCCTTTGGAATAGACCAAATAACTAACCACAGCACCGATTACAAACATAGAGATTCCTATAATCAGCTGAGAGCTTATGTTTTTGACATTATGGAAATATTCAGCATCATCTACCTGTCCCTTTTTTTCGTTTTTCTCGAATTCCGCCAGTTCTTCGGGAGAGTATTCTTTCGATCTAAGTACTGTCCACAAAACAGCGAGGAAGAACACTGTTCCACCCACATAGAAAGACCATTTTACCGATGGTGGGATTATTCCCTCCGGAGCTGTATTATCTAATCCAATCCAATTCGTGAAAATATAAGGCAACAAGGAGCCTACTACTGCCCCGATCCCTATAAAGAAGCTCTGCATTGCAAATCCAAGGGTCCGCTGCTTTTCTCCAAGATTATCCCCAACGAAGGCTCGGAATGGTTCCATGGACACATTGATGGACGCGTCCATGATCCACAACATTCCAGCAGCCACCCATAGTGAGGGTGAATTTGGCATGATAAATAATGCTATAGAGGCGAATATTGCTCCTACCAGGAAATAAGGCCTTCTTCGCCCTAAACGGTTCCAGGTCCTATCGCTGAAATATCCAATGATCGGTTGAACAATGAGTCCCGAAACCGGGGCCGCGATCCACAAAATCGGAATGGATTCAATATCGGCACCTAATTTCTCAAAAATTCGAGAGGTGTTGGCATTCTGTAGTGCAAACCCGAACTGAATTCCGAGAAACCCGAAACTCATATTCCAAATCTGCCAAAAACTTAATTTAGGTTTTTCCATATTGATGCTTTCTGCTTCAATACGAGATCCTTTCTTAACGAAAGACGCGGCATATCAAAACTTATTTAAAGTAGGAAGTAAAAATTGAGTCCTGACCTGCGGACGTAAATATAGCGTATTTTTTAAATCTATCAGCCCTGGCTGGTTGATTCGCGCTCTATCAATCTCGTTTCTACAACCACAGTCTGGTAGGGTGGTTCGTAGTCGTCTTCCTCTAGCCTTCTTATGAGTAACTCGGCAGCTTTTTCACCTAGCTGAATGCCGTGCTGACTCACGGTAGTTAGACTGGGGGTCGCATACTTTGAGAGCACGCCATCTGTAAAACCTACCACTTTGAGTTCAGAAGGGATCTGCTTCCCAAGAGCACGGGCAGCTTTCATTGCTGTTAGTGCATATTTTTCATTCACCGCGAAAATCGCATCTATATCTGGATTCGATCTTAGAAATAGTTCGATGCCTGAATTTAATTGGCCTTCAAGACCTTCCTCGTTAAATTCGTCTTTAAGTTTCAGGACCAGGCGATCCGAAAAATCTATACCTCTTTCTTCGAGCGCATGTTGGTAACCACTCGTTCGAAGTTTCCCCACATTAACATGGTCTTCGGTTGTGATCAGTGCAATATTAGTGCATCCTGAAGATATGAGTTTCAAAACAGCATTTTTCGCTCCCTGGGTATCATCTACAACAACCTTATCACATTCGATCTCGGGTATGGTTCTGTCAAAAAGAACAACGGGCATTCCGTGATCGATTGATTCTTTCAGGTGATGATAATCCTTTTTTAACTGGGTTTCCCGTGATACGGATAAAATGAAACCATCAATACTGCCATTAGCTAACTTTTCCATATTGGTGACTTCTTTATCGAAAGATTCATTACTAAGCCCGATAATCACAGTATATCCCTTTTCATTTGCCACCTTTTCGATACCGCTTACTACTGTTGTAAAGAAATGATGCACAATTTCGGGAATAATCACCCCAATTGTTTTTGTTTTGCGATTCTTTAAACTTAACGCAATTGTATTGGGCCGGTAATTATAAAGCTTGGCAAAGGCTTTCACTTTTTGCCTGGTATCCTCACTGATTTCAGGGCTGTCTTTAAGAGATTTCGAGACTGTTGATATGGACACGTCTAACTCTCTGGCAATTTTCTTTAAGGTAAGTTTTTGCATATATCTTTAGAAAAAGAAGCATTCGCAGGTAAAACGATTTAAGAAAATAGAAATGAAACTCATCTTACACTATCGAATTATGAATTTAGCTACGTTTAATTGAATAAATGTTAAAGTTATAAAACATATCAACACTATAACGTTTTCGTAAATGAAATCCGTAAAAAACCATATAAACACACAGATTTTTCAATTACATTTGATCAGGAAGTAAAAATTGAGTACACCAAACAGTGAACTCATATAATATAAGCCACTGTTCAGTTTCAAAAAGATTGATTGGTGGCTTTTTTATTGCCGAAATCGATTAAGAATAAGCCTTGCAGGAAAATGCTAAAATTATCAAAATACGTGTATGTACGTATGGACTCATGTAGGTATGAATTTTACCTTTGAGTTGAATTAGTGAAAGTTCTACTGATATTAATTTTTTGTGGGGATAGAAAATTCATTTGGTAGAATATTTTAAAAGTATATCTAAGACTTTTAGAATTTACTAAGTTAGGTTTGTTATAGCATCCCGTGAAGACGGGATGCTTTTTTATTCTGTACAATCCAAATTCTATTTCTCATAAGCCAGCTGTTTTTTGTACGCCCTGACTATAACGACACGGTAACTCGCTGTTATAAACCTATTTATTTTTATTAAATTCTTTCAATCCGGAATTCAGCCAGGCCAGATATTCACTCTCATCGGGAGTATAACCGATTGGCAGGTTCAACAACTTATAATCACTATCCATTAAAGCGTAATGTGGCTGAGAGTTATTTTTAAAGTTAACCGTTTGGAAAGTGGCCCATTTGTCTCCAATGGTCTTGATGGGTTTGGTACCGCCTGTTGGTTTCAGAAAATTGAACTGCTCCTCTTTTTCCAGTGGTTTTCGGTCGTCCACGTAAAGCGAGATTAGTATAAATTCTTCATTTATGACCTTGAAAACTTCCTCAACACTCCAGACATGTTCTTCCATTTTACGGCAATTCACACAGGCCCATCCTGTGAAATCTAGCATAATGGGCTTACCGGACTTCTTTGCAGCTTCCACGCCTTCATAAAAGTCTTTATAAGCCGTTAGTCCCAGAGGTGCAGAGGTGCCTTTATCATACAAACTATAGAACATTGGCGGAGCCAGTCCACTTAACAATTTCAAATTGGCATATTTGGTATTTGTCAGGCCGGGGATAAGATAAATGGTAAACACAATTGCTAATATTCCCACAATGATATTTCCCTTCGGAAGTTTTCTCCCTTTTGGGCCATCATGCGGGAATCGAATAATTCCGAAGAGATATAACGCCATTCCAAGCGAACAAAGAATCCAGATTGCCATGAACACCTCTCTTTTCAATACACCCCAGTGCATTACCAGGTCGGCATTGGAAAGGAATTTAAACGCTAAAGCAAGTTCTGCAAAACCTAATACCACCTTAACTGTGTTTAGCCATCCCCCACTGCTTGGAAGTGAATTGAGCCAGTTAGGGAATAAAGCAAACAGCGCAAATGGCAGTGCAAGTGCCAAACCAAATCCTCCCATTCCGAAGGACAACTGCATAGCGCCCGCATCCTGACTCAATGAGCCGCCTAACAATCCGCCTAGAATTGGTCCGGTGCAGGAAAATGATACGATGGCAAGCGTCAGGGCCATAAAGAAGATACCCACAAATCCACCTATGGTGGTGGCTTTTTCGTCCATTTTAGTACTCCATGAACTCGGCAAGGTAATCTCGAAATATCCGAAGAAGGAGAACGCAAACACCAGGAATACTATAAAGAAAAGGATGTTTAGGTAAATGTTCGTGGAAATGTTATTGAGTAATCCCTCATCTACCGTATCCAGTAAATGGAAAGGCAGACTTAGTAACACATAGATAAGAAATATGAAGAATCCATAAAGCAACGCATCCCTTAATCCTTTCTTACGATCCCTTGAACCCTTTGTAAAGAAAGAAACTGTTAGAGGGATCATTGGGAATACACAAGGAGTGAGCAGGGCTAATATTCCTCCTAAAAAACCTAAAAGGAAAATAGTGAAATATCCTTTCTTTCCGCTGGTATTACCAAGGTCACCTTTCAGTGGAATTGTAAGTGCAGCTGTTTGCTCAAGGTCGAACTCTGTGATCTCGGCCGTGGCTAGTTCCGACTTACCCGAAGCCAGGTCTACTTCAAAGGATTTTACATCAGGTGGCAGGCATTTCTCGTCATCACAAACAGAGTAGTAGATTTCCACAACAATTTTAAGGCCTTCCGGATTCACAACTTCGATAGGCTGTATGAAAACAGCTTTATCGTCGAAGGATTTAACCTCGATCTCGAAAACCGGATCCAATACCGGTTTTACATCCGGTTCCTGTGTACCTCCAACTAAAGTGTAGGATTCCGGGCTTGAATTATAGCTAAACTCGGTGGGAATAGGCCCTTCGAATTCTTCTCCATATTGAATCTGACTGTATAGATGCCATCCTGGGTCAATGGTGGCTTCCAATATTATATTATACCGATTCTCGCTTTCTTTTTGCGTGGTCACTTCCCACGAAACAGGATCTAAAAAATCCTGTGCCACGATGGAGAAATTGCTAATTAAAGCCGCAAAAACTATTATAAATATTCGCTTCATGCGTATACTGATAGATTAGGACGTATGTATTCTTTTTATTTGCGTGGTTTCCGGCCCTACTTTGTATCTGTCGTCTGCTCGGTGACCTATGATCCAAACGATCTGCTCACCACTACAAAGAAGCCAGATTTTTTCTTTAGCCACCAAAGATAACTTTTCATCCTTAAAATATTTACTCAATTTCTTTTTTCCTTGCATCCCAATAGGATAAAAATAATCTCCTCCACGCCATCTCCGAACTTTTAATGGATACGTCAGCGTGTTCGCGTCTACAAAAATCTCTTTATCAGTATTCACCCCCTTTGTAACAACCGAGCTTATAATCAGCGGAATAGGATGTTCAATTCGTTTCGTGGTTCGGAGAATTTCTGTCTCCTCAGCATTATCTTCTAAAGGAATTTCTGTGAGCAAAAGCAAATCCCTGTCTTTTACCAGCCTGTGAGAGGCTGAAACAATGAACTTGCCGCTTTGTGCATGAATAAGTTCAGAAATATCCTTCCAGGCCGTAAACCCGAACGGACGCAGCAATTCATATAGGAGAGCCTCTGTGTTAGGGAGGTTTGAAATCTTACTGATATTGATGGAATATCCATCCTCCTGCTCCACCATCACCAACTGGCGTATGAGCACGAGGTAATCCTCAAGCAGCGATTGAGATTCTCTCAGATGGCCCTGGGTCTTCTCTAAACTCTTCAATAACTTTGGAATATGCCTCTTCAAGGGTGGAATTACATCATGGTGAATTGCATTGCGCAAGTAGTCGATCTCCTTATTACTACTATCTTCTCTCCAGAAATAACGCTCTTCCTTCGCATACTTTAAAATTTCATCCCTACTGAAAGGTAAAAGTGGGCGCACCAGGTTATCTGATTGTTCAGGAATTCCTGTTAAACCACGTAATCCGGTACCTCTTGATAGATTGATGAAGAGGGTTTCCAGGTTATCATCGGCATGATGAGCCGTGAGTAAAAAATCGCAGTGAAAATCTCTCAGGATCTCATCGAACCACAAATAGCGTAATTCACGAGCTGCCATCTGTATGGAAAGTTTTCGAGTATCGGCATATTCCCGGGTGTCGAACGTTTCAACATAAGATGGAATATTCAATTTTTCGGCAAGATCGGTTACAAACGCTTCATCTCCATCACTCTCGCTTCCGCGTAATGAAAAATTGCAATGCGCCAGGCCAATATCAAAGCCCATATCCTTGAAAAGATACGTCATGACAACGCTATCCAGGCCTCCACTACATGCGATCAATAGCTTCTTACCCTTTAAAAAAGGAAGGTTTTTGTCGATATGTTGTTTTAAACGCTCCAGCATGGGATACTGTTAATTCACGCAAATATAAGTATTCGTGACGTTCGGGATGGATTATTTAGGCTGTTCCAGGGCCTCTCGCATAGCTTTTGCCTTGAGCAGACATTCTTCATATTCATCCTCCGGGCTACTTTTAGCAGTAATCGCACCACCCACTGAAAAACTTACATATTTTTTATTCGCATTATACAGAATGCTCCGAATGACCACGTTAAAGTCGAAATCGTTGTTTGGAGCAAAATAACCGATTGCTCCGCTGTATAGTCCCCGTTTAGCATCTTCGAGATCTTCGATGATCTTCATAGCTGAAACTTTGGGGGCTCCTGTCATGCTTCCCATTGGAAAGGTTTCTTTCAGCATGGTTGCGGGTTTTACATCTTCCGATACTTCACAACTAACCGTGGAAATTAGTTGATGTACCTGCTCAAATGAATATACAGCACAGAGTTCTTCAACTAAAACACTTCCTTTCTCAGCAAACTTGGATAGATCGTTTCGAACGAGATCCGTAATCATGATATTCTCACTTCGTTCTTTAGGGTCATTCTTTAATTTCTCTATCATCGCCCTGTCCAATTCTTCATTCTTAAACCGCCTGGCTGTGCCTTTAATAGGTTGTGAAATAACCGATGTACCAACTTTCTTTAAATATCGTTCGGGAGATGCCGACATCGCATAACTATTACCAAACTTCAGATAGGTAGCGAAAGGTGGCCGCGATATTTCGTTGAGATGGTCGAACGTTTTAACCGGGTCTATCGCAATATCTTCGGAAAAGAACTCCTGACAGAAATTCGCCTCGTAAATATCTCCTCGCTCAATATGTGCCAGCATTTTATTCACCTCTTTGAAGTAACTATCTTTAGATGTCCGCAGGCTGATTTTTACGGACGCATTTTCAGATTGGGACGAGTTTTTATCATGAGGAATATTATTTATCTCCTTCCAATCTGCTTCCATCTCGTCGGCGACCATATTCAGGTAGTGCATTTCAACGTTGTTTTTAGAAAACAGAAACAACCGTTTCGGCTGAAAAAAGAACAGGTCCGGGAATCCCAAACCATCATGATTGAGCGAACTAAGAGCTTCGATATCATTTTTCAGGTCGTAGGTCAGATAACCGAATAACCAGTCGTTGATACTACTTTGATAATCGTCCAGTTTCTGAAACGCATCGATGTAGTCGGTTTTAAGGGATGTAAAAGCGTCAACTGCCAGAATGGCCTGGTAACTGCTGTGTTCTTGTTGATAATTATTGGAATCGAGCCAGGCTACTTCGTGGAATTGTTGTGCCCAAAGGAGTAGTTTCTTCCTGAACGTTTCATCGATGACATGGCTATGTTTATTTTGAATACGTTTCATTCAAGCGATGCGAGAAAAGTTTCAATTACATTGTCCAGTCCGGATGCCAAATCAGCATTTATTACTTTATTATCTTCAACTGAAAAATTAGCAGAAAATGATGGAAACGCAAAAGATGCGACAAGTTCTCCACTGTATCTGGGAACTATACTTTCGGTGTATTGAAGCGCTGATAATGCTCCTCTCTTTCCAGGAGAAGTACTTAGTAGCAAAACTTTCTTTCCTTCCATAAACTTGAGTTCGATGCGCGAAAGCCAATCCAGAACATTCTTGAAAAATGCAGAAATTCCGGCATTGTGTTCGTTTACTGAAATGATCAATGCATCCTGCGATCTTATTTCATTCAACAGTTTGGAAAGCGTTTCCGGATAACCTTTTTCTTTCTCCAGGTCTTCTCCAAAAATGGGAAGCGGAAAATCAGTCAGTTTAATCACCTTTATGTTGTGATGGATGATCTTATTAGCTACGTGGGAAACTAAAGCATGATTTATGGAAGTGCTACTGTTACTTCCTGCAAAAGCAATTATTTTTTTCATAGGTCAAAGATACCTATTTTGAATCGACAAATTCAATGGCGCCAATGCAAAACTGCTGCAAAAAACCCTTTATAAAAAGTACTTTTTGCGTTTAATCGGTATATTTATACTTGTCATCGAATAATTTCAGTATTTTCTTACAATTACTTGAAACAATAGATTTTCCTTACTAATATTGTTTTTGATAAACCCCCGAATTATCAGAAATAATGAGAAAAACTACTTATGTGCTCTCACTTTTCATACTTGTATTTTTTGCCCAGGGTATTTTGGCCCAGGTAGGTATAGGTACCACAAGTCCGAAAAGTATGCTGGACATTCCTGCATCCAACAGCACCTCCCCCGCAAGTACAGATGGCATCCTAATACCAAGGATAGACAATTTCCCATCAACGAATCCCGGTGCCGATCAGGATGGAATGTTAATATTCCTTCGGACTGCAGCTCCTGGTAATCCCAAAGGATTCTATTACTGGGATAATACACTTACCGACTGGATCTCCTATAATGATGAATGGAAGGATAATTTCGTTACCCAATCGCGTGGCGATTACGACGGTAATCTTATTTACGCGAACCAGGCTGGTATTGGTGGTGTAGATGTGGTTGTTTTGGATTCCGGTCAGATTGGTATGGGAACCAGTAATCTTGAAGAAAACCTGGAGTTAAAAATAGACGGCGATAACGATATTCAAATTTCAAGCGCTTCACCTCCGGATCCCCCGCAGCTGGTCTTTTATACTACAAACGGTTCATTCGGTTCTCCCGATTTCATGAACGATGAAGATGATATTGGTTATATGACTGGAAAGGTGTGGACGGGTACAGGTAAATCTCTTGATGTGGCCAATATCCAAATGGAGGCAGATGGTAATCATAACTCAGGCAGCCTCCCGACAAAAATCGAATTTGCGGTAACCAATCCGGGGCAAACCGTCCTGAATTCAAATAACCCCGAAATGGTGATCGCCAGTACAGGAAATGTTGGAATAGGGATAAATGACCCCTCGGCTGTGTTGCAGCTCAAAGCTGGTTCGGCCAGTTCTAATTCGGCCCCTTTAAAATTAACTTCAGGAGCAACGCTTTCTGCGCCCGAAACCGGAGCGATGGAATACGATGGCACTAACTTGTATTTTACACCAAATACGATAAGGAAAGTATTAATGACTGGTTTGGTAGCCACCCAGAATCTTGATTTTCCAAATATAAATTCGGGAAACACTTCTGAACTCACTGTTACTGTTACCGGTGCATCGTTAGGAAGTTCATGTTCCTGTGCTCCAAATACTTCAATAGAGCTTGGATTGCAATGGAGTTGCTATGTGAGTGCGGCTAATACGGTAACAATAAGGCTCTCCAATGTTAGTGGAATTGCAATTAATCCGGCAAGCAAAAGCTGGAAAGTAACTGTAATTCAGTAAACCAGGTGTCATGAAAAAATTAAGTATCATATTTTGTATCAGCCTGGTTACAGCAATTCAACTGAATGCACAGGTGGGTGTGAATACAAATAATCCGAAAAGTGTTTTAGACATTGAAGCTACGAACTCATCGGCCCCAACCATAACCGATGGTCTGATAGTTCCAAGGGTAGACGTGTTACCTGCCTCCAATCCCGGTGCAGACCAGGATGGGATGATGGTATTTCTAACAACAACAATTAACGGGAACAAAAAAGGACATCATTACTGGGACAATACAGCAGGTGAATGGACCTACTTTGCTGGAGAATGGGTGGATGGCTATAATAAAACTAGCGAAAATCTTACCTATGTGAAGCAAGCTTTTAAAGAAAACCAAAAGGATGTCGTTATTCTTGACACAGGTCAAATGGGGATGGGGACAGACGATCCGGACGAAAGCCTGGAAATAAAGCTACCTGGAGATAATGACATACAAATTGCATCCAATGCCTCTCGACCGAATGCACCCAACTTCATTTTCTTCACGAAGAATGGCACGTTTGCGTCCGGTGATTTTCTAAATGATGGTGATGTAATTGGATCTCTCTCAGGAACCGTTTGGGATGGTAGCACCGAATCGGATATCGTGGTTTCCATTAACTCTGCAGCTGACGGTGACCACGTAAGCGGAGATCTGGCCTCCCGTTTTAACTTCTCGGTTACTTCAGCAGGGAATACTTCTGCGGATGCCGATGGCATGGAGATGACTGTACGCGCAAGCGGAAATGTGGGAATTGGAGTTGATAATCCAACCGCAGTCCTGCATCTGAAGGCAGGTACAGCCTCTTCTAATTCAGCACCCATAAAATTTAATTCGGGAACCAACTTAACCTCACCCGAAAAAGGCACTTTCGAATACGACGGAGTTCATTTGTATTTTACGCCCGGTGCAGATAGAAAAATTCTGCTCAAGAAATTATCAGGTACGGCAACACTGGATTTTCTAAGTCTTTTCGCCGGCTTGCATACCGAACAAACCGTAACTGTTAATGGAGCTACCCCGGGTAGTTCCTGCAATTGTTCTCCGGTAGGAGCCATCGAGAATGGATTAACCTGGAGTTGCTACGTGAGCGCAAATAATACGGTTACCATAAGATTATCAAATATTACGGGATCACCTATAGATCCGGTAAGTAAGAATTGGATTGTGAATGTGATTGAATAAGAGGTTCATTGGTCCATCCCCCGCAAATTCAATAGGGCCAATAAACAAAAAAACCATCCGAATTATGTCGGATGGTTTTTTTTTAACCTAAACTTATTTTAAATGTGAAGTGGCCTGTTCTCAGTTGCGGCTAATGCAGCCTCTTTCACTGCTTCCGCATAAGTAGGATGTGCATGGCTCATCCTTGCGATATCTTCAGCACTTGCTCTGAATTCCATGGCGGTAACGGCTTCAGTAATAAGATCCGCAACTCTTGCCCCTACCATATGTACTCCTAATACTTCATCTGTAGTTGCATCGGACAATATTTTCACAAACCCATCGGTATCACCACTAGCCCTTGATCTTCCTAAGGCTCTCATAGGAAACTGTCCACTCTTATAAGCAACACCAGATTCTTTGAGTTCCTCTTCTGTCTTTCCAACCGAAGCTACTTCCGGCCATGTATATACTACACCAGGAATAAGGTTATAATCGATATGAGGTTTTTGTCCTGCTATGATCTCGGCAACCAATACGCCTTCTTCTTCCGCTTTATGAGCTAGCATAGCACCGCGAACAACATCGCCGATAGCATAGATGTTCGACACATTGGTTTGCAAGTGATCATTTACGGCTATCTCACCGCGTTCATTAACTTTCACCCCGGCTTTATCCGCATTTAATCCGTCGGTAAAGGGGCGACGGCCTACTGATACCAGGCAGTAATCGCCGGTAAATGTGACTTCCTTATCTTTCTTGTCGGTGGCTGTTACTGTGATTTCGTTTTTCTTTCTTTCCACTGCTGAAACTTTATGGGATACGTAAAATTTCACGCCTTGTTTTTTCATAGCCTTCATGAGTTCTTTACTCTGCGCACTGTCCATAGTGGGGATAATTCTATCCATATATTCCACTACGGAGACTTCCGAACCAAGGCGACGATAGACCTGCCCGAGTTCAAGTCCGATTACCCCACCCCCAATTACGATCATATGTTTAGGGATTTCGGTTAAGCTTAATGCTTCTGTGGAGGTAATTACTCTTTCTTTATCAATGGTGATGAAAGGCAACGTGGCCGGTTTACTTCCGGTGGCAATTATGATATGCTTCGCTTCTATCTCTTTTTCTTCCTTTTCAGAAGATATTGTAATATGAGTTGCATCCTTGAACGATCCCAGACCCTGGTATACATCAATACTATTTTTATTCATCAGGAAGTCGATCCCTTTGGTTGTCTGATCAACAACTGCCTGTTTTCTTTCGATCATTTTTTTGAAGTTCAACTTGATCTCTCCGGGGATCTCTATCCCGTGGTCGGAAAAATGTTTCATGGCATCTTCATAATGGTGTGATGAATCTAAAAGTGCCTTGCTGGGAATACAGCCCACATTAAGGCAAGTTCCGCCCAGGGTACTGTATTTCTCTATAATTGCAGTTTTCATGCCTAGTTGGGCACAACGAATGGCAGCTACGTACCCACCCGGTCCGGAACCAATTATAGCAACATCATATGTATTCATATTGTCTGATTTCGATTTTTGAAGTACAAAGGTACAATACTATCATGCAACAGGCAACGAATTAAGAAAGCTAAAATGAGAGTGCCGTAGTATTCTTTACTTCGCTTATGGTAAACGAACTTTGAGTGCTGCCGATATGCTGGAGTGTGGTAAGTTTTTCAACCATAAAATTTCGGAATTGATCCATATCTTTAACAACAACTTTCAACAGGTAATCGTACTCTCCGCTTACATGAAAACATTCGAGTACTTCCGTTAATTTAACTACTTCCCGCTCAAAATCAACTACCGATTTATGTGCATGCTGCACTAGTTTAATGTGGCAAAATACAGTGAATCCCAGATCTACCTTCGTCCGGTCCACCAATGCCACATATTTGCGAATGATGCCCGATCGTTCGAGTTTCTTAATACGTTCATATATAGCTGTAACCGAAAGGTTTAACTTCAGTGATAGCTGTTTATTGGTCTGCTTCGCATCTTGCTGAAGATTCTTCAGTAATGCAATATCAATTTTATCTAACAACATAACTGAAAATTTTTCTTTAAGGTACGAATATTTTAAGATTTGAATAACATATTTTCTGTAATATTTATTTTAAATAGTATAATATTCTATTTATGATACTTATCATTGATTAATATATTACATAAAATTATTTTTGAATAAATATAAACACCAGTAAAAATGTCTTTCAAACCCGCAAACAAAATCCAGGATCTGCAATACTTCGGTGAGTTCGGAGGTGTGAATCCATCTATATCCGACTCTTCCACTTACACCTTCTACTCTGCAAAGACGATGTTCGATACCTTCGAAGGAAATGCAGAAGGATGTTATTTGTATTCGCGACATAGTTCGCCATCCAACTTATACCTTGGTGAGGCGTTAGCTGCCATGGAAGGCACCGAGACGGCTACTGTTGCTGCAACAGGGATGGGAGCCATTGTACCGGCTATACTTCAAATTTGTGGCGCAGGAGATCATATAGTTGCAAGCCGGACTATTTATGGCGGAACCTATGCGTTTTTGAAGAATCTCGCTCCAAAATTCAATATTAAAACCACATTCGTCGATATAACTAAACTGGATGCCGTTGAAAAAGCGGTGACTCCCGAAACTAAGATCCTCTTCTGTGAGAGTGTGAGTAATCCACTACTGGAGATTGCCGATATTAAAGGTCTTGCTGAGATCTCTAAAACCAATAACCTTAAATTATTAGTGGATAATACCTTCTCCCCTATGTCGATATCACCTGCAAAATTAGGAGCAGATGTGGTGTTGCACAGCCTTACGAAATTCATAAACGGAAGTAGTGATACTATGGGCGGAGTAATTTGCGGTACCCAGGAATTCATCGATGAACTGAGAAATGTGAACGACGGCACCTGTATGCTCATGGGGGCTTCTATGGATAGCATGCGTGCGGCTTCTATCCTGAAGAATCTAAGAACACTTCATATACGAATGAAGCAGCACAGTAAGAATGCCATGTACCTGGCCGAGAAATTTGAGGATGATGGATTTCGAACAGTTTACCCTGGCCTGAAATCACATCCCGGGCATGAATTGATCGGCAACTTAATGAATCCGGATTACGGTTACGGAGGTATGCTTACTATTGACGTAGGAAGTCTTGACAAAGCCAATGAACTGATGGAACTCATGCAGGAACGTAATTTGGGTTACCTGGCCGTAAGTTTAGGTTTTTACAAAACCCTGTTCAGTGCACCAGGAACCTCAACTTCTTCAGAAATTCCTGAGGAAGAACAAGCGGAAATGGGACTTACCGACGGGCTCATCAGGTTCTCAATCGGACTCGACAATGATATAGAACGCACGTATCGCAGTATGCGACAGTGTATGTATCACGTCGGACTCTTAAATCCTGAAACCAATAAAGTTTTAATGCATTAGGCTTATTTTTTCATTAGCATTTCCTTAATGAGTCGGATCTCGTTTTTGAGGTCATCGATTTCTTGTTGCTGCTCCTCAATGGTTTTTTGTTGCTCTTGTACAGATTTTACCAAAGGAACGACAAACATGGCATATCGCAGCCCATAATGATCTTTCGCACCAGCAGGAGCATCAATACCGCTGAAATCGTAGCCAATATTATTCGCTGCCGTTTCAACTTCCTGAGCAATAAAACCACTATGTCTCAATTTCTTTGCTTCGGAAACATCTAAAACTTCATAGTCTTTATTCTCAAAGATCTGTTCACTCAAATTATAGGTCACTGGCCTCAGTTTAAGCACAAAGTCAAGTCCTGAAACATCTTCACGGACATTTTGTTTTAGCCGTCCATCGGAAACGTTCGTCCAGCCTGCGTAACCACCAATGGATGTTACCGATGCATTACCAATTCGAACCATATTGCTGGCAGTGACCTGTGCAGTATACCCTAAAGCGGTTGCATTGTCAAAGTTACCAGCAGTCACATCCGAATTAGCACCCACTAAAGTGTTGTAGGAGCCTTCAGTATTGGTATTACCCGCTGAAAGTCCGAGTCCGGTATTTAATCTACCGGTGATCGTTGATATGGGCTGATTTGCGTACAATGCGTTATATCCCACAGCCACATTATAGGACCCGTATTCGGTTCCCCCATTGGTAAAAGACTGATTATATAATGCCTGGGTTCCTATAGCAATATTTCCACTACTCTCGGTATTAAATCGCATGGCCCAGAAACCCATGCCTACGTTTCGAAGACCTACCGTATTTGCTTCCAGGGATCCTCCGCCTACGGCAATGTTCAGGCCGCCCGAGGAAACACTGTTAAGCGCATAATGCCCGATAGCGGTATTTTGATTTCCGGTAGTGATCCCAGTCATACTCAAGTACCCAACTGCCGTATTGCCGAGTGGGGTTGAGGATCCGGCAACTCCCCTCATAGCATTGTATCCTACAGCTACATTTTGATTCCCTGTGGTATTATCCCGTAGTGAATAATTTCCTATTCCAACATTCGCAGATCCACTTGTTCCTTCTTTCAAAGCTTCAAAACCCAGTCCGGTGTTGTGAGTTCCATCGACATTCTGTTGTGATGCGTCCACTCCTACTGCGGTATTCCAACTTCCTGTGGTATTTGCGGAAAGCGAAACGGAACCAATAGCGGTATTACGACTTCCCGAAGTATTCGCATCCAGGGAATAGGTGCCCATGGAGGTGTTGTAGACTCCGTCTACTGTCATTCGCTGCGAATTGTATCCCACAGCTGTATTATTTGAGCCTGTGGTGTTCGCATAGAGTGCCAGCATACCAACAGCGGTATTGATAAACCCGGTGGTATTTGCATATAGTGCTCTCCCACCAATCGCAGTATTATAAATACCGTTATTAGTAGCTGTTGGATTGTTGCTGTGCAAAGTAAACGCACCTACCCCTGTATTATAAGAGTTCCAACTCGCACTTCCGTTATCAAAAATCTGGTTGAACATGGAACGAAAGCCAATAGCAGTAGAATAGGTACCATAATTCTCATTGGCTAAAGCCCATCGCCCTACTGCTGTCGCCCCAATAGCCCCTTCTCCGTATTCCATGGCACCCACACCGAGTGCGACATTCTGTTCTCCTACGCCATCAGCCCGCATGGCTCTCCAACCTATCGCTACATTCATATGCGCATCAGTACCATTCTCCATGGCTTCCATTCCGATGGCGGTATTAAATCCATTGGGCCCAACCTGTTGGTTAAGTGCCTGGTATCCCATAACGGTATTCCCTCCGGATGAGGTTACAGACTCCATGGATCGGTAACCCAAATTGGTGTTTGCGGTTCCGGAAGTCAAAGCATCAAGTCCGAGATAACCGTAAGAAGTATTCGTAGTCGTGGAATCGATTATACCTGCTGTATCATTATTTACCCTGAAATTCAGCGGCTGGTTATCTACGGTTCCGAAGAAATTTGCCGAGGTAGTCCCCGTATTCCCGCTTAAGGTCCATTCATCAACCGGTTCGGCGGTACTGATCATTCTTTCCCAGGTAGTCCCGTTGAAATAATAATAACCTACTCCTGTCCCTCCGGTAACTGCAGCATTTGTATTGTAGATCAGCAATCCGGTTGCTGCTGTATTCACTCCATCGAGCATGGTTTCTGTGACATCCGATAGTGAGATTTGCGGTATAAGTATCCCTTTATCTGATGACGAAATATCCAGGACGGAAGAAGCGTCCGGAGTAATGGTTCCAATTCCCACCTGTGACCATCCCCAGACAGCAAGGTGAGTAAAAATTAAGGTTAGTAATATTTTTCTCATGATAATAATTTTAATGACTCAAATCTACCAAGTCTGCATATTCATGGAGCAGACAAACGTAACAGATGTTGCTACATATGTAACATAAGCAGCTTATACAGCAGGAATGGGCTAAACGGAAGTGATTACTTCTTTGTTTTATCTATCACTTTAAGCAAGGGCATCTTGTTTCAACATTCCCTGATCCTTTGAAGGATAAAAAGGAAATAAGAAACTATGTCATTATCGTATTCTAATAAATAGTTAGGCGATAGTATTTCAGGGTATTACGAATGTATACATTGGAATTTATCTCCATTAAGGAAAAAACTCTCTTTTTAAAAGGTAAAAGACCCTATTTGCATAGCAGATTACAAAATCGTAACATTACAAGTCAAAAATTTCAACCTTAATGGAAGACAAGGATAATATTTCAGAATTTAAGATCAAGGACCAGAAAATTGTTGAGAATATCGAGTTGAACATATGGGAAGCCCTTATCCCGGTGGTCGCTTTGGTCGGTATGCTGTTTTATAATGTGTATGTCTTCGGGGATGACGCCTTAAGTGGAAGTAATCAGTTCATTTTACTGATGGGTGCGGCAGTGGCCGCGATTGTCGGTACTTTCAATAAAGTGGGGTACAAACGAATGGTAGAAGAGGTAGCTGAAAATGTGAAATCTACTACGGGAGCGCTGCTTATATTGCTAATGGTTGGCGCATTGGCGGGTACCTGGCTGGTGAGTGGTGTGATCCCGACCATGATCTACTACGGACTTCAAATATTGAATCCGACCATCTTTCTCGCATCCTGTGTTATCATTTGCGCTATAATTTCGATCGCTACTGGAAGTAGCTGGACCACATCGGCCACCGTTGGAATCGCTCTTATCGGGATTGCTGAAGCTCTTGGGATTTCTTTGGGAATGACAGCCGGCGCTGTTTTGTCTGGAGCCTATTTCGGAGATAAAATGTCACCCTTGAGTGATACTACTAACCTGGCGCCCGCTATGGCTGGAACCGATCTTTTCACGCATATCCGGTATATGGCCTATACAACGGTCCCAACAATTACCATTACACTTATCATATTTATCATCATTGGATTTGGCCTGGAACCCGAGGGGGTTGCCGATACTGCTTCTATACTTGCCTCTATAGATTTGGCTTTCAATATTAATCCCTGGTTGTTTGTTGTCCCGGTCCTGGTCATCATATTGATCATAAAAAAAACACCTCCCCTCATTGCCTTGCTGGCAGGAACATTACTTGGTGCTATAGCAGCAGTATTCTTTCAACCGGATATAGTGGCCACTCTTGGTGGAGGGAGCTCTTTGGATTTCACTACCGGATATATGGGTGTTTTAAATGCGATCACAATAGATTCTGCCATCCCTACAGATAATGAAGCACTGAACGATTTGTTCTCATCGGGAGGAATGGCCGGGATGTTAGGTACTATCTGGCTTATAATATGTGCAATGGTATTTGGTGGTGTGATGGACGCCATCGGAGCACTGGCAAGAATAAGTAGGGCTTTATTATCCCTGTTTCATACTACTTTCGGACTTTTTGCCAGCACAGTCTTTAGTTGCCTGGCGCTGAACGTGACGGCCTCCGATCAATATCTGGCGATTGTTGTTCCGGGTAAAATGTACAGCAAAGCGTTTGCGGATAAAGGCCTGGCTCCCGAAAACTTATCAAGAACCCTTGAGGACAGTGGAACCGTAACCTCAGTACTAATCCCGTGGAATACTTGTGGAGCTTACCAAAGTGGTGTGCTGGGCGTTCCGGTACTGGATTATTTCGCCTTTGCGATATTTAACTGGTTAAGTCCGTTTACAACCCTGTTCTTTGCAGCTTTCAGGATAAAAATCCATCAGCTCACAGAATCTAAGGCAACCGTATGATTCTGTGTTAACTTATCGTCAAAGTAGTTAATTAATTTTCAAAGCTTCGCTACCTTTACACTTTAAAAAAGAAACTATGGCAAAAATAACCTTAGGCGGTAATCCCGCACAAACCATTGGGGATCTCCCTGCAGTAGGCACTAAAGCGTCTGATTTCAAACTTACAGCTATTGACATGAGTACTAAAACCATGGGAGATTTTGCAGAGCATAAATTATTGCTCAATATCTTCCCAAGTGTTAACACTGGAGTTTGCTCAGCTTCTGTTCGAAAATTCAATGAAGCGGCTGCCAATATGAATAACACTAAAGTGCTATGTATCTCGAAAGACCTTCCTTTTGCACAAGAGCAATTTTGTGCTGCCGAGGGGATTGAAGATGTGGTTATGTTATCCGATTTTAAAACCGGGCAATTTGGGAAAGACTACGGTGTGACTGCAGTTGGTAGTGCCTTCGATCAATTACTATCCAGAGCGGTGGTTATTGTAGATGAATCTGGTACCGTGACCTATACCGAACAGGTTCCGGAAATTGGACAGGAACCTAACTATGAAGCCGCTCTCAGCGCACTTTAAATATGTGGAAGACCTATCTTGGTAAACGTCTGCTAGGATTTAAATATGCAACCAAAGGAGCCTGGATGCTACTTCGGAATGAAGCTAGTATCCAGGTTCAGGCGGTTGTGGCCATTGGCATTACCATAGCGGGTTTCTATTTCCACATTTCAACTTCCGAATGGATTGCACAAACCCTGGCGATAGGTATGGTGATGAGTATTGAAGGCCTGAACACCGCTGCCGAGGAGATCGCAAACTTCGTGCATCCCGATTTCCATGATAAAATAGGCTACATTAAAGACGTAGCAGCAGGTGCGGTATTTTTCGCGGCGATAGTCGCCGTTATTGTAGCCTGCCTAATATACATTCCCAAGTTTTAAATAAATTCGCTTTTGCTACGTTCAATATTTGTATTTTTGAACATTGACAACCCAAGCTTCATGGCGAAGAAAAAAGCTTCCACATCCAAAAAAAAGAAAACCCCTCGTAAAAAAGTTTCCCTTGCGCTATCCAAGCAGCAAAAGATTTTATTGGGCAGTTTCCTGTTCTTTCTGGGATTGGCCCTTATCTTTTCATTTGTTTCGTATTTCTTTTCATGGCAGGCAGATCAGAGCACTGTTGGCGTTATAAGCGAACGTGAATTACAGGCCGAGAACTGGCTCAATAAGTTTGGTAATAATGTAGCGCATTTCTTTGTGTACGACGGCTTTGGTATCGCCGCTTTTATAATGGCCTTCCTGGTCACTTTAACCGGGATCTACTTCTTTTTCGATTACGCTAAAAGACAGCTCTTACGGTTTTGGTTCTGGGGCTTGCTGGTTATGGTATGGATCTCTGTTTTCTTCGGCTTCTTTGCAACTACACGTAATTTATTCAGTGGAGTAATGGGTTATGAACTAAATGACTTCCTTCAGGATTACCTTGGCCTTACAGGAACTATATTACTAATGACGTTTCTCGCTATCGTTTACCTGGTGGTTCGGCTGAAAATGACTCCCGAAAAGGTGGGTGATGCCCTTAAAAAAACAAAGGAAGATATTGCGGCCGATTTCAATACCGCCCCAAATTCAGAAGTGATTAATGCCGAGGGTAGTTCCGCAGAACAAACCGACTATGAAAAAGAGGTAATACAAGAGGTTGTGAATATAGACGATACCGGCTCGGTTCCCATGGAAACTGTGGTTGAAGAAGAGGTCGTTGAGGAACCTTTCCTTAAAACCGTAGTTAAGGAAGAGACTAAAAGTTCTCCGGAGAAAGAAGTTGCCATGGAAATAGAAAAAGTAGCCGAAGAGGAAACGGTTGAGGAAAACCAAAGCAAGAAACTGGTAGAAGACTTTGGTGAATTCGATCCCACACTCGAATTGAGCAATTACAAATTTCCAACTATCGAACTTTTAAAAGACTATACCGGGGGCCAGGGAATTACTATTAACCAGGAGGAGTTAGAGGAAAATAAGAACAGGATCGTTAACACTCTTAGCAATTACAAGATTGGTATCTCGAATATTAAAGCCACTGTAGGGCCTACGGTTACACTATATGAAATTGTTCCTGAGGCCGGGGTTCGGATATCGAAGATCAAGAATCTTGAGGATGATATCGCACTATCACTATCTGCCCTCGGGATTCGCATTATTGCGCCAATCCCGGGACGAGGGACTATCGGTATAGAGGTTCCGAATAAAAAACCAAGGATCGTATCCATGCGCTCTGTAATCGCATCACCCAAGTTCCAGAGTGCAGAAATGGAATTGCCATTATCCCTCGGAAAGACGATCAGCAACGAAACCTTTGTGGTAGACCTGGTAAAAATGCCTCACCTATTAATGGCGGGGGCAACGGGGCAAGGTAAGTCGGTTGGGCTCAATGCCATCTTAACGTCGTTGCTGTACAAAAAACATCCCGCAGAAGTAAAGTTTGTGCTCGTGGATCCGAAAAAAGTAGAACTTACTTTATTCAATAAGATCGAACGCCACTACCTGGCAAAATTACCGGATACGGAAGAAGCTATTATTACCGACACTAACAAAGTGATCAATACACTGAACTCGCTTTGTATAGAAATGGATGAGCGTTATGACCTTCTTAAGGACGCATTGTGCAGAAACATTAAAGAGTACAATGCCAAGTTCAAGCAACGCAAGCTCAATCCGAATGACGGCCATCGCTTCCTGCCCTACATTGTTTTGGTGATCGATGAATTCGCCGATCTCATTATGACTGCCGGCAAGGAGGTAGAAACCCCAATTGCACGATTAGCGCAGTTAGCCAGGGCTATAGGTATACATCTTATCATTGCTACTCAACGGCCTTCGGTAAACGTCATCACAGGTATCATTAAAGCAAATTTCCCGGCACGCGTCGCTTTCAGGGTAACCAGTAAAATAGATTCGCGAACGATATTGGATAGCGCCGGTGCAGACCAGTTAATTGGCCGGGGTGACATGCTCTATACTCAGGGTAACGATCTTACACGTCTGCAATGCGCCTTTGTAGACACTCCCGAAGTAGCGGATATAGTAGATTATATAGGTTCTCAGAAAGCCTATGCCAGCGCCCATATGTTGCCAGAATATGTGGGTGAAGAAGGTGGCACAAATCTTGATATTAGTGTTGATGAAAGAGATCAATTGTTCCGTGAAGCAGCAGAAGTTCTGGTAATTGCACAGCAGGGATCTGCATCATTGTTACAAAGAAAACTGAAGCTCGGGTATAACCGTGCAGGAAGAATAATAGATCAGTTGGAAGCGGCCGGAATCGTTGGACCTTTCGAAGGCAGCAAAGCCAGACAGGTTCTGGTGCCTACCATTGAAGCATTGAACCAACTCTTAAATAACGAAAGTAATAACCTATAAGATGAAAAAGCTAGCCTTATTATTAATAGCACTGATTAGTTTTACAGTATCTGAGGCACAGAGTGCAAAGAGTTTGCTTGACGAGGTCTCTTCGAAAGTGAAGAGTTACGACAATATATCCATCGACTTTAAGTACAACCTGAACAATGCCAAAGAAAACGTAAACCAGGACACTCGGGGAGATGTGACATTGCAAGGAGATAAGTATGTACTCAATATGCTTGGTACTACACGTATGTTTAATGGAAGTTCCATTTATACTATTGTTCCCGAAGATGAAGAAGTAACCATCTCAGCTTATGATGCTTCGGAAGACAAGGAGATCACACCATCCAAAATGCTTACCTTTTATGAAAAAGGATACACGTACAAAATGGATATCACACAGAATGTAAAGGGTAGAAAAATTCAGTTTGTTCGATTAATTCCTATCGATTCCAAAGCCGAGATCAAGGATATACTATTAGGTGTGGATGTACAGACAAAGCATATTTACAAATTAATCCAAACGGATTCGAGAGGCACAAAATATACTATCACTGTTAATTCTTTTAAAACCAACCAGCCGTTGTCCAAAACTCTTTTTACCTTTGATGAAACTAAGTTCAAAAGGGACGGCTATTATATCAATAGACTGGATTAACATCATTTGAAAATACTGGATCGCTACATATTGATCTCTTTCCTGAAGACGTTTTTTAGCGTCTTCATTATTTTGATGTTCATTTTTGTTTTGCAGACTATCTGGCTGTACATTTCCGAACTCGCCGGAAAAGACCTCGATGTCTGGGTGGTACTGAAGTTTTTATGGTATGTATCACCCCGTCTTGTCCCCTTAGTCCTTCCCCTTACCATATTGGTTACCTCTCTGATGGTTTTTGGAAACTTTTCCGAAAAGTATGAATTCGCAGCCATGAAATCCACAGGGATCTCCCTGCAGCGAGCCATGCGAAGTCTTACGGTCTTTATCCTGGTGTTAGCCGGTATCGCTTTTCTTTTTGCAAATAATGTAATTCCATATTCTGAATACAAATGGCAAAACCTGAGAAGGAATATTGCCCAGGTAAGTCCTTCCATGGTGATAGCAGAAGGCCAGTTCAGCCAGATAGGGAACGATTTCAACATAAAGGTGGACAAGAAAGGTGGCGATCGGGATCAGTACCTCAATACTATCATCATCCACAAGAAGACCCCCACCCGTCCCAATGGTAATTATACCGTAATTGTGGCCGACAACGGCGAGTTGGCCAGTGAAAAAGGAAGTAATACTTTATCGCTAATCCTGAACGACGGTTATTATTTTGATGAAATTCAAACTAAAGATCCTACCAAACAACGCAGTGAACCATTTGTAAAAAGTTATTTCGAACAATATGTGATCAATATTGACCTTACGGAATTCAACAATACGGATGTAGACAAGGAAAATGAATTGAGCAATCACAATATGTACAAGATGTCCGAATTATTCGTGGAGATCGATTCGCTATCCAACGGTTATACCAACGATATAAAAACCTTTGCCGACAATATGTACTTTCGAAGTGGTATCTCGAAATTTAAAGATGAAAAAGTACTGGAAACTCCGGAAGCGGACACAATTGAAGAAGTCATAGCGGCATACCCCCGTCCCTTGCAAACCAATATTCTCAATATGGCATTAAATAATGTGAGAGGAACGCTGCAATCGGTGAGTTCAAAGAAAATCGAATTTCAGATTAAGACGAAAAGACTGAACAAACACGAGATTGCCCTGCACGAAAAATATGTACTAGCATTCGCCTGTATCATTTTGTTCTTCGTAGGTGCGCCGCTGGGAGCAATTATCCGTAAGGGAGGTATGGGCCTGCCGATGGTTGTGGCAATCCTGTTGTTCCTAACCTATCATTTCATTGGAATTTTCGCCAAGAACAGTGCGGAGGACGGTACCTTACATCCTTTTATAGCTTCCTGGTTAAGTACTGCTATCATGCTTCCGCTTGGTGTCTGGTTGACGTATCGGGCCACAACCGATCAGGGTATATTCGATATTGATTCATTCTTGCAGCGATTCAGAAGGACACCAGCAGCCGAAGCTGAAATGATCTATGAGAATCTGAATCAGCAAATAAGCATATCCGAAGAAGAGAAACAAAATCTCGATCGACTTAACGTAGCGCAGTTAAAGGATGCCGTAAAAAATCATAAGCAATACAATTACTCACATGATTTCCGTATCGCGGCCTTGCGAAAATTGGATGAAGAAGGCTATTCTCAGGAACATTTACACGTCTCAGGAGATTTGTTCAATAAGGATTACGACCTGGCGGAAAAACTCGTTAAGCGGTTCAAGAATCTATCGATCTATACTTTTATCACTTATATCCTATCGATTATACTTCCCATATTGATTACCGTTGTTCTGGTTAAGATGCAGGATGAAACAGCCACCGTGATCGTCTCGCTTATTGCTATAATAACCCTTGTACTGTTTTATATATTCCTATTTAAAACGCAAAGTACAGTGAATCGTCTATCTAAGCTCTCCAAAGAAGAGACAGTGATCTGGGCGGCCTGGTTGATCGGGATGCCGTTTTATATATTTCTATTCTTCTATTACCGCAAACATATACAACGCAGTTTAAAAAATATTCAGTAATAGCTCAATAAATAAGACTGATACATTGGTAATATTAAATTAATCTGCCATTCAGTATCTTTGTAGGGTAAAAAAACGTTTATGATCACTTCGGAAAAAACCTCATCCATTCAGCTCAATACTATTGAAGAGGCTATTGAGGATATTAAGAAAGGCAAAGTAATCATTGTGGTGGATGATGAGAACCGTGAGAATGAAGGTGATTTCATAGCGGCGGCCGAGATGGTCACTCCCGAAATGATCAATTTCATGGCGCGTCACGGTCGCGGACTTATTTGCGCACCACTCACCGAAGAACGCTGCAATGAACTTGACCTCAGAATGATGGTTGAGAACAACACTGTGCTGCATCATACTCAATTTACGGTGTCTGTTGACCTGATCGGACAAGGATGTACAACCGGAATTTCCGTTCATGATCGTGCTAAAACAATGAAAGCCCTGGTTAGCGACGATACCAAACCAGGTGATCTTGGACGACCGGGACACATATTCCCATTAAGAGCAAAAGAAGGTGGTGTACTAAGAAGAACAGGCCATACAGAAGCCGCTATTGATTTCGCCCGCCTGGCAGGTTTGAAACCAGCCGGAATACTTGTGGAAATATTGAATGAGGATGGTACTATGGCGCGTCTTCCGCAATTGGCAAACGTAGCGAAGAAATTTGATCTTAAACTTGTATCTATAGAAGATCTGGTGGCATACCGCATGGAACATGATTCCCTAATTGAAAAGAAAGAAGATTTCGAGATCAATACTAAATTTGGATCATACCGGTTAAGGGCGTATCAGCAAACCACTAACGACCAGGTGCACATTGCGCTCTCAAAAGGAAGCTGGAAAAATGATGATCCGGTCCTGGTACGAGTGAATTCTACCCTGGTGAATAATGATATCCTGGGTACCCTTACCAAAGATGCTGATAAGCAGCTGGATGATATGTTTAAGGTGATCAATGATGAAGGAAGCGGTGCTGTTGTATTTATCAATCAGCAAGCTCAGTCTTTAAATTTATTGAATCGCCTTTCTGAATTAAAAGAAATTCAAACCGAGGATGAAATCGCGAAAGCTCCAAGGATATCTATGGATAACAGGGATTTCGGAATTGGCGCTCAAATATTGCATGACCTGGGTATTTC
>JABDNT010000015.1 GCA_013043685.1 Flavobacteriaceae bacterium | reverse complement strand
GATTACTGGTTCATGGTGGAATACACCGAAGAAGATACCCGAAAAGAGTTCAAAGGACACTTTACCCTAAAGAGATAGACATCATCTTCAAACTATAGATAAAAGCCACTCAACCGAGTGGCTTTTTTTATTCTAATACATTTAACACAACTAGTTCATTTTATCTAATAAATTGGTCTTAATAGCCAATTTTTCTAATTATTAGAAAATTATCCCTTATTTTCATAGCGTTATTCTAAGAAAAATTTGGCGTGAAAAATTTATTACTTCTGGCATTATTGCTAATGAATACTGCGTTGTTCGCACAACCAGTAACTCTATATGAACAGTTTAATGGGCGGTATGATTTTACTGCTTTCGGTAATACACTGAATACAGGCCCTAATTCCTGTAATATTCTTACCCAAAGCAGTGCGGATTTTACAATGCCACTTGGAGGTAATTTAGTCGCGGCAAAATTATATTGGGGAGGCTCCGGGCCAGGAGATTTTGATGTGGCATTAAACGGTAATTTAGTAGTTGCAGAGCGAACGTTTGGGATTAATTTCAATGGCCTTGACTTCTTCGCTGCATATGCCGATGTAACCAGTATCGTAAATTCAGTTGGTGATGGTACGTATACACTTTCTGATCTTGATCTTACTGCCATAATCCCGGCTTATTGTGGAAATGCTACAGATTTCGGTGGTTGGTCGGTGACCATTATTTACGAAGACCCTAACTTATTACTGAATCAAATTAGCCTTTTCGATGGGCTTGAATTTGTTTCATCTACAAATCAAACGCTTGATATTACACTTACCAATATAGATGTATCATCGGATGATCTGGCAAAAATTGGATTCTTAGCATGGGAAGGTGATGCGGGACTTGCGGTGAACGAAAGCTTGATAATAAACGGCACCTTGATTGAAAACCCACCTCTGAATCCTGGGAATAACGCGTTCAACAGCACCAATAGCTATACGAATTCTTCCGAAATGTGGAATATGGATCTTGATTTCTATACGCTGGAGAATATTGTAATGCCCGGTGATACAATGATTCCTATTACCCTTACCTCCGGACAGGATTTTGTAATGGTCAATAATATTATTACCAATGTAAATTCTGAAATTCCGGATGCGACCATTGTAATTGATGATATTGGAGTCCTTTGTGCAAATAACAATATCGAGGTTGATTACACAGTATTTAATGTTAATAGTACAGCACCGCTGCCAGCGAACACACCTATTGCTTTTTATGCTAATGCTGTATTATTAGGACAAACACAAACCTTCACTGAAATCCCGATTGATGGTTCCGAATCGGGCACCATTACTTTAAATATTCCTGTAGGAACCCCGGTTCTTTTTGATCTCATCGCTGTAGTGGATGATGATGGTACAGGTATGGGGATCGTAAATGAAACCGACGAGACGAATAACGAGTTTATACTTCCTGTTGATCTTAATCTCTTAGCCCTTCCATTAGGTCCTGATATCGATAGTTGTATTGGTGAAACCGTGCTTTTGGATACCGGAATCAATGATCCTTTATGGTCATTTCAATGGTTTTTTAATAATGTTATAATTCCCGGGGCGACCGGACCGTCCTTACCTGTTACAACAGCTGGGCTATATAGAGTTGATGCGTTTGAAGGAATCTGTTTCGTAAGTGATGAGATTACTGTCACCTTTAATCCAAATCCGGTTGCAGTTGTTCCTACCGACCTTGAACTTTGCGATGAACTGCCGAATGATGGATTTGGCATTTTCGACCTTACCACCAAAGACGCCGAAATAATTAATGGACAACCAAACACCTTTGTTGAATATTATTTAACTCAGATAGATGCCGAATTAGGAGTTTTCCCCATTGTCAATTCAACTGCATTTCCCAATACAATTCAGGGTTTACAGACTGTTTGGGCTCGACTTGAGAGTACCGATCCGGGAGAATGTTTCGACGTAGTTCCAATGAACTTGCAGGTCAACGATTCTCCTGCCATCACGGATCCGATCTCGGATTATTTCATTTGCGACAATGATGGTGACGGGATAGAGATTTTTGATCTAACGAGTAAGGATGCTGAGATCTTGAACATTTTGGTAAATGTGACCTTGACCTATCATCAGAGTCAGCCTGAGGCTGAGGGCGGTATCAATGCGATTACGCCTGCCA
>JABDNT010000012.1 GCA_013043685.1 Flavobacteriaceae bacterium | reverse complement strand
GGGCATCATAGGAATGAGCGTCGGTTTACTTCTGGCGTTTATGTTTTTATTCCCTAACCTAACCGACGGAATATCCTGGTTAAGTTTTGGTCGTTTACGCCCGTTGCATACCAATGCTGTAATCTTTGCCTTTGTGGGTAATGCGATTTTCGCAGGTGTATATTATTCATTGCAGCGATTATTGAAGGCGAGAATGTGGAGTAATTTCCTCAGTAAATTTAACTTCTGGGGTTGGCAGTTGATCATTGTGGCTGCCGCAATTACTTTACCGCTGGGTTATACCACCTCAAAGGAATATGCTGAATTAGAATGGCCAATAGATATTGCCATTGCACTGGTTTGGGTTGCTTTTGGTGTGAATATGATTGGAACAATACTAAAAAGGCGTCAGCGGCACTTATATGTGGCTATCTGGTTTTACCTGGCAACTTTTGTAACGGTGGCCGTTCTTCACATTTTCAATAGCCTTGAATTGCCGGTTTCCGCCCTGAAGAGCTACTCGGTGTACGCAGGAGTTCAGGACGCATTGGTTCAGTGGTGGTACGGGCATAATGCCGTGGCATTCTTCCTAACAACTCCATTCCTGGGGTTGATGTACTACTTCGTTCCCAAGGCCGCAAACAGGCCTGTTTATTCGTATAAGCTTTCTATTGTCCACTTCTGGTCCCTGATCTTCATTTATATCTGGGCCGGACCCCACCATTTATTATATACTGCTTTGCCGGATTGGGCACAGAACCTGGGTGTAGCATTTTCGGTAATGCTTATTGCACCGTCATGGGGTGGTATGATAAATGGCCTCTTAACATTAAGAGGTGCCTGGGACAAGGTACGAACAAGTCCTGTGTTGAAATTTATGGTGGTAGCGATTACCGGTTATGGTATGGCGACGTTTGAAGGGCCTATGTTATCACTTAAGAATGTGAATGCAATTGCTCACTTTACCGATTGGATTATCGCTCACGTTCACGTAGGTGCTTTGGCTTGGAACGGTTTCCTTGCCTTTGGTATGATCTATTGGTTAGTCCCAAAATTATTCAAAACCACACTTTGGTCTAAAGGTTGGGCCAATGCACACTTCTGGATCGGCACCTTAGGTATCATCATGTATGCTTTACCTATGTATGTAGCCGGATTTGTCCAGGCCTTTATGTGGAAACAGTTCAACCCAGATGGGACATTGGTATATGGTAACTTCCTTGAAACGGTAAGCGAGATCATTCCGATGTACTGGATGAGAGCCATAGGTGGAAGTTTATATATAGTAGGTGCTGTCTTGATGTTGGTGAATGTTGTTAAGACCATTCGCAGTGGTAGTAGTGTAACCGATGAATTGGCCGAGGCTGCTCCGTTGAAACGAGTAACCAAAAGAAGGACAGCCAAGGAAGGATATCACACATGGTTAGAAAGAAGACCTGTTAAACTTACGCTCTACGCCACGGTAGCGATCTTAATTGGTGGTATGGTTCAGATAATTCCATCGATAATGGTAGAAGATTATGTACCGAAAATCACAAGTGTAAAACCCTATACACCACTTGAGTTGGAAGGTCGTGATATATACATTCGTGAAAGCTGTAACGCCTGTCACTCGCAGATGGTCCGACCATTCCGCAGTGAGGTTGAACGTTATGGTGAATATTCCAAATCGGGTGAATATGTGTACGATCACCCATTCCTGTGGGGAAGTAAACGTACCGGTCCGGATCTCTTCCGTGTAGGCGGAAAATATTCAGACAACTGGCACTTTAATCATTTCTACGATCCACAGACCACCTCTTCCGGTTCTATCATGCCCTCTTACAAATGGCTGATAAAGAATGAGCTGGATAAATCCATGACTGAAAAGAAAATGGAAGCCATGGTGACCCTTGGTGTACCTTATACCGAAGAGGAAATTGCGCGTGCTCAGGAATGGATGCTGGAACAGGGAACTCAGATAGAAGAGAACCTGTTCTCCGATCCTGATTTTGCCAAGACCTATGAAGCAGACAAACAAGCCGCTGCAAGTGGCGGCCAGGAATTTATCGATATGCGGAACAGGGAAGTTGTAGCATTGATTGCCTATCTGCAGCGTCTGGGTACCGATATTAAAGTACAGTCGAACGAAGAAATAACCGCCAATAAATAAAAGAGTTATGTTGAAATTTATAAAAGGAAATCTCGAAAATATTGATGGCGTGGCTATCTATCCCATCATTTCGCTACTCATATTCTTTGTGTTCTTTCTTCTGCTGTTTTGGTGGGTTTTCACCGCTAAGAAGAAGTACATTGAAGAGGTAAGTAATATACCATTAGAAGAAGATAACACTAACACGAATAATCAATTATGAAAACATTTGCATCATATCTTCGCGTCATAGGTTTTATGGTGATCGCTTTTTTATTGCTGGAATTCACAATAGATTCCGGAGATCAAATGGCTATCGAGAAATACCCTGTCATTTGGGGTGTTCTGTCCATGCTGTTTTTGTTTGCTGTGGCTATAGAAGTAATTTCCGAATCCCTTCGATCCATATTATATAGAGGTTTAAGCCCTGAAGCTCAGGAAAAGTTCCTCGAAAATGAGAAGTCTAGAAAAGCTGGACAATTTGCCGGAATAAAACGATTGTATAATAGATTGGCAGGCAGCAAACCTCTGGAAGAAGAGGGTGAAATCGTACTTGACCACAATTATGATGGCATCCGGGAGTTGGATAACAAACTTCCACCATGGTGGTTATATGGTTTTTATATTACGATCATTTTTGCCGGAGTCTACCTGGCCAGATACCATATTTTTGATGGAGTTACAACCTCTGAAGAATTCGAAATAGAAATGGAAGATGCCCGACTGGCGGTTGAGGAATATAAGAAAACCGCTAAGGATCTCGTCGATGTGAACACCGTTGCGCTGCTTACTGATCCTGCAGATCTTAGTGCGGGTAAGGCCATCTTCACTCAAAGTTGTGTTGTCTGTCATAAAGCAGATGGTGGTGGAGGTATCGGTCCAAACCTGACCGATGAATACTGGATCTTAGGTGGTGGTATTAAGAATGTATTCAACACCATTTCCGAAGGAGGACGTGATGGTAAGGGGATGGTTTCATGGAAATCTGAATTGAAGCCGGCCGAAATGGCCCAGGTGGCAAGCTATTTACTGACCTTCCAGGGAACTACACCTGCAGAGCCAAAAGATCCGGAAGGTGAGATTTGGGTAGACCCTGATGTCACACCTCCAGCAGATGAAGTGATTGAAGTGGTAGTGGACTCCACTGCGGCTGAAATTGGCATGGTCGAAAATTAACATACCGAGGAAAACATAAAAACCCTGGTCATTAACGGAAGGATAACCTAAAAATTTTGTTTTGGAAACACCGGAAGATGAAAGATTCAGGGATAGTATTGCCACGATAAGTGAGGAGGGTAAACGCGCCTGGATCTACCCTAAAAAACCATCGGGATGGTTTTATGAAAAACGTAAGTTGGTTAGCTATGTATTACTGGCTATCTTATTTGCTACGCCGTTCATTAAAATAGGGGGTAACCAGTTTATCCTCATCAATGTTCTAGAACGGAGGTTTAACATATTCGGATTTCCGTTCTGGCCTCAGGACTTTCACATCTTTGTGATCATGATGATTATAGGTGTGGTGTTCATTATCTTTTTTACGGTGGCTTTCGGAAGGATATTCTGCGGATGGATGTGTCCGCAGACAATCTTCATGGAGATGGTATTCCGAAGGGTTGAATACTGGATAGAAGGGGATCGTGGAAAGCAGATCCGGCTGGATAAGCAAAAATGGAATTTGGAAAAGATCCGTAAACGCTTATCAAAATGGTTCTTGTTCTTTGTCATATCATTTTTTATAGCAAATATTTTTCTTGCTTATCTGATAAGCAGTGATAAACTTATAGAATATATTACTGAAGGTCCGCTGGAAAATATCAGCACCTTAATTTCATTGCTCATCTTTACGGCGGTATTCTATTTTGTTTTTGCCTGGTTCAGAGAGCAGGTTTGTATAATTGCCTGCCCATACGGACGGTTACAGGGAGTGCTCCTTGATAACAAGTCCATCGTTGTTGCTTACGATCACAAGCGTGGAGAAAAAGAGAAAGGAAGAGCTTTATTCAAGAAGAATGAAGATCGCGCTTCAACCGGAAAAGGAGATTGTATCGATTGTTTTCAGTGTGTGCATGTTTGCCCCACAGGAATAGATATTAGGAACGGTACACAGCTTGAGTGTGTGAATTGTACCGCATGTATTGACGCCTGTGACCATATGATGGAAAAGGTGAATTTACCAAAAGGATTGATTCGCTATGCGAGTGAAGATAATATAGAGAAGAAAGCGAAATTTAAATATAACGCTCGTCTAAAAGGATATTCTGCGGTACTAGTAATCCTAATTGGAGTATTTATTGGGATGTTATTCCTGAGAAATGATGTGGAAGCGCGAGTCCTTAGATTACCGGGACAACTCTATGAACGAATGGAGAATAATATTATAAGTAATGTTTATACGTATAAGCTGGTAAATAAAACTACAGAAGACATAACGGATGTACGTTTTGAATTGCTGTCTCATGAGGGATCTATCCGACTGGTTAAGAACCAGAATTTTGAAATAGGAAAACAAGGCTTGGAAGAAGGAACCCTTTTCATTGAAATAAATGCCAGTGACCTCACTGGTGATAAGGACAAAGTGAAGATTGGAGTGTATAGCGGTGATGAGCTTATTGAGACAACAAAAACGGCTTTTTTAGGGCCAAGGAGTTATAATTAAAAATTAGAGTTATGAAGATCAACTGGGGTGGTGGACTTGTAATTGGAATGATCCTTTTCATTGGATTCATCATGTTTATGGTAATAACCATGATGACCAATAAAGAATATGACCATGACCTGGTTAATGAAGCGTATTATGAAAAAGATCTGCAATATCAGAAAGAAATAGATGCTGAAGAAAATACAAAGACCCTTTCAGAAAAGATAGAGAGTAAAAAAGTCCCTGAAGGCTGGCTAATTACATTTCCAAAAGAAATTGATCCCAATAGAATAAAAGGAAAAGTGTTCCTATACAGACCGTCTAATAAACGATTGGATTTCAACATACCCATAGTTATATCCAATGCTCAATTACTCATACCTGATGAACGTTTATTGGACGGTCGCTGGAACATTACCTTGGATTGGGAATATGAGGGGAGTCATTATATGTATAAAGAATCAATAGTGTACTAAGATGCTGTGGTCGGGCTTCATACTAGGATTACTGGGCAGTTTTCACTGCGTGGGTATGTGTGGGCCTATTGCTTTTGTACTTCCCCTTGACCATAAGAACAGTTCCCGAAGATTCATTCAAATAATCCTGTATCACTCAGGTCGAATTTTCACGTATAGCCTTATCGGCCTGCTATTCGGGATGTTGGGAAGGGGATTGTATCTTTTCGGGCTTCAACAAAAAATCTCAGTTATCACGGGGGTATTGATGATTGTAGCTGTGATTCTCACAGCCCTGTCGATAAGAACAACTCGTTTTACAAACCCGATATATAAAACAGTGTCTAAAGTCAAGAACAAATTAGGCAAGGCACTTAAAAGAAAATCTTCGGACACTTTTCTGACGATTGGATTCTTGAACGGATTTCTACCTTGTGGTTTAGTTTACATGGCGGTGTTTGGTGCAATAGCAGCAGGGGGCCTTTTAAATAGTAGTTTGTATATGATCTTGTTTGGGCTGGGAACAGTACCGCTAATGACCACGGCAGTTTATTTTGGTAATTTCCTTACCGGGAAGATCAGGCAGCGAATTCGAAAGGTGATTCCGGTATTTGTGGTGATCGTAGGAGTGTTATTCATTCTGCGCGGACTCGGGCTTGGAATTCCCTACGTATCTCCTAAACCTATGACGGAAAAAATTAATGCCGAAATGGAATGTCATTCGGTAATACATTCAGAAAAAATTATTGAATATAAAACGCAATCTATATCGCTATGAATGCACTTAATATACCTTTGGTAGACTGGGGAAATGGCGTGATCATGATAGGGGTCTTTGCCCTGGTTGTAGTAATTCTTGTTGCAGTGACCATATCCTTTATGAGTCAGGGCGGCAAGAAAGAAGATGAATAAAGCATAAAACGGGAGCAAACCAATCAATTGCATCCCGTTTTACGCTTCTAACTAATAAACCAACTTAAACCGTCATAGAGAAAAGTTGAGTGTCTGGCATATTGCGTTATAATCGCAAATCAAATCCCATACACACATTTCTTACGAACGGCTTACCTTTTTCAGTGACCGAAATACGGTCTCTCTTTATATCAATTAAACCATCATTTTCCCTATATGGCACGGTTGGATAACTGGTGTATCGGGGGCCAGGAAGATTATATTTTGAGATTAGATCCAATAGCAAAATGTGGTAATTAACTTATATACCGTTGATCACAAAACTAATAGCGGGTGCATTGAAATAATATGACATTTGTCATTTTACAAATCTTAAAAATGAATTTTAACATGCTGAAATTTTATGTAATTTAACTAGCTTAAAACTTTATGAATATGAACAAAATTCTGGGAATTGGCTCGAGGATCGATCATCCTGATCACGGAAAAGGGGTCGTAACTAATGTGACTGCGAAAATGTATTGGGTAACCTTTATCGATAAAGGATTGGAAACGATCGAAGTTGATGAAGAATTTGAAGTGATTGATGCCGCCGAAGATGAGGTAGATACCGTTAGTTTTTACGAAGTGGAAAAGAGCCTTCGTGATATTCTGAAAAAATGGAGCGATGCAAGTGAAATTGTCCCTATAGCAGATAAATTCAGGGGCGGGACCATGATATTGAAGCCTAAGGATATATCTCTTTCGCAAAAAGAGATCCCGATAGATACCTTTTTTCATAAAATTGTTATGTTAAGGGATCGTCTTCGGGTATTGGAGCAAAAGATCAATTCAAGCAAAACTCTGGACGACATTGATAAAGTGGATCTTCAGCAGTATATCACAAGATGTTACGGGAGCTTAACGACCTTTAATGTATTGTTTAAGAATAATTCGCAAAATTTTAAAGGAGAAAGCTCGAAGAAGTAATAATTTAGGCGTTTAATACGTTTTTATTCAGTGATTTACATGAAATAGTCGATTAATAGGTATATTTCACATCCCAATTCTAAATGATGCTACTATTACAAGTTGACGAGAATGCAACCTGGTTAGCACCCTACGCGTATGGTGTGGTAATTGTCATTGTGGCTATAGCTATCTTCAGGGCTTTCGAGAATTGGTATGCAGGACGCTATAATAAACCGCTTTTCAGACATTATCTGGTCTATAAGAAACTGAAGCCTGAACAGGTTAAAATACTCGAGGAAGAGTTCTTATTCTATCAAAATCTTTCAGAAAAATACAAAAGACAGTTTCGTCACCGTGTAGCTACCTTTATTTCAGATAAAAAGTTTGTAGGTCGGGAAAGTCTGGAAATTACCGACAGAATTAAGATCTTAATTGCTTCCGTGGGATGCATGTTAAGTTTTGGAAGGAAGAACTATGAATACGGACTCATTGAATATATCCTGGTGTACCCCGGGGAATTTTACAGCACGGTGAATGATGAGCATCACAAAGGAGAATTTAATCCTCGAGAAAAGGCATTGGTATTAAGCTGGAAACATTTTGAGGATGGTTATAAGACCAACAATGATAATTTTAATCTAGGTATTCATGAATTCATGCATGCAATGCAGTTAGAAGCTAAACAACGGAGTGATATCGATTCATCCCGATTTGCCCGGCAATTTCAGAATATCCTCAGGCGATTAACAAACGAGGAAGTAAAGCACAGGCTGGATGAAACGAGGTATTTCAGAGAATATGCATTTACTAATCAATATGAGTTCATGGCAGTTTTAGCCGAATACTTCATTGAATCCCCTGAAGACTTCAAAACACATTTTCCGACACTTTATAAGTACACTCAGAATTTACTGAACTTCAGGTATGCGGGGTATTGATTGATGCCGCTATGGAATTTGCTATAATGCTGGCATGAACCCGACTATTTTCGATAAACCATTTATGTGTTTCCATACCACCGCATATAACGCCGGCAAGGTATAATCCTGGAACATTCGATTCCATAGTCTCAGGATTGTAGGACGGAAAATAATTCCCGTCTGATGATAATTCCACACCAATCGATTTTAGAAAGTCGAAATTTGGACGGTAACCCGTTAAGGCGACGACATAGTCGTTTTCAAGGATCTTAATGCCATCGGGCGTTTTAATGGTTACTTCATCTTCCCTGACCTCAGTGATCTCCGCATTAAATAATGCCTTGATGCTGCCTTCGGAAATACGATTCTCAATATCGGGTTTTACCCAATACTTGACCCTCTCACCTATGCCCGGCCCCCTGATCACCATAGTTACGTCTCCTCCTTTTCGCCATATCTCAAGCGCCGCATCCACTGCTGAATTGCTGGCTCCCACAACAATGGTCTTTTGCATCACATAAGGATGTGCCTCTTTAAAATAATGACTCACTTTTGGAAGCGCTTCACCCGGGACATCCAGTAATTTTGGTATATCATAAAACCCGGTACTCACTATGAGATTATTTGCTGTATAGTTTCTTTTGTTTGAAATTACCTGAAATCGGCCATCGGCTTTTTTAACCGATTCGATCGTCTCGTAGAGGTTTATATTAAGTTTATTCGAAGTTGCTACCCTGCGGTAGTACTCCAGGGCTTCGTCCCTGTTTGGTTTTGGGTTCGCACTTATAAATGGAATATCGTCAATTTCCAATTTTTCCGAAGTCGAAAAAAAGGTCATATTCAATGGATAATTATAGAGGGAATTGGTAAGGGCTCCTTTTTCAACCACTACATAGCTCAAATCCCTTTTCTTGCATTCTAATGCACAGGCAATCCCTATAGGGCCGGCTCCAATGATCAATACATCTATTTCGTTCTTCACTACAAATTATTTGATGTAAAGATACAAAAAGCCCGACTCAAAAACTTAAAAGAGCCGGGCATAAACCTGCCATTCCAACAGCGGTTTACTTAGCTTTCACCACAATTTTTTGAACAGACCTTTGTCCGTCTTTTGAAGCTGTTAAAAAATATATTCCTTCATTTAAGTGAGATGCATTCCATATCCTTCCGTCCCCGGATTTGATCGTTGCAATTAATTTACCCTGGGAGTTATGCACATAGAAAGTGTCGAATGCTGTGAGTGCCTGATCTGATAATTGGAAAGAAGTTCCAATCGTGGGAGTCACCATCACTATTTCAAGGGTGTTCTCCCGTATCGATAAAGGGATATCATCCCTTATTACGATGGCGTTAGGAGTGAGTACAACTCCCGGCTCCACAAAATTTTCGATGAAATTATAACTGCTGTCATATCGTCTCACGGAGCCGTCCGATCCAACCCCGATCAACAGATCACCGTTTGGAAAGAACGCAAAGCCTTCGCACCCATTCACACCGGTAATAAGATCCTCAACAAAATTTCCATCGGAATCAAATCGCTTAATAATACCACTGTTGTAATTGAAAACAATAAGGTCACCTCCCGGTTCAAAGAAGATGTTTGTTGGACCCTGAAGGCCAGTGGAAATAAAATCGCCCATATCAGCTCCGTTAGTTCCATTGAACTTTCTAATCGTTGAACCTGAATAAGAAGAAACATAGAAATCACCATTACTGTCCCAATCAATTCCTATACTTTGCACTACACCTACTTCCGAAAATTCGTCTATAAAGGTCCCATCAAGTTCATAGCGCAACACTTTATTATTAGTATTGCTCCATTGAAGTACATAAAGTTTGTCGTCCGGTCCAATTTTCATTCGGGTAGGCCCACCGAGTCCTTCGGCAAAATTTTCAATGAAATTTCCTGTATCCCATTCGTGTTTCGAAATGATTCCTGCTGTACTGAGATTAGAGATCAGAACAGCCTCTTCACTATCAAGGAAAATAATGTCCTGGGGCCACACGATCCCGTCATCATTATTCATTAAAGCTCCTTCGAAGCTACCGTTCTCATCAAATTTTGCTATTTGCCAGGGTCCGGAACTAAAATTTCCCGCATCACTTACATAAACAGCCATATTCTGGGCAGAGATTCCTGCGGTAATAAGCAGAAGGAGTAGTGTAGCGATATGTCGTAATCTTTTCATATTAAAATGTTTTAAGGTTTCGATTTCTAAATTGCTTAAAAACATTAGAAAAGTGGTTAGATATTATAAATTCATACTCTTGATTTTTAAATCAAGACTTAGCAGCGTTGTCTTTAAACTGGGTGGGCGTACAGCCGTATTTCTTCCTGAAAGCACTGTAGAAGGTCGCTTTATTATTGAAGCCAACCTCGAAATAAATGTTCTGAATAGATAGATCACTTGCTTCACGAAGTAGTTGTTCGGCTTCGGCCAGGCGATAGTCATTGATGAATTGGTTAAAATTCTTACCCGATTTATCGTTGATGACCTTGGACAGAAGGTGAGTGGAAAACCCTAATCGGTCCGCAAGGTGAACCAACCGTAGTTCATTTTCTATATATGGCTTTTTAGTCTCCATATAGTTGGTCACATTTGTATACAATTCATTGAGCAGGGATTGCTCAAAACTCTGTTTTTTATTCTGAAGGGGAATAAATAATTGCCTGTAAAATTCGCCATCGAAGACCTGTGGTTGCTTGAAAATAAAAAATCCAATGGCATATATTGAAAAGCTCATCGTTATAGAAATGGCATAATCCCACTGGTTATTAAAAAAAGGAAGCTTCACCAGGATGAAAAATGAAACATAGGCAAGAAGAAACAGCGAATATAGGCTCACCAGGGTTGTAGCCCAGCGATGGCGTAATCGAAGAAATTCAGTTGTTTTGCTGCGGTTGGTGTGGACTAGTCTTACAATAAGTAAGGTGTAGAATCCCATATGTGCTGCAAAAATCCAGGGATTCTGAACGCTCCATAGTAATGGAATATCCTTATCGGTCCATCCCAGGTATTTCATCCACAAGAATATATTGGGGATCAACATTATTCCGGCCGGCAAGAAATGAAGTAAATAATTAAATCTGATGTTATTTTTGTACAGATTCAGAAAATATAATAGCAGCAATGGGCCGGTAGTAAGATAGCATACTTGTGGTACTAACATAAGATATGGGAAGACCGTCTCGTAACGTGTCCAGTAAAGCACATATTGGAACAGCATTATAGAAAAAACAAGCATCAGGAATGCAATAGGATAGTTCTTTCTGTTTTTACCGCTTACAATAAGTAAGAACAGGAAAAGTCCCATCGCGACAGCGATTAAGAATATCGAGGTCCAGGTATCAAAGGAAGGCGCTTCTTGCATATCCAAATATAGTTTCGAATATAGTCAGGAAACAACTAAAAGCAGTCTTGAATTATAAATTCAGACAATAAAAACAAGCATAGATCTATGATGCAAGCTCTTTTAATCCTGCGATTGTAGCTGTGGGGTCATCCGATCTGAATACATAGCTGCCTGCAACTAAAACATCGGCACCTGCTTCAACCAGCTGGACGGCGTTCTTGTTGGTTACACCACCGTCAATTTCAATTTTCGTGGAAGCTCCTTGTTCCATTATCATTTTTTTCAGAGTTCGGACTTTTTTATATGTATTCTCAATAAAACTTTGGCCACCGAATCCCGGATTCACGCTCATAACACATACCAGGTCGATATCCTTAAGAGTGTCCTCAATCAGGGAAACATTGGTGTGGGGATTTAGAGCTACTCCGGCTTGCATGCCTTCAGCCTTAATTGCTTGAAGTGTGCGATGTAAATGTGTGCAGGCTTCATAATGCACCGTTAGCACATTTACTCCCAAATCGGCAAAAGTTTTAATGTAACGGTCCGGGTCCACTATCATAAGATGCGTGTCGAGAGTTTTGTTGGCATGTTTGGCAATAGCTTTAATTACCGGCATACCAAATGAAATATTGGGAACAAAAACACCATCCATGACATCCAGGTGGAACCAGTCTGCCTGGCTGTTGTTAACTAGTTCGCAATCACGTTGCAGGTTGGCAAAATCGGCGGCGAGGATTGAGGGTGCAATAATAGCGCTCATAGGCTTATAACAGAAAAGGTTCGAGAAGGCCTTTTACATATTTCAGGTTTGGTGAATCTTCAATTTGATTCAGATAGATTTCTATTGTTTGTAATTCTTCTTTTGATTTTACTATACTGAATCGCGACGCATATTTCTCGAATATTCGGCGTTTGCATTTTTGATTTAGAATCACAAAGATATTGTTGTGTCTTGAATCAGCTTCGATTTTTTCATATAAATTTTTCAACACTGTTTCCTCACCTTCCAGAACCTGGAGGAACTTTCCGCTTTCATATAGAAGAATGCCCGTTATGTTTTTGCCGATATTGTTCTTTTCTGTGATTCCGAATAGATCGGTTAATTCATCTTCGGTGATATTCACGCGAGCACTGCTCACGTAACAAATGGTATACATGGTAGGTATTGGTTGTTTTTCCGAAGATACAAAAATCGGTATAGAAAACAGACAGACGCTTTAGGTTCAGATATACTTAAGAAAGGGTTTAACTATCTTGAAGAGCCTCTCAACATCGCCTTCAAAGTTTTCTTTCAACCATTTCAGGTAAAGATTGAGTTTAAAGACCTCTGATTCGTTGTTCACAATGGTAAAACCGTTGGAGTAGTTTTCGAAAATCCTTTGGGAAATATTACTTTCTGTTAGTTTTATTAAATGATGATGGCGGGAATCATTTTCTATATTTTGATATAGTGCACCAAGTTCGTCCGCTTCGCCTTCCATTATCTGCATAAAATTACCATCCGAATATAATAGAATACCGGTTATATTAAATAAAGTGTTTTTAAGTATCACTTCCTTGTAGAGTTCCGAAAGCCCTTCCTTATTGAGTGAGGGTGATGCGGTGCTCACATAACAAATCGTTCGTAACATGGTTAGTCTTACTTAAACTAAAGGTACAAAAAAACCCCCGGTAATCAGCCGGGGGTCATTCATCAATCAAAAAACGAACAGTTATTTTATAAACTGTTGTTACGGTTACCGGGTGGTCCCTGAGTTTGCTACAGGGTTATCCCAGGTATGTTTTAAGGATCTTGCTTCGTGAAGTATGTTTCAGTCTGCGGATCGCTTTTTCTTTAATTTGTCGCACTCTCTCTCGTGTTAAGTCGAAAGTTTCACCAATTTCTTCCAAAGTCATAGGATGTTGATCTCCAAGACCGAAATAAAGGCGAATCACATCAGCTTCACGAGGAGTGAGAGTTTCCAGGGCACGTTCTATTTCTGTACGAAGTGATTCGTGCAATAAGGTTCTGTCCGGATTTGGTGATTCACCACTACGCAATACATCGTAAAGGTTAGAATCCTCACCTTCCACTAACGGAGCATCCATGGATACGTGACGGCCACTATTTTTCATAGATTCCTTCACATCGTTAATGGTCATATCCAGTTCTTTTGCAATTTCTTCGGCAGAGGGCGGACGTTCGTGCGCTTGCTCTAGAAATGCAAAGGTTTTATTGATCTTATTGATACTTCCAATCTTGTTCAGGGGAAGACGTACAATTCTCGATTGTTCTGCTAACGCCTGAAGGATAGATTGACGAATCCACCAAACAGCATAGGAAATAAATTTGAATCCGCGGGTTTCGTCAAAACGCTGTGCTGCTTTAATAAGCCCAAGGTTACCCTCATTGATAAGATCCGGGAGAGTAAGTCCTTGATTCTGGTATTGTTTTGCTACCGAAACCACGAAACGCAAATTAGCTTTGGTCAACTTCTCCAACGCACGTTGATCACCCGCTTTTATGCGCTGTGCCAACTCTACTTCTTCGTCTGCGGTGATTAAGTCAACTTTGCCAATTTCCTGTAGGTATTTGTCTAAAGAAGCAGTTTCTCTGTTAGTAACCTGCTTCGTAATTTTAAGTTGTCTCATTAAGGTTTATCCTTTCTTAAGTTAAATTCGCTTTCGTATTGGATTATACGTAAAAAAGATGCGTTTTGTTACAAAAGATTAATTGTTTTTCGGTAAAACGCCTCTTTTCGCGGGTTAACAGGGCATTAAATTTACATTAAACCAGCATTCGAGGAAGCTAGTTTCGCCTCCGTTTACATTCGATTAGGGTATTATCACACCTTCCTATATATTCATACTTTATACAATTTTCAATGGCTTCTTTCAATTCTTTAGTCTGTCACATAAAAAAGGTTGCGTACGGATATAAAAAAACCTCCCGAAGGAGGCTCTTATTATTTGTGTTTTAATTCTATGAGCAGCAAATTCACTTCCAGCAGTGCTTTGGTATACATCTGGCTGAAGGCTGTAAGGTGTTTTTTTGCCTCCTCTATACTTTCTGTTTTAATAATGTTGCTTTCTATTTGTTGCAGATGGTGTCCATGCACCGTCATACCCAGATTCTGGAAACTCGACTTCATCTTATGTGCAAGTGAACTGGCCCTGGAGTAATATTCTCTATCTATACAGTGGCGCATACTTTTATAATCTTCCGGGGTAGTTTGTATAAAAACTTCTAGCAGAGAAGCGATAAATTCTTCATCATTATCAAACGTCTCCTTCAATAAATTCATATCGACACTGCGGCTTTCTTTTTCTTTTGTTTTCGAGGAGGTTGTAATATTGTCCAGATTTTTATTTGGATCGAACTCCTCATCTGAAATCAACCAGAACAAAACTTCTTTAACGGCGTCCTCACTCAATGGTTTGGTGAGATAGAAATCGATCCCAGCCTTAATAGCGCTCTTGCGTGCTTCCGGGAACACATCTGCCGAACAGGCTACGATGGGCACCTTCTTTATAAGGTCCTTATTCGTTTTCCTGATCTTGGTAATGGCTTCAATACCATTCATCACCGGCATATGCATATCCATCAGAATAAGGTCATAATTCGATTTGTCCTGTTCAAAAATTTCAATAGCTTCCTGGCCATTTTCGGCAATATCAACACTTACATTCAAATTGGTAAGTAGCTGTTTGATATAGAACTGGTTCATTTTATTATCTTCAGCAACCAGGACTTTAAGCCCCTCCAGCTTCTTATCTTGCCGCACAAAGGTTTTAATCGAATCGTTCAAACTCTTCAGTTTACTTCGTGTAAACGGAAGGGTAAATTTAAACTCGGAACCTACTCCAAGTTCACTGGTTGCGGTAAAATCTCCATCCTGTAGCTTAATAAGTTCCTTGGTAATTGCCAGTCCCAGACCTGTTCCGGACATTTCCATTTCTTCCCTGTTTTCTACCTGGAAGAAACTGTCGAAAATTTTAGAGAGGTTTTCTTTCGATATGCCAATACCGGTATCTTTCACCTTGAACTGAAGCTTAACCTCGTCATTGTATTCCGAGATCATTTTAACACCAATACTTATCTGGCCATCCTTGGTGAATTTAATTGCGTTACCAATAAGATTTGTTAGTATCTGGTTTAAACGGTATTGGTCTCCAATTACAATATCCGGGATATTTTGGCCCATTTCCGAAACCAGGGTCAACCCTTTTTCCTTCGCTTTGATTTCAAAACCATCGGAAAGATTCTCCACTACTTTTCGAAGGTTGAAATCGATGGATTGTATAGTCAGTTTGCCTGCTTCGATCTTTGAAAAGTCAAGGATGTCATTTACAATGGATAGTAGATTTTGGGCCGAAAAATCTATACCCTCAATGTTTTTAAGAAGTACTTCATTCTCTTCGGAAACTCCTTTCTTGATCATTTCCGAAAGACCAAGTATCACATTTAGTGGAGTCCGGATCTCATGACTCATATTGGAAAGGAAGGTGGACTTCGCCTTAGCCGTGCGTTCCGCATTCACCTTAGCGTCCCTAATTGCATCCAGCATATGCTTCTTATGGCTGATATTTGTAAGAAGTACACTGTAGGTCTTTTTCTCGCTATCATAATTATTGGTTATCGAGATCTCATAATCCTCATGTTTTCCATCCTTAGTCGTTAAAATCGTTTCATGGCGCTTTCCCAGAATAACGCTGGGAATAGAAGAATCATGACGATTAAGATCCTGCTGAAGCCCGCTTGATATTTCTTCCGGAAGGAATTCTTTTAGATTTTGAAATTTTAAAGTGTTAGGACGGAGTCCCATTATCTGCATGGCGGTATTGTTAGCCTCCACTATGCGCATTTTTTTATCTATCAAAATAAATCCATCCAGTATATTTTCTAATATGGACTTATACTGTGCATTACTGATCGTATCGGAACTCTGAGGATCTTTGCTATCCTCAAGAGTAATAAGCTTGCGGACCGGAATACCTTTCGGAACATCTTGACCGTTGGGGATCACGTCATTAACATCTTTGATGCCTTTCAGGTTTTTGTAGATATTCCCAAGTTCGGTATAACTATCAAAATAGTAACGTTCAGTAACCTTGACACCAAGGACTTCAACCAGTTCATGATACATCTCGTAGGAAGCTTCTTTTAATCTTCTCAATAAATTGATGCGTTCTACGATGTTAAGTTTTGACTTGTCGGGAAACCTTATGGCGATACGTTCTAACCAATCACGGGCATCACTGTTATCCGGGTGATCCTGTAGGATACGATTTAACAATAGGTTTAAATAGACCCTTGCGAGCAGCGCACCTTGATTAGATTCATTCTCAAGCAGAAGTTTGAAAGATCCCGAGTTTACCAGTTCCGGGAAATTATCGTGAACCCTGGTACGGAGATCTAAAGCCGATCCAATAAATTTGGGATCTTTGCGAATTAGATAATTTTCCAGCATAAGATAATTTTGCACTAATTGCATGTCTGCAAAAAATGGGTCTTTATCAAAAACTGTATCGGAAATCTGAGTTTGCAGTTCAGAAAGATGAACTGAATTTGAAGCTAGGTCGTATAAATAATCCAGGATCGCTCTCCTGGGATCATTACACACTTCTTCATATATTGCTGATTCGTCGTTTCTTGCGAATAAACGGCTTATAAGCGTACTCATTTGGGGGCTATTTAGTTGAAGGAATTTTCCTTCGAAAACGAATGTAGTATATTCTTACAACAAATTGAATAAGATTCGATGTAATACATATTAATCTCGATGAAATGAATTTTGTATCAAAAATTTAAGAAATTTACTCTATGGAATTACAAAATAATGTAGGAATTTCGTATCATTTTTAGTTCAATTCTACCTAAAATGGTATCGAAAAGTTGATGTAACGAGCCTCTAATTAATAGATGCAAAAAAGCCACCCAATATTGGGTGGCTTTTGCTTTTGGCAATAACGCGATTATTATTTAATCTCGTTTCTTATTATCCCGATTTCTATTGTCACGTCCTCGGTTATCACGTCCGCGATTATCCCGTCCGCGATTATCGCTGCGTGGAGGTCTTTCTTTATATCCTTCCGGTTTTGGAAACAATGCCTTCCGTGAGACTTTCTCTTTACGTGTTCTTGAATCAATTCCAAAGTACTTCACATCGAATACATCACCCATGTTCACCACATCGGTAACATTCTCTGTGCGATCCCAGGCTAATTCCGAAACATGCAGTAGCACCTCATTTCCGGGAGCCTCGACATATTCTACCACAGCGCCGAAGTCCAGTATCTTGATCACTTTTACTTCATATACGCTTCCAACTTCTGGTTTGAAAGTAATAGAATCGATCTTAGCCAGCACTGCATCAATACCAGTCTGATCGGTTCCAAGAATCTCGACGATTCCTTCTTCAGTCACCGGATCTTCATTGATAACGATGGTGGTTTTGGTCTCCTTCTGAAGTTCCTGGATCACTTTTCCACCTGGTCCGATCAACGCACCTATGAACTCATTTGGTATTATAGTGGTCACCATTTTCGGTGCGTGAGGTTTCACGTCCGGATTTGGTTGCGCTATTGTTTCGGTAAGCTTATCCAAAATGTGTAGTCTTCCATCACGTGCTTGCTTTAATGCATTCACAAGGATCTCATAACTCAATCCTTTTACCTTGATGTCCATCTGGCAAGCGGTAATCCCATCTGCAGTACCGGTAACTTTAAAGTCCATATCACCCAGGTGATCCTCGTCACCGAGAATATCTGAAAGTACCGCATATTTTCCCGATTCTGTATCGGAGATCAATCCCATGGCAATACCTGAAACCGGTTTCACCATTTGTACTCCAGCATCCATTAAAGCCATGGTTCCGCTACAAACAGTTGCCATGGATGATGAACCATTCGATTCGAGTACTTCACTTACCACTCGAACTGTATAAGGGCAATCTTCAGGTATCATACCTTTAAGTGCACGCTGTGCCAGGTTCCCGTGGCCAATTTCTCTACGTGATGTACCGCGAATAGGACGAGCCTCTCCAGTACAGAACGGAGGGAAGTTATAATGAAGGTAGAATGTTTCTTCTCCTTCAAAAGAAGGCATATCAATTTGGTTTGCTTCTCTGGAAGTTCCCAGGGTAACCGTTGCCAATGCCTGTGTTTCACCTCTGGTGAAGATTGACGAACCGTGAGTAGACGGTAAATAGTCTACTTCACACCAGATAGGCCTTACTTCATCCGGTTTTCTACCATCCAAACGAAGACCTTCGTTTAAGGTCAGGTCACGGATGGCTTCTTTTTCCGCTTTACGGTAGTATTTTTTAATCAGATCTTCGTTTTCTTCGAGCTCTTCTTCAGAGAAAGTTGCGAGAATCTCTTCTTTTATTGCTGAAAAGGCTTCCCCGCGTTCATGTTTCGAAGATCCTGCTTTTGCAATGGCGTATACTTTATCGTATGCCATATCGTGAATTTTCTTTTCAAGATCTACATCTTCTGGATCTTCTTCATATTCACGAACTTCTTTTCTTCCGAAGGCTTCGGCCAACCTCATTTGAGCGGCAACCTGAACTTTAATGGCCTCGTGAGCGAATTCAATGGCTTCTACCATTTCTTCTTCTGAAATCTCTTTCATCTCTCCTTCCACCATCATAACAGAATCTGCAGATGCACCGATAATCATATCGAGGTCTGATTCAGCCAATTGTTCCCTGGTCGGGTTGATTACAAGTTTACCATCCACACGTCCAACGCGTACCTCAGAAATAGCACATTCAAAAGGGAAGTCGGATAACTGAATAGCCGCAGAAGCCGCCAGTCCTGCCATGGCATCCGGCATCACATGCTCATCATGAGACATTAATTGAATCATTACCTGTGTTTCGGAATGATAATCTTTTGGGAATAATGGTCTTAATACACGGTCCACCAATCGCATGGTTAGAATTTCTCCATCGCTGGGACGTGCTTCTCTCTTAAAGAATCCGCCGGGATAACGCCCTGAAGCGGCAAATTTCTCACGATAATCCACCGTTAAAGGAAGAAAATCCAGATCCTTTTGTTCATAATTTGAAACTACTGTACAAAGTAGCATACAGTTTCCGGACTGGACAACCACAGAACCATGGGCTTGTTTTGCCAATTTTCCGGTTTCGATGGTAATTTCTCTACCATCACCGAGGTCAATGACCTCTTTAAATACTTTAGGTATCATTTTAATTGTTTTTCAATTGTACTACTGGGCAATGGCCTGGTAGTACGGTTAATTTGGTCAGCGATCGTTGCTCGATCGCAAGTTGTGTTGTTGTGTGGTTGACCAATGAAAAACCTAAGGGTAGCTTTTTCTATATGTTCAGCTTTACCGCTGAAAAAAATAAAAGGGACACAAAAGTGTCCCTTGAGTATTACTTACGTAATCCTAATTCTTTAACTATAGCACGGTAGCGCATAATGTCTTTCTTCATAAGATAATCCAATAAAGAACGACGCTTTCCTACCAATTTAACCAATGAGCGTTCTGAATTGTAATCTTTGTGATTCGCTTTCAGGTGCTTGGTTAAATGATCAATACGGTGCGTGAAAAGGGCAATCTGTCCCTCCGCAGAACCGGTGTCATTTTCGGACTTACCGTGTTTTTTAAAAATGTCTTTTTTTACTTCTGGTGTTAAATACATGCCAATATTATTTAAATGATTTTTATGTATATGAATGATCTTTCTGATCTATCAGGCTGCAAAAATACAAAAACAGGCGAATATATTACTTGGTTCTGTGTCTTTTTATTCATTTTACATACTTAATTAAACCTTTAAACGTTAAAGAAGTCTTAACATTAATAACTTTAAACACAATACAAATGAAAACATATTTAAAGAAAACGGCCCTATTTTCTTTTCTGGCAGTTGGTCTAATGCTATTTAGTTGTAGCAATGATGACGATAGTCAAGATAATCAGGAAGTTAACTTCTCTGCGGAAAATACAGCTAGAGCAGCGCAAACGGATAATATTGTGGAAGGATCGTTCAATGTCATGGAAGCAGCCTATGTGGAAACCGAGGAGGGAAGAAGTAACAATATTTCGTTTTTTCCTTCGTGTGCGGAAATAGTGATCAATCCCAGCGGAAATGGAGGAACGATCACTATCACTTTTAGTGAGGGATGTCAGCTTAACAATGGTGCCGTAGTTTCCGGAGGTATTTTTATTGAATATGGTCCTTTTGAAGCCGGTTCACGTATTATTGAATACACCTATCAGGATTTTACCTATAACAACAACAATGTTGCCGGTGGTGGTGAGGTAATTCGCCAAATCGCAAATCAGAATGGCAATCCACAATCCTCTGCCACGGAAACTATAACTGTAAGTTTTCCCGGTACATCTGTTACTGCCACAAGAGAAGGAAACAGGATTATCGAATGGGTAGAGGGTGTTGGCAGTGGTACCTGGTTTGATAATGTATATGAGATCAACGGAAGTTGGAATACCGAATTTTCAAATGGTTTTACCAGAAGTGGCGAAGTAACAACAACATTGGTTAAAAAATTATCATGTATTTATTTAGTAAGTGGGGTACTTGAAATTCAGCAGGAAGGATTTACCGGTACTATAGACTGGGGTGATGGAGAGTGTGATAACCAGGCCACTTTAATTATAAACGGACAAGAATTTCCCATAATTCTATAGATAGTCAAATGCTAAGTAAAGAGCCGCTCTTATGAGCGGCTTTTTTTATGTAAAATATTGATTATCAATTAAATAAAATTAAAAAATTCAAATATTTCATTAAACCATTTTATCTAGATTTAGTCCAAATGATACTAACTTTTAAATAATGTATCATGAAAAAAAATCTATTTATTTCAGGAATTTTAAGCGTACTAATGTTTAGTCTTGTATTTACTTCCTGTAGCAAAGATGAAGCTACGGAGGTTGAAACCAGTAATAATTCCGATCTGGTCTTCGTGGAAGAATCCCAAGAAGTGTCTAAGGCTGATGCCGCCTCGGATGGCGTAATACACATGCTGGAAACGGCCTATACCGAAATTGAAGAAGATAGTGGTAGAACTGTTAGCCTTTTCCCGGATTGTGTGACCATAACATTAAGTTCAGAAAATGGCGTCACCTTCGTAACCCTTGACTTTGGTTTTGGATGCGAATTGCAGAATGGAGCTGTGGTATCCGGGATCGTAAACATCACATACGGGCCTGTTCAGAATGGAACACGTACCATAACATATACCTTCCAGAATTTTACTTGGAATGGTAATGAGGTGGCTGGCGGAGCTACCATTTTTCGTGAAAGAAACAATGCGAATGGGAATCCGCAATCTACGGTTCATGCTGATCTTCAAATTTCATTTCAAGGAGGACTTGTTCTCCAAAAAGATGGAACAAGGGTAAGAGAATGGATCGAAGGTGTTGGAAGTGGAACATGGACCGATAATGTGTGGCTGGTAACAGGGAATCGTGAAGTGAATTCCAACACAGGCTTTTCTCATTACGGAATTATTACTGAAGCACTGCGCAGAGAAGCAACCTGTCCGCATTTTGTAAGCGGAATTGTTGAAATCACCAGAAATGGCAACCAGGGCATCCTGAACTTCGGAGATGGGACTTGCGATAATATTGCAATACTAACCGTGAACGGAGTTGACTACACCATAATACTCAATTAGTATTTATTGGAATTTAAAAAGCCGCTCTTATGAGCGGCTTTTTTTATGCTGTTTTTTCCCGTAAGGGCCTGTTCAGGATCAGATCTAGATACAGATTGATATTGCGTTTCAGATCCTTGCGATGCGTTATGTAATCCAGGAAACCATGTTCCAATACGAATTCGGCAGTTTGGAATCCTTCAGGTAAATCTTTTCCTGTGGTATCACGTACTACACGAGGCCCGGCAAAACCAATCAAGGCGCCAGGTTCACTAATATTGATATCACCCAACATGGCAAATGAAGCCGTCGTGCCTCCGGTCGTCGGATCGGTTGATAGTGAGATATAAGGAATTTTAGCGTTTGCAAGCTGCGCTAATTTCGCACTTGTCTTCGCCAATTGCATAAGTGAGAGTGCGGCTTCCATCATTCGCGCACCACCACTCTTAGATATGATGATGAATGGCAACTTGTTTTTCAAGGCATGATCTGCCGCCCGTGCTATTTTCTCACCAACAACACTTCCCATGGATCCACCGATGAAACTGAAATCCATACAGGCAATCACAATATCTTCACCCATAGATTTCCCAACCGCTGTACGCACAGCATCCTTCAAGCCAGTTTTTTCCTGGGCATCTTTCAGGCGATCGGTGTATTTCTTGTTATCTTCAAAATGAAGTGGATCCTTAGACTGTATGTTCTTGTCCAGTTCCTTATATTCATTGTTATCAAAGAGTATTTCAAAATATTCTTTACTGCCAATTCGAACGTGATAACCATCTTCCGGGCTTACATAATAATTTTTTTCGAGTTCCTCTGAGTCGACAATTTTACCAGTTGGAGATTTGTACCACAAGCCCTTAGGTACGTCCTTCTTTTCTTCCGTCGGTGTTTGAATTCCTTTTTTTGTTCTTTTAAACCAAGCCATAATGGGGGGATTTTCGGTTTATAATGTGTTTATGTTGTTAAGGTCTTCAAAGGCCTTTATCAATCGTTTCTTAAAGGTAAGTTCTCCCTCTCGAAGCCATTTTCTGGGGTCGTAGTATTTTTTGTTAGGGATATCATCACCGTCGGGATTGCCTATCTGAGTTTTCAAATAGCCGATATTACCTGTCATATAGTCGCGAATTCCTTCGTTAAAGGCAAATTGTAGATCGGTATCAATATTCATTTTCACAACCCCATAACCTATTGCTTCACGGATCTCATCGACGGTAGATCCACTTCCTCCATGGAAAACAAAATCGATAGGATTATGTCCGGTTCCATATTTCTTCTGAACATATTCCTGAGAATTTTTAAGGATTACTGGGGTTAATTGTACATTTCCGGGTTTGTATACTCCGTGGACATTTCCAAAAGCAGCTGCAACTGTAAACTGATCACTTACTTTCATTAGTTCTTCATAGGCATACGCAACCTCTTCTGGCTGAGTGTATAGTCTTGAAGAATCGACATCGGTATTGTCTACGCCATCTTCTTCTCCACCTGTAATACCCAATTCGATCTCAAGCGTCATATCCATTTTACTCATTCGTTCCAGGTACCGCTTGCAGATTTCTATATTTTCTTCAATGGGTTCTTCAGAAAGATCCAGCATATGAGAGCTGTATAAGGATTTTCCATTCTCTTTATAAAATCGTTCTCCTGCGTCGAGCATTCCATCTACCCATGGTAATAGCTTTTTTGCACAATGATCGGTATGCATTATCACCGTTGCCCCATATACTCGGGCCATCTCATGTGTATGTTTTGCCCCAGCTACTGCACCAGCAATTGCAGCGCGCTGATTTTCATTGGAAAGTCCTTTTCCAGCATTAAAGTGAGCGCCACCATTAGAGAATTGGATAATTACAGGGCTGTTTAGTTCGGCAGCAGTTTCCATTACCGTATTCATGCTATTCGACCCTATAACATTTACAGCAGGCATAGCAAAACCTTTATCCTTGGCGTATTGATGTATCTTCTGAACTTCAGTGCCAGTAGCGACACCCGGTGTAATATTGTGACTCATATATTGGTTGATTAGAATAGCAAAAGTAACAAAATTTTACCGGTTTAGAACGGATAGTTAATACCGATATTATAGACTATATTGGCAAAATTATACTCTTTAAACCATCGTTCCCCTTCAGGTCTTTGAGGATTATAGGTTTTAAATCCGCCGTCGAACCTTAGAACAAAAAAACTAAAGTCGTAGCGCAGCCCAAGCCCAGAAGCAATGGCCAATTCCGAGAGGTCGCCTAAGTCCGTGAATCGGCTGGCTTCGTCCTCTACGTTATCGAAGGCATTCCAGATATTTCCGGCGTCGATGAAGAAGGCGCCTTTAAAATCACCCAGGATAGTGTAACGGTATTCTGCATTAAGTGCAATTTTAAAATTAGCTTCGTTAAATTCATCGGCGCTACCGCTACTTCCCGGCCCGAGGTCATAGGGCCCCCATCCTCTGTTGTCGTTAGCCCCACCGGCGAAGTAACTTCTTGTAAACGGAATACTGTTACTGTTGCCATACGGAATTGCGATTCCCGCAAATGCCCGTATTGCAAAGATATTCCCGTTTTTCAGATCCCAGTGCTTGATATAATCGCTTTCCAGTTTGAGATATTGTGAAAATGCCACACCGAAAGTACGGAACTGCCCAGCCTCATTTTGCTCAATGCCGGCCAATTTGGAAATACCGGACAACATATTACCAGCCGTTTCCACTTTCCAACGGAAACGAGAAAAATTGTTGTCGAAAATATTTTCTCGTGTATCACGGAGCCATTGAAAACTGGTAGCGAATATCAAGTTGTTTTCGGTTAACCGGTCCTTTCGTTCACTAATGTTATTCACCGTAACCGTATTGTCGGGAGTAGTATTGATGTTGCCGTTATCAATATCCGATATAAAATTATCTGCTCCATCAGGTAAATTTAGGGTTAATGTGCCGTTTTCGTCTGTTGTGTAGTAATCGGGATCTATACTTCCCAAGTTGGTGTTTTCGATGTCCCTGGCAACTTCATTCAATATATCAAAGGAGTTCCTGTAGACATTGAAATAATTATTTGTATTCAAATTGCGTACGTACTGGACATTGGCAAGTTCAAAAGTATAGGTCTTAATATTTGATGGCCTCCAGCGATAGTCAAAAATTCCGTTGAAGTTCTGGCGGTCTAGCCCAATATTATTCTGAGCGTTGATACCCAGGCTAACGCTTGTGGAAGGGGACATATACTTCTCGATAAATCCCTCTGTATTGATGGGAAATAATATCCGGGGAAAGGTGAGTTTTGCATCAGCACCTACATCCGAAATATTGAAGAATGTACTTTCACTATCCGCGGCGTCTTTAGACGAACCTACGCTTCCCCTTGCCGATATTCCAAGTGTCTCGGCCCCTCGGAATACATTTCGTATCAGGAATGTCGAACTGAATCCCAGTCCAAACTGCTGGATGGGAGAAGGAATTGGGATCACATCAAAATCTATTTGCCAGGAATATTTCTCTCTGGGTGTAAGTAAAATACTGGCGATTAGTCCGGTTCCGGTACTATCAGCCGGATCTTCCAGATAGTTGATATTCGGATATTTAAATATGCGCAAATCACTTATCTGATTATAAGTAAGCGTTCGATCGATATCCTTAAAAATTGAATTAGGAGTAATGGAAATAGCATCGGTGATTGCCTTTGGCCTGAATTTCTGTGGATCATAACTGTAAATTTTATATCCCTCATAAATTACCGAGTCTGAAAGAGTTCTATTACGATTCTCAAAAGTATAATCCGTTACGACCCGAACCTCATTGATATTGTGGACCTTAAAAGGCTCCGTGTGTGTACTATCTTCAATTCTGATCCTGCGGTCCGGGATAATGTATGTTATATTCGCTTTGTGATCGGTGTTTACCGTATCAGCTTCAAACGTGATATAATCCTGATCGAAATAATATAATCCCGAATTCCGGAACTGAATCGTTAAGCGGTCGCGTTCATTGTTGAAATCGTTGTTTGCAAATTGTTTGCCTTGTTCAATAAAGGAGTTTTGTGCTGATAGCCTGAACAGACTATCGACCACAGGAGAACTAATCTGTGTCGTGATCGAATCGATTATATAGGGTTTGTGTAAATTCAAGCTGTACTCGACAATAGCCCGTTTCTCCTTTTTCTCATTTGGGACAATTCTGTAATCACCTTCCACATTAAACCATCCGAAGCTGGAATAATAATTTTTTAATCGTTCTAGCGATTTGCTTGTTCTAACTGCATCTATGATCACGGGTTCGCTGCCAGTTCGTTCAAACCACTTATTGATTCCGATATAGCTATTACCCAGCTCGTCAACCTGTTTTCCTGAAAGTAAGTTCACCAGGCGTTGTTCTCGTTTAGGATTCTTGTGCAACCATTTCTGAAAGGTAGAATCAGGTGTGGGATTTGCAATGTTATAGATGAATATTCCGAAGGGGATACCAAATACTTTGGAATTTGGTCGCTGCACCAGCTGGCTCATCACTTTCTCGTCCTTTACCCGCACGCTGTCTACATATATTTCATTTTCGGTGAGCAAGAAATCATCCTCACCAACCCGCTTAACCGCATTACAGGAATAGAACAATATTAGAAATCCTGAAATTAATGATATTTTTGTGAGGGTTTTAATCAATCGGCCGCGTTTACTATCATTTCAAAAATACTATATTTTGATCAGTAAAAGTCAAATAAAATTAATAACGGGACTACAGCAAAAAAAGTACCGCGATAAAAGCGGATTATTTGTTGCTGAAGGGCCGAAAGTTATACGCGAACTGATTAATGAAGGTTTAAACCTGCATTTATTATTCGCCACGGATACGATTGATTCATTTCCAGAGAACACCGAGTTAATCTCTAAAAATGAACTTCAGAAGATCAGTTTTCTTAAAACAGCGAACACTGCTTTGGCGGTTTTTGAGATCCCTCAGGAAAAGGAGATCAAAGAAACCGGTCTTGTATTAGTCCTGGATGCAGTGCGGGACCCTGGAAATTTGGGAACGATTATCAGGCTTTGCGATTGGTTCGGAATTAAGCAGCTTGTGTGTTCAATCGATACGGTAGATTGCTACAATCCGAAGGTCGTCCAATCTACTATGGGGTCTATAGCCCGCGTTCAGGTAAATTACTTAAAACTCGAAGAATTTATTGATAATTCAGCAATGCCTGTTTATGGAGCTGTCATGGACGGGGATTCAGTATATTCCCGGCAATTACCTTCCGAAGGAATTTTAGTTATGGGGAATGAAGCGAATGGGATTTCTTCAGCGGTGGAGCAACTGTTAGATTATCGGATTACCATCCCGCGATTTGGTGATATTCAGGCAACCGAGAGTTTGAATGTGGCCACTGCCACAGCTATCATGTTAAGTGAATTCAGAAGGGTTACTGGAAGGTAAAGTTCACAAAAATTCCCCGCGTAGCCATTGAGGTTATGTTTCCTGTCCAGGGACTATTAGGATCATCATCGGGTACCAATTCATTACCGAAGGCAAAGACACCTCTTATGGATGGAGTAAATTTAAAGAAGTACAAATACAAGTCAACACCAAATCCTAATTCGTAATAGCTGGTTGTTTTAGTCGTCCGAAACTGTCCTTCAAAGTTATCCTCAGGGTTATCTTCATTACTGGAAAGGTTGAGTGACGTAGATATTCCACCCACAATAAATGGCTTTATGTTATTTAATCGTTTGGTGGAGATCTTTACCAACAGCGGAACATGAATATAAGTAGATTTAACTTCACGCAAGTAGTCCTTTTCTTCTTCGAAATTCGGGAAGATCAGATTTCGCTGTGTATAGTACAACCCGGGCTCAAGTCGAAGATTCACGTACCTGTTAACCCTCATATCACCAATCAGCCCAACATTAAAACCAGCCTGCCCTTCCATTAAAATATCGGTGTTCTGATCGGTGAACTGATTGTCATATTCAAACTTAAAATCATAACTATTGAAGCCCAGAAAGTATCCCCAGGTAAGAAAGCGTTTGTCGAAGTTTTCCAAATTTGCCAATCGTTCTTTACTGAACAACTGAGCCTGTGCACTTTCGGCAAACAGAAGAACGGCTAAGACAATAAGTAATTTTTTCATAGTTATTTAGTAGCGCTATAAATGGTGGCCACTCCAAATGTCTGTGGCATATTTTTCACCTCTTTAAACCCAATTTTCTTTAAAATATTGTTGAGAACTTCACCATGCGGGAATACCGATGCACTTTCCGAAAGATAATTATAGGCCACTTTGTCTTTTGAAAAGATTTTCCCTATCACCGGCATTATTCCCCGGGTATACACAAAGTAGCCTTGTTTCCATGGAAAATTCTTGGGTACGGAAGTTTCTAAGATCACAAATAATCCTTTAGGACTAAGCACTCTGTATATCTCCGACAGTCCTTTTTCAAGGTTTTCAAAATTACGAATCCCGAAGGAAACAGTGATGGCATCAAACGAATTGTCGGAAAATGGTAAGGCCTCGCTATCACCTTTAATAAAGGAGACCCTGTCTGCCAGGTCCGAATTCTCGGTTTTTTTGCGAGCTACCGAAAGCATCCCTTCCGATATATCGAGGCCTACTACCTTATCAGCAGTACTTTTTTCGGTAAACTTTATGGCCAGATCACCAGTACCGGTCGCGATATCTAAAATCGACGATGGATTAGAATCCGCAATCATTTTAACTACTTTCTTCCGCCATTTTACATCTGCACCCAAGGATATTACGCGATTCAATCCGTCATAGTTGCCCGAAATAGTGTCGAACATCTGCTCGACCTGCTTCTTTTTGGTTAAATCCGAATCCTTATATGGGGTCACATTTTCTTTCATAACGCCTATTCCTGCTTCCATAAAATAAAGCTGCAAAGCTACGGACTTTTTTAAAGAAATCCCTACCTGGGATAACTTCAGTTTATTAACCTGATTTCTATGATAGTTTAGATTGATCAATAATTTAAAAAGCGGTCAACTTATCAGTTCTTTGTCCCGCTTGTTTTCTAAATTTACATACATTTGCACATCGTATTGCTTACCGATAACTATGAAAATCATAATAGCAGGTGCGGGTGAAGTAGGATTTCATTTAGCAAAACTCCTTTCTTTCGAATCTCAGGACATTACCTTAATTGATACTAACAGAGAGTCCCTGGCATATGCCGACACACATCTCGATATACGGGTGATTAAGGGAGATGCTACTTCCCTTTCAATACTGAAAGACGCGAAGGTAGAGCGAACAGATCTCGTAATAGGAGTTACGTCCAGTGAAACAACGAATATTACAGTTTGTGTATTAGCGAAACAGTTAGGCGCTAAACGTACGATTGCCAGAATTTCAAATACCGAATTCATTGAGAATAAGGAAGTCGTTGATTTTACGAAATTCGGTATTGATGAATTGATCTCTCCTGAATCTTTAGCGGCCAATGAAATTGAATTGTTACTTAATCAAAGCGCCTTTAACGACACCTATGAATTCGACGAAGGAGCGTTAACTATGGTTGGATTGCATCTTTCCCGAACAGCGGCGTTTGTTGGTAAAACCGTTAAAGAGATAGGGCAGGAATATTCTGAACTGGATTATGTTCCTATAGCAATTCAGCGCTATGGGACTCAATATACCCTCATCCCTCGGGGAGACACACAATTTAAAGAAGGTGATCAGGTCTATTTTACCACTACCGAAGCCGGGGTAGACTATATCTATAAACTTTCCGGAATAGTCAAAGAAGATATTCGCAATGTAATGATTCTTGGAGGCAGTGCCATTGGACGTCAAACTGCCAGGTACCTGTGTGAAAATAGTTTTAAGGTTAAACTTATTGAAACCGATAAGGAGAAGGCCTTTGAAATAGCCGATGATATTCCTAGTTGTTTGGTTATAAACGGTGATGGCCGAAATGTTGAATTATTGGAGGAGGAGGCGATTAAGGACATGGACGCCTTTATTTCCGTAACCGGAAACAGTGAAACAAATATCATGTCTTGCCTGGTTGCAAAGTCGAGGGGAGTTCGCAAAACCATCGCCCTGGTTGAAAATATGGACTACTTTCAGCTTTCCCATTCAATTGGTATAGATACCCTAATCAACAAAAAACTCCTGGCCGCCAATAACATATTCCGGTATGTCCGAAAGGGAGAAATTGTTGCTATGACCAAGCTCAATAATATGAATGCCGAGTTGGTTGAATTTTTAGTAACACCATCGTCCGAAGTTTGCAATAAGACCGTTAGAGAAATAGAATTTCCAAGATCGGCAGTAATTGGAGGCGTTATCCGGGACGGAGAAGGGCTAATCGCCCTTGGGGGCTTCGAAATAAAAAGTGGAGACCGGATCGTTGTATGTTCCCTGCCTCAATCTATTAAAAAAGTTGAAAAACTTTTCGTCTGATGAGCTCATTCTCTAAGCTTAATTACAAGATCATCTTTCATCTCATGGGGCTCCTGCTACTTGTTAACGGAGGTTTTATTTTGCTTTCTTCAGTAGTTAGTTTTGCCTATGATGACGGGGTGGGCTTTCCTATGGTGTATTCCGGATTGACAGTACTGGCTGTGGGTACCATCCTTATGCTAGTCACCCGTAACCATCAGAAAGAAATTCAGAAGCGAGAAGGGTACCTTATTGTGACCTTCGGCTGGATCATGATGTCACTGGCCGGTACCTTACCTTATTTATTTACTGGCACCATACCGGGTTTCACTAATGCATTTTTTGAAACCATGAGCGGATATACTACGACCGGAGCGTCCATACTGAACGATATAGAGAGTGTTCCTAAAGGGGTTTTATTCTGGCGTAGCGTAACACATTGGATCGGTGGTATGGGAATCATTGTGCTCGCCATCGCAATTCTGCCTTTATTGGGTATTGGTGGAATGCAACTTTTTGCTGCGGAAGCACCTGGTCCGGGAGGAGATAAATTGCATCCCAGGATCACGGACACTGCCAAACGTCTCTGGATCATATATTTTGGTTATACAGCTGCTGAAACCATACTCTTAAAGGTTGCTGGTATGAGTTTCTTCGATGCAATTAACCACTCGCTCAGTACACTGAGTACCGGTGGATTTTCAACAAAGAATGCCAGTGTCGCCTATTGGAATGACACACCCGTCATTCAATATATCATTATGATTTTCATGTTTTTGGCCGGAACTAATTTCGTACTGAGTTACTTTGCCTTCAAGACTAAATTCAGCAAAGTTTTCCGGGATGAGGAATTCAAACTCTACGGATATTTTATTATTGGCTTGACCATTGTTGCATCGGCAATGATTTATTTTCAGGCCGATCCATCCGCTTCAACAGTGGATCATCCCCTGGTTTGGGGTGAATTGGAAAGTGCCATCCGTCATGGACTCTTCCAGGTGCTGGCTATCGTTACCACCACAGGATTCTCGACAGCGGATTATACATTATGGACCCCATTCTTAACAATTTTCTTCTTCGGACTTATGTTCCTTGGGGGTTCGTCGGGTTCTACAGCAGGAGGTGTGAAAATAGTGCGCCATCTTATTATGATCAAAAATGGGATCATCGAATTCCGCAGGACCTTGCATCCCAATGCGATTCTACCGGTACGCTATAACAGGAAGGCCGTACAACAACCGATTGTGTTTAATATACTCGCATTTTTTATTCTCTACATGCTGTCCTTTATTGTAGGAGTACTTGTTTTTTCATGGTTGGGATTAGACTTCAGTACGGCACTGGGCGCCGCCGCCTCTACACTGGGGAATGTAGGACCGGCATTAGGCGATCTGGGCCCGACAGGTAATTATGCGATCCTGCCAGATATAGCGAAATGGTGGTCTACCTTCCTTATGCTGATCGGACGTTTGGAATTATTTACCGTATTGATATTGTTTACTCCATTCTTCTGGAGAAACCGCTGATCACAGGTTCACTGTCACCTTTGAAGAAAGATCTTTAGCTCTTTGGATCACTTCGGAAATATCTGCTGAAAGGGCATCGTAAGTAACCACTACTCCCATTCGCCTGTTAGGACGCGAAGTTGGTTTTCCAAAGAGTCTGAAATCACTTTTAGGTGCTGCCGAAAGTTGTTCAATTCCGGTGAAAGTGGGTTGCTCGGAATGTCCTGTTGCCAGAATAACAGATGAAGCTCCAATGCGCTCCAGGGAAATTTCCGGGATGGGCAATCCAAGAACCGCTTTTAGATGAAGTTCAAATTCGTTGAAATTTTGTGTATTTCCCAGGGTTACCATACCTGTATCATGAGGTCGAGGAGAAAGTTCGGAAAAATAAACACCTTCATCTGACACGAAAAATTCAACACCCCAAATACCTGCACCACCTAAAGCTTCAGTAACCCGGTCGGCCATTTGCTGTGCAGTTTCAAGATCTTCATCCAGCATCTTAGCCGGTTGCCAGCTTTCCCGATAATCGCCACCTTCTTGCCGGTGTCCAATAGGCGGACAAAACAAGGTGGGGCCCTCTCGTTGAGTCACGGTTAATAAGGTTATTTCATAATCGAAATCTATAAAACCTTCAACGATCACTTCAGCCACATCTCCACGGGATCCTTCCTGTGAATAGCGCCAGGCTTTTTCAATATCAGCTTCTGTTCTAACGGTACTTTGCCCTTTTCCACTAGACGACATTAATGGCTTTACCACGCAGGGAATACCAATTTCTGAAATGGCCTGCGCCAATTCTTCTGAGGAGGTAGCATATCGATAAGGCGCAGTTTTTAGACCGAGTTCCTGGGCGGCAAGATCACGGATCGCTTTTCGGTTCATTGTATAATTAGCCGCTTTAGCAGAAGGCACCACGGTGAATCCCTTAGCTTCATAATCGTAAAATCTCTCAGTCCGGATCGCTTCTATCTCTGGAACTATAAAGTCAGGATTGTGTTTGGTAACGATGGCATCGAGAGCATCTCCGTCCAGCATATTGATCACCTCGCAATCATGAGCGACCTGCATAGCAGGGGCATTTTCATAGCTATCCACGGCTATTACGGTCTGGCCGATGCGCTGAGCTGCGATTACGAATTCCTTACCCAATTCACCAGATCCCAGTAATAGTATTTTAGCCATTTCGCGTCTACTTAGGAGAGTACGGTTTTAATTCTCTTCATTGCTTCCGTAATATCTTCTTCCGAAGCTGCATATGATATTCGGATACAATTCGGACTTCCGAAAGCTTCACCGGTAACGGTAGCGACATTTGCCTTATCCAGAAGTAACAAAGCGAAATCTGAAGCATTTTCAATATGAACCCCTTGTATCGTTTTTCCGAAGTAAAAAGATATATCTGGAAATACATAGAAGGCTCCTTCAGGTTCGTTGGTCTTTATCCCTGGAATTTCAGATAAAAGGTCGAGTACTAATTTTCTCCGATTCCTAAAAGCATCCACCATATACTGTATTTTACTAGGTGGGTTTTCCAGAGCCGCAATTGTAGCGCGTTGCGCAATACAATTAGCCCCGCTGGTCACCTGGCCCTGCATTTTGTTGCAAGCCCTGGCTATATATTCAGGAGCTCCAATGTATCCAATTCTCCAACCTGTCATGGCATAAGCCTTGGAAACACCATTTACGGTCACAGTGCGATCGTACATATCCGGGAATTGAGCCATAGAGGCATGTTCTCCGGTGAAATTGATGTGTTCATAGATCTCATCACTAACCACGATAATATCGGGGTATTTCACTAGTACATCGGCAAGAGCCCTTAATTCAGCTTTGCTGTATACCGAACCACTAGGATTGCATGGTGAGCTGTAGATCAGTATTTTCGACTTTGGAGTAATCGCCGCTTCCAGAGCTTCGGGAGTCACTTTAAAATCATTTTCAATACCTGTTGCGATAGGCACTCCTTTCCCACCGGCTACTTTACCGATATCACTGTAACTAACCCAGTAAGGCGCAGGCAGCAATACTTCATCACCTTCATTGATTAAAACCTGTGCAAGATTGGCGATCGATTGCTTGGCACCCGTGGAAACTACAATCTGAGGAAGTGTATATTCCAACTGATTATCTCGTTTGAACTTGGTAATGATGGCTTGTTTTAAATCGACATAGCCATCAACCGGGGTATAAGCGTGGTAGTCATCTTTCACGGCCTGAATGGCTGCGTCTTTTACAAACTCCGGAACGGTAAAGTCTGGTTCTCCCAGGCTTAAACCAATAATGTCTCTACCTTCAGCTCGCAACTCACGAGCTTTCGCGGCCATGGCCAGGGTAGCTGAAGTGGCCATATTATTTACTCGGTCGGATAATTTAGGATTCATAGTTTAGGCTGAAATTGCCGGATTGGCACCCATTTGCTTCAGGTGTTTGAAATGTGCAATTAGGGCCTTTCGGGTTGTTCTGTATTCGTTATAAGGTAAATTGAATTCTTTAGCGGTGTTCCTAACGATCTTGGAGATCTTGGTGTAATGCACATGACTGATATTTGGAAATATATGATGCTCCACCTGATGGTTCAAACCACCTGTAAACCAATTTACGATCTTATTTTTAGTAGAAAAGTTTACCGTAGTAAAAAGCTGATGGATCGCCCAGGTGTTCTTCATTGTTCCAGAAGGGTCAGGAAGCATAACTTCGGCGTCTTCAACCACATGAGCCAGCTGAAAGACAATGCTTAAAATGAGTCCTGCTACATAGTGCATAATAAAAAATCCGATTAAGATCTTCCACCAGGCAATATTGAAAAACAAGATAGGAAGCACGATCCAGACTCCAACATATATCATCTTAGTAATGATCAATACGCTCCATTGTTTAACAGGGCTCGGCATCTTTCCGTAGGCCAGTTTTTTAGCAAGATAGCGCTTGGTCTGAAGGAAATCGGCAGTTAGAACCCAATTCAGTGTAAGTAAACCGTATAAAAAAACGCTGTAATAATGTTGAAACTTATGCAGTTTATACCATTTGGCGTGTTTTGAGAAACGAAGGACTCGACCCGCTTCCAGATCTTCGTCATGTCCGTGAATATTGGTATACGTATGGTGTAATACATTGTGCTGGACTTGCCAGTTGTATACGTTACCCGCCAGGATATACATACTACTTCCCATAATCTTATTGATCCACTTTTTAGAAGAATAGGCGCCGTGGTTGGCATCGTGCATAACGTTCATTCCCACTCCGGCCATTCCTACGCCCATAACAACTGCCAGCAGGATCTGTGCCCACCAGGGGAAGTCAAGGGATAATAATAGAAAATACGGTGCGAGATATAAGGAGAACATCACTATAGATTTCAAGTGCAATTTCCAGTTTCCGTTTCTGGATATATTGTTCTCTTTAAAATAATTATTAACTCGTTTATTTAGTGTTCTGAAAAATTTAGCCGAATCTACGCGGGAAAAATTTATATGAGGAGTATTCACATTCAATAATTTACTCAAAATGGGGATTTTGAAATGAAGCGACTAAAATAAGCATTGTAATTGTAAATAATTCATAGCACTATCATAAATTATCAAAGAAATTCTAAGTTTGCAGTAATAAGTAGCTATGGAGCTCATCGAAAAATACTTCCCGGAACTAACAGAAACTCAAATAAATCAATTTAGGCAGCTAAGTGACTTGTATAAAGACTGGAATACCAAGATCAATGTGGTCTCGCGTAAGGATATAGAGGAATTATATCTGCGGCATGTCCTTCATTCGCTTGGAATTGCCAAAGTTCAGGCCTTCCTGCCTGAAGCTCAGATACTCGATGTTGGCACCGGCGGTGGTTTCCCCGGAATACCTTTAGCAATTCTATTTCCTGAAGCAAATTTTCATTTGGTGGATAGCATTGGAAAGAAGATCAAGGTTGTTCGTGAAGTTAAGGATGCCCTTAACCTGCAGAATGTCAGAATTACAAATGACAGGGTAGAAACGATTACAGATAGATACGATTTCATTGTAAGCAGGGCGGTGGCACAGATGGAGACCTTTGTACGATGGGTGAAGGATAATGTCGCTAAAAAAAGCAGGCATGATCTGAAAAATGGAATACTATATCTAAAAGGTGGTGACCTGGGTGAAGAACTGTCAGGATTTCCGAAAGCGACTATTTATCCGTTGCGTAGTTTTTTCGAGGAAGATTTCTTCGAAACTAAAAGTGTGGTACATCTGCCATTAAAATTCAAACCATAAAAAAAGCAGCGAATTCGCTGCTTTTTTTATTTGGTTAGTTTGTTAAACTATCGATTCACAATGAATTTCTTTGTAATTGTACCTTCATTAGATGTCAACTTAACGAAATAGGTTCCAGCCTGTAGACTACTAACATCGAGACTTACCTTGTCCGTAGCGTCGTTGACTACCATGATCTGGCTTCCCAGGATGTTGTATACAGTAATATCCGCTGTTCCTATCCCCACTAGATGCAATTCCGTATTGGCAGGATTCGGGTAAAGTGCAAAACTGCTAAGATTCTGGTCTCCAATGCCAAGTACACCATCGGAAGAGAAGTTGCTTGTAACACCCGATCCGTAGTTACCGTTGGTAAAGAAGAGCTGAACTCCGTTCGAATCTTCCAGGAAGGTAACTCCACCACCATCACCATAAGTATCACGAAGGTCGAATGTATAGCATCCTTCCGCTAGTTCAAATGTTTCGTTTATCTGTGTATTGTTCGGATAAGGTCCGCCGCTGTAAAGACTATTCCCGGCTTCATCATAAAGGTTCCATCTAACTTCTGAACCCCAGTTGTCCGTATTCAATGTGAGGTAGACGGTTCCTGTACCGCCTACGGCCTCATCAAAGTCGACTGTACCATCATTGTTGGCGTTGTTATCGTCACTCGGTAATGAAATAGAAACGGTATTGGTAGACTGAACTGTATATGGAATAGCTGGCAGCTCTACTTTCTCACTCTGCAGTGATGTGAGATTCCCGGTCCATGTATAAGATTCAACGGTACCACCATTCACGGAATATTCGATGTCCAGCGAAGTAAGTGTGTTTGAACCTAGATTCTGGATTGTGATCTCGGGAGCAATTTCGCTGCCACACTGATCGATAATATCTGAAATATCCTTCAGGAAAGCATCATTTGCGATCGTTATTCCCGTGTAGGTTGGGAAGGCACCGTTTCCACTGATGATCTCCTGTGTGGTCTCAGTCACAAAAGCAACAAGCTCCAGGTCGGCCAGTTCTACGGGCACGTCGCGGTAGTCTGCGGGGATAGTGTAAGTGAAAGTCTCATCTATGAACGATCCCGTTGTAGTACTGTTAATATCTATACCCCATTGGCCGGTCACCATATGTACCAATCTGTGCATATGTACATATTCGTTACCCATTCCACCACCGGTCTGTGGTCCTAAGGTGTTATTCTGAAGTAAGGCTACGTTAAGTTTATTTGTGCTGAATGGACTGTTGCCGGTGTAATACACCTCAACGTGGACCGTAAGCTCATTGGTTTGTACATCGATCTCCGCTTCAACTCCAAGGTTCAGGTAGGCTGGCTGTGCAAGTATCTGATTACTGGCATTTGCCCATTGACTTCTGCTCATAGCAGTACCTCCACCTTGTGATTGTCCCGGAAAGAAATGCCTGTTAACGGTACCGGCAGGATAACCAGTAAGATTTGATTGTCCCGCAATTGCAGCTCCGAATGAAGTTCTGAAATCGGGTTGTCCGCTGCCCGGGTTGGCAAAACTACCGGTATGGATATTCACAAGAAATACGTTACCGGGATTATTATCCTGGATCGCTTGTGCGATCGCATGTCCATCGGGACAGAAGACACAATTAATACCCGTAAATTCTTCTAGGATTACTTTTTTATCTTCTGGAGTAGTACTTACAATGGTTTGGGCAAATGCCAAAACGGTAAGCAAGGAAAATGCTACTGTTGTTATTGCCTTTTTTGACATAATATAAATTTTTTAGGTTTTTTATTATCAATTGATATAACTTCAAATATACGGATATTTTTAAATTTTTTAACATAATATTATGAATAAGATATTTCTGAAAGAAAGATATATAAAACAGGTAATCCTATAGAATTAGTAGGTTTTTAAAAAAGAGATCACATATGGCCTCGCCTTACTGTTGGTAATACTTCAGGGTTATTAAAAAACCGAAAAAACACTGAAAATCTGATTTTGAATTTATATCTTGCAAGAAATTTATATTTAACGAAATCTTAACTAAAATGAAACGAAATATACTCGTAGTGCTTTTGTTGATTGTTACCACTTTGGCTCAAGCACAATTTACTGTTGAAACACATGAAGGTGACCCCATTGTTCAAGGTCAGACAGTTTTCTTTAATGTTGTTACCTACCCTGAAGCTTCACTCGATTTTTATGTGTTCAATCAGGGAACGGAACCGATCAATATGAAAGTTGAATTCGTTAGCGCAGTGAACACGGATGGAAGTGGAATGGAAATTTGCTTTGGTGAATGTTATACAGGTACAATCCCGGGAACTTCTTATCCCATAGATGATGTAGTTGTGATTCAACCGGGTTCGTCTCAAACATCTAACGGAGACCACTTCTATAACTCAGATCCCGGGAATGGAACAGATGCGCTTGAATATGCATTTAGATTTTATATGGTAGATGCAGGAGGAAATGAGGTAGGAGACGATCTAACCTTTAATTATGTTTATGATCCTCTACTTGGTGTGAACGATGTAAATATTTTGGAAGCTTCTATTTTCCCAACAGTAACATATTCAGATGTGAACGTTGAATCGAAAGATGCAGTTGCTGTTTCAATTTATGATGTACAGGGAAGACTGATAAAGCAAACCAAATTGGAAGCGGGGACGAATACCTTGAATCTTTCAGACCTTCGCTCTATGATATATCTTGTTCAGCTTACGGATGAAGCTGGCAGAAAGAAAACGATAAAAATCGTTAAGAGATAAGTCAGATTGACTCAATAAAAAAACCCGGAGTTCGTCTCCGGGTTTTTTTATTCTGTTATTTACTTATTAAAATGTAACCACAAGGCTGGCTGATAATCCATTACTTTCCGGAACGAATCTACAAACACCACCTACACATATCAATCCGCCACGTTGTCTTCCGTAGTTCATAGAAAAACGGGTAATACCTTTGGAATAGCTTCCCCCAATGTTGTAATAGTGGATCTCTCCTTCACCGCCGTAATTCCAGGCGTCGGCTATATAAAATGCAAGGCGAGAGGATGCATTATATTCCATTACTGCTCCGGCCCAATCTTTACGATCATCATCACTCCAGAGATGCTGTCCAACCATACGTATCGACTTGCCATTGCCAAACCGATAAGTTGCCTCTGCGACGGCGATAGTGGCTTTAATATCACCCTGAACGCCTAGCGGCCCGCCAAGCGAAACGCCTTTATCAATTATTACATCCTGAAATGTTAAAATAGTACTCCATTTACTATTCCATCTGTTTTTTACTTCTATGCTGAAATCACGGAAATAACGATCCCCGGAACCAATGAATTCGGCATCGTAAGAAAGATCATCGTTAAAGGTAGCATCGAGGCCTCCCCAATAAGAGAAGTTACTGGCGATCTTTGTTTTGTACTTCCCAAGGAAACTTTCCGAAGGAAATGAGAAATACACATCGAACTGAGAACCTACTTCTCCGGCCCTTTGCTCGAAACCTTCCGTAAGTAATCTGGGTTGTGGGTTGTATACGTATATATTGGTAAGAAGATAATCCTGTTGTTTGGTCAGTGCGGGTATGAACCCAATTACCTGTTGATTAAATTGGTTGCCTTCTGCAAGACGATCAGCGTAAAAACTGAAGTTCTCCAGCCTTCTGAAGGTCGCGTTTGACCCAAATCCTTTCCTGGCATATCCCAGGTTAACTTGCAGTGCCGTACCGTCATAAAGCCTGTTGGACGGGATCACCTCTTCATTTGCAATTACATCCTCATCTTTCACAACAGCTTCTAAACCGCCAAAGAAATTTCCGGCAACCAGGTCCAGCCGTCCACCATAAGCATTCACCGTACTGGGAATAGTGTCATTAGTCCCATTGTCCTGGTATCTTCCCACATAACTGGCACCAGCGGTAATTCCTACTTCATCTATTTTAAGTGCGGTACTTAGATCCACGTTCGCATCCAGTCCCTGGATTACTCCTTCTGAAAGGTCAAATCCAACTCGCTGTTGTCCGTAGACACCTTTTAATTCCAAGTATGGAGTAGGGGTAAATCCAATCTTCACGCCATGCAGGGCGTTATTCAGACCTAACTGGCGATCTTCCCATGAACGAAGAATGAGTCCGTTTCCAAATTGTTCATAAAAGTATCCCCCGGTAATATCCAGGGTTTCGGTTTTGTAGTTAACGTAGTATGTGGCTATGCCATTGCTCCCATCAAAATCGGGACTGAAACCAAGTAAGGCTTTCGGCAGATAGGATTCATATTGCACACCGGCCGTGAACTTTCCATAGCTGTAATTTAGTTGTACATACGTATTTGCCCGAAACTGCTCCTCAGGCGCAATAAAGCCGGGGCTGCTCTCTGTTAATTTTAGATCCTCATCATCGAGTAACCATTGGGTATTTGTTTCCAGGCCACCGAAGAAGTATCCTTTCTCCTGTGCTTGTGCAACGCAAACGCAAAAAAATGCGCAGGCAATAAATAGCTTGTTCATTGATTAGGTTGATTAGGTATAAAATTCAGTTAGTTGGAATACTCCTTTACTTTCTCGTAAAGTTCGTATTCTGCCCCTGGGTTATATCCCGAATGTCGATAGACAATCACGTTGTTTTTTACCAGGAGGGTCAATGGAACCGTCGAGGCTCCCAACGCTCGCTTGAAGTCGTTGTTGGTGTCAAGGAAGATGTCGTATTCCCAGCCCTTACCATTGATAAGTGGCTTTACACGTTTTACGGTTCTGCTATCGTCAACAGATACTGCATAAAGATTAACATTGGTTTCATCTTGCCAGTCTGCATAGACCTCGCTAATAGCATCAAGTTCCTTTAAACAGGGAACACACCAGGTAGCCCATAGCGAGATAATGGCTACATCATCGTCTCCGATCATTTCAGAAACAGTGATCGTTTTTCCATCCAGTGTGGTTAGATCTGTGACAGGTAATTCATTTTGACAGAATGCAAAGGTGCTAATGAAGAATACTGCCAGTATAGGATATTTCATAAAATATTTTATTGGGTTTGGAGTTTTGCTTAGCAATATTAGCGATTTTTTAACTTTTTTTTAATAAAAAATCGCGAGTGTTTTAAAGAATCATAATTATCCAGTATTTTTATCGAGCAAATCTTGTTCCAAATAATTAAAATGAAGAAAATAAAAATATCCCTGGTATCCGCACTAATTGTTTTAGTATCCATTATTTCTGGATGTAGTAAAACTGAAGACTTTTCAGCATTCGTAGATCAGGGTGGTTCAAATGAGGACCCTGTGGCCTCTTCTCTTCTTTTCAGAAAAAGTTCCTTGAGGAACCAGCAAGTCACGTTTACTTTAACGGATGAAAACGGGGAAGATATTTCAGATTTGGCTGTATTTTATGTAGATGGTGAGGCATTAGATGCGAATGTATTCAGCAGCCCCGACACAGGTATGTTCGAGGTATATGCAGAGTTTGATGATAATGGAAACACCCAAACCACAGAAACTGAAACGTTTAATATAATTATTCCAAAGCAAAAGATCGCAGTAGAGGACTACACCGGAACCTGGTGTGGCTATTGCCCGCGAGTTACTGCTTCCATCGAAGCGATACATGAAGTTACAGATGACATAGCTGTGGTAGCCATCCATAATGATGATGAGATGGCGATCCCAATAGAAGAAGACCTTAGAAATGAATTCGGGGTCTTTGGTTTTCCGGCAGGTCGCATCAACCGCACCGTGAAATGGGAAAATCCCCAGGACCCTCAGGATGTCATTTCGATTGCCGGTGTTGATACAGATCTCGCGATCGCCATCACCTCAAGTGTGACTGGAAATAACCTGAATGTGAAAGTGACCGTAGCTTCCGAGAATGATATCCAAAATACCAAATTAGTAGTATATCTTGTCGAAGATAATATTATTGCCGACCAGGTGAACTACTATGATAATGACCCCACGAGTCCTTACTATCAGCAGGGAAACCCCATTGTAGATTTTGTACATAATGACGTGCTAAGGGCTGCTCTAACTGATGCTTTTGGAAATGCGGTTTCAAGTACAGCGGCTCTGGAAGATTATAATGCCAGTTACCAAATCGCATTATCTCCCGAATTCGTGGTGGCCAATCTCAAGATCGTAGCTATGATCGTTGAACAGGATAATACAGCCCTTAATGCACAGTATGTAAAAGTGGGTGAAGAAAAACCTTTTGAATAAAGAAGTTTAAAGTTTGTTCTATAAGAAGACCCCGAATCTTTATGAGCCGGGGTCTTCTTATTTATAGATATCAGGATTACCCCAGGAAAGGATATCGGTAATCAACCGGTGAAACAAAAGTCTCCTTAACCATTCTCGGAGAGATCCATCGGTACAGGTTCAATTTACTTCCCGCTTTATCATTGGTTCCGCTTGCTCGTGCACCACCAAAGGGTTGTTGGCCAACGACAGCTCCGGTTGGTTTGTCATTAATGTAGAAATTCCCGGCTGCATTCTCGAGTATCCTTACTGCTTTTTCAAGAGCATAGCGATCTTCGGAAAATACAGCACCCGTTAAAGCATACTCGCTGGTTCCGTCCACAAGGTGAAGCGTGTCTTCCCATGCGTCGTCTTCAAATACATAAATGGTCAAGACAGGACCGAATAATTCAGTGCACATGGTTGTATATTTCGGGTCTTCAGTCACGATAACCGTTGGGCGGATGAAATATCCTTCCGATTTGTCGTATGTTCCGCCTGCAATGATCTCGGCATTGGAAGCAGCTTTAGCCTCATCAATATAACGCGCCAGCTTGTCGAATGATGCTTCATGGATGACAGCCGTAATGAAATTGTCCATATCCTCCGGAGATCCCATTTTGAAAGATTTCAGGTCTTCGGTAACAAAATTCTTAACATCATCCCAGATGCTCTTTGAAATGTAACATCGGCTGGCTGCACTACATTTCTGGCCCTGGAATTCGAATGCACCTCTTGAAATAGCGGTGGCTACTTGTTTTGGATCGGACGATTTGTGTGCAACGATAAAATCTTTACCACCTGTTTCTCCTACGATTCGGGGATAGGTTTTATAGGTATGAATGTTATTCCCTATTTTCTGCCAGATTCCTTTGAACACATCCGTGGATCCAGTGAAATGAACTCCACTGAAATCGGGGCTGGCCAATATAGTGTCTGTGATCATGGCTGCATTACCCATAACCATATTTATTACACCATCCGGAACTCCTGCTTCCCTGAAAATATCAAGTAACACTTTTGCAGAGTACATCTGGCTGTGACTTGGCTTCCATATAACAACGTTCCCCATTAGTGCTGCACTGGTGGGAAGGTTACCTGCGATTGCGGTAAAATTGAAAGGAGTAATTGCATATACAAAACCTTCCAGCGGGCGATACTCTAGTCGATTCCACGCTCCCGAAGTGGATTCAGGTTGTTCGGCGTAAATTTCAGTCATGAACTGCACGTTAAATCTAAGGAAATCGATAATCTCACATGCTGAATCTATTTCTGCCTGATGTATTGTTTTAGATTGCCCCAGCATGGTAGCGGCATTTAATCTTGCCCGGTAAGGGCCGGCAATAAGTTCAGCTGCACGAAGAAAAATACCCGCACGGTTTTCCCAGGGCATCGCTGCCCAATTTTTCCGAGCCTCGACAGCAGTTTCTATTGCTTCTTCAATATGCTGCTGTGAAGCCTGGTAATATACACCAAGAGAATGTTTATGCTCATGGGGAGGCGATATAGTCACTTTATTTTCAGTGGTAACTTCACGGCCATTAATAAAAAGAGGCACTTCCACAGTGCTATTATACATTTCCTTATAAGTTTTCAGTACTTCCTCGCGCTCGGGAGAGCCCGGAGCATAACTTAGTATAGGTTCATTAACAGCGATAGGCACATCGTAAAATCCTTTTCCCATGATTGTGTTTTTTGAGATGTTTATATATAGTTTTAATCGGTGTTTTTATTGCGTGTCCGATAGAGGTGCAAAGGTACAAAATATTACCATTGAAATTTTATCAACTCCTCCACGATTCGTACATTTTGTACCGGTTCTTTTAAAGCTCGATCTATTTTGTATTTTCACTTTCAGAAACACAAATATTGAATATTTATGTGCACGCTCACGCTAATGCCGCAAACAGACGGAGGCCTAATAATTACTTCGAACCGGGATGAAGCACCAAATCGCGAAACCCTGCTTCCTGAGCTATACCAAATCAACGGATCCGACTTGCTATACCCAAAAGATATGCTGGCCGGGGGCACCTGGATTGGAGTAAGTGACCGAAAGCGATTTGTTTGTTTGATGAATGGTGGTTTTAAGGCCCATGAACGGAAATCGGAATACAGAATGAGCCGAGGTATTATTGTTACCAACCTGCTAAGTGCAGAAGATTTTCTCAAGGCTGTAGACAGTTATGATTTTCAAGACATAGAACCATTTACCATTGTAGCTGTAGATTGGTCTGTCAAACTCAGGATTTACGAATTAATATGGGACGGAGCGAATTATCATCTCACAGAAAAACCGCTGGCACCTGCAATATGGTCATCCTCCTTATTATATTCCGAAGAAATGAAACGAAAAAGGGAAGCCTGGTTTTCAGATTTCCTGTTCGATAACCTGAGTCCTTCTGAGAATGAACTTCTTGATTTTCATAAAAATGCGGGAGAAGGAAATCCGGAGACGAATCTTATCATGGACCGTATATTCGTAAAAACCAAAAGTATCACTCAGGTTATGGTTAAGGATTCCATAGAAATGTATTATGAAGATCTTCAGAATAAAAAAACCATACGAATTGATTTTTGAACCTGGCTTAGTTCATCGCGAAATAGGCGTGAAGTTTAAAGGAAGGAATATCTACTTTAAAGGCAGTTTTATTGCTGAAATTGATCATAGTATATGCTCCGTTCATAGCGCCCACAGGAGCTAACAACATGCATCCGCTGCTGTACGTGTGTATTTCACCCGGTGCAAGAACAGGTTTTATTCCTATAACACCCTGGCCGGTGACTACCTGTGTATTGTTCAGAGCATCCTTAATATTCCAGTATCTTGAGATTAACTGAACTGTATCTTTACTGTTATTCTCTATAGTGATGGTATACGAGAAGGCGTAGCTTGCATTATGCTCATGACCTAAATAGCCTTCATATTGAGTCGTTACCGAGATCTTTATTCCTTTTGTTACCTGTTGTACCATCCTAATACATCGCTGCGGTTATTGCAAAGAACAGGAGCGCCGCAACAGTTGCTCCTATCCAGAAAATCCAGTTTAAAAGTATAAATTTTATTATTGTTATGAGTCGGTTTTGTTTGTAAAAATTACGAAGTGCCTTGTAAAAGTATATAGGGCCGATGAAAGTTAGTACAACAGAGAATACAATATTGTCGTCACCACCTGCGATTATGGAATCCGGAATCATACAGATAATCCCGGCCAAAAATACAAAACTGAATATATGGAATATAAAGATCATATGCTCCATATAGGTGTATTTCTTCTTGGAATAGATCAGCCAGAAAAAACAGGCGTATATAGGAGTGAAGAAGAATAGGAAGAACGGCGTTTTTTCCAAAAGGTATTGGAAAAATTCCCTGGGATTGTTCTCAATTCGTTCGATGGATTCATTCTTGCTATAGGCCCATCTGTTATAACCGGTATTCTCATGATTCATGCTGTCGAGGGCAATTAGCGGATTTTTAATTTCTGTGGTTTTATAAAAATCACGATACAAAACGAACCGCTTGAAATTTCGGTTAAACCAACTCATGGTATCGAGTGTTTCTTCAGCAATAAGGTCATATGAGGGTTCTTTATTACCCCTGATAAAAGGCAGAAAATCGAATGCATTTACCATGGAATCTACATTTACTTCATTGATATCGATATTCTCTTGCGACAGGATAGAATCTAATTCATTCTTCTTCAGATCGATATTGTTATTGGCAAGGATTGAGTCCAGCCTGGCCAGGTTCTTATTTTTTGATATCACAGAATCTACCCGGAGCGAATCAATATCCGGAGTAGAGAGCAATGGATTATCTCCATCAGGGTCGACTATAATCCCTGTGTTGCCTATAGATGGAGACTCCTTGATGAGTTGACTGTTTCCGGTAAACGTGCTAATGAGCCCCTGGAGAATGAAATAAATAATAGATACACTTAGAAAGAAACGAAACGGATTGGCATATTTGAGTCGTTGCCCGTTTACATAGTTACGCGTAATAATCCCCGGACGGAACAATAGATCCTTTAGTGTGAATCTGAATTTGGAATCGTACGTGATAATACTTCCGATAAACTCTCCGAAAAAATCCTTCAGTTGAAGGTTTTTCGTCGTGTTTAATTGGGAACAGTACGAACAATACCTGTCGGTTAACTCTAGTGGATGTCCGCAATTTCTACATTCCGAAGCACGATATTTCATCGCCTTTCTACCCTTTGCCTGCACAGGCTTATCGGTTACTTGTAGCTTATCGGAAGATTCCGGCTTCTCGGATGGTGTGGGCTGATCAGAGCTCATACCTCAAAGTTAATTATTCTAAGGAGTTTAAAACAGAAAACTTATCAGTTATTGGTTATGTTCGTAGAATTTGTCATTCCCATACCTATGATCCTGTCGAAACGCCCTCCAAGTTCACGATAATATACAAGTATGGTATAGTCATTTTCAGTCTGCCAGAAATTTCCACTTATGGCTCCTTCATCCACAGAGCCGTCTCGATCTACCAACACATATTTGTAATTATAGAAACCTTGCTTGAACAATCGGGATAAACGATATGTATCACTGGGTTCATCGTAACGCATATACGTACTTCCATCGATGGTCCAGTTATTGAAATTCCCGTAAATGTGGATTTCTTTATCACCTATGTCCTCATAATACTGCAAACCGAAATGAATAACAACGTATTCTGCCTCGATGGTAGGATCGGGGGCATTTATATTGCGAACTACAAAGTTTCCATTAATATCCGGATTGAAGGTATAGGGCCTGTCTGCTCGCGTAATATCCGTGAAAAGGTAATTCTCATATAAATCTCTCAAGTCTACTTTGCGAACCCCATTGCTCGCGGCGCGCACGTCCTTGTTGTCGAAATTCAGAAATTCGTTACCTCCCCAGAACGAAGATTCCTTATCGTATCGATAAATCAGTTCGGAACCAATAGTGTACTGAGGTTTTAAATCGGTAATCGCAGTTTTAAGATTACTATTCTGCATCACCAGGACATTCACTGTTTGTTTCGGATTTATGAGGGTTAGGGTAGGAGAATTGATGCTGAAGTTTACCGATTGCTTTTCACGAATAAAATTAAGATCCCTTGATCTTCGCACTTCAGCCGCTACACCAACCAAGTTCTCAATTACCATGAATTTTCGGGAGAAAACTATCATCCCGTCATCGTCGTAAATGCTGATGAGATAATTTCCACTCTTGTTGATAGCGCGGGTTTCTCTGTTGGGTATATCAAGAAAATAATGGGAAAATATCTGAAGGGTATTCAACGAATTTTCATATGTCTCAATTCGTACATCATCGAAACCAACCAGGTATTCTCCTTTAGACAGATCACTTTCCGTCCAATCGAAATTGTGATGCGTAATTTTATAGTAGAAATCATCTTCGTTTCCATTAAGCGCATCGAAAGAAAGACGCAATCGCTCGCCCAGTCGGATGATGGGTAACTGACTCTGAGAAGTGGATCCTTTAAATTGAATGGTACTAATATATTCAGGGGCAGGAATTTCGTTTGCCTGTGCGAATAATAAGGGGTTAAAAAGCAAAAGGGTAATGATGGTTATAAATAATCTGCCCATAAATTGTCGTTTAGTTGCTAAAGATAAACAAATTTTATGCCTTAATTTTTACCGAAAACGTTTCCGCTTTCCTTATCAAAATTTTATATCTATTTCTTGTGCGTTGCTACTTTTAATTCATAAATTTGCACACCCGAAAAAAGCGTTCGGTAAGAAAAAGAAATTTAACACCACTGTCCTATGTCCAAAGACATTAAGATTAGAAAAGGTCTTAACATTCGATTAAAAGGCGAGGCCGAAAAAACCCTTTCCAATGCTCCCCGCTCCCGTACTTTTGCAATCAGACCCTCCGACTTTCATCTTATAACGCCAAAAATGGTTCTGAAAGAAGGCGCAAAATTGCAGGCCGGAGACACCATTTTTTATTCAAAAAGCAATGAGGCTATCAAGTTTGTTTCTCCTGTTAGCGGAACACTTACCGAAATAGAAAGAGGAGCTAAGCGGGTTATTAAAAAATTACTGATTGAAGGTGATCAACAAGATTCATATAAGGATTTTGGTGCGATAGATCCCAGCAGTGCATCTCCTGAATCAATTCGAGAATTTTTATTGACAGCAGGTTGCTGGCCATTTATAAAACAACGGCCCTACGACGTAATAGCGAAACCGGATTCGGAACCTAAAGCTATTTTCATTTCAGGTTATTCCACCGCACCCTTGGCGGCTGACCTGGACTTTATTCTTCAGGGTAAGGAAAAAGAATTGCAGGCTGCATTAACCGCATTAAGTAAATTAACAGATGGGCAGGTTCACGTTTGTATAGGAAATTCCGATTCACCTTTATCGGGAATGAATGATGTGACCATTCACAAGGTAAAAGGTCCTCATCCTGCTGGAAATGTAGGAACTCAGATCGCTAAGATCGACCCAGTGAATAAAGGCGAAATTATATGGACTGTGTCGTCACAGGACCTGGTGATCATAGGAGAATTAATATTATCCGGTAAGTTCAATGCCGAGCGTATAATTGCATTAGCAGGGTCATCAGTGAAATCACCGAAGTATTACAAAACAAAAATAGGCTCTGAAGTTTCCACCTTTGTTTACGACTCAGGGCTGGATGAAGAGAATGTACGTGTGATCAGCGGAGATGTGTTAACAGGAACGGCCATTTCACCGAAAGGGCATTTAGGATTCTACAGCAGTACGGTGAGTATAATTCCTGAAGGTGATGATTACGAATTCTTTGGTTGGAATAAACCTGTTTTCAATAAAATATCTCCTACCAGGGCATTGACCTTCTCCTGGATGCTTCCGAATAAAAAATTTGAGCTCAACACGAATACAAACGGAGAGCATCGGGCATTCGTAGTTACCGGTAATTACGAAGAAGTATTTCCCCTTGATATCTATCCCTTACAAATCCTGAAAGCCTGTATGGTAGAGGATCTGGATCAGATGGAGGCATTGGGAATGTATGAAGTAGCACCCGAGGATTTTTCCCTCACTGAATTCGTATGCGTTTCAAAACAACCACACCAGCAAATCATAAGAAAAGGCCTGGATTTAATGTATAAAGAAATTGGATAATGCTATGGGATTGAAACAAAAATTACATAGACAAAAAGAAAAATACAAGGGCACTAAAATGGCGCCCGCTTTTAATGCACTACATACCTTTTTGTACTTACCGAATGATATTACTCATGGCGGGACGCATGTAAAGGGTGCTGATGATCTAAAACGGACCATGAATATAGTGATTATGGCGTTAGTCCCATGTTTGCTCTTTGGTATGTTTAATGCAGGATATCAGCATTATGCAGCCATTGATGAAACATTGCGCGCTGCACCCTGGCAGAACTTCTTTACCTGGGATAATTTAATAATGGGATTATGGACTATTCTACCACTGGTCATTGTTTCCTATGGAGTTGGTCTGGCTATTGAATTTTTATTTGCGGTCATTAAAGGTCATGAAGTTGAAGAGGGATACCTGGTAACAGGAATGCTTGTTCCACTTATTGTGCCTGTTGATATTCCTCTTTGGATGCTCGCAGTTGCTGTAGCTTTTGGAGTTGTGATTGGAAAAGAAGTTTTTGGCGGTACTGGAATGAATATATTGAATCCGGCACTTACGATCAGGGCGTTCCTTTTCTTTGCATATCCAACATGGATGACGGGAGATAAAGTATGGATACATGGTGCCGTAGCGCGTGACAAGGCGATTGCTGCCGGAGAAAATATAGATGCGATTTCTGGTGAAACCATTTTGGGTTTTTATGCTAAGTCAGGACAGGAATTAACTGTGCAGGCTGCGAATGGTGCGGAGATAGCTACAACTTACGGAGAAAGAGCAGACGCTCTTTATTCATTACAGGATATGTTCTGGGGTTTTATACCCGGATCGGTTGGTGAAACATCCAAAGCCTTGATCATTTTCGGGGCCTTATTCCTCATATTCACAAAAATTGGTAGTTGGAGAATAATCTTTAGCACGCTCGTTGGAGCCGTGGCCATGGGTCTTATTTTCAATGGTGTGGCTGAATTGGGATGGATTTCCGAAAGCAGTAAATTCTACGGACTCATGACGGTCCCATACTGGCAACACCTGATTATTGGAAGTATATTATTTGGAGCAGTATACATGGCAACTGACCCCGTAACTGCTTCTCAGACTAATAAGGGAAAATGGATTTATGGATTTTTAATAGGATTCATATCCATTATGATCCGTGTATTCAATCCGGCTTACCCGGAAGGTGTTTTCCTCGCCATCCTGTTGATGAATGTATTTGCACCAACTATTGATCATTATGTCTTACAGGGCAATATTAAACGAAGAGCGAAACGTCTAAAATTAAAAACCGCTTAATTATGGCACTCGACACAGAAAAGAATAGTTATACGGTCATATTCTCGATTATCATGGTGATAGTAGTGGGATCCATACTGGCCGGATTTGCCAATGGTCTTAAACCTACTATAAAGGCGAATGAACGCTACGAAAAGCAACAGAATATCCTGTATGCTATGGGAATCAATGAAAATGAAGGTCCGAATGATGTGGAATTTATACCTACGGATAGAGTAGAGGCGGAATTCGTAAAATACATTAAGAAACAATTTGTGATTCAGGGTGACGAAGTTATTGAAGACGATCAGGCTTACCTTATCGATATAAAGAAAGAATCTGCCAAAGCCAAAGATGGTGATTACCAGAGAAGACTGCCTTTATTTTTAGGTGAAAAGGATGGTGAAGAAATATATGTGATGCCTGTTCGAGGTAAAGGTTTATGGGATGCGATCTGGGGCTTTGTAGCGGTGGATCGTACCATGAAGATCCAGGGCGTTTATTTCGATCATAAAGCGGAAACCCCCGGACTAGGAGCTGAGATCAAACAACGGTTTTTTATGGATGATTTCACTGGTGAAAGTTTTCTCGATGATGGAGTGTACTCCGGGATCAAAGTAGCAAAAGGAAATAACGACCCGAAGAATGAAGATAAGACCGACCAGGAAGTAGATGCCCTGGCTGGTGCCACCATTACAGGTGATGGCTTAAGCGTTATGCTTCAGAAGGATGTGAAAATGTATGTTTCTTATTTCAAAAAATTAAAATAAGTGTATGGGACTTTTATCAAAAAAAGACAGTAAGTTAATTCTGGACCCATTGGCGGATAATAATCCTATCACTATCCAGGTATTAGGGATTTGTTCTGCTTTGGCGATTACCGCTCAGTTGAAACCTTCCATCGTGATGGCGATCTCTGTGATCTTTGTTCTTGGAGTTGGTAATGTGGTCATCTCATTGCTAAGAAATGTGATCCCGTCTAAAATCAGAATTATTGTTCAATTGATTGTTGTAGCAACTCTGGTAATTATGGTAGACCAGGTTCTGAAGGCCTATGCATACGAATTGAGTAAAGAACTATCGGTATTCATTGGTTTGATCATTACGAATTGTATCATCATGGGGCGTTTCGAAGCCTTTGCACTTGGGAACGGACCCTGGAAATCATTCCTTGATGGAATAGGAAATGCTTTGGGATATGGTGTGATCCTCATTATCGTAGGGTTCTTCAGAGAATTATTAGGTTCCGGTACATTATTCGGAATTAAAGTACTTGGTGATTCGGTAGAAAAAACCGGGCTATATGCAATAGGATACGAGAACAACGGATTTATGGTGCTGCCTCCAATGGCGTTGATTGTCGTAGGTATCATAATATGGGTACAGCGAAGCAAGAACAAAGCATTAATAGAAGAAAACTAGCAGCAGATACTGAAAAATTTGAACTATGGAACATGTAGAATTATTTTTTAAATCGGTTTTTGTAGACAACATGGTCTTTGCATATTTCCTCGGAATGTGCTCTTATCTCGCTGTTTCCAAAAAAGTAAGCACAGCGGTTGGACTTGGTGCAGCGGTAATTTTTGTATTAACAGTGACCGTCCCTCTCAACTGGCTTTTAGATCAGTATATATTACAAGAAGGCGCTTTATCATGGTTGGGTGCAGAATATGCAGAGTATGACTTGAGCTTCCTGTCTTTCATTTTATTCATCGCGACTATTGCAACCATGGTTCAATTGGTTGAGATCGTTGTAGAAAGATTTTCTCCTGCGTTATATAACTCATTAGGGATATTCCTGCCACTAATTGCAGTTAACTGTGCAATTTTGGGTGGATCCTTATTTATGCAGTCCAGGGAGATAGAGAGTTTTTCATTGGCGCTGAACTATGGTTTCAGTAGTGGAATAGGATGGTTCCTGGCAATTTTAGCCATAGCCGCGATTCGCGAGAAGATACGGTATTCGAATGTTCCAGCTCCTTTGAGAGGTCTGGGAATAACCTTTATTATCACAGGATTGATGGCCATCGGATTTATGAGTTTCGGAGGAATGTTGACCGGGGGCGATGATGCACCGGAGGTATCAGAAGCCGGGACTGCACAAATTGAGAACACCTCGGAAGAATCGGCAAAAGAATTAGCACAAAACGAAACATCGGAAGTTTCAGAAATAACAGCACAATAGTATGTTTTTAGCAAGCACATTGGGAGTCATCATAGCAACAGTAGTTGCCTTTTTAGTACTTACCTTATTACTGGTAGCCTTATTGCTATTCACAAAACAAAAGCTGGCTCCATCAGGACCAGTTAAGATCACTATTAATGAAGAGAAGGTAATTGAAGTTCCTTCCGGTGGAACACTTCTATCTACCCTGGGAAATCAGAAAGTTTTCTTACCATCAGCTTGTGGTGGAGGTGGAACCTGTATCCAGTGTGAATGTCATGTTCTTGAAGGAGGTGGTGAAGCACTTCCAACGGAAACTCCGCACTTCACAAGAAAGGAATTGAAGGCCGGCGCGAGATTGGCCTGCCAGGTGAAGGTGAAACAGGATATGAATATTCATATTCCTGAAGAGGTCTTCGGAATTAAGAAATGGGAAGCTACAGTGGTACGAAACTACAATGTGGCATCGTTTATCAAGGAATTCGTAGTAGAGATTCCTGAAGATATGAACTACAAGGCGGGAGGATACATACAGATAGAGATTCCTCCTTGTGAAATTAAATATTCAGATATTGATATTACAGCCCATCCCGAAGAACATGATACTCCTGATAAATTTCAGGCTGAATGGGATAAATTCGGGCTATGGCCATTGGTGATGAAAAATACTGAAACTGTGGAAAGAGCCTACTCCATGGCCTCTTACCCAGCCGAAGGCCGTGAGATCATGTTGAATGTACGTATTGCCACCCCGCCATGGGATAGAGCGAAAAATCAATGGATGCAGGTAAATCCAGGCATTGCATCGTCGTATATCTTTAATTGTAAGGAAGGAGATAAAGTCACCATTTCCGGGCCTTATGGAGAGTTCTTTATTAACCCTTCTGAATCAGAAATGCTGTATGTGGGCGGTGGTGCCGGAATGGCTCCTATGCGATCTCACTTGTATCACCTTTTCAAAACCCTTAAAACAGGTCGTATCGTGACTTATTGGTATGGTGGGCGGTCGAAACGAGAACTATTCTATATCGATCATTTCAGGGAACTGGAGCGTGAATTCCCGAACTTCAAGTTCTACATGGCTCTATCCGAACCACTTCCAGAAGATAACTGGAAAGTAAAGAAGGATATTCACGATGAAGCCGGCGATGGATTTGTTGGATTTATCCACCAGGTCGTTATCGATAATTACTTGAATCACCACGAAACACCGGAAGATATCGAATTGTATTTCTGTGGCCCGCCATTAATGAACCAGGCAGTACAGAAAATGGGCGAAGACTTCGGAATCCCTGATGAAAATATCAGATTCGACGACTTCGGAGGATAAGTACTATAATTAATGAAATTCAACGCCTTACACTCCGTAAGGCGTTTTTTTATTCAAAAATCTTAATAAAATATGCATTTTACCGATAAAAGGTTGCATTTTTACGATAAAATGCTATTTTTGACTAATATCAACGTAAACATAATTTGCCCCTAAAACCCCATTCACTATGAAAAGATTTTGGACACTGGTGTTGTTATTGTCAGTTTCATTAGCTTCTGCTCAAACGCTAAGACGATCAGACGACGCTAATCAAAAGAAAACGGATTCGACAAAATATGCGAAACAAATTAAAGCTATTGTAGATAGTTACGATAAAGATGCTTTGGCTGACCTGTTTGTAGTAAACGATGCAAAAGAGCGCGCCGAAAAGCAAGACGCACTTGCTTACGCCTTAGTGAAGAATATCCCGGTAAAAAGATATAACCCCGACGGAACTTTTGACGAACTTCAAAAGCTTGCTGCCGATGGTACGCCTATTTATTACACATTACACAATGTAAATGCCGCGATCTCAACCCGGGCCAATTTCCTGAATACAGGAGGCGGACTTGGATTAACGGTAGATGGAAATGGATTGACAGCTCACGTTTGGGATGGTGGTCCTACCCGACCCACACACCAGGAATTTGATGGTGCAGGAGGTAACAATCGGGTAAGTATTAACGATGGTGTGACAACTCTTAACGGGAATAGTTTTCATGCTCAACATGTCACCGGTACAATTGTCGCCTCTGGAGTTAACGCGAGTGCTAAAGGGATGGCATGGCAAGGAGATGCACTTACTCACGATTGGAATAGCGACCTTACCGAAGCTACTTCTGAAGCTGGTTCAGGAATGCTTCTGTCTAATCACTCTTATGGGTATAACGCAACGGCCATACCTGATTCATGGTTTGGACAATATGGTACTGATGCCAGGGACTGGGATAATCTTATGTATAATGCACCTTATTACCTGCAGATCAAATCGGCGGGGAATGACGGAAATAATAATACTGCCAATGGAAGTCCACTTGACGGACAGAGTGCATATGATAAGTTGAATGGGGATGCCTGTGCCAAGAATAACCTGGTGATCGCTAATGGGCAGGATGCATCAATTAATCCTGTGACAGGGGCACTTATATCAGTTAATCGCAATTCAGGTAGTAGTGAAGGACCCACAGATGATTATCGAATAAAACCCGACATTATGGGTAACGGAACCTCCTTGACCTCTACCTACGATGGCAGCGATACTGCATATGGAACTATCTCAGGAACTTCTATGTCCGCTCCAAATGTAACCGGTACTTTACTACTTCTTCAAGAACATTATAATGATATAAATAGTTCCTTTATGAAGGCTGCCACTCTTAAAGGTCTGGCACTTCATACCGCAGATGATGAAGCACCTGCCGGACCCGATGCACAAACCGGATGGGGTCTTTTAAATGCGAAGGTGGCGGCAGAGACGATTACCGCCGCTGGAACTTCAGCTGTAATTTCAGAATTAAATCTATCAAATGGCGGAACCTACCAGGTAACGATACAATCTGATGGAGTAAATCCTTTAATGGCCTCTATTTCGTGGACAGATCCCGCTCATACGCCCATTAGTGGAACAAACAATAATACACCTGCATTGGTGAACGATCTTGACTTGCGATTGGATAACGGAACTACGTTTACGCCATGGAGACTAACTGGAGTTACTACCAATGGCAATGGTGATAACAATGTAGATCCTTTTGAACGAATCGATATTTCAAGTGCTTCAGGACAATATACACTTACTGTTACTCATAAAGGATCTTTGTCCAGTGGTTCTCAGGACTTCTCACTTATTGTGACAGGTGGAACGATTGCTGCCAGTTCACCTGAAATTTCATATGGTACAACCACAACAACTTCCACAGAAGGTACCGATTGTAACTTTACCGATGTGACCGTTCCTCTTAACATCGCCATGGCACCATCACAAAACGCTGATGTTACTTTTGCTGTAAATGGCGGAACTGCGACGAATGGCGTCGATTATGAAATATTAACGCCTACAGTAACCTTCTTACAAGGTCAAACTGCTTCTCAAAACTTAACGGTACGTTTTTATAATGATGGTGTCGTGGAAAGCCCGGAAACCGCTATTATTGATTTCACGGTGAACCCGAATGGGGGAGATGCTACGGCTAACCCTGCCGCAGATTCATTAACCATAACCATGAACGATGATGATACCGTTCCTTCAAGTACTACGGTGACCAATATTTATTCTGAAGATTTTGAGGATTGGACGGGTTGGTTAAACCTGGACAGGGATGGAGATACAAACACCTGGCTATCTCTTAGTTTTACATCAGGAGGTTATACTGGATTTACTGGTCAATTTCCAGCTTCGGAAACCGACTTAACCGTACTAGGTGGATCAGGTAAAGCCAATGCCGATAATTATCTTGTGAGCCCTCAAATTTCAATACCGGCCGGAACTACAAACACAGAATTTACTTTCTCGGTGGCCGGTTATAATACCATTGAGCACTACAGACTAATCTGGACTACGGATATTTCTTCATATGCTGCTATCGATGCCGGTATTACGCTTGAAGAACGTGACGCCACGGCGAATACTGGTGATATAAGAACCATCAATAGAAATGATCTTGCGGGTCAATCAGGATATTTTGTTATTCGTCATTATAATTCTTTTTCGAATAATGGACTTCTGCTTTTTGATGCCCTGGAAATTGAAGTAACTGTTGAAACACCTGTTCAGACGGCTGTTAATGTTGGAACGAGTAATCAAACCGACGTTCCGGGTGCCGGTACCATGTACGCAGGCGATAGCTCATCGGGAGATATTATGATCGCTATTAATAATACTGGAGGCGATGATTACGGATGCGTAACCACTCATGTATCCAGAGCAGGAACAAGTGCTCAATCGCATGATGGCAGTACATCACCGGATCTTGTAATGGACAAGACATTTAATATCAGTCCGGCAAATACAGTTTCATCTGGTGCCACCTCTGTGACTTTTTATTTTACAGAAACGGAAGTAGCCGGATGGGAAGCTGCCGCTCCGGGAGCAAGAGCTAATTTAGTAGCTGCACGAGATGATGGAAGCTCAGTGGAAACTTCAGCCCTATCGATAGGATCGTTTGGTAGCCATGTGACTTTAACAGGAACCTTTACCGGATTGAATGGGACATACTATTTTGGTCCGTTAGGTGCCTTTGTGGCCTGTACAGGAGTGACAAAGACATGGAACGGTTCCAACTGGTCTCCTGCAGGAGCTCCGGGGATTACAGATAATGTAATTATCAATGGAAACTATACTACCGGAACGGATGGCGATCTGAATGCATGTACATTAACGATTAATAGTGGAAATACCCTCACCGTTAGTGCAGGTGGATACCTGAATGTAGACGGAGATATCAATGTTATGAGTACTGGAACTCTTGATGTAGAACATACGGGCAGTGTCGTACAGGTAGACCCTGATGGTGTAGCCACCAACTCAGGAACGATCACTATAGATTTGCTTACACCTCCCTTAAAAATACGTGATTTCATGATCATGGGTAGTCCTATGACTGCCGAGACACGAAACGGAGTATTTGTGAATTCCTATAACGTACAGGAGTATACTTCAGCTAATTTCCTACCACACCCGGGTGTTCCTGCGGGAGG
>JABDNT010000007.1 GCA_013043685.1 Flavobacteriaceae bacterium | reverse complement strand
AGGCCATACAGATAATGTTTCTTACGGTGGAAGTGGAAATATAACAGATAACTGGGATCTGTCTACTAAAAGAGCAACGGCAATCGTAAACATACTCACTCAAAATTCGGGTATCCCGAAAGATAATCTCACGGCAGCGGGAAGAGGAGAGTACGCGCCCGTGGCACCAAACTCAACTGCTGATGGACGATCTAAAAATCGCAGAATTGAGGTGATCCTTACTCCAAAACTGGATGAGATCGCAAAATTGTTGAACGAAATCTAACATTTGTCATTTCGCGCGAAAGCGTTGCAATTCCATAATGAAATATACCAACCTCCCGAATACCGATCTAAAAGTAAGTAAGATCTGCCTGGGCACTATGACCTTCGGCAGACAAAATACCGAGGCAGAAGCCCATCAACAAATGGATTACGCATTAGACAATGGGGTGAACTTTGTGGATACAGCTGAAATGTACGCCGTGCCGTTTACTATGGAAACACAGGGGCTCACCGAGAAATACATAGGAAGTTGGCTGAACAAAACAGGGAAAAGAGATGAAATAGTTTTAGCCACCAAAATAACCGGGCCAGGACGCGGAATATTTAAAGATATTCGTAAGAATCTTGACTTCAGCAAGGAGTCACTTGAGGACGCCCTGCACAAAAGCCTGAAACGTTTGCAAACAGATTACATCGATCTGTACCAGCTACACTGGCCGGAGCGCAGTGTGAATATTTTTGGAATACGGGACTACGATCATGCTCCCAATCTGCAGTGGGCAGATAATATCGCTGAAATCCTGGACAGCTTGGAAAGGTTCGTAAAAGAGGGAAAGATCAGGCATATTGGAATGAGTAACGAAACTCCATTCGGGGTTATGCGATATATGGAGGAACACAGGAAAGGCAAATTGAAGATGGTCTCCACTCAGAACTCCTACAGCTTGCTTCAGAGAAGGGACGAGGTTGGCCTAACGGAAGTATTGCAAATGGAACATGTAGGTTATCTGGCATATTCTCCCCTTGCATTTGGGGTTCTTTCGGGAAAATATCTGAACAACCAAAAACCAGAAGGAGCCAGGGTGACATTATTTCCAAATTACAACCGATATAGTGGTAATGCTTCCTTATTGGCGACGGATGAGTACAGGCAGATTGCCAGAAATCATGGTTTGAGCCTAACACAGATGGCCCTTGCATTTGTTAACAGTCGGCCATTCGTTACCTCAAATATTATAGGGGCGACTTCGATCGATCAACTTTCTGAGAATTTGGATAGTATCAATGTATCACTTTCCGAAGAAATGATAAGAGAGATCAACAAAGTTCATGGTCAAATACCCAATCCTGCTCCATAAAGTTCCTGCCATTCCAGGTTCAATTCACAGCCTATTTTGAATCTATCTAACTAAAATTTATATTGCCACGGATAAGTATTAAATATTATTAGATTATATTTGTTCTTATTCGCCACCAAATCAGACAGTTATGAAAAAACTAAGCTATTTATTAGTGTTAGTAATTGGAGTATGCATATCTAAAATTCATGCTCAGGATTACCTTGAACTTATTCACAACCCTACAGAAAGTACTACCCTTCAGGAAATACAACAGTTAGCGGAAGCTTATTTTGCTAATCGGGATCGCGGTCGTGGAAGTGGTTACAAACAATATAAGCGCTGGGAATATAAAATGCAGCGAAACGTAAATTCGGATGGAAGAATTCAGAATTTCAGTAAACTTACACATGATGCAATTGTAGATCTGAATTCACCCAATACAGGAGTTGGAAGAATGCCTGCAAACTGGACGGCAATGGGGCCTCTGAACTATACCAATGGTAATAGCGGCTATAATGGTGGATTAGGCCGTGTTAACGTGGTGGCATTTCACCCCACCAATGCCAATACTATTTATATTGGTGTCCCGGCCGGGGGTCTTTGGAAAACTACTGATGGAGGTACTAGCTGGTCTCCTATGTCTGATGCTCTTGCCAGTATTGGAGTTTCCGGGATCGCTGTAGATCATACCAATCCTAACACGGTTTATATCCTAACCGGCGATGGAGACGGGGCAGACACCTATTCCATTGGAGTTATGAAATCAACTGATGGGGGCGCCACCTGGAATCCTACGGGTTTATCCTGGGGTGTCACTAATTTTGTTAGGGGCTATAAGCTTATAATGCATCCCACCAACAGCAATATTATGATAGCTGTGACGAATGCAGGTATTTACAGAACAACAGATGGATGGGTCACCTCGACGAATGTGCAAGGCGGGAGTTTCAGAGATATTGAATTTAAGCCGGGAAGTCCTTCCACGGTTTATGCAGTAACAACTAACTCCTTCTATCGTTCTACCGATTCCGGAGCTACCTGGAGTGTTACCGGCAGTGGTTTACCTGCGGGAGAAAATCGAATCGCACTGGCTGTTACCCCGGCAAACAGTAATTATGTCTATTATTTGGCGGGACCCGGTGGTGCAACCGGAAATGGTACTTTCAGGGGATTGTATCGGTCTACAGATTCCGGATCTACCTTTTCAAGCAGGTCTACAACGCCGAATATTTTGGGAAGTGACGTAAATGGAGGCGGTAGCGGCGATCAATCCTGGTACGACCTGGCACTTGCTGTCGATCCTACTAATGCGAACAATACGGTTACAGGTGGAGTAAACGTTTGGCGTAGTACCAATGGAGGATCCACACATACACTTAGTGCATATTGGTATTCTCCGGGAGCATCTCAATACGTGCATGCCGATATACACGACCTGGCCTATAATCCGGTGGATAATAAATTATATTGCGGAAGTGATGGTGGAATATCTGTTAGCTCGGATAATGGAGCTACCTGGACGAACATCTGGAGTGGATTGCAGATAATGCAATTTTATAAGATATCAGGGGTAGAAGCGGATCAGAACCTGTTGGTCACAGGTACTCAGGATAACGGATCCAACAAATATACAGGATCAACTACCATACAACATATTTTAGGCGGTGATGGGATGGATAATATGATCGACTATAATAACAACAATATCCTGTATTACAGTTTTCAGAATGGCGGATTACAGCGCTCGACCAATGGAGGTGTGACTTCTACAGGTATCAAACCTTCCGGTTCTACCGGCGCGTGGGTTACGCCTTACGCTATGGACGCATCGAATCCAAGTATTATATATGGCGGCTACAACGATGTGTACAGAAGTACGAATATGGGTACTTCATGGACAAATTTAGGAAGTGATGGTCGTGGAGCACTGGCTGTTGGGATCAATGATGGTTCGAGGCTATATGCCTCTAATGGGAATGTGATTCAGACCTCTGCGAACACGGGAGGTAATTGGACAACAGTAACTGGTCCATGGCCTGGCGGATTGACGATTACGGATATTGCGATTGACCCTGCAAACGCTTCCAGAGTCTGGATTACCCTTAGTGGTTATACAGCGGGCCAAAAAGTATATGAATCCACCAATGCAGGAGCCAGCTGGACTAACATTTCAGGAAGTTTACCTAATGTCCCTGCTTTAAGTATTGCATTTGAGAATACCGGAGGATCTCCACAAGATGCTATGTATATTGGAATGTCTGTAGGAGTTTATTATCGTTCCGATGTGACCTCCTGGACATTGTATAATACCGGCTTACCTAATGTTCCAATTTATGATCTTGAGATAAATCACACCAACAATAAGTTACGTGCGGGAACCTATGGCAGGGGATTGTGGGAAACGCTTTTATTCGGTGGATCGACCTGCGACATAGTTTCAACAAATGTCACAACAACGGCACCTTCCTGCCCCGGAGGTACCGATGGTACTCTTACTATAACTGCCACATGTACAACTTGTACAAGCATTCAGTATACAATAACACCTATTTCCCCACCGGGCCCTCCCGTCGTACAAGTTGGCAATGGAGTATTTACCAATTTGGCAGCAAATTCATACAATGTTACCATCGAAGACTCTACCGATTCCAGCTGCAACGATACCTGGGTAAATAACCCTGTGGTTGTCGCAGCCGGTACTGATGGAATTGCGCCCGCATTGAGCTGTCCTGCGAATGTGAATGTGGAATGTGGTGACGATACCTCTCCAACAAATACCGGAACGGCAACCGCCACCGATAATTGCGATCCGAATCCAGGTGTGACCTTTAGCGATAGTTCCGCGCCGGGATGTGGTTTAACTGAAGTAATTACCAGAACATGGACGGCAACCGATGCTGCTGGTAATGTTTCTAATTGTGCACAAACAATAACTGTTGTGGATACTACAAGTCCTACGATTACTTGTACTACGAATATTACCGTAAATAATGATCCTGGTATTTGTGAAGCAATAGTGAGTTATACAATACCAACCGGAAGTGATAGTTGCGGAAATGTTACCGTAACGCAAACTTCAGGATTTTCATCCGGAAGTTTGTTTCCCGTTGGAACCACCACAAATGCCTTTATCATCACTGATGACTGTGGCAATACAGTTGGTTGTACTTTCGATGTAACAGTTGTGGATAATGAATCTCCTACCCTGGTTTGCCCTGTGGATCAAACAGTGGACCCAGGTCTGGGGAATCCGTATACGGTGCCGGATTATTTCGCTACAGGTGAAGCTGTAGCCACCGATAACTGTACGAGTCCTGTTACCAATACATCGCAAAATCCGGCTGCTGGAACTCAGTTACCGGACGGAGTTTATACAGTTACAATAAACGCTACAGATGCGGCAGGTAATGTTGAAACCTGTACGTTTGAGTTAACCGTAGAAGGTGTCCTGGGCGTTAGGGACAACACAGACTTAAGCTCTGTGATACTATATCTGAATCCTGCCAGGGATCATGTTATGCTTAGTAATCCGCAGAACATTGTTCTTGATAAACTTGATATTTTTAATGTTCAGGGACAATTGATCAAGACCATGGATCTGAGTAATTCAGGAACAGAAAAAGTAATAGATGTATCTGAATTGGCAAGTGGAACCTATCTTTTCGTCATCATTGGAGAGAATGGGCAGATTGTAAAACAGATTATTAAAGAATAGTTTATCCGAACAAATGTCGTACAACGTCATTTACCTTGGTAACCTTTATGACATTAATTTTATAAGTTTCCTTCGGAAGTTTGCAGTATTTCGATATTACAATACTTCCGAAGCCTAACTTCTCGGCTTCAAGAATCCGTTGATCAACCCGCGTAACAGGCCTCACTTCACCTGCCAGGCCTACCTCAGCGGCAAAACACAGGGATTTGTCTATGGCTATATCGACATTGGAAGATAGCACGGAAGCTACTACTGCCAGATCAATGGCGGGATCATCCACAGAAATACCCCCTGTTACATTCAGGAAGACATCCTTGGCACCCAATTTAAATCCTGCACGTTTCTCCAGAACCGCCAGGAGCATATTAAGTCGTTTTACATTAAAGCCTGTAGCCGATCGCTGCGGAGTACCATAGACAGCCGAACTCACCAAAGCCTGTATTTCGATCATTAGCGGTCTCATGCCTTCCAGCGTCGCAGCAATAGCTGTTCCGCTTAGGTCTTCCTTATTCTTGGAAATCAATATTTCGGAGGGGTTGTGCACCTCCCTGAGGCCGCTTCCCTGCATTTCATATATACCCAGTTCGTTTGTACTTCCAAACCGGTTCTTATTCGCACGAAGAATTCGGTATACATGGTTGCGGTCTCCTTCAAACTGAAGCACGGTATCCACCATATGCTCCAGTATCTTCGGACCTGCAATATTTCCGTCTTTGGTGATATGCCCGATTAAAATGACCGGAGTAGCCGTTTCTTTGGCAAATTTTATGAGTTCGGTAGCACATTCCCGAATTTGTGAAATGCTTCCGGCACTACTTTCAATATGATCGGTTTGCAGGGTCTGAATGGAATCCACTACCACGATATCAGGTTCCAATTCAGCTATATGGCGAAAAATTTGCTGGGTTTTGGTTTCGGTTAGGATATAGCACTGCTCGGCATCGGGTTGTATTCGTTCCGCTCGCATTTTAATTTGCTGGGCGCTTTCTTCTCCTGAAACATATAACGTTTTATATGGCAGGCTTAGGGCGACCTGAAGCATTAAAGTACTTTTTCCAATTCCTGGTTCTCCACCCAGAAGGATCAAAGAGCCCGGTACCAAACCTCCTCCTAATACCCGATTTAACTCATGGTTCTTCGTGTCCAGCCTTGATTCTGAACTAGCGGATATTTCAGCTATTCGCTGAGGTTTTGTAATACGTTTACTCGTAATCGTTTCACCTCCCTTCCAGGTCGCAGTTTCAGCCTTCTGAATAATTTCTTCGGCAATGGTGTTCCATTCCTTGCAGGAAGTGCATTGCCCTTGCCACTTGGAATATTGTGATCCGCAATTCTGACAGAAAAAAGTAGTTTTGGTTTTGGCCATAATGCGATCAGTTTAAAGGGCGATTAATGTGGAAGTACATTCTAATATCCGAAGTCTTCTTTGATCTTATCAGCCTTATCGAGCATCAGGTCGATGGTGATAAAATCGACCTCTTCTTTATCGAAAGCGCCCTGGAACGTGCGCATTGCTTTTTTAGGTTCTCCGGTTTCCTCATAAAAACGAGCCATATAATAATCACCCATTACTGTATCCGGGTATTGTCGCTGAGCAAGCGACGCGATTTCCCGCAGAGATTCCCACTGTTTCTTCTTTTCTGCAGCGGTGGCGGTCGCAATAAAATCGTTTACACGAATTGGATTTGTTAGTCCGAATAATTCTTTAATGGTGTTGTACTTATCCAATAGATAGAGATGTACCGGGGTTTCCAGTTTCATCAATACGTCGTTGAACTCTTGTTTACTAATGGGCCTGTACACGGAAAAAATCTTTTCCATCGCCGAAGGAATTGCCCGGGCTACCAGAGAATAATGTGTGGCACCCTCGAAATTATCGTAATAATATTTAAAGCTGTCAGATTCCAGGGGCTTCAACATCGTATTGAGACCTTCCGAGATTTCCATCAGATCTTTAATGTCATCAGTTCCGGTAGCAAGGTAATAGAATATTTTATTTTCCACCGAAGGGATTCTCTGCGGGAGCCTTTCATCCATCATAGGAGCCAGGTCCGGGCTTAGATTTATATACCCATTAAACAACGGCGGGTCCTTGAACAGATAGTAGTTAATGAAATTGGCAGTGAAATCATGTCCCACTGCAATCACAAACTTAGCAGTTCGGAAATTATCATCGATATACGGGATTAATTCCAAGCCAATAAATTCAAAAAAATCCGCTCCCTGATCGGCCGGCATAAAATTAGTGTCGTCGTAACTACAATCATCGTATCGGCTATCGCCTTGCATTACCCCAACAACGATCGATTCGGGCATATCTTCCCAATATCCGAAATAATCCACATTACCCGCCACAGGTTCGAACAGGTAATTGGCGTCCAGGACTATAACTATTGGATAGACCTTCTCTGTATTTGTTTCGTAATCTCTTGGAAGCTGAATTTTCAAACGGCGGGTGTCATCTAATTTGTAAGAACTAAATTCTTCGTAAATGATCTTCGATTGTCCCAATGAAGAAAAACCAATGAGAACGGTGATGATAAGTAAAAGCAGATTCTTCATAAGATAAGCGGTTTTGGTGCTGAAAGATAGTAAATTTTGAAAATGCCCGGCAATAGTTCAACTAATGTTCCTATTGTAGATAGGAAGGAATAAAAAGGAAAAAGCTCCAAAAAATAATATGGAGAGAATATTTGAAGTCCAGACAATCCATCCAAGGGCAAAACCTACATCGGAAGCAATTCCGAAGACCAGTAATATTCCCATAATTGCAGTTGGATAAAATCCGAACCCGCTGTTCGTAAATGCAAAGGTAAAACTTCCCACCACAAAGGTGATTATAACAACACCGGCTGAGATAGCAGAGGTTTCCTCTAACGCATGGGTAGCGGTATAGAAGGAAGCGATATATAAAATCCAGATTATTAAACTGTGTAGTATAAACAATCCCTTTTTCTTCATTTTTATTATACTGAACAACCCTTCTTTCAATCCATCTACGAAAATTCTGATTTTCATAGCCAATGGGCCTTTAGATTTTTTAAGGAAGATTAAGAAAACGGTTCCCAATACTGCCAGGGCAGCAAGGGCTGTGATTATCTTCATAACCGGTATGCTATCAGTAATATAGGTGTAAAGCGCATCGAACTGCAGGAATAAGGCAATAAGCGTAAAGATCATTAAGAGTATCATATCGACCACTCTTTCAGAAATAATAGTACCAAACCCTTTATCAAATGGCACACCCTCATACTTGCTCAAAACAACGGCACGTGACACTTCTCCGCTTTTCGGGATAAAAATATTCATGAGATAGGCGATCGATACCGCCATGAAATTGTTCATTAATCGGGGCTTATATCCCAGTGGTTCCAACATGAAATTCCAGCGGTATGATCGAAGAATATGACTTATAACACTCATGGAAACAGCCAACCCGACTATCCAGTAGTTCGCATTCTTAAAATGAAAAACGATTTGCTCTACTTGCTCAGGAGTGAATAAACTGTATACATACCACACTAAAAATATCCCTAACCCTAAGGGTATGGCAATTTGCAGAAATTTAGACAGGGATTTATTCAAGTTATATGAGTAAATTGTTCTCCTCATTCGGGAAAACAAGTGCAGGTTTAAACTCCTTGGCTTCTTCAACGCTCATTATGGCGTATGTTATAAGAATAAGGATATCACCGGGTGCGACCTTGCGTGCTGCCGCACCATTCAAAGTAATTTCACCACTGCCGCGTTGGCCGGGAATAGCATAGGTTTCAAGTCGCTCTCCATTGTTATTGTTAACGATCTGAATCTTCTCTCCTTCCACAATGTTCGCAGCATCCATAAGATCTTCATCTATGGTAATACTACCAATGTAATTAAGGTCTGCACCTGTGACCTTAACTCTGTGAATTTTGGATTTAACTACATGTATTTGCATGGCGCAAAGATACTAATTATGATTATAGAACAAATAAATTAAGAAATTAGAATTTACAGGAAAGGTTATCACGACATGACCGGTTAAGGCAGTGCCACATTATCTATTAATCGTACTTCACCACAATGAACAGCGATGAATGCACGATACTTATTGTCCTTTCGTTTCCGAATAGCCGGCACCAGGGTGCTTTCGTTGGCGATCTCGAAATACTCTAACTTCAGGTAGTCGTGGTGCAAAAACCGTTCCTTAACCAGCAATTTGAGCTTATTTATGGATGTGGATGAAAATTTTGATCGCACTTCTGAAAGTGTTTCATAAATGAAGGCGGCTTCTTTAAATTCTTTTTTGCTTAGTCGTTTGTTCCTGGAACTCATCGCTAGTCCATTGTTTTCCCGAACAATAGGGCATCCGATGATCTGAACAGGTATACTATTTTTCTCAACCAGTTTGCGCACAATCTGAAGTTGCTGAAAATCCTTTTCACCAAAATAAGCCATATCCGGTTGTACAATTTCGAACAGCAAAGTGAGAATGGTTCCCACACCATCGAAATGTCCATCTCGGTGAGCGCCTTCCATCTGATGCTCCAGTCCGTCAAATCTGAAATTCATGGAGTCCACCGCTCTACCGTAAATGTCTTTATTGTCCGGAACATATAAAACGATGTCTCCGGAAAGCTGCTCAAGGAATTGCTGGTCTTTCACCGGAATACGAGGATAATTCTCAAGATCTTTCAAATTGTCGAACTGAGTAGGGTTCACGTAAATGCTCACTACCACAACGTCATTTTGGTCCAATGCCGTCTTTACCAAAGACAGGTGTCCTTTATGCAATGCGCCCATGGTTGGTACAAAACCGATCTTTTTACTATTATTCTTTTTCGAAAGTATGAAGGGAGTGAGAGATTCCTTGTCGGTATAAACGACCATAAAAATATGTTAGAGCCAGTAAAATTAAGATATTAACGCCAATCTTCATAAAATTTCGTAATTTTGCGTGTTTTTAATAGCAACACCAATAAAGCAGCATTTTTTAAATCCCCCGAAAGTTTTAAATGAATACTCAACTATATGTTGAGTGTGGGACCCTTATAAAAAGTACCTTAAACTATAGAATCAATGATGAAAGATAAAAGAGTCTTGTATGTGTCTTCAGAAGTTGTACCCTACCTGCCGGAGACCGAGATTTCTTCCATGTCGTTTGAAGCACCGCGCCTTGTGAACAATAACAGTGGGCAGATCAGAATTTTCATGCCGCGATATGGCAACATTAATGAGCGCAGACATCAATTACATGAAGTAATCCGACTTTCAGGAATGAACCTCACGATTAACGATCTGGACATGCCCTTGATTATCAAAGTGGCTTCCATTCCCAAGGAGCGTATGCAGGTTTACTTTATTGATAATGAAGAATACTTTAAACGAAAGGCTACCTATGCAGATGAGGATGGAAATTTCTTCGAAGATAATGATGAAAGGGCTATTTTCTTTGCCAAAGGGGTTATTGAAACAGTTAAAAAACTCAATTGGTCTCCGGATATAATTCACGTGCATGGATGGTTGGCATCTTTCCTTCCACTATATCTTCAGAAATATTACGAGAACGAACCACTTTTCGAGAATAGTAAAATAGTTACCTCGCTATACAATCAAGGCTTTCCAGGAACGTTACAGAAGAGCGTAATGGATAAGATCCTATTCGATGGTATTAAAGAGGAGCACATAGCTATGCTGAAAGAACCTACCTACGAGAATATGATGAAAATTGCCATCGATAATTCGGATGCAGTTATTGTAGGCTCAGAAGAAATTCCTAAAGAGCTATCGGCTTATCTTAAGGATCTCAAAAAGCCCGTGTTAAAGTATCACAATATTGATGAGATCGAAACGGCATATTTAGATTTTTACCAATCTCAGGTATTGGGATAAAGACAAGCAGCAGTTTATGAAGATTAAGTATACTTTGCCAAAGTCTATGGCAATTTTAGCATTAATAATTGCCTTTGCATCTTGTGAAGAAGATTTCAACACCATTGGTGTTAATATTATCGGCGATGAAAATTTTCAATCTGAATTCACCGATAGCCTATCGGTGATTGCATATAGCAGAAAACTTCTTCCGCCTCAAACCAATGCCTTACCGGTTTACCAGTTAGGTGTGTATAATGATCCTGTGTATGGAAAGAGAACGGTAAATTTCCTTGCACAGCTTACCCTGGATTCTCCGGATCCCGATTTCGAGATAGCACCTATTGCAGATAGTGTGGTACTCTATATACCTTACTTCAGCACTGAAATGACCAATAATGAAGTGGTAACTTACGACCTTGATTCGGTATATGGTAATACTCCTATTAATATCAATATATACGAATCGAATTTCTTTCTTCGGGATTTTGATCCTGACACTGGATTTCAGGAACCACAAAATTATTACGCAAACCAACGAGAATTATTCGAAAATTTTAAAGGGGAGTTAATCCATTCTATCAATGATTTTACCCCAAGCGAAGAAGCATTGGTTCTCAATGACTCGGTCTCCCTCATTCCAGGGTTGCGAGCAAATCTGTCGAAGACGTTCTTTCAGGAAAAAATACTGGATCAAAATGGGTCGATACAATTAATTAACAACAATAATTTCAGGGATTATTTCCGGGGATTGTACTTTGAAGTGGAGTCCGCAACAGATGATGGAAACTTGACAATTATGAATCTGGAAGAGGCTAATGTAACTATATATTACACTTTTCAAACGGAAGGTACCGGTATTGCGGCAGTGCCGGGAGACACCATCCAGCGATTCAACGGAGAGGTGCAAATGAATTTCAATGCCATTAGCGTAAATACTTACGATAATACTATTCCAGCAGATATTTCTGAAGAGCTTGCTAATCCGAATATCACCGATGGGGAGGAAAGACTTTATGTGCGTGGCGGGGATGGAATTGTTTCTGTGATTGAACTATTCGGACCGGACCTTGATGAGGATGGAGTGGCCGATGAATTGGAGGATCTGCGAAACGAAGAATGGCTTATCAATGAGGCTAACCTGATCTTCTATGTTGATACGGATAGGGTTACCGGAGGTGAGCAGGAACCCGAACGTCTTGTGATTTACGATATTAAGAATAGTGCCTTCCTGGCAGATATTAGTCTGGATATAACCTCCAATCTGGAACCGGTTGATGCGTTGAATGTTCATTTAGGCCGACTTAAACGAGGAACTGATGAGAACGGGGAGTTTTACAAGATCAGGATTACGAATCATGTTAGTAATTTAATTAATAATGATTCTACCAATGTTCCCCTTGGCCTCATCGTGTCCCATAATGTCCTGGAAAGTGATTTTCAGGATCTTGAAAATATACAGGCCCCCGGGATTGAACAAGTACCGGCTGCTAGCATTGTATCTCCTGAAGGGACAGTGCTTCACGGAAATCGTTCAGCAAATACAGGTAAAAGACTAAAGCTCCAAATTTTTTATACCAAACCAGAATAAACATTAATTTATGTGTGGTATTGTAGGATATATAGGCAAAAGAGAAGCATATCCAATTATTATAAACGGGTTGAAGCGTTTGGAATATCGCGGATATGATAGTGCTGGAATTGCTTTATTCGATGGTAGTGAAATACAGTTGTCTAAAACCAAGGGAAAAGTATCCGATCTCGAAGCGCGCATTGTCAAGGAGATTACCACAAAAGGAAGTCTGGGAATTGGTCATACGAGATGGGCAACACACGGGGTTCCTAATGATATAAATTCTCACCCCCATTATTCTAACAGCGGTGACCTTGTGATTATCCACAATGGAATCATAGAAAATTATGCGTCGATCAAGCAGGAATTGATAAACCGAGGTTATTCATTCGAGTCTGATACCGATACCGAAGTTCTGGTGAACCTGATCGAAGAGATCAAGAAAGAAGAAAAAGTGAAGCTCGGTAAAGCTGTGCAGATAGCGCTCAACCAGGTAGTAGGAGCTTATGCTATCGCAGTGTTCGACAAGAAGAAACCGGATGAAATCGTGGTGGCCAAACTGGGGAGCCCTTTGGCTATAGGAATAGGTGATGACGAGTTTTTTGTGGCCAGTGATGCGTCTCCATTTATTGAATTCACCAACAATGCCATTTATCTCGAAGATGAGGAATTAGCAATCATTCGTAAAGGAAGAGATGTAAAAGTTCGTAATATTAAAGATGACAGGTTGGTCGATCCCTATATCCAGGAGCTTCAGTTAAATCTGGAACAGATTGAAAAAGGGGGTTACGAGCACTTCATGCTGAAAGAGATCTATGAGCAACCTACGGTTATCAAAGATACCTACCGGGGACGTCTTCTCGCCAATAAGGGGATTGTTAAACTGGGAGGCCTGGAAGATCACATTGGAAAGTTTGTAAATGCAAATCGAATTATCATTGTAGCCTGCGGGACATCATGGCATGCCGGCCTTGTAGCTGAATATATTTTTGAAGACCTTACCAGGATTCCGGTAGAGGTGGAATATGCTTCGGAATTCAGGTATAGAAATCCGATCATTAATGAAACAGACGTGGTTATCGCGATTTCGCAAAGTGGCGAAACGGCCGACACTCTTGCCGCCGTTAAGCTAGCCAAACAAAAAGGGGCATTCGTATACGGTATCTGTAATGTAGTGGGATCTACCATATCCCGGGAAACGGATAGCGGAACATATACCCATGCCGGACCTGAAATAGGAGTGGCATCTACTAAGGCCTTTACCACTCAGATCACCGTATTAATGATGATCGCATTACGCATCGCGAAAGAGAAAGGAACCATTTCCCAAAGACATTTCATGCTTCACCTGAGAGAGCTTGATATGATACCGGATCATGTGGCCGAAGCGCTGAAAAGTGATGAAAAGATAAGAGAGATAGCGGAAGTCTTTATGGATGCATCCAACTTCCTGTACCTGGGAAGAGGGTACAACTTCCCTGTGGCTTTGGAAGGGGCGCTGAAGCTCAAGGAAATATCATACATACATGCTGAAGGGTATCCTGCAGCCGAAATGAAACACGGCCCTATAGCGCTAATAGACGAACAAATGCCCGTAGTGGTTATTGCTGTTAACAGCAACCATTATGAGAAGGTAGTAAGTAATATTGAAGAGATAAAGGCACGGCAAGGAAAGATCATCGCAGTAGTTACCGAAGGTGATACCACGGTTAAGAATCTCGCCGATTATATTATGGAAGTTCCCAAGACCCCCGAGGCTTTAAGTCCGTTAGTTACAACCATCCCTTTACAGTTGTTGTCCTATCACATTGCTGTGATGCTTGGAAAGAATGTGGATCAACCAAGAAACCTGGCAAAATCGGTTACTGTTGAATAATCCTTTTCAACCCTAATTCCAATATCCCTAACTCATTTCATTTCCTGTAAAAGGATATACGTATGCGCGAATTTTGATACCTTTATTTAATGAAGGTGATCAACCTAATTTCTGGTCCGAGAAATATCTCTACAGCCCTAATGTATTCTTTCGCGCAGCGAAAGGATTTTGAAGTCCTGGACGAACCATTTTACGGATATTATCTCAAGCAGGCAGATCTTGCTATTACACATCCGTCTCATATGGAGATCATTCATAATATGGAAGTTGACGAGCAGAGCGTAGTTGATTATATCAATGATATAGCTAAAGAAACCAATATCTTTATCAAAGGGATGGCTCATCATTTCCTATCGGATGAACCCGAATATTTATCAGATTGGGAAAATGTGGTATTAGTACGTCATCCCAGAAAATTGATCTCGTCCTTTTCAAAAGTCATATCAAATCCTACATTAGCAGATATAGGGATTAAGAAGGCTTCAGAATTGGTAACTTACCTCAACAGTATTGGGAAAGCACCTGTAGTGATCGACAGCGATGAACTAATGATTAACCCGGAAGCATATTTGGTGAAACTCTGTGATCTCCTGCATATTGGTTTCGATCCATGCATGCTGTCATGGAAGAAAGGGGGTATTCCGCAGGACGGTATCTGGGCCAGGCACTGGTATAAGAAAGTCCATCAAACAACAGGTTTCGAAATACAGCAGAAGAAGCCTGCCGAGGTGCCACCTCATTTGGGACCTCTTCTTGCTGAAGCATTACCATTTTATGAAAGTCTCCAACCATATATCTTAAAAAACGAATAATTCATGCTACAACAATTCGATAAGCGCAATATGAATATCAAAATATTTATTAAAGACCGGCTCTATGATCGTGCTGAGGCAAAAATATCGGTTTTCGATAGTGCAGTTCAGGGTGGTGATGCGGTTTGGGAAGGATTGCGGGTCTATCCGGAAGGGATTGTTTGCCTCGAAAAGCATCTGAGTCGTTTGTATGAATCTGCCAAGACCCTTGCTTTTGCTGATATCCCTTCTATGGACTTTATCAAATCGGCGATAAAGCAAACACTTGAAGCCAATGGAATGAGCGATGATACACATATCAGGCTTACCCTTACAAGAGGGGAAAAAATTACGAGCGGAATGGATCCGCGATTGAACCAGAGCGGTTCATGCCTTATCGTTCTGGCGGAATGGAAACCGCTGGTCTACGACAATGCTGCCGGGATCAAAGTGATTAGCTGCAGTCAGCGGCGAAACGGCCCTCAGTTTCTGGACAGTAAAATTCATCACAATAATCTGTTGAATAATATCCTGGCGAAGATCCAGGCGAATGTTGCCGGTAAGGATGCCGGGCTAATGCTGGATGAAAGGGGATTTGTAGCCGAACTTAATGGCAGCAATATATTTATGGTAAAGGATAATACCATATTTACACCTTATGCCACTGCCTGCCTGCCCGGGATTACCAGGGGAACTGTGATTTCAATGTGTAAGGATCAGGGAATCCCGTTGATTGAAGCCGACCTGTCACTTTCCGAATTCATAAATGCAAATGGGGTATTTGCAACTGGAACAATGGGAGAATTGACCCCGGTCACTGAAATAGACGGCAGGACTATATCTGGTGATAACAGCTTAATGAATCGGGTGATCAACCTGTTTAACGACAAGATTCGTAATTTTTGTGAGCCTCTTTCCTGAGTTTGCTATTAATATGGTGCTGAATATATTATGCACGAATAATAGTTTACGGCATTCTTGTTTTCGAGGAGATTCATTATAAATACGCCAAAAAAACCCCTGTTTTGTTAAGAAACCCCTAAATTTATCTATATATTTAGCTGAATTTACTAATTAACAATCTATACATATGAAAGCAATTATAGCTTTGTTTTGTTTGTGTTTAAGTACAATTACTTTAGCACAAACCGACATAAGTGGTAAGGTGGTCGATCAATCTTCCGAACCAATTCTTGGGGCCAATGTTATCGTGGTTGGGACCGGAACAGGTACCGCTACCGATTTCGATGGGAATTTCACCCTTCGGGTAGATCAGGCTCCACCTTTTACAGTGCAAATTTCCAGTATTGGGTTTGAAACTCAAACTCAGGAAATCACATCGAACAACCAGGTATTGAACATTACTCTTGCCGAAGGATCTCAGTTGGATGAAGTAGTAATATCTGCATCCAGAACACCGGAACGTATTTTCGAATCCCCGGTAACCGTAGAACGATTTGATATTCAGGACATCAAGTATGCGCCTAATGCCGATTTCTATGATGGCCTCGAGGCTATTAAAGGAGTAGATATCAATACAAACAGTTTGACCTTTAAATCGATCAATACCCGTGGTTTTGCCACTTTCGCGAATGAACGATTCGTTCAATTGGTGGATGGAATGGACAACAGTTCCCCGGCACTTAACTTTGTTTTGGGTAACCTTTTAGGTATGACTGAACTCGATGTGAACAGCATAGAATTACTTCCGGGCGCATCTTCTGCATTATATGGGGCGAATGCCTTTAACGGTATTCTTTTTATGACAAGTAAGAATCCGTTCGATCACCAGGGAATTAGTGCCTATTACAAGCGAGGAATGACCTCCCAGGAAGCTGCCGGAGATAACGATTTCTACGATATGGGATTCAGAGCGGCACATGCTTTTACCGATAAATTTGCGGCCAAGGTTAATGTCTCTATCTTACATGGTACGGATTGGTTTGCTGTTAGTGAAGAGGATGTATTGAATCCAGGCAGGACACGGGACCATCCTAATTATGACGGTTTGAATGTGTATGGTGATGAAGTTGCTACTAATCTTCGCGGTGTAGGAGTCTCTCTCGCAAACATGGGGCTTATCCCTGCCGGATCCGAAAACCTGCTACCTAGTGAGGATGTGAGTAGAACCGGTTATAATGAAAGAGACCTAACTAACTACAATGCTGAAAGCGTGAAGTTCGATGCGGCGCTTCATTACAGGCCGTGGGCAGATGATTTTGAAGTTATCTATGTAGGAAAGATAGGTGTTGGTAGTACAATTTATCAGGGTGCAAACAGGTATTCCGTAAAGAATTTCTTCTTGCAACAACACAAACTTGAATTCAAGAATGACAACTTCTTTGTAAGAGGTTATATCACCGATGAAGACGCCGGTGATTCGTATGATATGCGCTTTACAGGGATCAATATAAACAACGCATGGAAGGACAATAACACCTGGTTCGGTGAGTATGCCGGTGCTTTTATCCAGGCGACTTTGGCGGGAGCTACTCCGGATCAGGCACACGGAATTGGACGTCAAACTGCTGAGACAGGCAGACTGATTCCGGGAACACCAGAATTCCAGGCAGCATTTGATAGAGTAACCAACGATCCGGACATTTCAACCGGTTCTCAGTTTAAGGATGAAACTCAACTGTACCATGTAGATGCCAATTATAACTTCAGTCATTTACTGGAGGACATAGCCGATGTCCAGGTGGGTGGTTCGTACAGACAGTATAGATTGAACTCATCAGGTACTATTTTTACCGATTTTGACGGCCCTATCAGTTATTCGGAAGTAGGAGCTTATTCACAAATTCAAAAGAAACTGGTTGATGACAGACTGAAGCTTACAGGATCAATTCGATATGACAAATCTGAACTATTCGATGGGCAATTCACACCTCGACTTTCAGTTGGTTTTACGGCAGGAGAAAAGAGAAATCATAACTTCCGTGTATCCTGGCAAACCGCATTCCGTAACCCAACCACTCAGGATTTATTTATTGGATTGGATGTAGGACGTGCAATTTTAGTAGGATCTGCTGAAGATAACCTGGATCGTGATATTCGTATGTTCCCTTTAAGTGGAGATGGTCAGAATATTACGGGTGGCACTACAGCCACGATCACTGCTCGTGATGCATATACAAATTCATTCAGTGTAAATTCGGTGCTGACAGGAGCTCCTGAGAAAGCCATTATTAACCCTATTCAGCCGGAGGAAGCCGATGTTTATGAGGTGGGGTATCGTGGAAAATTATTCAACTTTATAATCGATGCAAGTGCGTATTACAGTCAGTACAGCAACTTTATTTCAAACGAGAATGTTATTGTCCCGCTATACGGAACGGTAGGAGATAATTCATTATCGCTGCTTGCGTTGCAAAATGGTGATACCAAAGTGTATCAGACATATACTAACTCCGATGCTGATGTGAAATCCTACGGAGCATCCATTGGTGTAAGCACACGTGTCGCTAAGAAAGTTAATTTAAGTGCGAATTATACCTATGCCGACCAGGATTTCGATCAGGAGGCTAATCCTGATTTCAGAACGAACTTTAACACGCCTATGCACAAGGCGAAGGCATCTGTAAGAGTTACAGACCTGTTCCCGAATTTCGGAGTTGGGGCTAACTTCCGCTGGAGCGATGAGTATTTCTGGCAGGCAGGATTTGCCGATGGAATCGTACCATCATTCTCAGTTCTGGATGCTCAGATCAATTACAAGATTCCGAAGCTAAAGACTATGATCAAAGCTGGTGCGAGTAATGTACTGAATGAAGAGTATTTTACAGCCTACGGAACCGGTAATATAGGTGCACAGTATTATGTGTCACTTATTGTAAACAACCTTTAAAATTAAGTCTATGAAAAGTTTATATAAAAACAGATTACTGCTGGCATCCGCATTGGGATTATTTCTATTTGCCAGTTGTGAAAATGATGATATCCCAGTTGTTGAAGAAGAGGAGGTAATTCCTTTGGTAGCTGGTTCTGCGAATGTTGCAAATTATGTTTCCATAGGAAATTCCCTAACAGCGGGACTCACTGATGGTGCCTTATTCATACTTGGTCAGGAAAACTCCTTTCCAAATTTATTAGCTCAAAAGTTCGCCATGATCGGTGGGGGTGATTTCACCCAGCCTTTAATGAATGACAACATTGGCGGACTCCTTTTGGGAGGTGTCCAGATTCAGAACCCGAGGCTTTATTTCGATGGTGCAGGACCTGCATTAGTCAATCAAACCCCAACCACTGAAGTTTCGAATATCCAGGCAGGACCATATAATAATATGGGTGTTCCGGGGGCTAAGAGCTTTCACTTATTGGCTAATGGATATGGTAGTATAGGTGGAGTTCAAACTGGCCAAGCAAACCCTTATTTTGTTCGTATGGCTTCAAATCCAAACGCCTCTATGCTGGAGGATGCAGTAGCTCAGAACCCGACATTCTTTTCCTTGTGGATTGGAAGTAATGATGTATTGTCATTTGCCACTTCTGGGGGAGCCGGGGTTAATCAGACAGGAAATCCCGATCCAACAACATATGGTTCTACAGACATTACCGATCCGGCTGCTTTTGACGGGATTTATAATGCTATTCTTGGATCACTCGCTGCAAATGGCTCCCAAGGAATTGTGGCAAACATTCCTTATGTGTTTACCATTCCATATTTTACAACTGTTCCTTATAATCCGGTACCTGCAGATGCAAATACAGCAGCCTTGGTAAATGCCGGATATGCACCCTACAATGTTGGATTACAACAGGCTTTGGCAGCTGGTCTTATTACTGCTGAAGAGGCCACAGCTCGAACTATTAATTTTGTTGAAGGACAAAATGCGGTAGTGATCGAAGATGAATATCTAACCGATCTATCGGCTCTTGGACTGCCAAATTACAGGCAAACTACAGAAGCCGATCTGCCTACCTTATTGAGCGCATCATTCATTGGGACGCTTGTTAATAACGATCCTACGTTGATTAATGGAGTAACTGTTCCGTTAGCTGATCAATGGGTACTGACTGTAGATGAAGTAGAAGAAGTAACGGTTGCAACCGATGCGTATAATGCATCAATTGCGGCAGCTGCAAGTGCTAATGGGGTGATTTTGATAGATGCAAATGCGTTTTTGCAACAGATATTCGATACGGGGATTATGTTCGATGAATTTAACCTGAATGGAAGTTTGGTTTTTGGGGGTACATTCTCGCTGGACGGAGTACACCCGACGGCACGAGGAAATGCTTTTGTCGCCAATCAGATATTGCTAGCCATGGATGAGTTCTTAGGCACCAATTTTGAAGAGGCAGGTGAACTGTTTAAAGCGGCCGATTTTACAACAATTTATCCGGAAGTACTGCCATAAGTACTTCAGGAAACTCATAAATGAAAACCCTTTCGGATGATAAATCGGAAAGGGTTTTTTCTTATCTGAAATTATTAATGGCTTCGTTATTGAATCGTGGAAAGCAGAATGCGACCGAATTCAGAAATCACCTCCAAAAAATTAGCTGTTTCAATTGCGTAATTAGAATAGAAAAAACTATCTTTGCACCGTTAAAAAACAGGGTGTTAAGCACAACACTCGATAACTAAAAAATAAATCGTTAGATAATGTCAAAGATTACAGGAAAAGTTGCCCAGATCATCGGCCCGGTTGTAGACGTAGAGTTTGCTAGTGGTGATGAACTTCCAAAGATTTACGATTCACTTGAAGTTGATAACCATGGTAATATCCTGGTACTGGAAGTACAGTCACATATTGGTGAAAATACAGTACGTACCATCTCCATGGACTCTACAGACGGACTAAGCCGTGGTGTTGATGCTGTTTCAACAGGAGTGCCAATTCAAATGCCGATTGGAGAAGATATTTACGGGCGTCTGTTTAATGTGATTGGAGACGCGATTGACGGAATTGGAAATTTACCAAAAGCCGGAGAGGACGGACTACCTATTCACCGTGAGGCACCAAAATTTGAAGACCTGTCTACTTCAACCGAAGTTTTATTTACAGGGATCAAGGTGATCGATCTTATTGAGCCATACGCAAAAGGTGGTAAGATTGGTTTATTTGGTGGTGCGGGAGTTGGTAAAACAGTACTGATCCAGGAATTGATTAACAATATTGCAAAAGGACACGGAGGGTTATCTGTATTTGCCGGAGTAGGAGAGCGTACACGTGAAGGTAATGATTTACTTCGTGAGATGCTTGAATCTGGAATTATCAAATACGGTGACGATTTCCTTCACTCTATGGAAGCTGGTGGCTGGGACCTGTCTAAGGTTGACAAAGCTGCGATGAAGGAGAGTAAGGCGACTTTCGTATTCGGCCAGATGAACGAACCTCCTGGAGCACGTGCACGTGTGGCCCTTTCGGGATTGACCGTTGCTGAATATTTCCGTGATGGAGCTGGAGACGGACAAGGGAAAGACGTACTTTTCTTCGTAGACAACATCTTCCGATTCACTCAGGCAGGTTCCGAGGTATCGGCACTATTGGGTCGTATGCCGTCAGCGGTAGGATATCAACCAACGCTTGCAACCGAGATGGGAACGATGCAGGAACGAATTACTTCAACTAAAAAAGGATCTATTACTTCGGTACAGGCGGTTTATGTACCTGCAGATGACTTGACAGACCCGGCTCCGGCAACTACCTTTGCCCACCTGGATGCAACAACCGTATTATCACGTAAGATCGCTGAGCTTGGTATTTATCCCGCGGTGGATCCGTTAGATTCAACTTCTCGAATTCTGGCACCGGACGTTCTTGGAGATGAGCACTACGATTGTGCGCAGCGTGTTAAAGAGCTTCTACAACGATATAAAGAATTACAAGACATTATTGCTATTCTTGGGATGGAAGAATTGTCTGAAGAAGATAAAATGGCGGTGGGACGCGCCCGTAGGGTTCAGCGTTTCCTTTCTCAGCCTTTCCACGTAGCAGAACAATTTACCGGTATTCCAGGCGTCCTGGTAGATATCAAAGAAACGATCAAAGGATTCAACATGATTATGGACGGTGAGTTAGATCATCTTCCTGAGGCTGCTTTTAACCTGAAGGGAACTATTGAAGAAGCTATTGAGGCCGGAGAAAAGATGCTAGCTGAAGCTTAATCCTAACATCAAGTAGATTATGTACTTAGAAATTGTAACACCTGAAGCATCTTTAGTAGCCGGAGAAGTAGAATCTGTGACTGTACCCGGAGTACAGGGACCTTTCCAAATGCTGAATAATCACGCCCCTATCGTATCTCTCTTGAATGCCGGGAAAGTATTATTCAAAGGAAACCCCGCAATTGCTGAAGGATTTGAGAATAAATTCACGAAAGAAGACGATGGTAAATGGTCTTTGGAGATCACCAGCGGAACTGTGGAACTCAATAACAATCGAATAATCGTGTTGGCAGACTAAACTGTCGGACTAAACATCAACAAACCAGATCCCAAATTCCAATTCGGAATTTGGGATTTTTCGTTATTATTGTTCTGTGAACCAAAAGGACATCTACGTTTCCAGGGGCAGTAAATCCATACTGGCCTATATCTTTCCATCGTTGTGTTTTGCCTTTGCAGCTTATCTCGTCTATTATGGATTCCGCAATGCTGAAATGATGGATCCAAAAGATAGGATCGGGCACATTATTTTTGGGGTAATGATGGCCTTTCTGGTGTCAGTTTTGGGTGGTGGGTTTGGTATAATACTTCTTTCGCAACCAAAACGCAACACGAACCAGGAGAATTAAAGCAGGAACCTCAACGAGAGGCCCTATAACCCCGGCAAATGCCTGTCCTGAATTCAAACCGAAAACCGCGATCGCAACCGCAATGGCCAATTCAAAATTATTCCCGGCAGCCGTAAATGAAATGGCTGCATTTTTATCGTAATCTGCTCCCATTGCTTTACTGATGAAAAATCCGATTAGGAACATTAAAGCAAAATAGATCAATAATGGGATGGCAATAGTCAGGACATCCATTGGGATCTCGACGATCATTTCTCCCTTCAAAGAGAACATTACTATAATCGTAAAGAGAAGTGCGATTAAGGTAAGCGGGGATATCTTCGGAATAAAAACCTGGGTATACCATTCCTCACCGTATAATTTCACAAGAATAAGGCGACTCAAGATTCCCATTAGAAACGGAATTCCCAAATAAATAGCAACACTCTCGGCGATGGTAGCAATTGAAATATCCACGATCGCTCCTTCAAACCCAAAATAAGGCGGAAGGACGGTAATAAACACCCAGGCATAGAAGCTATAGCCAATAACCTGGAAAATACTGTTAAGTGCCACCAGGCCCGCTCCGTATTCGCTGCTGCCCTGTGCCAGGTCATTCCAAACCAATACCATTGCTATACACCGGGCGAGCCCTATAAGAATTAGCCCCACCATATATTCAGGGTAATCCTTAAGGAAGATAATGGCTAAAAAGAACATTAAAACAGGACCGATGATCCAGTTTAAGACAAGAGAGATCGACAGGATCTTCACATTCTTAAATACTTTCGGAAGTAATGCGTAGTTCACCTTTGCCAACGGGGGGTACATCATCAATATCAGACCAATTGCAATAGGAATATTCGTTGTCCCACTGCTCATAGTATTGACAGTGTTTGGGAAGGACGGTACAAAATAGCCTATCCCTACACCAATTGCCATAGCAATGAAAATCCAAAGTGTGAGATAGTTATCTAGGAAACTTAGTTTTTTAGTTTTGGCCATAGCATCGTTTCAGTTTTATTGCAATATTACGATTAATGATGAAATAGACAAGTGTCGAATATTATCTAAATATTATGCTATTTCTGATTTCTCCAATTTCATGAGCACCCAATCACGATTATGGGACTTGTAATTAGATATGGTTTGAAATCCGATCTTGAAATGGGCATTAGTTGAGCGCGAGTTTTTCGAATCTACTTCAGTTATTATTAACGAGAACTCTGGTTGAATTCCTTTAAGCATTTCCTGATATAATCTTCTGAATAACCCTTTTCTTCTGAATTCTTTATCAATACAGACCTGCCCCATCACAATAAAATCATCACTTCTATAATGTTTTTTAATCTCTAAAAACATTGGACGTAATATATCGATCTCCTCGCCGAACATTGGATGCATACTTAAAGCATAACCAACCACTTTGTTTCCTGATTT
>JABDNT010000079.1 GCA_013043685.1 Flavobacteriaceae bacterium | reverse complement strand
TTAGTTTAGTCATTTCGATATAGCTCCCAAATGTTTCCACCTGAAAACCATATACGCTGTCAATTTCAATATCTCAATGAACTTATATTCTTAACTCAAAAAAAACAACCTCTATATCATATCAGCTGTTTTTAGCGGGTGCAAATATACAACATTTTTTCTACCCAACAAGGTTTTGAAAAATATATTTCAATTAAAAAATATGTACTCTGAATTTCCCCGTATTAAGAACTTATGTGTTGCCTGTTAAAGCGGATGCAAATATACAGTCGATTTTATTTTCTACAAGCTATTCTGCAACTATTTTTTAAAATTATTTCACTTTCTAATTTAAGTGTTTGATCCTTCTTAAATTATGGATCAAAAAAAATGACAGCCGTTTATACCTATATATGTATTCGCTTTTCAAATGCACCCTTGCGTTAGGGATAGAAATGGAAATCCTGCTGCGGCAGATTGCAGCGAATAGCCCGACCCCTGTAGCTGAATAATCTTCGCTACAGGGGGAACGCCCTCCTTTAAATATTAAGATTGGATCGTATTGTAAAACGAATAAAACCGTAGTATCTTTACGCCTTTAAATTACTACAATATGATAGGGATCACGCTACCGGACGGAAGTGTAAAACAAGTAGAATTGGGCACTACACCCATGGATGTTGCGCAAAGCATCAGTGAGGGTCTTGCCCGCAATGTAATTTCGGCCTCGTTCAACCATGAGACGGTGGAAACTTCTACACCACTAACAGAGGACGGATCCTTAGTTTTATATACCTGGCGTGATGACGAAGGCAAGAAGGCTTTCTGGCACTCGAGTTCTCATATCATGGCCCAGGCTTTGGAAGAAATGTATCCCGGAATAAAGCTCACTATTGGTCCTGCCATAGAGAATGGATTCTATTACGATTTGGATCTTAACGGAAACTCCATTTCTGAAAAAGACCTCCCTGCTGTTGAGAACAGAATGCTGGAAATAGCCAGGGGCAAGCATGAGTTCAAAATGCGTACATCCTCGAAAGAAGATGCCTTAAATTTTTATAAAGGGCAGGGTAATGAATACAAGGTAGAGCTAATCGAAAATCTGGAGGATGGTACAATCACTTTTTGCGATCACGATTCCTTTACCGACCTGTGCCGTGGGGGCCATATTCCTAATACCGGAATTGTAAAAGCCGTTAAGTTAATGAGTATTGCCGGGGCCTATTGGCGAGGTGATGAAAATAATACACAACTCACACGAATCTATGGAGTTTCCTTTCCTAAGCAAAAAGACTTGAAAGAGCACCTTGCATTACTTGAAGAAGCAAAGAAAAGAGATCACAGGAAACTTGGGAAAGAACTGGAGTTGTTTACCTTCTCACAAAAAGTTGGCCAGGGTCTTCCTTTATGGCTTCCAAAAGGTGCTGCCTTGCGCGAAAGATTGGAGAATTTCCTTAAAAAAGCACAGAAAAAAGCCGGCTATGAAATGGTGGTCTCACCACATATCGGCCAAAAGGAATTGTATGTTACTTCAGGTCATTATGAAAAGTATGGTGAGGATAGTTTTCAGCCGATCAAAACTCCCAATGAGAACGAAGAGTTTTTGCTGAAACCGATGAATTGTCCGCATCACTGTGAAATTTATAAGAGTAAACCCTGGTCTTACAAGGATCTGCCAATACGCTTTGCTGAATTTGGAACGGTCTACCGTTACGAGCAAAGCGGAGAACTGCACGGACTTACACGGGTAAGGGGATTCACCCAGGACGATGCACATATATTCTGTACTCCGGATCAACTGGATGCAGAATTCAAACAGGTAATTGACCTGGTACTTTATGTTTTTGGTTCATTGGGATTCGAAGATTTTACCACACAGGTTTCACTTCGGGATCCGGATAAGCCTGAAAAGTATATAGGGGACCCGGAGGTATGGGATAAAGCCGAGGAAGCCATTATCAATGCAGTTCAGGATAAAGGTCTTGACTATGTAATGGAGACGGGGGAGGCAGCTTTTTATGGTCCGAAACTGGATTTCATGGTACGCGATGCTTTAGGAAGAAGCTGGCAACTTGGAACCATACAGGTAGATTATACGCTTCCCGAGCGATTTGAGCTAAAATACAAAGGAAGTGACAATGAGCTGCACCAACCCGTAATGATTCACCGTGCCCCCTTCGGAAGTATGGAGCGTTTTGTCGCAATTTTACTTGAACATACGGGAGGCAATTTCCCTCTGTGGCTAATGCCTGAACAAGTTAGTATACTGTCCCTCAGTGAAAAATATGAGAAATACGCTCAAAAAGTTTTAAATTTGTTGGAAAATGACGAAATTCGCGCCCTTGTAGATAATCGGAACGAGACCATCGGGAAGAAAATACGGGAAGCAGAAATGGATAAGATCCCATATATGCTAATCTTAGGCGAACAGGAGGAAAAAGATGGTACGGTTTCTGTAAGGAAGCACAGTGAAGGCGATCTGGGCACAATGAGCGTCGAAGAATTTTCAGAATTGATACATTCTGAAATTGAAAAAAATAGTGTCGAATTTAATGTATAACCATCCGGGTAAAAACGGAATTAATAAATATTAGTCATAGCAATACGAAGAAAAAGAAGCAGAGGCCCTGCTAGGGTGATTAAAGAAGATCAACACAGGATCAACGAAAAAATCCGTGCTGAAGAAGTACGTTTGGTTGGGGATAATGTGGAAGTAGGCATTTATTCAAGGCAACAGGCTTTGGATATTGCTGAAGAACTGGGTTCGGATCTTGTTGAGATCTCACCAAAGGCCAAACCGCCTGTTTGTAAGGTGATGGATTATAAGAAGTTCGTTTACGAACAAAAGAAACGCGAAAAGGCGTTGAAGGCAAAAGCCACCAAAGTTGTGATCAAGGAGATCCGTTTCGGACCTAATACCGACGATCATGATTATCAATTTAAGAAGAAGCACGCCGAGAAATTTTTAAAGGACGGTGCAAAATTGAAGGCCTATGTATTTTTCAAGGGGCGTTCGATCATATATAAGGACCAGGGAGAAATTTTATTATTACGCCTGGCCCAGGAATTGGAAGACTACGGAAAAGTAGAGCAAATGCCAAGACTTGAAGGAAAGCGAATGACGATGTTCATCGCACCAAAGAAGAAATAACCCTTGCAAGAGTTCAGGGACCGAAAGGGAAAGAACCCACAAGTAAATTAGAAAAGCGAAGTAATATATATAAACGTAGGAAACATGCCGAAACAAAAAACAAAATCCAGTGCTAAAAAGCGATTTAAGCTTACCGGTACTGGTAAAATCAAAAGAAAGCATGCGTTTAAAAGTCACATCTTAACAAAGAAGTCTAAAAAACGTAAGCTTGCATTAACTCATTCCACAACAGTGGACAAGAGTGATGAAAGCAATGTTAAACAAATGCTTCGAATGAAGTAATCGTTTAACCGGTTAAACAAATTTTATAACCCTGGAGTATGGCTCATAAAGTGTTCAATTAACGAACCGCCTGCTACAAAAAAATCAAAATTATGCCAAGATCAGTAAATTCAGTTGCTTCCAGAGCCCGCAGAAAAAAGGTGATGAAGCATGCCAAAGGTTACTTTGGAAGACGTAAAAATGTATGGACCGTAGCGAAGAATGCCGTGGAAAAAGCCATGTTGTATTCATACCGCGACCGTCGAGCCAAGAAAAGAAATTTCCGATCCTTGTGGATCACGCGTATAAACGCAGGGGCACGCCAGCACGGAATGTCTTATTCTCAATTCATGGGAAAACTAAAAGCTAATGATATCGAATTGAACCGAAAGGTCCTTGCTGATTTAGCTATGAATCACCCTGAAGCTTTTAAAGCTGTCGTAGACAAAGTAAAATAAGACAAACAATCATATTATTTCGCTTAAAACCCGCTCAGACCGAGCGGGTTTTTGTTGTAGAAAACTTTCGAAAAACCACAATACCTATAAATTTGTATATTCGTAAAAACTGTAAAGCTTTGTTTTTCAGGTTTTTCTACATAGCCCTAATGATTTTAACTACCTCCGGTTTCGCCCAGCCGAAGTATAAATACCACTATACCGGAAGCGATGGTCAACGTGTATATTTGCCCCTGGGAAAAATATCATTTGCAGATCAGGTGGCACATTTCCGGATTGGATATCCAAAGCCAATTTCAATCTTCCGTGACAGCAGCCAGGCGCTGTACCAACCCGATTATAAAGGATACAACAGTCCCGATTTTATCTCTCTTGGTTGCAAAGGATCAATCATTTTGAAGTTTACAGACAATGGATTCATGAATATGAAGGGGTACGACCTAATTGTTTTCGAAGTAGGACCTTCCAGGGAACGCTCCCTTGTAGAAGTGAGTACCGACGGCCGCAAATGGTATACCGCCGGAATTACAGAAGGCGGGACTTCTAAGCTCGATTTTGACGACCGGCAAATTGATCCTAATCTTATCTTCTACTACGTACGAATCCGTGATGTTAAGGATGAGTGTACAGGCAAGAGTGCGGGTGCGGATATTGATGCGGTAGCTGCTATCAATAGTGTCCTGAAACTCACGGTCAATGCCGATGTTTTATTCGATGTTGCCGAGCATAAACTGAAGTCCTCTGCAAAAGAAACCCTGGACTCCCTGGCTAAAGCCATCAATGTGGTGGGAGAAGCTACCATTCTTATAGAAGGGCATACCGATAGTGATGGGGAAGAAGAATATAATATGAAACTTTCCGAAAACAGATGTATCTCGGTGCGCAGGAAATTGCAAAAATTATTATCGAATGAAGGGACTTACCATTTTGAAATAAAGCCTCATGGTGAATTCAATCCGCGAGTGGAGAACAATTCAGAAGAGAATAAACAAATAAACCGGCGTGTGGAAATTATGGTACTCCCGCCTAAGGACTATTTCGAATCAATTCCCGATAATTAGATCAGGTTTTCTGCTTTTTCTTCTTAGCAGCAGGAAACAGAACGTTATTCAATATTAAACGGTATCCGGGAGATGTTGGATGCAACGCCAATTCCGTTTTAGCGTCTCCAACGCGATGCTGGTAATCCTCCGGGTCATGACCACCATAAAACGTGAAAAAACCTTTCCCTTTGATTCCATGGATATAACGCGCTTCACCATTGGTTTTATTTTCACCCATTACCAGGACATTCGATTTAACTGTGCTTCGGCGATATGAAGTGGTCTGTCCCATAAAGCCTTTTACCAGCGAAGTGTGATTCTGCACAAGCATACAGGGTATAGGGTCCCACTTAGCGGAATAGTCCATCAAAGAAAAATAATCGGTTTCCTTCATGATCCTTCGGTCTCGAGTCATATCTATTGAGGAGAATTCATATACCATCGGACTTCTTTCCAATGTGAAATTTTTAAAAGCAAATGTTTTCGCAAAATCGATCTTGCCCTGGTAGCCTGGTTCGCTGGGGTCACCGTCGAACATGGGTTCACAAATATCCACGCCTTCAGCAGCGAGTGCGATATCGAAACTATCGGTAGCACTACACATTGCAAACATAAATCCACCACCAATAACATAATCACGAATCTTAAGAGAGACATCTCTTTTTGCCTCCGAAACTTTGCTGTAACCAAGTTTAGATGCGAGTGTTTCCGCTTTTCGTTTTTCTTCAATATACCAGGGTGCTGAACGGTAAGCCCGGTAAAATTTACCGTACTGGCCCGTAAAATCTTCATGATGTAAATGCAACCAATCGTATAACAACAATTGATCTCCGAGAACTTCCTCGTCATAAATTACTGTATAAGGAATTTCGGCATATGTAAGAACCATGGTCACCGCATCGTCCCAGGGCTGATTTCCTTTAGGAGAATATACCGCGATCCGGGGAGCCTTTTCAAGAACGACCGCCTCCATGTTTTGTGACGGACTGCTTATTTCTGTAAGGATTTGCTCGGCCTTTGAGTCGGATAGTATTTCAAAAGATACCCCGCGGATCTGACATTCTTTCCTAATTTCTTCAGCATCGGGCAATAAAAAAGACCCTCCCCTGTAATTGAGCAGCCATTTAACCTTTTGCTGGCGCTCCAGGGTCCAGTAGGTGATTCCATATGCTTTGAGATGCTCCTTTTGTCCTTCTGCATCCATAGGAATTAGGATATATGAAGCAGTAGCCTGCCCGAAGAACATAAGTAAAAATAAAAGGGTGATCATTCGCATCATCATGCTAAGATAACGACAAAATTTGTTCCAAATTGAATTTTAAGAAATATATAACCTGCCCTAGAACGGCACGTCGTTATCGTCCTCCGGCGAGAGGTCGTCATTCATACTGCTTCCGAACGCTTCATCTGCAGACGGGAAATGATCTGTTTTAAAAGTATCATCATTAGCAGCATCGTTCATTCGTGAATGAATCTCGGTGGGGAAATCGAATGTCTCAAGATTCTCAAAACGACCCAGGTGGCCAATGAATTTCAACCGGATCTCATCCAAACCGCCATTACGATGTTTGGAGACAATAAACTCTGCCTGACCTGCTGTTGGAGTTCGATCTTCATCGTCCCATTCGTCTATCTTATAATATTCGGGACGATAAATGAATGATACTATATCTGCATCCTGTTCAATAGCACCGGATTCCCGCAGGTCACTTAATAACGGCCGCTTGCTACCTCCACGAGTTTCCACTGCACGTGAGAGCTGAGAAAGAGCAATAACAGGTACGTTGAGTTCTTTAGCGAGGGCTTTAAGGTTTCTTGAGATGGTAGAGATCTCCTGTTCACGGTTTCCGCCTTTCAGGCTTCCTCCGGCAGTCATTAACTGAAGATAATCCACAATAATCAACTGGATTCCGTGCTGAGACGACAGGCGTCGTGCTTTCGCCCTGAGGTCGAAAATCGACAGAGACGGCGTATCATCAATAAAAAGAGGAGCTTTTTCCAACCCTTTTACCTTTACATTGAGTTGTTCCCACTCATGCTTGGCCAGGTTACCGGTCCGTAGTTTTTCTGAACTGAGCCCGGTCTCCGAAGAGATAAGACGGGTAATAAGTTGCACCGATGACATCTCTAGAGAGAAGAAAGCGACCGGAATATTATGTTCTACTGCAATATTTCTGGCCATCGAAAGCGTTAGAGCGGTCTTACCCATACCGGGACGGGCTGCAATAATTACCAGGTCACTGGGTTGCCATCCGGAAGTTAACTTATCCACTTTAGTGAAACCCGAAGGTATTCCGGAGAGTCCCTCCCTATTCGCGATTTCTTCGATGCGTTTCTTGGCCTGGATCACTAAACTCTGGGCTGTTTCTGAGGAACGCTTTATATTTCCCTGGGTAATTTCATACAGTTTTGCCTCGGCGTTATCGAGCAGGTCGAAAACATCGGTAGTCTCATCGTATGAATCCTCAATAATCTCGTTCGAGATCTTGATCAGGCTTCTCTGAATGTACTTCTGAAGGATAATTCGCGCATGGAATTCAATATGTGCCGAAGACGACACTTTTTGGGTTAATTGAACCAGGTAAAACTCGCCTCCCGCTGCATCCAGCTTGGAATTCTTCTTTAATTGAGACGAAACGGTTAATAAGTCCACAGGCTCACTATTCTCAAAAAGCATGTGAATAGCTTCAAATATGTGCTGATGGGACTCTTTGTAGAAAACCTCGGCGTTCAGGATGTCGATCACTTCATCTACACCTTTCTTATCGATCATCATCGCTCCAAGTACAACTTCCTCTAAATCAACCGCTTGCGGCGGAAGTTTCCCTTTTTCCAAAGAAATTACCTGTGACGGCCTGGAAGGATACGTTGAGTGAGGTTTCAGTTTTTCCATTGAGCGAATGTAAATAAAATGTTAAGACGACTTGAATTTTTGGGTCTTTGTATATTCACCGGTCATTAACAATTGAACTGTTAACAACTCAATTTTATTGTTAATAAGTTACAAAAAAATCCGAAGCGAAAACTTCGGATTTTCAAATCGGTTGATATTGCTGAATTTAGCCTTTGAAGACTCCCATTTCGGAATACTTTTCCATGCGTTGATCCACCAATTCTTTTGGGGATAAATTTTGCAAACTGCGATATGCTTTATCAATTGCATTGGCAACGATGTGATAGGTTTTTTCTTTATCACTATGCGCTCCGCCAAGAGGTTCTCTCACGATCTGATCGATAAGTTTTAATTTCTTCATGTCTGTCGCGGTTAGCTTCAACGCTTCGGCAGCCTGTTCTTTAAATTCCCAGCTTCTCCATAATATCGATGAACAACTTTCGGGTGAAATAACAGAGTACCAGGTATTTTCCAACATAAGGACTTTATCCCCTACTCCTATTCCCAATGCGCCCCCGCTGGCTCCTTCACCTATGATCACCACAATTATTGGAACTTCAAGCCGGGTCATCTCCATAATGTTCCTTGCGATTGCTTCGCCCTGCCCGCGTTCCTCTGCTTCCAGGCCCGGATACGCACCCGGAGTGTCAATAAGGGTTACCACAGGAATTCCAAATTTTTCCGCAGATTTCATTAGTCGCAATGCCTTACGATAGCCTTCGGGATTTGCCATACCAAAGTTCCTGTATTGTCGCGTTTTGGTATTGTACCCTTTTTGCTGACCGATAAACATATAACTCTGATCACCTATTTTACCCAGTCCGCCAATCATGGCTTTGTCGTCTTTAAAACTGCGATCCCCATGAAGTTCTAAAAAAGAATCCCCACAAATAGCTTTGATATAATCCAAAGTATAGGGACGATTAGGGTGACGGGAAAGCTGGACACGCTGCCAGGGAGTTAGATTTTTATATATCTCCTTCTTGGTCTCTTCGAGTTTTATTTCAATTTGTTTACATGTGTTGCTTACATCCACATCACTTTCCTCTCCGATCTTGCAAGCTTTTTCATATTGCTCCTGAAGCTCCTTTATAGGCAATTCAAATTCGAGATATTCCATAGTATCGTTCTACTGAATTATTGGCTTAGCTTACAAAGATAAAACTTTGTTGCTAGTTAGACTCCTATGGTCGTTTTTTTATTGTCCTTCTGGTTTTCACGATACCATTGGCTAAAACAGTTACCAGTATTATCAGGGCCCCATAGTAGAATTCGGTACTCATATTTTCCGAATCACCCAAAATAAGCAAGGCCAGAATTATTCCGTAAACAGGTTCCAGGTTAATGGTTAGCATGACAGTATAAGGGCTAAGCCATTTCATTACATGAATGGATGCAATGAACGCATAGGCGGTACAAACGGTTGCCAGGATCAGTAAATAGATCCAGTCACTATTACTGAGCTGAAAAAATTCCGAAGTGAAATCTCCGTTAAATGCCAGGAAAACTGTGATGCACAACATTCCGAAGAGCAATTCGTAAAATGATATTACGGATGCGCGATGACGTTTAGCCATTTTACCATTGATCACCGAGAACATTGAACCGAGGAACGATGAACATAACGCCAGAATGATCCCCATAACATAGCCCGTCTCAAACTGAAAAATAATATAGAGGCCTACGACAACCAAAAGGCCGAATAATACCTCATATCCTATGATCTTGCGCCTGTAATATAATGGTTCCAGAAAAGAAGTAAAGAAAGCTCCAGTAGACATTACCGCAAGTGTAACCGATACGTTCGAGGCCTTAATAGCTCCGAAGAAAGCAAGCCAATGCAACGCAATGAGCAATCCTGCAATAAAGAATCCCGCGAGGGCTCGTCTGGTATACTTTAGATTGATCTTTCTTAATTTCAGAAAAAATAAAATAAAGACTGTTGCTAATAACATCCGATACCATACAAGCGGAATAGCATCAATAGAGATAAGTGCCCCGAGGACGGCCGTAAATCCCCAGATAAATACGATAACATGTAAATGCAGATAATTAAGGAGTCTAGCGTTTTGCATTTCGTAACAGATATACTGCTAAAATACCAAATACAAAATTAGGGAACCAGGTAGCAATAAAAGGTGAAAATGTGCTTTGTTCGGCCATCGTACCAAATATCTTATCGAAGAAAATATAGACCATCCCAATAGCGATACCAATAGCAAGGTTTACTCCCATCCCTCCTCTTCGCTTCATAGAAGAAACGGCCACAGCAATGATGGTTAGTATATAAGCCGAAACCGGTAAACTCCATCGTTTATATCGCACCACTTCGTACCGATTGATATAAGATGACCCCCTTTCTTTCTCTCTTCGGATGAAATTATTAAGCTCGCCATAATTAAGGGTTTCCGCTATATATTCCACCGGGGTAAGATCCTCCAACTCGAAGGTAAAGGTGGTATCTACCCGGGCGCGCTTTTCAAGGATATCCTCATTCTCCAAAATGGTCCTTTTCCTAAAATTTACCAACATGTAGGTGCTGTCCTGATCATTAAATTTTATCCGGCTGGCGGAAATCTTGTAGGTCATTTTATTTCCTTCAATATGCTCCAGAGTGAAATTATTCCCGGATTTTTCCTTTACATTGAAGTAACTCACATAGATATAGTCATTATCATTTATCTGACGGTACACATTGGTCTGATTCCTGTCACGTTTACCTTTTTTCAGATGCTTGTATGTGAATTCGTTAAAACCTTTACTCGCCATAGGAGCCAGGTACATCCCCAGAATGAGCGCACCAATACAAACTATGGTCGCACCTATTATATATGGCCGTAAAAAACGATAATACGACACACCACTACTCAAGAATGCAATAACTTCAGTATTATTCGCGAGCTTAGAGGTAAACCAGATCACGGAAAGAAACAGAAATAGCGGAAACAACAGATTCGCGAAATAGACAGTAAAATCCAGGTAGTATTTGGCAACTTCGATAAAGGGCACCTCATTCGCAAGGATCTTGTCGATTTTTTCAGCAAGGTTCACGGTGATCCCAATTGGAATGAATAGCAATAACAGGAGAATAAAAGTCCCCAGGTATTTTCTTATTATGTACCTATCGAGTATGCTTAACATTATAAGCGCTTATCCATTTGATTTACCATAGTATCTTTCCAGGCCCTGAAGTCACCGGCTAAGATATGTTTTCTCGCTTCACGAACCAACCACAAGTAAAAGCCAAGATTGTGAATAGTGGCAATCTGCCTTCCCAGCATTTCGTTTACCGTGAACAGATGTCGCAAATACGCCTTACTATATGCTGTATCTACCCAGGTAAGGTTCATTTCATCGATAACTGAAAAATCTGCCTCCCACTTTTTATTCTTGATGTTTATGGTTCCATGCGCCGTGAACAACATCCCATTGCGACCATTACGTGTTGGCATGACGCAATCGAACATATCAATACCCAGGGCAATGTTTTCCAAAATATTTATTGGAGTTCCCACACCCATTAGATAACGTGGTTTGTCTTCCGGAAGTATTTCGGTGACAACAGCGGTCATCTCATACATTTCTTCAGCAGGTTCTCCTACCGAAAGCCCGCCGATCGCATTTCCCGGAGCATCCGCATTTGCAATATATTCTGCCGATTCTCTCCGCAGGTCCTTATAAGTACTACCCTGAACAATAGGAAAAAATGCCTGTTCATAATCATACTTCAAAGGCGTTTTATCTAAATGTGCTATACATCGGTCCAGCCATCTGTGGGTCATGTGCATGGACCGTTTCGCATACTCATAATCACATGGATAAGGCGTACATTCGTCAAAGGCCATAATGATATCTGCGCCAATTGTACGCTGTATCTCCATCACGTTTTCAGGAGTAAAAAAATGAAAACTTCCATCGATATGGGACTTAAATTTAACTCCTTCCTCTTTAATCTTTCTGTTTGCCGAAAGTGAATATACCTGGTAACCTCCGCTATCGGTTAAGATGTTGCGGTCCCAGTTCATAAACTTATGCAGACCACCCGCTTTTTCAAGAATGTGAGTTTGCGGACGTAAATACAGATGATATGTATTCCCAAGGATAATGTCTGGATTGATATCTTCAGTAAGCTCCCGCTGATGTACCCCTTTCACGGTACCCACTGTACCTACCGGCATGAATATAGGTGTTTGAATATCTCCATGGCCCAGAGATATGGTACCCGCCCTGGCTCCCGAATTATCGTCCTTTCCTTCTAGTTTGAAGCGCATACAAAAGGTTTGAATAGCTTTCGCCCTTTAGTGAGCTGCAAAGATATAATCATTTATGGGTTTACCATCCCAATTTAATGTTAGAACACAGCCTTTTGTTTAGCTCTTATAATTATGTTAACTAAAACCCTGAAATCGTTAATAACTGCCCGATTTTGCCCTTTGTTCCACTTTCAGAATACGTTACTTTTGAACTGAAAAAATCAATACTATGCCGGATATCTCCTATCTAAACGAATTAGTAATTCAAGTACGCAGAGACATTTTAAGACAGGTACACAAGGTAAATTCGGGACATCCGGGAGGCTCCCTGGGTTGTACTGAATTCTTTGTCACGCTGTTTCAGGAAATCATGGACCGAAAGGATGGTTTTAATATGAATGGAATTGGGGAGGACATCTTCTTCCTTTCCAATGGCCACGTGTCTCCTGTTTTTTATAGTGTATTGGCGCGCTCCGGTTATTTTCCGGTTGACGAGCTAAACACTTTCAGGCTCATTAATTCCAGATTACAAGGACACCCGACCACTCATGAAGGACTTCCGGGAGTAAGGATAGCTTCGGGATCACTGGGACAGGGGATTTCGGTTTCCGTTGGTGCTGCTGAAACCAAGAAACTGAACAACGATCCGCATTTGATCTATACGTTGTGTGGCGATGGAGAACTTCAGGAAGGTCAGAATTGGGAAGCGATCATGTATGCCGCAGCTAATAAGGTTGACAATTTGATCGTTACTGTTGATTATAATGGACAGCAGATCGATGGTGCGACAGACAATGTGCTTCCTTTAGGAAATCTTAAGGCCAAGTTTGAAGCATTCGGATGGGATGTACTAGAAATTGCAGATGGTAATGATATCAGTCAGGTTCTGAACGGTATGGCCGCTGCGAAAGAAAAAACAGGGAAGGGTAAACCGGTTTGTGTATTGATGAAAACTGTGATGGGTAATGGAGTGGACTTCATGATGCATACCCATGCGTGGCACGGAAAGGCGCCCAACGATGAACAACTGGAAATCGCATTAGCGCAGAATCCTGAGACCTTAGGCGATTATTAAAATGAATAAAGCACTTATATTCCTATTATTACTCGGCTCAGGATTTTACGGTTGCGGGCAGGATCTTTCGGTATCCATGGATTATAAGGTAGTGTATGAAATTCCAGCACCGATGAGAAATTCCGCCGATACTATTTCAATAAGTTTCGACACGGAAGGAAAGTATTTATATTCTGATGCAAAATTATTAGGGGATGATCTTGGAAGATCAGTTTTCAAGAATCCTAATACAGATCTTTCCCCTGCAGAATCAAGTTTTGTCCTGGATACAAAAAATATGGAAGTCTATTTCGATTACTCCTTAAACAGAAATTCGATATTCTTTAAAATGGATATAGAATCCCTTATTCCTGCAGATGAAGATCCATTCGAAGGCAATGTTGAAATTATAATGGAGAAAACAGAATACGATGTTGAAATCGCAGGTTCATCTTACCCGTCATTTTTACTCTATCCCGATAACGAACCCGAAGAACCTTTAACCCTCGCCATTGATACCTCACGACCAGTAGATAATTCTATTGTGCTGAACGCATTTATACAACTGATGCTTCGTAAAACAGATAGCAAAGGCAGTATGAGCATAAATATTCCAAAGGGATTGATCCTGGGAATATATACGGCAAATTCAATCATGATGGAAGCGATCTCGGTTGAAAATGTCGCTACAACTATTAATATTTCACATCAATTCACCATAAACGAATGAAAAAATACACTGACAGCGGTAAAAAAGATACCCGATCCGGATTTGGAGCAGGACTTACCGAACTTGGAAAAAGGAATAAGGACGTTGTAGCTCTGTGTGCGGACCTCACCGGATCCTTGAAAATGGACGAATTCAAAGCGAATCATCCGGAACGATTTTTCCAGGTAGGTATAGCGGAAGCCAATATGATGGGTATCGCCGCCGGAATGACAATTGGCGGAAAAATACCATTTACCGGGACTTTCGCAAATTTTTCTACAGGCAGGGTTTATGACCAAATTCGCCAAAGTATAGCGTACAGTCATAAAAATGTAAAGATCTGTGCATCTCATGCCGGCTTAACCCTGGGTGAAGATGGTGCGACCCATCAAATTCTCGAGGACATCGGGTTGATGAAAATGTTACCGGGAATGACTGTTATTAATACCTGTGATTATAATCAGACGAAAGCTGCAACTATAGCTATTGCAGATCATCATGGGCCCGTATATTTGCGTTTTGGCCGTCCTAAAGTAGCGAATTTCACACCGGAGGATCAAACATTCGAGATCGGTAAGGCGGTTCAACTTCAGGAAGGGAATGATGTTACAATTGTTGCTACAGGGCATCTTGTTTGGGAGGCACTGTTAGCTGCTGAATCACTCAACGAACAAGGAATCTCTGCAGATGTTATAAATATCCACACAATCAAACCACTGGACAAGGAGGCTATTTTAAGGAGTGTTGCTAAAACAGGTTGTATTGTAACTGCTGAAGAACACAACTATTACGGAGGCCTTGGAGAAAGTGTTGCAAGGGTTTTATCTGAAAACGATCCAACCCCTCAGGAATTTGTTGCCACACAAGATACTTTTGGAGAGTCCGGAACTCCTGCACAACTTATGGATAAATATGGTTTGAATGCTGAAGCCATTGAGAAAGCTGCCAAAAAGGTGATGACAAGAAAATAGATCTTTTTTTGCCCAACCCCGCCAGGCGTTTATAATTGGTTATTTATTGCCTGAAGCGTTGCGGTGGGAAAACAGATCAAAAAAAAGCCTCACTACATTCGATTATGAGGCTTTTTATTTCATATCTAATTTGATTAACTATCTGCATCCAGATAATCAACTATCCCATCGCCGTCTTCGTCGGGATAGGTAATATTTCCATCGCCATCAATTTCAATTTCTTCACTGGTCGGACGGCCATCATTATCATCATCTGTATCTGCGTAATTCGGAAGGCCATCATTGTCTGTATCGTCATCTTCCTCTAATTTATTTCCATTAAGATCTTCCACGGTTGAAGGAATACCATCATTATCCTGGTCTCCCATCTCGTTCTCATACAACTGGAAAGCAAAAATTAACTGAGCGTAGGTTGGTATGGAAGAAGTAACCGGAGGATCAACATAATATCCTAGTCCCGATGGCATAAATACTGCTCCTATTCCATAGCCTTCAAAACTAACTGAACCGTCCGGGTTGGTAATAATGCCTGTAGCTCCCTTAAATTCTATCAAGACGTCCTGTAAACCGTTCACAATGGCAGTCATATCAAAACGTACTGGTATAGTGGAAGCGTCAAAACGCCGGGTATAATCAAGAGTAGGCTCTTCTTTATTAATAAAAATACCGTCATAACTAATAGTCGCCACGTCCGGGAATTCCGGTTGTTCACCTTCTCCTTCTTCAACCACAAGGTAGTACAGTTTATACTCCAGGCCATCTTTCACCCGGTCTTTTACCATTTTAGAAGTAACCTGCTGGCGTAGTGGGATTTTATCAGAATTCTCACCGGCAATAGTGTCGAATCTTATCTGATAATCGAAATCTACCGAAGGACTTGCAAATTCTTCATAATTATAAAAGTGTGTATCAAGATACTCTTCAATTATCGCTTGGGCTAACGGGGCTTCTTCAGCACGATCCCTTGCGGGGATAAAGTTGTCTTCCGGGCCATCATCATTACCGCATGAAGATAATACTGCTAAAACTGATATCGCTACAGACAGTATCCTTATGTGTTTTTTCATCATCATTTTTTATAGTGTCGCAAGATACAATTTTCCTCTATTTTTGTATGATATATTAACGTAGAATTAAATGTGACCGTATGAGGGTTGATAAATATTTATGGTGCTTACGGTATTATAAAACAAGAAGTATCGCAACTAAAGCATGTAAAAAGGGGGCGGTCTCTGTTAATGGTAATGTGGTAAAGCCCTCCAGGGAAGTTTATCCGGGAGATTCAATTGGGATTAGGAAAGAACAAATTAATTATACAATGGAAGTTCTGGACCTTCCTGAAAGTCGGTTAGGTGCCAAGCTTGTGGATATGTACCGAAAAGATACCACCGCTAAAGAAGCCTTTGCCGGCAAAGAACTGTTAAAATACGCCCAGGGATTTTATCGAAAAAAGGGAGTGGGCAGGCCCACAAAGAAAGACCGAAGGGATCTGGAAGATTTCACCGAATCGGAAACAGATTAAAATAAGGGGTTTAGTATCTTTGGAAAAATATCATATATGTCACAACAGACTATTATACTCAACAAAACCCAAATAGCCCATAAGCTTAAGCGTATGGCCTACCAGGTCTATGAAACAAATATCAACGAATCCGAGGTGGTCATCGCAGGTATTGAAAGTAATGGTTTTCGGCTGGCTAAAAAATTAAAGCGTCTCGTGGAAAATGTCTCACCGATAAAAGTGACATTATGCAAGGTGGTTATAGACAAATCCGAACCCACCAATCCTATTAAAACCTCTTTATCTAAAAAGGAGTACGCGAATAAGTCCTTGCTACTTGTGGATGATGTGCTGCATAGCGGCACCACTCTTATTTATGGTGTTAAGCACTTTCTGGACGTTCCGCTAAAACAATTTAAAACCGCTGTTCTTGTAGACAGGAATCACAAGAAATATCCTGTTAAAGCGGACTTTAAAGGGATATCCTTGTCCACTTCTCTGAACGAGAATGTTGCGGTTATCTTTGAAACCAATAACGACAGGGCCGTCTTAGAATAATTTTAATACAATTTCTTCAACGACTTCATCGATGGAAAGCCCGTCCGTATTAATTATTTCGGAAGATCTCTCGTACACATGGGTGCGCTCAAAAAGATGTTTGCGAATAAAATCTGTAAGTTCCTCCTCTTCTTTCAAATGCGATATCAGCGGGCGACTGTTCTTTTCGGAATACAACCTTTTAGACAATACTTCAAGTGAAGATTTCAAGTAAATGGTTTTCACATTATTGTGGTCTAAGAGGAATTCCATGGAGTCTCCGTAACAAGGAGTTCCGCCTCCTGTGGAAAGCACCAATTTGTTTTGACTATCAATTAATTCCTTCAGAATTTCACTTTCCTTTTTTCTGAAATAAATTTCGCCTTGATCACTGAATATTTTGGAAATAGGGTTGCCTTCCCTATCTTCTATAACCAGGTCCAGATCTTTAAAAGGATAATTGAGCGTGTTTGCCAGGGCCTTACCTACGGCAGTTTTACCACTTCCCATATAACCAATAAGGACTAAATTCATAGATGATCAGGATTAATTTAAATTCAACTGGACTCCCTTGAAATTATTAGTAAATTTACTTTAATAAGCTTTGAAAAATAAATTTATTGATAGTATATTTGCACCCGCATTGAAGGAGACCTGATAGCTCAGTTGGTAGAGCACCTCCCTTTTAAGGAGGTGGTCCTGGGTTCGAGCCCCAGTCAGGTCACTAAAAAAGTTAAGCCCAGCGGTTTAACTTTTTTTTTGCCCGGGTGCTGGAATTGGTAGACAGGCATGGTTGAGGGCCATGTGTCCAATAGGGCGTATGGGTTCGACTCCCATCTCGGGCACAAAGAGTCATTCTGAAAAGGATGGCTTTTTTTATATTCGGTATTGCCCGTGGCGGGTGTGGCGAAAAAGACAAAAGAGATACATTGCGAAGCAACTCTTTTGGGTTTTGAGCCATAAAAAAATAACCTCCCATCCTTGGAATATGTAAGGGCACAAAGAGTCATTCTGAAAAGGATGGCTTTTTTTATATTCGGTATTGCCCGTGGCGGGTGTGGCGAAAAAGACAAAAGGGATACATTGCGAAGCAACTCTTTTGGGTTTGGAGCCATAAAAATTAATAAGCCCCCATCTTAAGAATATTTTTTAGCACAAAGAGTCATTCTGAAAAGGATGCTTTTTTTATATTCCGTATTCCCCTTGGCGGGTGTGGCGAAAATTCAACTCTATAAATCCGATCCATCCCAACGGAATCATTCTAAATTACTTCTAATCCATTAATGAATAAAAAGTTTTTTGGCAATATCATTTTCGAAAATATTGAATTACATTCAACTGATTATAAGCAATTTGGAAGGAGGTCAGATATACTTTCATTAATCACGATCGGAAGGTCGGACGCAACTTGTTAAATTCGTTAGGCAATGATCTCTTGAAGTACTGTTTTAACACTTTTGTTTATTTTTTAGATAATTTTATTAAACACTTCACACTAAATTCGTTAACTTTCGACTCAAAATTCACGCTATGAGCGTAAAGACGCAATTCAGTATCAAAGATTTGGAGAATTTGAGCAATGTCAAAGCTCACACGATCCGTATCTGGGAGAAACGATACAACTTACTTGAACCTAACCGCACTGAAACCAACATTAGACAATACGACCTTCTGAATTTAAAGAAGTTGCTCAATGTGACATTTTTATATAATGAAGGACTAAAAATTTCAAAAATCGCCAGGCTCAGTGAGAGTGAAATAAACAAATTGGTATTAGGCCATGGCAAAGAGAAGAAAGAAGAATTTGCACTAAACTCATTTAAATCGGCTATGCTCGATTTCGACAGTGAACTGTTCCTTAAAACTTTCGATTCTCTGGCAGAGGACAAATCATTTCGGGAAATATTTTTCGAAATCTTCCTACCCCTGCTCAATGAAATAGGGATTTTATGGCAAACCGGAACCATCGATCCGTCACATGAGCGATTCATTTCAGAACTTATTAAACAACAAATCGTTCTAAATACCGAGAGAGTTCAGCGTAAAAAAGTTCGTCATACGGATTTTGTATTTTCATTGTATCTACCGTATGAAGAGATCCATGAAATTGGCCTCCTTTATGCCAATTATGAAATCCTGAACGCGGGTTACAAAACAATCTACCTTGGAATTAATATTCCTCTGGACAGCCTGAAATTTGTAACCCGACACCATAAGAACGTCAAATTTATTTCTTACTTTACCGTAAAACCAGACAGTCAAAGCATGTATGATTATACCCGGGAATTCAATGAGAAAATTGGCTCTGATAGGAAGTACGAACTATGGCTAATGGGTTATAAAACATCAGAATTACAAGGTCTTAAGTTAGAGAAGAACTTTACTATTTTCCCATCGCTCCCAAGCCTGATCGAGAAGCTGGAAACACTAAAAAAATCATAAAAAACCAAGCCTGTCATTATTTTGTTTAAATATTGTATAAGTTTGTTAAACAAAATATGAAAGACATAGTAATCATAGGATCTGGGTTCTCTTCCCTGGCGGCTGCATCTTATCTCGCTAAAACAGGGAATAAGGTAACTATTTTCGAAAAGAACAATACTGTTGGAGGGAGGGCAAGACAGTTATCCAAAGATGGATTTACCTTCGATATTGGCCCAACCTGGTATTGGATGCCGGATGTCTTTGAGCGATTCTTTGCCGATTTTGATAAAAAACCCTCCGATTATTATGATCTTATTAAATTAAATCCGGCCTACAGTGTTTATTTCGGCGCTAACGACTATATCACAATTGGAGATACCCTCGATAAAATATGTGTTGCTTTTGAAGCTGAAGAAGCCGGCTCTTCGGTTAAGCTGAAGAAATTCATGAATGAGGCGCTAGACAATTATAATATCGCCATTAAAGACCTGGTCTATCGACCGGGAGTTTCTCCTCTGGAACTGGTAACACCGGTAACCATGAAGAAAATAGGACAGTTCTTTTCAACGATAAGTAAAGAAGTACGAAAAGAATTTAAAAACCCCCGCCTTATCTCAATTCTCGAGTTTCCGGTGCTCTTTCTGGGTGCAAAACCTTCCGATACCCCGGCCTTTTACAGTTTCATGAATTATGCAGATTTCGGGTTAGGAACCTTTCATCCGAAAGATGGGATGTATTCGGTTATCTTAGGAATGAAAGCACTTGCAGAATCTTTAGGAGTACGTATTCAAACCGACCAAACCGTCGAAAAGATAGTAATGAAAGGCAAAAAGGCAATCGGAATCGTTGTTAATGGAGAGACGGTTTATTCAGATGTCATTCTGAGTGGCGCAGACTATCACCATACCGAGACTTTACTTGAACCGAAATTCAGACAGTATTCCGAAAGCTACTGGAGCAAGAAAACTTTTGCCCCATCTTCTTTACTTTTTTATGTTGGGTTTGATAAGAAGATTAATGGTACTGAACATCACACATTGTTCTTTGATGTAGATTTCGAAGAACATGCCAACGCAATCTACGACGATCCCACCTGGCCTGAAAATCCACTTTTCTACGCTAGTTTTCCTTCGAAAACCGACGCCTCAGCGGCACCGGAAGGTAAGGAAGCCGGAATTTTTCTAATTCCACTGGCACCAGGCCTCAATGACACCCCGGAAATACGCGAGGAATATTTTGATAAAATCATGTCGAGATTTGAATATCTAACTAATCAAGAAATTAAAAATTACGTTATATTTAAGGAGTCCTTTTGTATAAATGACTTTATAAACGATTACAATTCTTATAAGGGAAATGCATATGGACTTGCGAATACGTTAATGCAAACCGCTTTTTTGAGACCAAAACTGAAAAGTAAAAAGGTTGATAATCTGTTCTTTACGGGGCAGCTAACAGTTCCGGGACCCGGAGTTCCACCTTCCTTGATCTCAGGAAAACTGGTTGCAGGTTTAATCGAAAAAGGAAACTAAAGTGAAAGAGAAATTTGATATTGTATCTGAAATTTGCAGTCAGAAGGTGACTACAACGTACAGCACCTCATTCTCTATGGCTACAAAAATGCTTGCTCCAACAATACGACAGGATATATACAATATCTATGGATTCGTTAGATTCGCAGACGAGATCGTTGACTCATTTCACGATTTTAATAAAGAGGAACTTTTCAACAAGTTCGAGGCCGATTTGCATCATGCACTTGAAAATAGAATCAGTTTAAATCCAATTCTGAATTCATTTCAGCATACCGTTCACAACTACAAGATCGACCAACATCTTATAAATTCCTTTATGGATAGTATGCGTCAGGATCTTAGCAAATCTGAATACCGTACCACCGAGGAGTACAAACAGTATATTTACGGTTCGGCAGATGTTGTGGGCCTTATGTGTTTGAAAGTATTTGTGAAAGGTGACGAGGCAAAATTTGAAGAATTAAAAGAAGCTGCCATGCATTTGGGATCAGCATTCCAGAAAGTAAATTTCCTGAGAGATTTGAAGGCGGATTATGAAACTTTAAACCGAACGTACTTCCCGAATACCAACCTTTCTGCCTTAGACGAGAACTCGAAGAAAGAGATCATTGATGAAATTGAAAAGGATTTCAGAAAAGGGTATGAAGGCATTCTAATGTTGCCCGCAGAAGCAAAATTCGGGGTATTTATGGCCTATCGCTATTATAGAAGATTATTGAAGAAATTGGCGAAAACGCCTGCTATGGAAATTAAGAATGCCAGGATAAGGGTACCTAATTATGAAAAGTTCGGACTCCTTACCCGCAGTTATGTAAAATATCAACTAAAATTAGTAAAATAAGATTATGGAGATTCTATTTTGGATACTCATATTTTTAACCACTTTTTGTATCATGGAATTCATGGCATGGTTCACCCACAAGTACGTGATGCATGGTTTTTTATGGAGCTTACATAAAGATCATCATAGAAAAGATCATGGAAGCTGGTGGGAACGAAATGATGTATTCTTCATCTTTTATGCCGTTGTGAGTATTGTGTGTTTTGTTTTATGGCAGTACTATGGATTCTGGGCAGGATTACCAATCGGACTTGGTATTTTCGCTTACGGAGTTACTTATTTCATGGTACACGATATTTTTATTCACCAGCGTTTCAAAATGTTTCGAAATGCGAATAACTGGTACGCGAAAGGAATTCGGCGTGCTCACAAAATTCACCACAAACACCTGGGTAAAGACAAAGGGGAGTGCTACGGAATGTTATTTCCTCCTTTGAAATATTTCAAAAAATAAGAAATGAAATTCTTATACCTGTGGCTAAATGTTGGGTCATTTATCATACCATTTATCTTTAGTTTCCACCCTAGATTAAAATTCTATAAGAAATGGAAATCATTCTTTCTAGGAATAATCGTTATGATGGCGGTATTCATTCCCTGGGATATAATATTCACCGAAAACGGATTTTGGGGTTTTAATCCCGATTATCTTACCGGATATTATCTGTTGGGATTACCGGTGGAAGAATGGTTGTTTTTCATCTGTATCCCTTATGCCTGTATTTTCACACATTATGCACTCCTGGAGATCTCTCCTAAATTTCGTTTTGGGCATCGCACTACCCACATTATTTATATTTCCCTCATAACTGCATTGATAATTATCCTTTGGTACTATTACGACCATTGGTATACGCTACTAAGCTTTGTGTATGCGCTATTAGTGCTGGCCATCGTATTCAATTCCAAAAAGGAACTCCTGAGATCTTTCTTTGCCACCTACCTGGTAATCTTAATTCCATTTTTCATCGTTAACGGAATACTTACCGGTACGGGAATAGAAGACCAGGTGGTTTGGTACAATAATGATGAAAATTTGGCAAAGCGTATTCTCACTATTCCTGTTGAAGACACTATTTATAATCTCGGCATGCTACTCACGGTGCTCTTCGTGACAGAAGCGTCTGGGAAAGTAAAAGTATAGGAATAGATCTATTCTGAAGCAGCCAGTAGTTCCTCGATTATGGTTTTTACCTCTGCGCTATCCCATTGAGCCGCGCCAGTCTTCTGAATTATGATCTCTCCCGCTGCATCGATCAGAAAAGTTGTAGGAATAGTGGATACTTGCAGTTCGGCGGGAGGCCTCTGAGTTTCAAGGTAAACCGGGAAATCATAACCTTTTTTAGTGATGAACTTACGTACCGTCTCCGAATCTTCAGCAGAGATAAAATAGAAATCCATTTTATCACCATAGGTA
>JABDNT010000076.1 GCA_013043685.1 Flavobacteriaceae bacterium | reverse complement strand
GACCTGGGTATTTCGAAGATCAAGCTCATTTCAAACAGCGAACAAACCAGAAGGGTCGGGATGATAGGTTATGGCTTGGAGATCGTCGATTATGTATCTTACTAAAGAATACCTTCCAGTACCTTTCGCATCTTATCGGCTCTCTGCTCAACTTCTTCTTCTGTCCAGCCCACTTTTACGAGGCAAGAGATAGTGCGGCTCATCCAGTGGTCACTCTTAGAGAAATCGGTATTGTTTAGGTCCTGGATATGCTCCTTTATTTCGGAAGGCATTCTTCCCAGAGACTTTAAATTCCTTAGATGTTCCCATCCGTTGATGTAATGCCAGTTGTTGGTATACCAGTAAAAACAACCATCCACACCTGCTTCCAATAAAGCTTTATGTGCCTTTTGGGCCGTTTCACCCGTGGGGAGGAAGAAATTCAGAAATGAATAATTTTCAACACCAGTTTCCGGAACTCTTCTGAAAGTAACTCCCGGGATATCTGAAATGGCCTTTCGCATGATACCATAGTGTTTCTCCTGAACAGCTAGTATATCATCCAACTTAGCCAATTGAGCCAGGCCAACTGCAGCATTTAACTCGGAAATCCTGAAGTTATAGCCCAAAGTAGGATGTGTTTCTGCTCCGCGATCGTTCCCTTCATGGTCATGGCCATGATCCTGGTATTGGTCGGCATGAATTTTATATTGTTCAAAATTAGAGATCACAGCACCTCCTTCTCCACAAGTAATGGTTTTCACAAAATCGAAAGAAAAGCATCCCAGGTCCCCATAACTTCCCAGAGGCTTCCCATCAAAGGAACCTCCAATCGCCTGACATGCATCTTCCAGCAGCAGCAAATTATAGTTTTCACAAATGGCCTTAAGGGCTTTCAAATCGGCCATAGATCCACACATATGTACTGGCATTATACATCGCGTTCTGGGAGTGATAGCGGCTTCAACCGCATGTGGATCAAGGGTTAAGGTATCATCTATATCTACCAGAACAGGCACAGCGCCCAGCATCATGATCGATTCGAAACTTGCGACAAATGTGAAGGTTGGCATGATCACCTCATCACCGGCACCAACACCAGCAGAAGCAAGAGCTACGGTTAAGGCAGAAGTTCCACTGGATACTAACTGACAATGATTTGAGTGCATTCTCTCCGCAAATGCTTCCTCAAACTCTTTTGCTTTCCACTGGTTGTTTCGCATTCCATCGAATCCGTAACGCATTAAGATTCCTGTTTCCAATACATCATTTACCTGTTTGCGCTCTTCGTCGCCAAAAACTTCAAATCCGGGCATAAAGAATTTTGTTAAAGATTATATCTACTATAAGATAAGCTGCAAAGGTAAGGGTTGCGCACAGATTAAAAAACCATGGAGTTCAGTTTATATTGATATAACAACCTTTTCTACTCCCCGTCTCACTTTTTTGAGATCGGCAAACATGTCGTCATCGGCTCTATGTCCTACAGGCATTACCAAAACGGAACGTAACCCTTTTTGTGTAAGTTGAAGTAATTCGTCGTACTTCTCAGGATCAAAACCTTCCATGGGGCAGGCGTCAATATCTTCCAACGCACACACGGTTAATAGATTTCCCATGGCCAGATAGGCCTGTTTGGTCATCCATTGTTCTATATCTTCCGGTTTTTTTTCTGAAAAAGATTGGAGAAGATACAACTCGAATGGATCCAGTATTTCTCGTGGAGTATCCCGTATATCTTCCACTCTATTAAAATGTTCCTTTATATATTTCGAGTTAACGGTTGATTCGGTACAGAATATTAGCACATGGGAAGCGTCTTTTACTTGTTGCTGATCCATGCTGATAGGAACCAGCTGTTCTTTAATTTCAGGATCGCTAACTACAATCAATCTCAGTGGCTGAAGCCCGTAAGAAGTGGCCGTCAAATTGAACGCTTCTTTAAGGATCTCTAATTTCTCTTCCGAAAGCGTTTTGTTTGGGTCGAATTTCTTAGTGGCGTAGCGCCATTGGAGCTTATTTATAATACCGGAGTTCATACATACTGATTTTGTGCAAAAATAAACATCATTTACCGGATTAAGTAGTTTGAATAATTACTTCTTTCTATGGCTGAAAAACCAAGCCCTATGTGATTTAATTAGCTGAATTACAACTTCTTATGCAAAATACATTACTTTTATACGTATCTTTATTGAGATTACTTCCCTTTTTTGAGCACTACTTGGCACAAAACCCCATTTCATATTAACTGGTATACGAGAGTTAGACAAACGATTCAGGTGTAGTGCCTGCTGTATATATTACTAACCAAAACAATTTAACATGAAAAGATTTGTGATTATCCCGTTAATGATGTTTACCATCATTTGTATAGCCCAAAAGAAAAAGAACGGTACCGTATTTATTGAACATCCCGCGATCGACGCGGTAGAATCCATGATGTCCGCCATGGTTAACGGAGATGCAGAAGCAGCAGCTCCTTTTCTCGCTGAAAAATTTACCTATTACAATGGGAACAACTCCAATCCGGATTATAAAGGTACGCCCAGGGAAAACTTCCTCAAATGGACTGATTGGTACAAAGAGAATCTATCGTATACCAGTATAGCGCGTCAACCGGGAGCGTATCCCGATGCATTGGTGTATAAAGATGGTACTATCTGGGTTCAGACCTGGGATGTGGTCACCGGCATGCACAACGAAACCGGAGTGAAAATGGATAGACCTACGCACTGTCTTTTCAGTTTGAATAAAGACAATAAGATCTTAGTGATGATCGAGTATACTTCCGATCCATGGGACGACATTCGTGAGAGTTCAGTAGCCAGAAAAAACGGAACGCTTTATAACAGTCATGATAACATTAACACTGTACGTAAAATGATGATGGCCATAGAGCATAGTGATCTGGATAAGGCATATGGCTATTTTATTGAAAAAGCCAGATTCAGAAATATCAATAAGCCACGTGGTGAGTTTGCGACTTTAGAAGAAGACCGGGCAGGCCTCGAAAAAATGTTGGAAACGTTCTCCATAGATAGTTTTGATGTTGTAGGATATCCGGATTACCTGGAGTACGAGATAAACAGTTCGAAAGTTGTGATGTCCTGGTGGAATCTTAGGCTCACACACAAAGCTGACAAGAAAAAAATTGTATTACCTGCCATGTACGTGCATTATTTCAATGACGAAGGTGAGATCATCAGTGAAACAGGCTATTATAGCATGAAGTTGTTTGAGGACCAGTTAAAGGAACCCCAGGTGGCACAGAATTAATTGACATGTTTAAATAATAATAAACCCGCAACTTTCGTTGCGGGTTTATTTTTGCGGAGAACAAATGTCCGAGCTATTCTTCATTATATAACATACACGAATGCATTCCCGTCTAAAACGTGATATTTACAAATGGAATTACAGGGCTTGTATAGACGCTTTCTTCCTCATCATATAATACATTGTACTTTGCGCCAATTAATATTTTGTCCGTAACATTTAATCCTCCCCCAACAAATAAAGCAGAATCCCAATAAGTTTCCTTTATATCCCCTTCCATTGTCTCTGTTTTAGTAGAAACATATAACTCAACAAATTCAACCAAAGTAGTTATCATTTTAACAGGGGTATACAGGGTTACAACATTTCCTCCAATCGTAGTGGTACTTTGCAGATCCTTTATAGCAGAGTAACTCCCCTGAACTCCTCCGCCAATACTTACTTTATTACTAACCGTATATATTAAATTAGGAGCTAAACTAATATTTGTACCACCAACAAAATTCAGTCCGAACCCAACACCAAATTTCAATCTTTTTTGCTTTTGCGATGTACTGTCTACAACTGCAATTTCAGTAGTTTG
>JABDNT010000042.1 GCA_013043685.1 Flavobacteriaceae bacterium | reverse complement strand
TATGATATCATGCATGCTCTTTTGCGGCATGGACTTATGCGCTCAAGTTGCCATTGGGACCGATACCTTAGAAGACGGTGCGATCTTTCAAATGGAGAGTGGCGACAAAGGATTGCTAATACCTCGGATAGCGCTTACCGACCGTACAGATACATCTACTATTGATCCTTCCCAGGTGGAAGGACTATGGGTCTATAATACGGCGACAGCCGGTTCAGGAAACAATCGTGTAAGTCCCGGAATGTACTTTTGGGATGGAAGCGAATGGATCCGGATATACAATCGCGGCTACTCGGAACAATTTTTTCAGACCGACGTGGTAAGGGCTTTAAACCAAACCACGGAATATACCCTAACCGGTCTTGACCAGGAAATTACCGTGCCAATTACCGGAACCTACCAGGTGATCGTTAATGGTGCTTATGGCGCAGGACTCAAACCATCCGGTTCAAATCCCGGTGTTGGAACCTGTTCTATATGGCTGGAAGTAGATGGTGTAAAAGTGGAGGAAATGTGGCTTACATCGGTTTCAAAAAAAGTAGGAAGTACCGGTTCTTTCCATGCTTTACAGCGAAATGGCATGTTTATTTATAATATCGACCTGGAGGCAGGAACACCCTACGACTTTGTGGTAAAAGCGCGTGAATGGGACGAGCGTAATACCTACAGTAATTTTAGTGGATGGGGATATGGATTTTGGGGACTCGACTCTACCCGTTATAACGGCAACAATGGCGGAGGTGGTAGAGACGATGCCCATAGAAGTTATATGACCATCACCTTGCTGAGACAATTTTAAAAATGTATTTAATCATGAAAAGATCATACCTTTTATACTTACTGAATATTGCCTTTGTATGCGGATTTCTTCAAGAATCTGCAGCACAGGTAGGCGTAAATACAGGTACGTCCATAGAACCTGGAGCAGCCTTCGAAGTACGTAGTACCGATAAAGGAATCCTGATTCCCAGGGTAACACTTACCGGTAGTGACGATAATACCACGATCACACCGGCTCCTTCAACCGGACTCTTTGTGTACAACACAACAAAGGCAGGTTCAGGTGCCACCATGGTAGAGCCAGGATTTTATTACTACGATGGTGCCGTGTGGCGACGACTTTTTAACGAGGGTTATAGCATTAAATTCGATCAAACGGCGGAGGTACGTGCTACAAAGAACCCGTGTAACTGCTATTCCACCAACTATGTTGATATCACTGGTCTGAACTCAGGTGTTCTCACACCACCCTTTTCAGGAACCTACCAGATCATTACAAAGGCCTATATGACAGCTGGCGATAACCTTATGACGAATTCCGATGGTTCTGTTCAGGGCTCTATGAGCCTGTGGATGGACACCAACAATTCGGGAACATTCACGAAAATTTCAGAGCAATACCTTACCTCTTCATCTAAGCGAATTGGTGGTGCTAACTACAATTACTTAGGCCAGGCGGGTACTATTGTTTACAACATCGATCTTGATGCTAATAATACGTATACCTTTAAAGTTAGGGGGCGTGAATGGTATCAGGCGAATTCGAATAATAGTAACACGCCTAGTTGGTTCGGAAAAAACACGAGCGGATATGCCGGTGCTAATGGCGTAAACGATGCCCAGTACGGAGAAATGACGATCACCCTTGTGAATCAAAACTAGTTAAACCCCAAATTTTACCCCCAAATTTCAATAATAATTAAGATCTATGAACTTGACCCCCAATCCCCAAAATGTATTTAGCCGAAATTTTAAGGCAATTGCATTAGTTAGCATTACAGTATTTTGTGCTGTATTCTTTTTCAACCCTACAAATTCCCCTGCCGATTCGCAGGATGCGTTGATTGAAGAGATTAATTACATCCCCGACGATGACCCATCAAGGGCCAGAGACCATGAAGGGGACACCTTTTCGATCGTTGCTTACGATCCTGTAAGTGGTGAGATAGGTGGAGCCGGTTGTAGCTGTTATAGCGGTACTATTGATTTCCTTAGTGATCCTATCAGGCATCCTAGCACAGGAGTTCTCTTAGGTGCTATTCATACTCAGGCAGCATACAATTCCACCAACCAGGCTGCAGCTCGAACCCGTATGGAGGCTGGCGACACACCTCAGCAAATCATCGATTGGCTAGTCGCCAATGATCCCGGGAGCGGATCGATAACGAGCAGGCAATACGGAATTGTTGGAATTGACAGTGGCGGAAATATTACCACGGCCGGATATACCGGATCAACCAATGGTAACTGGGCTGGTGATATTCAGGGAATGGATCCCGCAACCGGCATACATTATTCCATTCAAGGAAATATCTTAGACACATCTACCGCAGGTTCCGGGCGACAGGACGTCCTTGACGATATGGAGACCATGTTCATAAATACGCCGGGATCATTGGCAGACAAATTGGTTGCCGCATTGCAAGGAGCCAAGCGAGTTGGAGGAGACAATCGTTGTACCTCAAGCGGAATAAGTGGAAGAGCCGCCTTCGTGAAAGTATTGTTACCTGCAGACCCTAATGATAATTCACCATCTGTTGATATCTCTTTGTATCCAAACATTTCATGGATAGAACCTATAGATGAATTACAATGTGCTTACGATTCGGCTTATTCACCACCAACCTGTAGAAGAACGGTGACTTCCTTCCCATACACTATGGACTTCGAAGATGAACTATGGATAAAAGACGAAAATAACTGTTCACCAAGTAATGCTACTAATTCCTGGATACGTTCAAGGCATGCAACCCCATCTGGAAGCACAGGCCCGAGCAGCGCCAGTCAGGGACAACTTTATATGTTCGTTGAAGCCGACCAGGGAACTAATGATCGTGCAATAATGACTTCACCATGTTTTGAGATCCCAACGGGTGATACCACAGTGATCACCTTCGATTATCACATGTTTGGTGCATCGATGGGAACGCTCAATTTAACAGTTAATGATGGTAGCGGCTGGTCCACATTATGGACGAAAAGCGGTAGCCAGGGAAATAGCTGGAATTTACAAGAACAAGTAGACCTAACATCCTATGCCGGAAGTACAATTCGATTGAGATTCGATGGTACCACCGGTTCAGGAACTACCAGTGATATGGCTATAGATAATATTCGTATAGGTACTCCACCCCCACCCCCACCAGCGGTAAGCTGTACAAATACGGTTGATGTATTTGATTATGCGGAAGGATTCGAAGGAAACATAGGATTATGGGTACAGGCTTCAGGTGATGACGGGGATTGGATACGGAATTCAGGAGGAACCCCCTCTGGGAATACAGGTCCGTCTTCCGCGAGCGAAGGATCGGAATATCTTTATATAGAAGCATCTTCGAACGGAACCACAGGAGAAATAGGAGCCAATGCAACGGCGATCCTTGAAAGCCCTTGTTTCGACCTAACCTATGCGCAAGCAGCCGATTTTACCTTCGACTATCATTCGTACGGAGGGGATGCAGGAACGATTTCTTTACAGGCGAGTGAATTTGAGGGCGTTTGGTCTGAAATATTCAATGTCACGGGTGTTAATAACAACGCCTGGGTCCCAACAACGGTAAGTCTAACTGCATACCTGGGTAAGATCGTCAAACTTAGATTTGTTGGTACTACCGGAAATGGATTTGCAAGTGACCTTGCCATCGACAATACAGCATTAGTCGTCTCATGTCCAAACTCTTCCATATATTCCGGAGGGAGCTGGATAGGTGGTGCGCCTACCTTAGGTACTGAAGTGACTATTACAGACAGCTATACAACTGCTGCGAATGGTGGTAGTATAGATGCGTGTCAGTTAATAATAGGGCCTGGTGCTACATTGCGTATCAGCCAGGGTGATTACCTGAATGTAAATGGCGATATAACAAATAATGGTACCTTAATAGTTGAGCACGAGGGTATAGTTGTGCAACAAAACCCGAATGCCTCTGTGAACAACAACGGAACCATCAATGTTGAACTCTCTACACCTCCGCTTGAAAAACGTGATTTCATGATCATGGGTAGCCCTATGACCGCAGAGACACGTAACGGAGTGTTTACCAATTCATATAATGTACAGGAGTATACGCCTGCGAACTTTATCCCGAATGTGAATGTACCTGCAGGAGGAACAAACTTCGCCGACGACAATTTAGACGACTGGAACCCTGCTACCGGAGCAATTGTTCCGGGAGATGGTTACCTGGTGTACCCACAGGCAGCTTATAACGACCCTGCTTACGATGGACCGCCACCGGTTACTGAACTTGTTTTCAACATGACTTACTCACAGGGAACCCTTAATAATGGTACGGTTACAAGACCGATCGTTTATAACGGGGGATCGAACCCTGACGGCACACCGAATGTGTTGGCTAACCCATATGCTTCACCTATTGATGCGAGCACGCTGATTGCAGACAACGCTTTGATCAATGAAGTATATTTCTGGGAGCATTTAACAGAACCTAGTGCTGGTATCCCCGGAGCTAACAACATCAATGTATCTATGGACGATATTTCCATGTATAACGGTACTATGGGAGTTCCCGCAGCCAATGACCCGGGAACGAGCACAATGCCTAATGGGGTTATATCCACAGGACAAGGGTTTGGTATCAAAGCCTTTAATAACGGAAATGTGAGCTTTACCAATAGTATGCGACTTACATCCGGAAATACAACATTACGTACTTCTACTGAAGAGATTGACAAACTAGTATTGAAAGTACGCAATGAACAATATGGTATTGGAGGTTATACTGGTATTGGATTTAGAGCTGATGCTACCGCCCAGTTGGATGAGAACATGGATTCCAATAGATTGGCGACCATGGTATCATTATACTCTCACTTAGAGGACGGAACCGAGCAACTGGGTATACAAACCAGGGAAAGTTTCAATAGTGACATTAAGATCCCTATGGGGTTTGCCTCTCAGGTGGAAGATGTAACTACCTATGTGATCTCGATCGCTGGACTGGAAGGAGCGAACCTTTCGAACACCAGGGTCTATCTGATAGATAATCAGGAAAATAGTATCACAGACCTTACTCTGGAAAATTATGAATTCAAGAGTAACAAAGGAACCTTCAACGAAAGATTTACATTACAGTTCGAAGAGGAGAATATCCTGGGGCAGACAACTAACACTCTGGATAGTGTTACCGTATATCCGAATCCTATTGAGGATGTATTGAATATTCAATCCGATGGTATCCTTATGAATACTATCCAGATATTCGATGTAAGGGGAAGAAGCATGGCACAGCAAATAGTTAATAACCAAAATACTGTTATGCTAGACATATCTTCATATCCATCAGGAGTATATTTTGTAAGAATTGTAACAGAAGAGGAATTAATAACAAAGAAGATAATTAAGAAGTAAACCTATTTCAATCTCGAAAAAAACCCGGTGCTGACGCACCGGGTTTTTTTATACCCTCAGTCAATATTTGATTAAATTAGTATTTATATTGCTATTTAACTGATATATTAAACATCTTCTCGAAAAAAAACCACATGTTTTTTAATATGTTATTTTTTTAATGCTAAGTTTCATAATTTCACATTTACTAAATACTTTGTTATGAAAACAATAACCCTCAAAAAGGTCCCCAAATTGTTTTCAACCTGCTTATTTTTATTTATGACCACGGCATTATTCGCCCAGGTTGGTATTAATACAATTACCCCGGGTGATGGCTCCATCATGGAAGTTAATAGTAGTGATAAAGGGATTTTTATTCCCAGGGTCGATATTACCGATCTAAGTACGATCGCTCCCGTTACAGGAATTCCGAATAACCCGGCCGACTTACTGGCTGCTGAAGGACTATTAGTTTACAATACCAATACAACAACCGGCCCTGGTTTCTTTTATTGGGGTGGGACCACGTGGACAGCAGTGAATCCCGGGAGTGTTCCGGAACCCGCTATCGATAGTGTAACACTGACCACCGATGAAACACTAGACGGAACCGGATATACCGATATTCCGGGCATGAGCCTGACTTTTACGGCCAGAAAAACTTCGGTAATGGTTAATTTAACTGCTTCAGGATTCGGAACCACGAACTCGGTATCAATCGCTTATCTCAGAGTATATAATGTAACTTCAACTTCGGTCTTAGGAGGAACGTTAGAAAAGGTCCAAAGTCACCTGGAAAAAGGACCTCCAGGAGCATTTAGTGTTTATACGACAACCTGGAGTTCCAGTTATTCCACATTATTGACAGGCCTAACGATAGGAAATAGCTATACGATTAAAGTACAAGGCTATGCTGAGCCTGTGACAACAGGAGGAAGTGCCGTGATTAGACCGGTTACAGTACCTGATTCAAATCACCTTACTTTGTCAGTAACTCAATAAATAATGTCATGAGAAACTTGCGTAGATTATTGCTAATGATTGTCTTGCTGGGGACCTATTCAATGTTTTCACAAGTCAATTCGAATAATACTACTGAACCAGCGGATGAAAAAAAATCGGCCAACATATTGTACGAAATGAGTTCAGTTTCTAACAGTGTTGATGGTGATGGCGTAGAAGATCGTACTACCGGCACTACAGAGTATTCGATGAGCACAAAGAATAACGCCGCATTAGAATCTGAAAGTAATCAACAAGAAGTTGATCCTGCTATGGTTGAAGTAAAAATATCCATGAAATCTGTCGATTCGTCGAGCATAAAAAAAACACGGTTCAGAAAGGAACATTAATTAGTCATATATAAAATAAGAATCGCCAAAAAGACCTCTTTTTAAGATAATCGAGGTCTTTTTCGTTTGAATAGGCCTCTCGTTCAAAACTAATATTCCTATAGGCATGTTTCCTGTTTCTATATCGAACAAGCCGAATTATATATTCAACTACATACCATATATAAAAGGGTATCACCAGCATTTCAATTTGCTGGCGCAGGTGAATCTTTTCATGATTAATGAACACTTTGTTTAATTTCAGCTCTTTTCGCTTCAATATGATAAAAGGCCATAAACTAATTCCTAAAAAATTCTTCCGGAGTAAGAAACGATTCACTAAAACGAACATGTATACAAGATAGGAAATTGGTATTTTTGTATAATGACATTTTTCAATAAAAGGGAAGAGCTTGAAGAAGGGGATTATTATATTACCCCTGAAGGCTATAAATGTTTTACGGAGCAATATCATTTAAAAAGAGGCTATTGCTGTGAGAGCGGATGCAGACATTGCCCTTATGGCTTCGATTCAAAAACGAATACGCAAAGTAAATGACATTTTCAGAAGAGATCATACAGGGAATCCCGGATTGGCTACCAAAACCTAAGCCTTACGATTCGACAATAAATCACGCTCCAAAACGCAAGGAGATTTTGTCCGATTTCGAAAAAGAACTCGCGTTACGAAATGCCCTCCGTTATTTCCCGCCAAATCAACATGCTATCTTGCTTCCGGAATTCAGGGAGGAGCTGGAAACCTATGGTCGAATTTACATGTACCGGTATCGACCTGATCATAAGATCTTTGCACGAAGCATTAGTGAATATCCGGGAAAAAGTGAACAAGCTAAAGCCATAATGCTTATGATCCAAAATAACCTGGATCACGCCGTAGCCCAGCACCCTCACGAACTGATCACCTACGGTGGTAATGGGGCTGTATTTCAAAACTGGGCGCAGTACCGGTTGGTGATGAAATACCTATCGGAAATGACCGATGAACAAACCCTGGTAATGTATTCCGGTCATCCGCTCGGTTTATTTCCATCTCACAAAGAAGCACCCAAAGTGGTAATTACTAATGGAATGATGATCCCAAATTATTCGAGTCAGGATGACTGGGAAAAATTCAATGCCCTCGGTGTTACCCAATACGGACAAATGACTGCGGGCAGCTATATGTATATAGGCCCCCAGGGAATTGTTCATGGAACTACCATTACGGTCCTGAATGGCTTCAGAAAGATCAATAAAGATCCTAAAGGTGGCCTCTTTGTCACCTCGGGACTTGGAGGTATGAGTGGTGCCCAGCCCAAAGCAGGCAACATCGCAGGATGTGTGACCGTATGTGCTGAGGTCAATAAAAAAGCGACGCATACAAGGCATTCCCAGGGATGGGTGGACGAGGTTATATCTAACCTGGACCTGCTCGCAGAACGTGTAATTAAAGCTTGTGAGGATAAAGAAACCGTATCTATAGCGTACGACGGCAATGTGGTGGATGTATGGGAGCATTTTGCTGAAAAAAATATTAAGATCGACCTGGGAAGTGACCAAACTTCCTTACATAACCCCTGGGCTGGAGGGTATTATCCGGTTGGTTTAACGTATGAAGAAGCCAACGAGATGATGGCCAATAATCCCGATCTGTTTAAAGAGAAAGTTCAGGAGAGCCTCAGGCGACATGCCGCAGCTATTAATAAGCATACAGATAAAGGAACCTATTTCTTCGACTATGGGAACGCCTTCCTGCTGGAGGCTTCGAGGGCAGGTGCAGATGTACTTTCAGACGATCCTCAGAGAGAGTTCAAATATCCCAGCTATGTCCAGGACATTATGGGGCCCATGTGTTTCGATTATGGTTTCGGGCCTTTCAGGTGGGTTTGTGCTTCAGGAAAAGCGGAAGACCTCGCCATTACTGATGAAATCGCTACTGAGGTCCTTGAAGTATTAAAGATCGACTCTCCAGGAGAAATTCAGCAACAATTGGCCGATAACATACAATGGATTCGGGGTGCCCAGGAAAATAAGCTGGTAGTTGGATCCCAGGCTCGTATTTTGTATGCCGATTCGGATGGCCGTAGCAAGATCGCTTCAGCCTTCAACAAAGCTATATCCCAGGGCAAAATAGGACCCGTTATATTAGGACGCGATCATCATGACGTATCTGGAACCGACTCACCGTACAGAGAAACTTCAAATATCTATGACGGCAGCCGATTTACGGCCGATATGGCCATTCACAACGTTATTGGAGACAGCTTCCGCGGTGCTACCTGGGTGAGCATTCACAACGGAGGAGGTGTTGGCTGGGGAGAGGTTATAAATGGTGGTTTCGGTATGGTTCTTGATGGTAGTAAAGAGGCCCAGCGTCGCCTGGAAAACATGCTTTTCTGGGATGTGAACAATGGGATTGCCCGAAGAAGTTGGGCGAGAAATGAAGAAGCTGTTTTCGCCATCAAACGAGCAATGCAGAATAATCCAAGCCTGAAAGTGACACTTCCGAATTTCGTCGATAACAAATTGTTTAAGTAAACCATACGCTATGAAAAAACTTAAATTTGCACCTGCATTATTGCTAGTTTTAGTGCTTACCTCCTGCTCTACCGTAAGGGTGGTAAGTGATTATGACCGTGAGGCTAATTTCGATCAATACAAAACTTATGCTTTTTATAAGCCCGGAGTTGATAAAGCCGAGATTTCCGACCTTGACAAGAAACGTATTCTACGAGCCATTGATGCTGAACTTTCGGCTAAAGGCCTGAATAAAGGTGAATCACCAGACCTACTGGTCAGTATTTTCACAAAAGAACGCGAACGTGTTGATGTGTATAACAACAATTTCGGCTGGGGATGGGGATGGAATCCCTGGTGGTACGGTGGCTGGGGTAATACCGTATCGACTTCCACGGAGGGATCTTTATACGTTGACCTGATCGATGCCAAAACCAACGAACTGGTTTGGCAGGGTATAGGCACTGCACGCCTTATAACAAGTGGAAATATTGATAAAAAAGAAGAACGCATTCGTGAGATTGTGAGAGAAATTATGATGCAGTATCCTCCGGGATCTGGTCAAAACTAATATAGAAACCCTTCTTTCCGGAGGGTTTTTTTTGTTCCGTATTTCCAGGTATTTCAAAGGTTTTCTTCCATTGTTACACGATTTATACACATTGTTACAAAAGTCTTATCTAATACTTTAAGGTCGAATTACATTTGATCCATACAGTTGTTATCCTGTGTTTTACAGGAAAAATCCTGATTGAATATAGTGATATTGACTGTTGATTGTCAGTCTATTGCAAACTACTTTTACACAAGACTTTTAATCTGAAGTTAAAATTAACCTTAAAATAATCTATTATGAGAACATTTATTACTTTAATCCTTGCACTGTGTACGTCGGTTATATTTGCACAAGACCCTATGTTCGTTCATACGGCGACAGCGGGAAATATTTCTGCCGATGCTAGTTTTATTGATCATCCCGACCTTAACGGAAACCCGAATGCCGAGCTTATTGTAACCCACACTTGGAATCCTCCCGGAAGTGCCGGGGTCTACAATACTAATTTTACGGGGCTGTTTTACAGCAACACGCAAAACAAGTGGTCAGTTTACAACGAAAGTGGAGCCGCGATGGTCGTGGGATCTTCTTACAACATATATATTGGCCAGGGTTCCGATGTAAGCTTACATATTGCCGATATTGCAAATCAGGGATCGGTAGATTCTTACACCGTCCTTAACCATCCCGATCTGAATGGAAATCCGA
>JABDNT010000041.1 GCA_013043685.1 Flavobacteriaceae bacterium | reverse complement strand
TTACAGGACCATCCAGACCAAATACGACATGCTTACTTCCGAAGGGAAGAAAGAGAAGCGCACCATCCGTATCGATAATATTGAGGTGCCGGGCCATAAGTCGGAGATCAACAATAAATTCTCACGCAAACTGGAAGGCTGGGTCAAGATCAAAATAGGGGACGCCAACAAATATGTTTTTGGGCCGCAGCAGTACGAGATACGCTACCGGGTGACCAATGCGTTTCTCTACGAAGAGCGAGATACCCGCTTTTACTGGAACCTGAAACCCAACCAATGGTACGCACCCTTTAATTCCATTGATTTCAGGGTTCACCTGCCGGAAAATACCACCGTAGACGGGGCTAATATCTTTGTGTACTCGGGGAATGCGGGGAATACCATGCCCAGCAAGGATTTTACTACGGACTATACGGGGAATGTCTTTTCCGGGACCAGCAAGGAAGGAGTGATCTCTTCCTATGGCCAGGCGGTAACCGTACTCGTTAACTTCAACCCGGGCAGTATTGCGGAGGTGAAGCCGTTCTTTCCTTTCTGGACCAAATACGGCTTTACCATCATTATGGCACTGCTTATTTCCGGCTTCTATCTGCTTTGGAAGAAATTTGGGAAAGACACCCGTGTAACGACCACTACCAGTTATTATCCGCCGGAAGGAATGGATCCCGCCATGGCAGGCTTCCTGATCAACGACAGGGAGGATACCGCCGATCTTATCTCGCTGATCCCCTACTGGGGGCACAGGGGGCATATACGTATGGAAGAGATCGACAACAAGGGCTGGTTTTCCAAAGATGATGTCAAGATCATCAAGTTAAAAGACATTCCCGGCGATGCACCGAATTACGAGCGCAAGATTTTTGACGGACTTTTTAGCGGCGGAAAAGATGAGGTGCTGGTAAGCAGTCTGAAAAACAAATTTCACACTACGATGAGTAGTGCAAAGACGCAGCTTAGAAAAGCCGCCCAGATCTATTACTTTCCGAAGTCGCGGAAGGCGAGAGGCTGTATCTGGGGTGCATTATTCGTTTTGCTACTACTATTTGTTCCGTTAAGCCTGTATTTATGGGGGTTCCTGGGCGCTATACTGATGTTTGTGACTTTCATCCTGTTGTTTATCCTGAACATATTTATGATCAAGAAGAACAAGAAAGGCGATGTGGTGTTTTCGGAACTGAAAGGTTTCAGGGAATTCATAAAAACGGCCGAGGAGAACAAACTGAAAATGCTCCTTAAAGAAAGTAAGGTGTATTTTGAGTCGACCATGGGTTATGCCCTTGCCTTTGGCACTTTTAAGGTATGGGCCCGTAAATTTGAAGCCATGAAACTGGAACCACCCAGCTGGTATACCTCGCATACCCATGGGCATTTTAATATGAATCAGTTTTCGAAATCCTTTTCTTCGGCCATTACATCCACCCAGTCTACGATGGTAAGTTCACCCTCCAGCAGCGGCTCGGGTGGTGGAGGTTCCTCCGGTGGCGGCTTTGGTGGTGGTGGAGGCGGGAGCTGGTGATATAATTTTCTTTTTTCCATTGATGAAAAAAGAAACAAAAAAATCTAGGCCTGCACCGTTAAATGCTAAATTCTACGCTCGTCTCGCTACGATTTATTAACCTTGCCCCACTGCGTGGGCCTTCAAACAACATAAATCGTTTTACGCTCATCAATCTCGAATTGTAACGCATTTCCCGGTGAGGGCCGAGTTTCAATTTTGGCCATTATTAAAACCCTTTTAGTCCAGTATAGGTGAACAAAAGCTCCGAGATTCAGTCCGCCAAAGGCGGACGCGGAGTTTTGGAGCCGGTTTTTCAGGGGCAGTATGCGTCTGGAAAAATACCTACTAAAAGGCGTCTTTTCTTTTGCTTCGTTTTCTTTGGACGAGCAAAGAAAATGAAGAGGAAATGAAGATTAAACTTTGTTCTTTTGGGCGATGCAAAAAAATGCATAAAGAAAGAAAAAACTATCTTTAATCCTCGCGATAGCGAAAACCAACCAACTAACTACATGAAAAAATTCAAATTCCCTACGGCGCAGACAATCCTATTGCTCATTGCCGGAATGGTAACCCTGCTTACATGGGTAGTACCCGCAGGTCAGTACGATACCCTGGCGTATAGCAAAGCCGAGAATAGCTTCGTACGAACCCATAAAGACGGGACGGAATCCCTGCCTGCTACCCAGGAAACCCTGGAGGCGCTGAATGTATTGATCCCCATAGAGAAATTTACAAGCGGGGATATCTACAAACCCATTAATATTCCCGATACCTACCGCGAGGTAGAAGCCAAACCCCAGGGGTTCGGCGCTTTTGTCCAATCGCCGGTAAAAGGGATCATAGAAGCGGCCGATATCATCTTCCTGGTACTCTTTATCGGCGGACTCATAGGTATCATGAACCGAACAGGCGCTTTCGATGCCGGAATCTCCTGGATGGCCCAGATGCTGAAAGGACGGGAATACATCCTCATTATCCTGGTGACCACACTGATCGCTGCCGGGGGGACCACCTTCGGACTGGCAGAGGAGACCATGGCTTTTTATCCTATCCTCATCCCGGTCTTTATTGCAGCAGGCTATGACGCTATGGTGGGGCTTGCATGTATTTTCTTAGGTTCGGCCATTGGTTCGATGTGCTCTACCATAAATCCTTTTTCCACCATCATTGCTTCCGACTCTGCAGGGATCAACTGGACCTCGGGGATCGAAGCCAGGATACTTGTACTTTTACTATGCCTCACTATCACCATCGTCTATATCCTGCGTTACGCGAAACGGGTAAAGAAAGATCCCAGTCGTTCCATAATATTTGAACAGAAAGAAAAGATTGAAGACATGTTCGGGCTTACAACCGCCCAGACCGATACCAAACTAACTAATCGCCTGCGGCTTATCATTCTCATTTTTTCGGCCAGTTTTATCGTAATGGTGATAGGAGTGTCGATGCTGGACTGGTGGTTCGTGGAAATGACCGCGGTGTTCCTTGTAGGAGCGATACTTATTGGAATTGTGGGTAAGATCAGGGAATCGGATTTCGTGGAGGCCTTCTCCAATGGCGCAGGGGCACTTTTAGGTGTGGCCTTTATTATAGGGATCGCCAGGGGTGTTTCGGTGATAATGACCGATGGCCTCATTAGCGATACTATGCTCTATAATGCTTCGGCACTCACCACAGGTATGGAAAAGGGAGTGTTCGCCAATGTGATGTTCCTGGTGTATAACGGCCTTTCCTTCTTTATCCCATCATCCTCCGGGATGGCAGTGCTCACTATGCCAATCATGGCACCCTTGGCCGATACGGCCAATGTAGGTCGTGAAGTAGTGGTAAATGCCTATATGTATGGCATGGGCTTGTTCTTCCTGATCAATCCCACCGGATTGATATTGGCTGCTTTAGCCATTGTTAAGGTAGGATTCAATAAATGGATAAAGTTCATTATGCCGCTGTTCTGGATGCTGCTGCTAACCATTATTGGGTTTTTAACCGTATCAGTGTATATATAGGAACTATGGATCGATTGATCGGTACGCGGATGTCCATAGGTGTAATTATACCTTTTTCACCAATCAGAACTATGAATTGTTGAAGTTGGTGGAAGCAATAGCTCAAGATCCATGTGCTAAAACATGATTCTCTGATACACCATATTTTTCAGGTCTTTCGGAAGTTCAGATCTTATATCTTCCATTTCACCCAGGGAAACATACCTTCGCAATAGGAGGAAGGTAGCGTTAATATACTGTTCGGCTAACTCATCGGACTTGAAGTCATTCAAACCGGTAACACCATCAAATTTTCGTACCAGGTCAATAAACTGCTCCATGGTTTTAATTTTAGGTTTTTTATGAATGGTCCATCCGTTTACATAAACGGCCTTGAGGAACATTGGAAATTGAGCGATCAACTGCAATGATTCCTGGGTTGCTATTATTTCTCGTAATCCGTGTAATATTGAAGATAATATGCGTCCCGCTTTCTCAGTATCTCCTTCGAGCATTAACTCTTTGGTGTACTCTTTTAAAAACTGATTTGCTTCTGCAGCAAAATGATTGAAATTTAGTGCCATGACTATCGATTATTTGTGAAGACGCGTGATCTGCAAATTCTTCACAACATTATTAATTAATTAATCCTTGGCTTTAAGTTATACACAATTAAAATGTTCAACAATGATCATTATCATGATAACAGATTAGTGAGCGAGAATTTTTGCTGCGACGCATAACTCATGAAGATACTGGCACGTGATTGTACTGTGGCTTACAATTAATGACTTCGGAGAAGGAGTCGGTATTCTTCGCTATATGGTCTAGGTGTTATTCATCCGGGAAATAGGCAGACAAACTGTTATACAGAATCGCGCGTGCCTCTTTTAACAATTCTTCAACTTCGTCAACACTGCGCTGCATTATTTCTGAAATTTGAGACAGCGTGAATTCTTGCTTGGTAAATAGTTCGAAAACGGTATGCATAGGCTGTGGGAAATTTTGTAGTACAAGGTCCGTAAATCGATTGACATCTTCCTCACTTAAATTTTTATCGAGTTTGTCTATAAGTGCTTTTTCGTCATCCTCGCTAAAGATCTGTTTGAGTGAATGTTTGGACTTGTGATACGAAACATCTTCAAGGTCTTCTCTCATGATCAGGTCACCGTCGGCTTCAGCACTGAATTTTTCCGCCATCTGTTTCCACTCCGTATTTGAATATTCATCTATATTCTTAAAAATGGCATCTTCAAATTCTTCCTTGGCGATGGTTTTATCCAGTAAATCGTTGGTTTTCTTGAACAACCATATATAGAATTCATTTTCGTTTTCAACATCTCCAATGGAGCCGTATACTTCAATAAACAGCTGATCGATAAAATCTTCTGCTTTGTATTTGCTTTTGGGGAAATGCCCTTTATGAATGGCAGCGTCTAATCTTCGGTTTATGAAATTCCGTACTTCGGGAAGCATTTTTAATAATTGTTCATTGAATGCACCCCGATCTCCTTGTTTCTTTAATTGAACCAATTCGTTGAATGTATGGGGTACCGATTTACGTAGTTTTTCTTTTCGCGGGAAGTTTGTGGCTGTATTTTTCATGATCTCTGGTATTGAATTACATAAAGATGCAAATTGGTAAGGTGAGAAAAAATGATACAGGTCATTAAACTGAATTTTCAGGTGGTAAATGAATCGAAGTCACATCTAAGGAGAATTGCGCAACATCCTGCGGATGTCTCGCGAGTCTTTGAGGGGGGAGCTTACAAAAGTGTAACCTTTGACATTTTTTCCGGATCCTGAGTGTTCACTGAAAGTGACTGTATCGAAGGGTCATCGGTGTCACTAAGGAGAATTGCTCAACATCCTGTGGATGTCTCGCGAGTCTTTGAGGGGGGAGCTTACAAAAAGTTAAGCCTGCAAATCTCCGATTTGCACAGGCTTTTTATTTACCACTTCTGAAAGCAAGCTTTCATCGTGCTGCATAAAAAAGCCCGATGCTTCGCATCAGGCTTAACTTTTTGTAGCGAGAAGGAGACTTGAACTCCTGACCTCCGGGTTATGAATCCGACGCTCTAACCACCTGAGCTACCTCGCCATAAATGAGGAGGCAAAGATAAAAACAAATTGTTGCTCCGCAAATACTCCCTGGTGTTTTTTATTTTTAGGAAATCCAAAAAATCCCACCCCATCTTTTGGCAGTTTACAATTAATATTTATATTGGGCCTCCGCTAACCAAGAAGTATATGGAAGATAAAATAAAATACGAGATGGAATTCCCGGTACACGTGTCTCCCTCATTACTGTATCAGTATATCTCTACGCCTTCGGGAATGAGTGAATGGTATGCCGACAATGTGAACTCCCGTGGCGAGTATTTTACCTTTATCTGGGAAGGCAGCGAAGAAAAGGCTAAGCTTCTTGGGAAAAAGAATGGTGAACGCATCAAATTCCGCTGGGAGGAAGATGTTGACACCAACTACTACTTCGAACTCCGTATTCAAGTAGATGAGATCACTAAAGATGTTTCGCTAATGGTTACCGACTTCGCAGATGATGAGGAGGAAGTAGAGGAGGGGAAATTGCTTTGGACCAACATGATCTCGAATCTTAAACATATACTTGGGTCTACTTGATTTAGGCAGTTTATTTACAATTACTTTATTAAAGTCAGTTCGAGTGATCCCGCGAAGCGCGATCGTATCGAGAACGGCTTCTCGATACAAATTTGAAATAGCTTTCGCTTTTCAAATTCACTCGAAG
>JABDNT010000061.1 GCA_013043685.1 Flavobacteriaceae bacterium | reverse complement strand
CTGAAATATCGGACTTCTTCGGTGTCATTTTCATGCACTATTAAGACATCATCTCCATGATACATGGCTGTAAGTATAGTCTCGGTAAGTCGCTTGTCCTTATCACTCTCTTCGGAAATTTTTAAACGGTCGATCACGATCTCAATATCGTGGGTTTTATAGCGGTCGATACGCATCCCTTTTACGATATCTATTATCTCCCCGTCCACGCGTACTTTCAGAAAACCCTGCTTGGCAATTTGTTCGAAAAGTTCACGATAGTGCCCTTTACGAGAACGAACAACAGGCGCCAGTATACTCACCTTCTTTCCTTCAAAGTCCTTTATGATAAGCTGTTTGATCTGTTCATCGCTGTAACTCACCATTTTCTCTCCAGTGTTGAAACTATAGGCATCGCTGGCACGCGCATAGAATAGGCGAAGAAAATCGTATATTTCTGTAATGGTCCCTACGGTAGAACGCGGACTCCTGCTGGTGGTTTTCTGTTCGATAGCGATAACAGGGGAGAGACCGTCGATCTTATCCACATCCGGTCGTTCGAGGTTTCCTAAGAACTGTCGGGCGTAGGCGGAGAATGTTTCAATGTATCGGCGCTGGCCTTCTGCGTAGATGGTATCGAAGGCCAAGGATGACTTCCCACTACCGGAAAGGCCGGTGATAACGACCAGGTTTTCGCGGGGTATCCGTACGTCGATGTCCTTTAAATTATGGACTCTGGCCCCTAAAACTTCAATAAAATCGTCCGTTTTTACCATAATTTGCAAAGGTACTTAAATGGATTGTAAAATTGAAGATTCCATCAAATCAAAAATCGGAATCCAATCCATTCGATCAACAATGATCTCCAATTAAATTACGAATTCACTTCTCGGAAAAGGAACTGGTAGAAAGTGGTTGCAATGAAGAAAATGGTACTGATCACAAAAGCATAGCTGCCGATCAATGCGATAACAGGCAGGCTGAACAGCAGTACTGCCAGGGGTAATAATAGTCCGCAAATAACAAGCAAGAGGAAGATAATATACAGGTAACGGATTATTCCCGGAATATTCCTGGTCGATTTTTCCTGGAACTGAAACAATTTAGGAACCACCTCCTTGGTCATATATTCACCCAATTTAGAGAAGAATACTTCGTTAAAGGAAGAATCTTCAAAATGAGCACTGTCTATTGCATTGGCCAATGTCATAACTTTTTCCTGGTGTCGTTCAAAAACAGCGTTGTAATCCAAAGCTTCTTTGAATACGCCGTATTTATATCCGAAATAATACCATAAACCTGAGCCACATTTATGTTCCAGCCACTTCTGGACGATATCCTGAGGATACACCTTCGGATAACCGATTGCCTCGGGAATTTTCTTGTCCTTTGGGCTCGTCATCAGCAAGGATTTCATCTCCAGGTACAAGTTCTCTGTATCCTGATAATTGTGGTGTTCCTGAAGGAATTCAATCGCCAGTTTCGATTTACCTTTATAAAACTCTTTAACTTCAAAGAAATTAAGGCCCTCAAACTCGTCGTCGATATATTCTCTCAACCCGGGGAGCCACATTTTAGAACGGAGCAGAATTTCGATGATGCTCCTGAAATTGTGCATTTGCTGGGTTACCTTGCTTAGTTTATCAACGATTATGTCTTTGGTGGTTTTAAGTGACACCGCAGTATATGCCAGGTATACCATGATAATCGCGGATAAGAATCCGCTAATACTGATAAAGATGGTGGAAAAATCGGTTAATTTCTGAGCAAATTCCGGTGCGGAGGATACTTTCTGCTGCAGGAAAAAAATAAGGGCAATGCAGAGCAGGCCACTAAATACCAGTGGAATAACCGCATACAAATCCTTAAAGAAAGATTTTTTTCTCATACATAAGTATCGCAACGGGGCTGTATAGCGGGGGCGGCACTCTACGCTGGATAGCAGCATCTTTCGGATAGTTACTCCTTATGCGCTATGAGGTGCGATGTAAATTAGTAACGTTAATAACTATACCAAAAATAGCTAATTATTTGGCTCGATGTAGTATTTTACTTACAATTCGATAAGTTGTTGGGCTTTATCGATTAACGGAAGGATATTTCCTACATTTTCTACTAATATCCCACTGCTGTGTCATCGCCTCGGGTATCGGCACCAGCCTCCATCGTGCCATCGGGTAACATTAAAATAGCGTCTATCTTGCCAATTATGGGGTCTACCTCTGTGTTTTCGGGGTATCCCAGGGCTTCTAATTGTAATTTTAATTCTTTGGGAAAACGGCCGTATTCATATCGTATAGCGTCCGGTAACCATTGATGATGAAAGCGCGGCACATTCACCGCTTCCTGCATTGGCATATCATATTCGTACACGTTCAGAATAGCCTGTAATACCGATGTGATTATAGTGGCGCCCCCGGGGGTACCAACTACCATCCATAATTCATCATTCTTTTCAACGATCGTTGGCGTCATGGAGCTCAACATGCGTTTTTGAGGTTCAATAGCGTTTGCCGCACCTCCTGTTAGCCCATAGATGTTAGGCTGACCGGGTTTAGCACTAAAATCATCCATTTCGTTGTTCAGAAAAAAGCCCAGTTCCTTTACGTACAATTTAGAACCAAAGGCCGAATTTAATGTAGTTGTTACCGAAGCGGCATTCCCAAACTGGTCCACGATAGAATAGTGTGTAGTTTCCGGGCTTTCATACCCCGTAATAGTTGCTGTTTTGATCGATTCTGAAAGGGTAGCTGCATCGAATGAAAAAGTCGACATACGTTTCCTTAAGTAATTATCTGAAAGCAAAGAATCAATGGGAATATCAACAAAATCAGGGTCTCCAAGGTAATAGCTACGATCTGCATATGCTCTTCGTTCGGCTTCAGTGATGATCTGAATCGCCTTTACAGAATTGTGGGGGTATTCTGCAATGGGATAGGGTTCCAGCATTTTCATTATTTGAGCGAGACAGACTCCTCCACCTGAAGGAGGCCCCATAGTGATAACATCGAGGTCCTTGTATTCAAAAACCAGGGGTTCTCTCCATTTTGCTTCATAAACCGCCAGGTCTTCCATGGTAACAATTCCCCCTTTATCCTTTATGAAATCGACTAATATCATTGCGGTTTCACCCCTGTAAAATTCAGACACTCCTTTTTCAGAAATCCGTGTTAGCGTGGCCGCAAGGGCAGTATTTTTAATAATATCTCCTTCTGAAATTTCTCTGGTGTACAGAAATGGTTCCCCAGTGACTTCTTCAAACTCGGCCTTATATTCTGCGAATCGGGTTTCCTGTTTTTTAGTTACTACATAACCTTGGTTTGCCAAGTCAATAACCGGTTGGAGAATTTCCTCCATAGGGAGAGTTCCTAATTTTTCATGAATGGCGAACAAGCCGGCGATAGTACCCGGGACTCCAACGGCTAAGCCGCCTTTCTTACTTTTTTCAGTTTGAAATTCTCCCTGCTCATCCAAATACATGTCTCTTGTGGCTGCAAGGGGAGCTTTCTCCCTGAAATCGAACGTTCCTAATTCTCCATATTGGGTTCGATATACCATAAATCCGCCACCGCCCAGGTTACCGGCGTAGGGATAACTTACGGCCAGGGCCAATTCCACGGCAACGGAGGCATCGTATGCATTTCCACCCTTTTTCAGTATTTCTATTCCGAGTCTTGATGCTTCGTCACGGGCAGACACTATCATTGCGTTTTCTGCAATAACACCTTTTGCTGGGGTATGGGACTCTTTTTTTTCAGGTTCGGTTTTACAACCCAGAAAGACAAAAAAGAGTAACAGGACATGTAGCGGTCTCATAGTTGTTCCAATTTATTTTCGGAATACGCTTTTAGATCGGCAAAAAATAACGTGAATTCTGCCTCAAATTCGTCATAATATTCTTCCAGTTCCACAACTGCGAAATTCATTTTAGATTTATTTTTTGTCCGAACATTCATTTGTGCCAGAATAGCGCCGATTCCCTTCACACTGGCATAACTTAACAGCCAGTTATCGGCAATCATATAAGGCATCAATCTTTTAGTGCGGGTAGGTAGTATTTCATAATTATTACGCAGGAGTTCATAAAAATCGTCAACGTAATCCGCCAGGGGCTGGTTGTGGTACTGGTCCCAGTTCTTTGCGAGAAAATGATCGTACAGGATATCTACGATCACGCCGCTATAATGACTATAATTCTCATGAAGTCGTTTTGTACTTAGCCGGACCGTGGGATGAGCGTCGGTGTAACTGTCGATAGCGCGATGCAGTAAAATTCCTTTCTGAATTTTCACCGGATAATTCATATACTTTTTACCTTTTACGCTATCTGCAAAGAAATTACCAAGCATAATTTCTTCATCATCTCCTGAAAGATAAATATGTGCGAGAAAATTCATTGGGACAATTTACAAAATCAGTTAATGATTATGAGGTATAAAAAGTATCTTTGTTGCAAATTTTCAGTAGCATGACCCTTATCAAATCTATTTCAGGAATACGCGGCACTATTGGTGGTAAACAAGGTGAGAATTTAACACCGCTGGATGCCGTTATGTACGCGGCCGCTTACGGGACCTATATAAAACAGCAAAGGCATAAAGAGAATTATCGTATAGTCGTAGGTCGCGATGCGCGCATATCAGGAGAGATGATTCAACAGCTGGTCATGAACACTTTGGTGGGATTAGGAATTCATGTGATCGACCTGGGCCTTTCCACTACACCTACGGTGGAAGTGGCTGTTCCACTGGAGCATGCCGATGGGGGCATTATTTTAACTGCTAGTCATAATCCCAAACAATGGAACGCTCTGAAACTTTTAAATCATAAGGGCGAATTTCTGAACGCCCGGGCCGGCCAGCAAATTCTGGAGATTGCCGAATCGGGGGATATTGAATATTCCGAGGTGGATGATCTGGGAAAGATAACCAGAAATGATGCGTATATCGATATGCATATTGATGAGATTCTCGATTTGCCCCTGGTAAATGTTGATGCCATTAAAAAAGCCATGTTTAAAGTGGTGATCGATGGAGTGAACTCTACCGGAGGAATAGCTGTCCCTCTGCTATTAGAGGCGTTGGGTGTACACCCGGTGAAGTTATATTGTGAACCTACGGGGCATTTTCCTCATAATCCTGAGCCGTTAAAGGAACACCTGACCGACCTAATGCGGATGGTTGTTGACGAAAAAGCTGACTTCGGTATTGTGGTGGATCCGGATGTGGATCGATTGGCATTCGTGGATGAGAAAGGAGAGATGTTTGGCGAAGAATATACGTTGGTAGCGGTAGCCGATTATGTTTTGGGGCAGATACCTGGTAATACGGTGTCTAATATGTCCTCCTCACGAGCTTTGCGGGATATTACGGAAAAACACGGCGGAGCCTATAAAGCAAGCGCAGTGGGAGAGGTGAATGTGGTGCAAATGATGAAAGATACCAAAGCAGTAATTGGTGGTGAAGGAAACGGAGGTATTATTTATCCTGAACTTCATTACGGACGTGACAGCCTGGTAGGAATAGCGTTATTTCTTAGCTATTTAGCAGAATTGAATATTTCAGTTAGTGAACTTCGGAAAACATATCCGTCTTATTTCATGAGCAAAAAGAAAATTCAATTGACTCCCGAACTTGACGTGGATGCGATTCTGAAAGGCATGGAAGCAAAATACGCTTCAGAGGAGATCACCACGATCGATGGAGTTAAAATCGACTTTGCCGAGAATTGGGTACACCTTCGGAAATCCAACACAGAACCCATTATAAGAATCTATACCGAAGCTTATTCCCAGGAAGCGGCTGATGCCCTGGCGGATAGGTTTATTGCTGAAATTCAAGAAATTGCAAATCAGTAAGATTTAGTATTTTTACATGAAATCACCTACAATGCTCAAAACAAAAGAAATATTAGGAACTGAAATGGAGGCGTATTTTGCTCCCTTCAGAAATAATATCCTGGGTATAGATCAAACATTCGAATCGGCTTTCGGAACCAAGAAGATTGTCTATACAGACTGGACTGCCAGTGGCAGGTTGTATGGGCCTATCGAGGATAAAATGATAAATTCTTTTGGCCCCTTTGTAGCAAATACCCATACCGAGACGGCAGTTACGGGAACTACAATGACACACGCCTATCGTCATGCCAGGGATATCATAAAAGAGCATGTTAGTGCAGGAGAGGATGATGTGTTAATTACTACAGGGACCGGGATGACCGGAGCTGTAAACAAATTTCAAAGGATTCTCGGGCTGAAAGTACCGGAACAGGTTAAAGATCAATTAGACATAAAGGAAGAGGACAGGCCGGTTGTTTTTGTTTCACATATGGAACATCACAGCAATCAGACCTCCTGGTTGGAAACTATAGCAACTGTTGTTGTTATCCCTTGTAACGAAGTAGGCTTATTTTGTATTGAAAATTTAAAGGATCTGCTACTTAAGTACCAGAACAGGGATATAAAGATTGCTTCCATTACAAGCTGTTCAAATGTTACCGGAATAAAGACACCTTATCACGAGGTCGCGAAACTCATGCACCAGAATAACGGCTTGTGCTTTGTGGATTTCGCTTGTTCGGCGCCTTATATTGACATCAATATGCATCCCGAGGATCCAGAGGAATCGCTGGATGCGGTATTTCTGTCTCCACACAAGTTTTTAGGAGGGCCGGGTTCCAGTGGAGTATTGATCTTTAATCAGCAACTCTATAACAACCTCGTTCCCGATTGTCCGGGAGGAGGAACCGTAGACTGGACAACTCCATGGGGCACGCACAAGTATATTGAGAACATTGAAGAGCGGGAGGATGGCGGTACACCCGGTTTTCTGCAAGTAATACGAACCTCACTCGCAATCCGGCTTAAGGAGAAAATGGGAGTGCAGAATATTTTAAAGCGTGAAGAAGAATTACTTACGTATGTCTTTGACAGACTGGATGGGGAACCTAAGATCTCGATCCTGGCAGGAGAGCACAGAGAACGTTTGGGTGTGATATCCATCTTGATAGGTGATCTGCATCACGACCTGGCCGTAAAAATGCTAAATGACCGTTATGGTATCCAATCAAGAGGTGGTTGCAGCTGCGCAGGTACTTATGGTCATTACCTTTTGGAGATAGACCACCAGAAATCGGACGAGATCATTGGGAAGATGAAAGCGGGTAATATAATGATGAAACCCGGATGGGTGAGACTATCCATTCATCCTACCACTACAAATGAAGAAGTTATTTACGTATGTGATAGTTTGATCGAGCTTGCCAATAATTATGAGGAATGGTCGAAGGATTATGTATTCGATAACGGCAAATTCACGCACCAATCGGAGTCATTAAAACCTTATTCTCCTTTAGACTCGGACTGGTTCGACGTCTAATTACGTAGTTTCCAGCGTTTGTGCGACCATAAATAGTATTCAGGAGCCTTATGGATCTGCTTTTCAATTTCATCTAAAAACGCCCTGGTGATTTGATAATCCTCAAATTCCTTTGGATTTTCCGCAAGAAGAACAAAACGAGCACTGTAATAACCACGTTTCACCTTTTCCACTTTCAAGTAGACCGATGCAAAGTCCAGTTTTTTTGCGATCTCTTCGGAACCAGTAAAAACAGGGACATCGATTCCCATAAAAGTATCCCGGTGTTTGAACGCACCCGGTTTGGGGGTTTGATCGGCAAGGATAAGGGTCAAGCACTTAGTGTTTTCTTTAGCGAGTCTGAATAAAATGGGTACAATTTTCCTATTGGAAACGATCTCTCCTCCATAGCGGCCGCGAATCTTCTTGAGAAGCCCATCCAGAGAATCGTTGCGCAATTTCTTGTAGACGGCAAGGCCCTTGTATTTCATCTGTTTTCCAAGTATGCCGCTCCATTCCCAACTGCTGTAATGGCCACAAAGCAGCAGCACGCTCTTATCTTTTTTGTACAATTCGTCGATGAGTTCAAGGTTTTCGAACCTGAATCTTTTTGTGATCTCCTTTTCAGAGATAGTGAGGGTTTTGATGGATTCGAAAATAATATTGCACAAATGGCGATAGAATTTTCTTGCGATGATCTTGTGTTCTTTGTCCGATTTATCAGGAAAAACCAGTCTCAGGTTACTGAGGACCACTTTTTTACGGTAACCAACTACATGATAGATGATAAATGATAAGACATCCGATTTAATGTACAGCAACCCCATTGGCAGAATGGAGGTGATCCACAAGAATGGGTATATTATTAGATAAACCAGTCGCTGCATAGGTTATTTTACAGCAAAACTAACTAAATTTATTGCATTGTAATCACGAAACGACTTCAGAAACTACTATGCAGAATATAGATACTGCGACCATTGTCATAATTGCGGCCAACATTATCTTTTCCTTAAAAGGTTTTAGCGATTTTTCATTCTTCGAGAAATATAAGTTCAACATAGCGGGCATACGGAAAGGCGAGCAAATAAGAATGTTCTCATCTGGATTTTTGCATGTGGATTATACACATCTGATTTTCAACATGCTCACCCTGTATTTCTTTGCGAATATTGTGATTAATTCGGTAGGAGTTACACGCTTTATAATTATTTATATCGCAAGTCTCATAGTGGGTAATATATTGTCATTTTATTTTCATAAGGATGAATACCATTACAGTGCTGTGGGAGCAAGTGGAGCAGTAATGGGTGTTTTGTATTCGGCGATATTGTTTCACCCGGGCATGGACTTGTACCTGTTTTTTATTCCAATCCCTATTGATGCCTGGATTATCGGAATCTTATATTTACTATACTCGGTATATGGAATGCGGTTCCGTCATGGAAATATAGGCCATGACGCACATTTCGGTGGAGCTATAGCGGGCTACCTGCTAACTATAGCCTTTGTCCCTTCCTTATTGGAAACCAGTCTTTGGATAGTGGCATTGTTAGCGGTTCCCATTGTATTATTGCTTATCTTACATAAACTTGGAAAAATTTGAAATCTTTGTATCATGAAGACAACCATATCAATAATTATCTTTTTAATCACATCAACACTAATGGCACAAAATAATATGAAACCTCTCGTAGAAGTATCGGGTGAGGGAATTGTACGTGTAGTTCCGGATGAAGTAACCATTAACCTGCGGGTTGAGAATACCGGGAACAATCCAAAGGAACTAAAAAAACAGAATGATCGCATTGTCAATGAGGTGCTTTCCTTTATCAAATCACAGAATATTGATGATAAATATATAAAGACAGAATACATTCGCCTGAGCAAGAATTACGACTATAACTCAAAATCCTATAATTATTCGGCTAACCAGGCTATCTCGGTGAAGTTAACCGATTTGAGTAAGTATAAATCCTTAATGAATGGCTTACTGGAAAGTGGTATTAACCGAATTGATGGTATATCATTTTCTTCATCCAAAAGACAAAAATTAGAGTCTGAAGCACGAAAAAGGGCCGTGGCACATGCCAAACTAAAGGCAGAAGAATATGCCGGGGTTTTGGACCAGGGAGTTGGTAAAGCCATATCTATAAAAGAAAACCTGTCTTATTCACCCCCTTCACCAATTTTGAGAAGTGCGATGCAAATGGATAGTTCCGGAGGGGAGCAAACTATGGCTCCGGGTGAAATGGAAGTACGTGTTACGGTTTATATTTCTTTCGAATTACTCTAAACTATTGTCCTAGCAGCGAAGCTATTTTTGTTTCCAACGCAGGCCCACGAAGGTTTTTCGCAATTATCTTTCCGCTCTCGTCCAACAGGAATGTAGCCGGTATGGATCGCACATTGTATTGACGTGCAATAGGATCCTGCCAGAATTTTAAGTTGGATACATGATACCAATTCATGTTGTCGTCCTCTATAGCCTGGACCCATCGCTCTTTCTGTCCTTCCCGATCCAGTGAAACACTGATAATATTCAAGCCTTTGTCATGATATTTTTCGTAGACGCGGACCACATTTGGGTTCTCTCTTCGGCAAGGCTTGCACCAGGAAGCCCAGAAATCGATGATGGTATATTTCCCCAGTGTTTCTTTTAATGAAAGCATTTCGCCCTGGGGAGTTGGTGCTGCAAAATCGGGTGCCATACCACCTACATCTGCCCTTTTCATCTTGTCGATAGTATTCTTTATACCAGCAGCTAATTGCGCCGATGCGGTCTTAGGAGGTAGATTCTTAACAAATTCCGCCGCCTGATCTGCGCTCATCTCTTTCCTGCCAAGCATTTCGGTGGCAAGCATCAATGAGAATAGGGAGGTGTTATTTTCATTTATGAAATTCAGTTTATAATTGGTCTCTTCAGCCCCCAATTGCACATTCTCTTTCTGAATTTCGGTTGCCAAAAGGTTATCCTGCTCTTGCCGTGCTTGCTGGAATCGTTGGGAATTGGATTGTTTTTTATTATTGAATTCCCGAATTTTTTGTTTAAAGGCAGTATACATTTCATTTTGACGACTTCCACTTACATAAGACGCTACCATGCTATCTTTATATAAGATTGCCCTTAAATCTTCATTTTCCGGAAAAAACACAACCGAACCTTGCGGGTTTTGAACAGACAGGTACCCCAACAATAGCTTATCCGTCTTAGGATATCTGGCACTAAATTTTCCTTTTTGAACAGTCAGTGTGTCTATTGCTTCTGGTTGATTGTTATCTTCGAGGCTGTAAACGATTATTTGAGTTCCGTCCTCAAAGCCTTCCGCGGAACCATTTAGTTTATAGGAATTAGAGTCTTCTGCACAAGAAAACAGTATGATTGTAATAAGTAGGGCAAAATATCGTCTCATATAAAATATGTTTGAATGCAAAAATAACTGTATTTTTTTCGTCATAAAAATTGAATACTCAATTTATTGTTAATTATTGACGCAAATTATACCGCTAAATTGTAAATGTGTAATTTAGATTGTTAATCGATTGAAAATGAAAGGAAAAACTACAATAACACAATTTCCACTGAAGATCGAAGTGAGCTTCAAAAAACTATTCGACTCCTACGGGGCATCACTGAAAGGAATGAGCGGTTTGCAGAGGAAGCGAGCCAAAGAAATCCTCCAAATAGCTGATGAATACCCGGTTCTCTCTGAGGGTTTCGATTCTGAAGATGCTTTGACAAAATACCAGGAACAGGTTGAATTTGTGCTGGAAGATTTTTTTGCTGATATCTTAGCAAGCAACGAGATTAAGATAGCTACTATTCCGTATCAGTTAGAAATCTTCAGATCTTCTGAAAGATTTAAGGACATTGTATCTCATGCGGGGCAGGATTTTGAGGCCCAGCTTACTAATTTTGATGAGGACGAGTCGTATATAATGGGTTGCGCTATTATATTAAACGCATATTACGGCTACCGGGTCGATTTCAGAAGACCTTTCTATTACGACATTCCCGACGCTAATGGGGTAATGCGGCATTATAAGGTTTTGTATAATGGCGATTTTATAGATATTGAAAAAACAGATAAAGCCATCGATATCACTCCGGAAGACGTGGCCGAACTCATCGACAATTTTGAAAATATAGAGTTGTGGAAAAGTAAGTTTCCGCCAAACAGCTGGATCTTTAAGGGCTTCGTTATAGCGAATATGTATGACGCTACCATGGATGTGTCTCTTTCCAGCTTTAAGGAAAATCTGATATCCAAAGATTCCAAACAGGAAGATTATGTAGCAGCTTTCCGGAATATAATCCGATCAATTTTCGGACTACCATCTCTCGAGGTGGGTTACGCCATGTATGATGAAGATGAAGGTGTATTTCAGCGACCACCAATTAACGGGAATGTAAAAAGTTATATGTTAGACGGAAAGCAAAGTGAAAAATGCACTGCAACGCTTTGTCCGAATTCATACGAAAAACTTTTCAGTAAAAATGAGTTCTATTCTATTTCAGATGTGGCGAAGTTTCATAAACTATACCCGGATAATGTTGTATATAAAACACTTCACAAACAAAAAATAGGTAGTGCCATTATTGCACCTCTGGTAAGTCAGGGTACCTTACTTGGTGTTATGGAACTGGTATCTCCGAATGCACAGGAACTCAATTCCATCAATGCGAACAAGCTGTTGGATATCATGCCTTATTTGGTGGATTCGGTGCGTCAATCCAAGGAACGAGAGCAAAATGAGATTGAGTTATTGATACAGGCTGAGTGTACATCTATTCATCCGAGTGTTCATTGGAAATTTAAGAAAGAGGCCGAACGTGTTATACGGTCGAAGTTCTATGAAGAGAATCCATCTTCGTTCCATGAAGTAGTATTTGAGGACGTCTATCCGTTGTTCGGGCAGATCGATATCAAAGGTTCCTCAACGGCACGGAATGATGCTACACAGCAGGACCTTGTGTTGCAACTTAAACTGGTGAAACAGATCATTGAAAAGATACTGAATGTAGAATCACTTCCTATTTATGATCAGCTTATTTTTAGAATAAACAAATACCTGGATGAGATAAAAGATCATCTGGAAGTTGATACCGAACGCAGAGTGCTTAGCTTCCTTAAAAATGAGATCGTGCCACTATATGATCATTTAAGTAAAAAGAATGATACCCTTGCTGGTCTCATTGATCACTATCACGAAGAGATCGACAACGACAAGGGATTTATTTATAAGCATCGAAAGGATTACGACGATTCTGTGACGCAGGTTAACAAACACATGGCCATGATCCTGGATGTAAAACAAAAAGAAGCCCAGGACATGTACCCTCATTATTACGAACGCTTTAAGACCGATGGAGTTGAACACAATCTTTATTTAGGAGAGTCCATTACCAAGGATGATAGCTTTAATAAGATATACCTGTACAATTTGAGGTTGTGGCAACTTCAGGCAATGTGCGAAATGGAAAATAGCTTTTATCATCTTAAGGAAAAACTTCCGGTGGCATTGGATGTGGCGTCAATGATACTGGTGTTCAATACTTCACTATCACTTCGTTTTAGAATGGATGAAAAACGCTTTGATGTGGACGGGACCTATAATGCGAGATATGAAGTGGTGAAGAAACGAGTAGATAAAGCCCATATTAAAGGTACGGATGAGCGTGTTACCCAACCGGGGAAGATATCTATTGTTTATTCTCAACGTGCGGATGAAAAGGAATACCTGAAATATATTAGCTTCCTTCAGCATAAGAACCTGTTGGATTCGGATGTAGAGATCGTTAAACTGGAAGATCTGCAGGGTGTAACAGGATTAAAGGCGATCCGGGTGAATGTGCTTTATTCCAAGAAGAAAGATGACAATACCAAGGAGTATTACACCTATGAGGATCTGATGAACGAAATAGGCAGTAACTAAGGTTCCTTGCGGACTAAATCGTCATAAATGCGATTGCGAAGGCAACTACCGATACTATTATACCTGTCATAAATATGGAGTATGTAAGTCGGAGTATTTTATATTTTTTTTGCAGAACCAATCCAAGAAAATACAGGTCTTTGGTAAGCGATGAATAGATGTAATCCTTATCATTCAGCATTTCAGTCATTGCCCAGTTAAATTCATCCAGGCTCATCTGGTGAAAATTTCCGAAAAATAGAAGGTTCACTTTTTTATTGTTAACGTCCTCTTTCGTGAATTTTCCACTGGTCACATTTGGCCGGGTAGCAAGCACCGACAGAACAATGGAGGTTACAGTGAACAACAGGAAGATAATGGTTGGAACTATAAGGTAACTGTTAGAGGGATTATCCAGTTTCGGAATTAAGTTGGATAAGGCGATCGAAATGATAATAGCGTTAACAGAAAGTAGAATGTTCGCCTTGGTATCGGCAATGTCGCTAAGTTTGATATGATTTCGCAAGGTAACCCTGAACACACTTTGAATCGCTTTTTCCGGGTCCACACTTTTTAGTTTAGCTTTTAATTTTTTTTCTTTGACTTTCTTCTCACCCTTTAATTCTTTTTGTTGTGCTTCCATAGTTAATATATTTTCTTCCTTTTTCGGATTCCAGTGCTTTTTAGCATAATCCGTATAATAGGTGTGTGTGTTTCTAAGCAGATCAATATTCCCTGCCAACCATTTTGTTTTGCTATATTCTGCCAGCCCTTTTAGCTTTAATTCCAGTCTTAAAAATTCGCTCGCTTCCTGGAAATAATCTTTCGCAAAATGGGATGCATCAGCATCCCTTATGATCTCATCCAATTTGGTCTCCGGACTTGCTTCCATTTGGGTGGCCATGATGCATTGAGCTACTTTTTCAAGTTTATCATCAGCAAATCCGTGCTCTTTTAAAAAAGCTGTGGCGATATTTACACTTTCAGCTTCATGTCCGTCATTACATTTCACAAACCCGGTATCGTGGAAAAGAGCTGTTAAAAGTAAGATCTCAGTATCTTCTTCGGAAATTGCCGAATTTTCAATTATTTCTTTTGTACTTTTAAATACTCTTCTGGTATGAGTAAAATTATGGTATAGACAATTGCTGGGTAATTCCTCCTGCAGCAATTGTTGTACATATTTCGAAGCTTTCTCTACCAGTGATGTCATACATCTATAATTTGTTCGACAAATTACTAAATTTTAGCATTAGTCAACCGATATGAAGAAAGTTTACACGCTAATTGGAATACTTCAAATTCTTCTAATTTCAAGTTGCGCGACCCACCGTGTGCAATATGCAGAAAACACGAACAAATCCGTATTTAATTCAACAGGCAAACAATTGGAAAAAACCATTTATCTAATTGGTGACGCCGGGGCAGCCGTGATGGGTGAAAGTACCGATGCCTTGAAAGCCTTTAAGGATTTTGTTGCTGAAAGGAATACGAAAGGAGATTACACTATTTTCCTGGGAGACAATATTTATGAAGATGGTATGCCATCTGCGAAGAGCGAAAATCGAGCCGAGGCTATGCATAGAATGGATGTACAGATCAAAGCTGTAGAAGGTTTTGATGGCGAAGTACTCTTTATTCCAGGTAATCATGATTGGTATGATGAGGGTCCGAAATCTGTAAAAAGACAAGAACAGTATGTTGAAAAGGCACTAGGCAAGAATACATTTCAGCCTGAAGATGGCTGTCCCATAGAAACAATCGATGTGTCGGAGGATGTTGTGATTATCGCAATCGATACCCAGTGGTACCTGACGAATTGGGACAGGTATCCAACAATGAATGATGAATGCGAATTAAAGACAAGAAGCGAATTCATCGATGAATTGGAAGGTGAACTAAAGAAGAATAATGAAAAAACTATTATACTGGCTATGCATCATCCTGCCTATACCTATGGCCCCCATAATGGTGGTTTCAGTGCAGAAAAGCATCTTTTTCCTTTTCAAACTAAGATACCCCTTCCGGGTATAGCAACCTTGATTGCACAGGTAAGATCTCAGGGAGGGGTTTCAGTTCAGGACCGATATAATATGAGGTACGATGAGTTGATGGATCGGCTTATCACCCTGGTTCGTGGCAATGATCGCGTTATTATTACCTCCGGCCATGAGCATTCTTTACAATATAATGAAGACGACGGGATTAAACAGATAGTTTCAGGATCCGGCTCTAAGAATTCGGCTGTCAGGATGGGAAAACATGCGAAGTTCACTTATGGTGATCAGGGCTTTGCCGTATTGAAAATTTATAAAGACCGTTCTTCAGAAGTTACCTATTACAGCGCTGTAGACGGGAAAGCGCAACAGTTGTTCAATACTGGTATTTATGAAGCCACTGTTGAATATGATACCAGTGGTTTAGCGGATGCTTTCGAAAGTTCGGTGGCAGCTTCAACATATGCAAAAGAGGCAACATTGAAAGGGAAGAGCTATGAATGGTTTTGGGGACAGCACTATAGATATGTTTATGGTAAAGATATTCAGGTGCCGGTAGCTACCCTGGATACACTATACGGCGGATTAACGATAGATAGAAAAGGGGGTGGGCACCAGACTCGATCTTTACGCCTGGTTGATCGGAAAAAAAGAAATTTCGCAATGCGCGGCGTTAAAAAAAGTGCAACCAGATACTTGCAAAGCGTATTATTTACAAATACCTATGTAGAAAAAGACTTCGAGGATACAGTGACGGAGGATCTTGTTCTGGATTTCTATACTGCCAGTCATCCATTTGCCTCATTTGTTGTTGCGCCCTTGGCAGATGCCATTGGAGTGTATCATACGAATCCATTATTGGTTTATGTACCCAAACATAAGGCTTTAGGAAACTATAACGATGAGTTTGGAGACGAACTGTACATAATCGAAGAGCGTCCCGACGATGGGTTTTTAAATGTGGAATCTTTTGGAAAACCTTCAGCCATCGAAAGTACCAGTGATCTTCGGAAGAAGTTGAGAAAAGATGAAAAATACCAGGTGGACGAACCCGCTTTTATTAGAGCACGGTTGTTCGATATGTTACTGGGCGACTGGGACCGCCATCAGGATCAATGGCGATGGTCCAGGTTTGATATCACCGAAGATAAAAAGATATTCAGGCCGATCCCAAGAGACAGGGACCAGGTGTTTTCCAATTACGATGGCGCATTGCTCGACATACTGAGATTATTGGTGCCGGCCGCAGGACAATTACAAACATTCGAAGATAAAATAGATGATATAAAGTGGTTAAATTCAGCAGGGATAAAAATAGACCGAAGTTTTATACAGACCTCGGAAAGATCAGAATGGATAAAGCAAGCCGACTATATCGTAAATAACCTTACCGATGAAGTTATAGAAAATGCTTTTCTGAAGTTGCCACCAGAGGTTCAAGACGAAACTGCCGAAGAGATCAAACGAAAGCTGAAGAGCAGAAGGGATAATTTACGAGATGCGGCTACCCGGTATTATGAATACATTTCACGGCTGGTGATCATTACTGGTACGGATAAGGACGATTACTTTGAAATAACCAGGGGGAACGGATCAACAAAGATCACTGTTTCGCGGATAAAGGACGGAAAGGTTGCAGAACCATATAAAGAAAGGATCATAAATTCGAACGAAACCAATGAGGTTTGGATCTATGGCCTCGACGATGATGATCAGTTTGTTGTAAATGGCAAAGGTTCCAATCCTGTGTTTATAAGAATCATAGGGGGCCAGAACAATGATGTGTATACCATAGAAAACGGACGGAAGATTAAAGTGCATGAGCACAATAATAAGCCTAATACCATTGTAAAAAAGAGAGGTGCCAGTGTTCGCAGATCCGATTTCTATGAAATAAACACTTATGACTACGAAAAGCTTATTTCCAGGTCGAACAACATTTTGCCCAGTATAGGGGCCAACCCAGATGATGGTCTCAGAATTGGAATTACGGACATTTATACCATCAGAGGTTTTAAGACCAATCCGTTTCACCAAAAACATTCGATAGGAGCCCGTTATTTCTTTGCCACGGAGGGCTTTGATCTCGCGTACAACGGAGAATTTGCAGGTGTTTTCGGCACATGGAATTTAACGGTTGGCGGTCGCTTTACAAGTGAGAACTTTACCCGAAATTTCTTTGGCTTTGGAAATAATACGGTAAATATGGATGATGAAATTGACTTTGATTATAACCGGGTTAAAACAGCAATAAGGTCAGGTCGGGTTGGAGTAGTGAAGCATGGAGAATACGGGGGAAGTTTTAGTCTAACAGCGGGAGTCGAAAATATTGAAGTAGAAGAAACTGAAGATCGTTTTGTGTCTGAGTTCTTCATGAATATGCCAACTGTTTTTGATTCGAAGACTTTTGCTCGTGTTGACGTATCGTATCAATTCGAAAGTTATGATAATGCGGCGAATCCTGCCAGGGGTATGTTTTTTGCTCTTGAAGGCGGAGTAAATTCCAATACCGATGATACAGAACGAACATTCGGTTATGTAAATCCTCGATTGATATTTTTTAATTCCCTCACCCGGGATCAGAAATTGGTCTTGAAGACCATGGCCCAGGGCCAGTTTAATATTGGGGATGATTTTGAATTCTACCAGGCTGCAGTTCTGGGTGCTGATACTGGATTGAGAGGATATCGTACACAGCGATTCAGTGGTGAGAGTGCCTTGGCCTTTGGAGGAGACCTTCGATATAGTTTCAGCAGATTTAAGACGGGAATACTACCAATACAATTAGGTGTATTTGGTGGTTACGATGTTGGTAGGGTATGGGTAGAGGGAGAAGATTCGGACATCTGGCACGATGACTTTGGAGGAGGTATTTTTCTTAATGCCGTTGATTCCCTATTTGGAGAATTAGGAATATTTAACAGTGACGACGGAATCAGGATCTCTTTTGGATTCGGAGTAAGTCTATAGATTAATCCCTATAAGAGCCCAATTTGAGTATTTGGTCGGATAATTTACGTCGTTTGAAGATTAAAAGTGTCATTTGACGAAAACACATTTCCAAATGGATTCTTCATTTTTATACGCACAAAAAGTGTCGTTTATTTGCACTGTAATCCTGGTATAGTGTTTAAAACGGTGTAAGAAGTTTTTTCATAAAAAGGATTATATTGGTTAGTTTTATGCCCTTCCATCCCCGGAAGGGTTTTTTTATTTAAGCCTGAGAATATATAGATTTCCTCCTTGCATATGGCTTCGCTCATCAGCAATAAACAGGGTGTTTGAACCCTTAAAAGTGATACTTTCCTTTTGAGAAGTATGTTTCAGTTTTATTTCTTCTACTGTCGCCGAAAAGAATTCATCATTTTCGTACTCCGAGAAGATCCACACTTTGTTATAGCTTAACAAGGCCAGCTTGCCGTTTTGCCTATCCAGGCTGGCGCCAGTGACCTGGCAATCATCGTAATCTTTACAAGTTTGGAAAGTGTCGATCAATTTGGCCGTATAATGTCCTGGTTGGGCAGGTAAGCGGTACATTTTGGTCGTACCATCGAATTTCGAGCTTCTGTTACGGGTGAAAAGATAAAAGAGGCCTTCCGAATAAACGAAAGCTTCTATATCGAAATTTCGATGTTTTTTCTTTGGTGGAAATTTTTTCTGGTCCTCTAGTTCAAAAGTGGTTTTAGACGCATCTACTTTTGAATGAGCAATTGAATCGGGAATAGTCACGGTGTATATCACCAGGTCCTTTCGATAGTTTTGGTTATTACCGAAATCGCCGACATATAATGTGGACTCACCATCGGTAGTGATGTCTTCCCAATCTCTATTGAAGCCATTATCAACTGAAATAGTCTTAACAATTGAATTGCTACCCGGTTGGTAACCATAGATAATGGCCTTATTACCCGAATCGTTTACGGCCCAGATAAGAGAACTGTCCCTTGCTATGGTTATACCACTTATTTCCTTTAAAGTTTTGGGAAGTGAATGGGTAAAGGACAAACTGCCATAATCCTGGCAGCTTGAGGTTGTAAGTGTCCCCAGGAACAGAAGAAGAAGATATTTCATGAATTATTATAGTTGGCCAGAAGGCCCACTTTTTATAGCTTAGGGTGGTTTTCTGAAGCCTGCATTGTCCAGGCATCCAACATCCAGCTTGTTTTTTCAATCTCGGCCACATAAGATCCAATCAGATCGATTGTACCTTCATCATTCGCTTTGCCAGCTTTATCAATCACTTTTCTCATTTGACTAATAATCAATGCATGGTCTCCAATGAGTGTTTTTACCATTTCCACATCATTGAGATCTGATTCAGACTCCTTCAAATTAGACTTCTTCAGGTAATCCGAATAATTGCTTAAAGGCTGGAATCGCAAGGTTAAGATACGTTCAGCCACCTCATCCACCTTTAACTTAGCGTCATCGTACATCTCTTCAAACTTAGCGTGTAGGTCGAAGAAATTACTTCCTACCACATTCCAGTGGAAATTCCGAAGCTTTTGATAATAAATATGGAAATCTGCCAGCAAAATGTTTAATTCATGGGCTGTTGTATTTGTTTTTTCAGTATCAAGATTTAGATATGTCATTGTGTTTTTTTTGGTTCATAACAAAGATAACCATACGTTAATGGTATAGCAAGATAATCGCCGTGTTTACCATTTGTTTAACGGCATGAGCACTAATTTAAGAAGGCTTTATAGTTTCCTTAATCAGACTTTAATAAATATTTAATATTCGTTTATTTTCCTCTATTTGTTGTAGCTTTACGCCCTTGAAAAACAGCCCTTACCATGAGAGAAAATCTTCACATTGCAATACGAGCTGCTATAGATGGCGGACTTGAAATAATGAAGGTGTATGCAACCGATTTCGATGTAGAGCTGAAAGGTGATAATTCGCCTTTAACGATAGCAGATCAAAATGCGAACGACGTCATCAACAAGTTCTTAGAACCTACGGGAATACCGATTATCAGTGAGGAAAATAAGCAGACGGATTATGAGGTGAGACGTAATTGGAATCAATGCTGGATCGTAGATCCATTGGACGGGACCAAGGAATTTGTTAAACGAAATGGTGAGTTTACAGTAAATATTGCCTTGGTAATTGACGGCAATCCTGTGCTGGGAGTTATATACGTGCCAGTAGAGAAGTCACTTTATTTCACTTCCGAAGATATTACAGAATCTATGAAAGTGATCGTAAATGACCCCTCGATTAGCATAGATGAGATTTTACGTGATGCTCGCTCAATCAAACCGGCGGAAGAAATTGTCCCACCGGTAAAGGTAGTTGGGAGTCGTTCACATTTAAATGATGATACCCGGAAGTTCATCGAGAATATCGAAAAAGAGACTAGTGTAGAGATCGTTTCGAGAGGAAGTTCGTTGAAGTTCTGTTTGGTTGCAGAAGGAGATGCTCATATCTATCCTCGATATGCACCGACCATGGAATGGGACACAGCTGCCGGCCAGGCTATATGCCAGGCGGCAGGCATTCGTGTGGTTGAAGAAGCAACAGGAACACCCCTAAAATATAACAAGGAGAACTTATTGAATCCCTATTTCCTAGTAGCACGTTAACATGGTAAATTACAGACATGAATCACATTTAAGGAGTCTGCTGAAAGGTATTTCATGGCGAATCATTGCGACCACGGATACCGTATTAGTTGCCTTGATGATCACTTGTCTATTTGGGAAATGTAGTATTGAGAATGCACTAAAGATTGGTGCGGTTGAGTTCTTACTGAAGCTGTTGGTATACTACTTTCACGAAAGGATCTGGCAACGATACCGCACGGGGGGATCAGTTACCAAGCTGAATACTATATATAAATCCATATCATGGAGATTGGTAGCTACCACCATGACATTCCTTATTTCGGGCGCCATACTTGAAAGTTTTGATGAAATTGCACTTTTCATCGCTCTAAGCGAGCTATTTACTAAATTTGTACTCTATTACTTTCACGAACGGCTCTGGTTGCGATTACCTTTGGGGCGTATTCGAAATTATTTTGTAAAACGATTTAAGAAGTAATGCAGGAAAATATTATTCCACATCAATTCAGTATTTCACAAAAGGAGCGAAGTGAGCTCAAAGGACATAACTCCTTTCTTTTGTGGTTTACAGGCCTGTCAGGATCGGGTAAATCCACTATCGCGAATGCGGTGGAAAAAGCATTGGTTTCTGAAGGGATTCACACCTATACCCTGGATGGAGACAATGTGAGAAAAGGATTGAACAATAATCTTGGATTTTCACATGAAGACAGAACGGAAAATATCCGCAGGATTGCAGAAGTAGCGAATTTAATGGTAGATTCCGGGCTGGTGGTATTGGCAGCATTTGTTTCACCATATCGCGTGGATCGAGAAAATATCAAGACAATCGTGGGTGCTGCGCATTATGTGGAAATATTTGTGAATACACCACTGGAGGAATGTGAGCGCCGGGATGTTAAAGGACTTTATGCCAAGGCCCGTGCGGGAGAAATCTCGAATTTTACAGGGATAAACGCACCCTATGAGGCACCTGATGATCCCGATGTTGAAATAGACACCACGCAAGTTACGGTTGAAGAGGCCGTAACAAAAATTATGAATCATATTAAAATTAAACTGGCGAAATAACATGAGCAAGTATTATTTGAATTACCTGGACGAATTGGAATCGGAAGCCATATTCATACTTAGAGAAGTATGGGCTCAGTTTCAGAACCCGGTTATTTTATTTTCTGGTGGAAAAGATTCCATAGTCGTGACCCATTTGGCTAAAAAAGCTTTCTACCCATCCAGAATACCATTTCCTTTAATGCACGTTGATACAGGGCATAACTTCCCTGAAACCATAAAATTTCGTGACGATCTGATAGATTCCCTGGGAGCTCGGCTCATTGTGGGATCGGTTCAGGAATCTATAGATTCAGGGCGTGTAGCTGAAGAAAAGGGAAAGAATGCCACTCGTAATGCTTTACAAATCACAACCTTACTCGACGCGATAGAAATGAACAATGTAGATTGCGCAATTGGAGGTGGCCGAAGGGATGAGGAAAAAGCGCGGGCAAAGGAGCGATTCTTCTCACACAGGGACGATTTCGGACAATGGGATCCTAAGAATCAACGCCCGGAGTTATGGAACATCCTCAACGGTAATCACTTTGAGGGAGAGCACTTCAGGGCATTTCCCATAAGTAACTGGACCGAAATGGACGTCTGGAACTACATTCTGCGGGAAAACATTAGTATTCCTTCTTTATATTTCGCTCATGAGCGTGAAGTAGTATGGAGGCAAGATTCCTGGATACCTGTTTCAGAATACTTAAAGTTGGAAGAAGGAGAAGATATTCAGAAGAAAAAGATAAGATTCCGAACTCTCGGTGATATAACAATTACAGGTGGTATCGAAAGTGATGCCGATACCCTTGAAAAGATCGTTGGAGAGGTTTCGGCAATGAAACAGACGGAACGAGGAAATCGCAGTGACGATAAACGAAGTGAGACCGCGATGGAAGATCGTAAAAGGCAAGGTTATTTTTAAATAATTCGGCTAAATTTAAGGGTGCTGAAGCTGCCCATTTTTATTATTTTTGCACAAATTTACAACCTAACGGAACGAATGAACACATCAACCCAAATCGATAAAAATCAATTACTGCGCTTTACAACGGCAGGTAGTGTAGATGACGGAAAAAGTACGTTAATTGGCCGGCTCTTATACGATAGCAAGGCCATTTTTGAAGATCAGCTACAGGCAGTTGAAAATACCAGTAAGCGCAAAGGGCACGATGGTGTTGACCTTGCATTGTTTACGGACGGATTAAGAGATGAAAGGGAACAAGGGATCACTATCGATGTTGCATATCGTTATTTTACCACACCTCGGCGTAAATTCATTATTGCCGATACACCGGGACATATTCAGTATACCAGAAACATGGTCACAGGAGCTTCTACAGCTAATGCGGCTTTGATTTTAGTGGATGCACGACATGGAGTGATAGAGCAAACAAAGCGTCATGCATTCATCGCCTCGCTGCTACAGATTCCTCATATCATTGTTTGTATCAACAAGATGGACCTGGTAGATTACAGCGAAGATGTGTATGAGAATATCATTGATCAGTTTGAGGCCTTTTCTTCGAAGCTATATGTAAAGGATATCGAGTTCTTACCCATTAGCGCCTTGAACGGCGATAATGTGGTAAACCGATCGGAAAATATGGATTGGTATCAGGGGGCACCTTTGTTACACACCCTGGAACATATGCACATTAGTAGTGATATTAATAAAATTGATGCCAGGTTTCCGGTTCAAACTGTCCTTCGTCCGCAAAGTGATGGGTTCATTGATTATCGGGGCTATGCAGGCCGTGTTGCCAGTGGAATCCTAAGGCCGGGTGATGATGTGACGATTTTACCTTCAGGGTTTACTTCGGTCATTAAATCGATAGACACCATAGATGGGGAGTTGGAAGAAGCCTATGCGCCCATGTCTGTATCTATTACTTTGGAAGATGATATCGATATTAGCCGCGGTGATATGATAGTGCGTACCAATAATAAACCTCAAGCACTTCAGGAATTTGATGCTATGCTCTGCTGGTTGAACAATGACCCCGCTCGTCCAAGAGCTAAGTATACCATTATGCATACTTCCAACGAACAAAAAGCGATGATCAAGGAAGTGGTCTACAAAATCGATATTAATTCATACAATCGGGAAGAAGAAGATAAGCAGTTGAATATGAACGATATTTCGAGGGTGAAAATCCGTACTACCCGGCCGTTAATGATTGATGAATACAGAGACAACCGAATAACGGGTAGCTTTGTCTTAATTGACGATACAACGCACGAAACAGTTGCGGCGGGAATGATCATCTAAACGTTCAATCTGGTTCCGGAACTGGAATATGAGGTATGGAACATTTAGTCCTTCCATTTTTAATCAAAGAATGGATTATCATGGGATTTCAATTTATATAAGGAGAATGCCAGTCAGCGCCATGAGATTTTAGTTATTATTCATTAAGTAAATGAACAAATGGTAAAGCGCATATTGCAATTACTTAAGAATAAGGAAAACGTACAGCTCATTGCGAACTTTTTCTCCCTCGTATCTATAAAGGGATTCGACCTGCTGATTCCCCTCTTTATTTTACCCTACCTGGTACGAACATTGGGAATTGATATCTTCGGGCTAACACAATTTTCGTTGGCCTTATGTATGTATTTTGGTGCTTTCATCCATTACGGATACTCCATTACGGCGGTAAGGGAAATTGCAAGAACCCGGAATAATAAAGAAGAATTGTCCAGGAAATACAGTGCATTTTTGTCAGTCTCCATCCTGCTCACGTTTGCAAGCCTGGTCGTACTTTCATTCGTTGTATGGGTAGTTCCAAGTTTGAATGAATATTGGATATTACATCTCTACACTTTCTATTTCATTGCAATGCAGTCACTTTTTCCCTCATGGTTTTTTCAGGGAATGGAAAAAATGAAGTATATCGCGTTCATCAACTTATCGACCAAAATAATGTTCTTAATTTCCCTGGTAATGCTTGTTAAGGGACCAGGGGATTATTTACTGGTTCCTTTACTCAATGCATTTGCTATGACCATAAGTACGTTAATCTCCTTTTGGATTATTCATAAGCAATTTAAGGTAGCTTTCCGCAGATCTCTTTATTCGGAAATGGAAAAAGTAATAGTGGATGGACGTCACGCATTTATATCTTTATTCGCACCAACCTTGTATAATAGTACAACAATGTTCATCCTGGGATATACCTCCAGTAATCTCATTGTCGGGATCTATGCATCTGCTACTAGGCTAATCGATGCTTTAAATTCTGTTGCGCTTCTGTTGTCGAATACTTTCCTGCCATTCTTGTCCCGGAACATCAGGAAGCACGGATTATTCAGTAAGATCATGATTCTGGGAGGTATGGTATTAACCGTAATAGCATTTATATTTTCAGAACAACTCATACTGTTCCTTTATGGCAAGGAAAATCTTAATGTTTCATTTTATTTCAAAATTCTAACCCCGATGGTATTCTTTATTTTTGTACGATCAGCTTACGGACCTAACTTCCTCATGCTTATTGGAAAAGATCGAGTGTATAAGAACATAGTCCTCTACAGCTGTTTGTTCTTCTTTGTAATGGCCATAATTATAGTTCCGATTTTTGAGATTTATGGTGCAATTAGTATCATGCTGGGTACTACCTTTGTCATGGCAGCATTGACATTTATTTATTTTAGAAAATTCAGAAATGTTGTGCAGTAGAAGAATATAATTCTAATCTATAAATGAGTAAGAAGATCTTCGATAAACTATACAGACATTCACCCGCGTGGTTTCAGAATATCATTATATCCACTTATGGATATTTGTTGTTCAAGAAGCGTTATGGAAAGGTTTACCGACAGAAGTTCGATGAATTTCAAAAAAGGGATTACACCTCATATCAGGCAGAGGTGGAAAACCAGAATCGTGAATTGCGGGAATTTCTCAGCTACGTGAATGCACATAGCCCTTTTTACAAAGATTTGTATTCCGGCATCGATATTTCAAAAATAAAAACCGTGGAGGATTTAAATCTACTTCCTGTAGTTGACAAGGAAATGCTTCGGGCCAATATAGAGGACATATATACCATTGAAGTAAAAGATGCCATTAGTTCATTTACCGGCGGGACTACAGGTAAGGCCTTGAAAGTACTGTTCACGCATGAAGATTTTCAAACGAGAATGGCATACCTGGATGCCTTTAAAGCCAGATTAGGCATAGATCCGTTTAAAGTTAAAAAGGCAACATTCAGCGGTAGATCACTAGTATATAATTCTAAGACGAAAATATTCTGGCGAAAAAATTTTGTGTACCGGCAGAGGCTTTATTCCACTTTTCATCTCAGCCAGGATAACATGCCTTTGTACATTTCAGATCTAAATAAATTTAAACCCGAGGTGTTGAACGGTTTTGTTTCCGCTATTTATGAACTAGCGGAATATATAGAAAGAGAAAAAGTGAATCTTACATTTGTTCCGCAGGCGATCTTTACAACATCGGAAACACTGTTACCTGTGCACAGGAAGCTTATTGAGGAAGTTTTTAAATGTAAGGTCTACGATCAATATGCATCCGCAGAGGGAGCACCTTTCATAACAGAATGTGTGGAGGGAAATTTACATTATAATCTGGATACTGGTATTATAGAATCGGATGAGGACAATAATATGATCGTAACTTCATTCACCACCAAAGGAACTCCTTTGGTGCGATACAATATTGGTGACAGGGTTATTTTTAAAGAGGGAACATGTAGTTGTGGTTCATCTCATCCGCTGGTAGCCAGTATTGAAGGAAGGAAAGTCGATTTTCTTTATACGGATTCGGGAGGTAAAATTAGTCTGAGTCATTTGGCGGATGTGATCAAAGGCAACCCCAATAGCATTATTAAAATGCAGTTCATTCAACACAGTAAAGATCATATTGAGTTGCTGATTGTTGTAGATGAACGAATTTATTGCAAAGAGCACGAGGATAAGATTCGCACCGAAATGGCATACAGATTTGGAAATTCGATGCGTATCGATATGAGGATCGTTAAAGATATTCCGAAAGAGAAGAGCGGGAAGTATGCGTTGATAAAAAATAAGGTTAAAGAAGATTCGATATGAAAATTGCATTGCTTGGCGATATTGCTTTTTTTGGGAAATTCTCTGTTGAGAACAATATGGAACTGCACAAATACTTCAATAAGGTTACCCAGAAACTAAAAAGTTACGACCTGGTTATTGGCAACCTGGAAACCCCTTTTGCGCATGACAATCATGGGTCTTATGGTTTCAAATCTGCCTATATCAAATCCAGCCCGAAGAATATTGAACTCTTGAAGTTGTTGAATATCGATGTAGTGAACCTGGCCAATAATCATATTTACGATTTTGGGCCAAAATCGTACGAACTTACAAAGTCCGTTCTGGATGAACACGGAATAAAATATTTCGGAATCGAGGATAAGGAATTGGTTATCGAAACGCAGGGTAATAGCTTAGCACTAAATGGTTTTTGCTGTTATTCTACCAATCCGCTTGGCATCCATTCAGATAAAGCAGATGGAATTAACGAGTTAAACTTTGCTACGGTTGCTAACATATTAACTGAAAATGCTGAAAAGAACCTGTTCAATATCTTCAGCGTTCATTGCGGTCAGGAACATGTAAATTATCCTAATTATGATCATGTTCAGCTAGCAAGGCGATTATCCGAAATCGCACCTTATGTTTTTTATGGCCATCACCCGCATGTGATTCAGGGTATTGAAAAAGTACGAGATAGCCTGATTGCGTATAGCCTTGGAAATTTTTGTTTCGATGATGTCTATACATCAAAATCTAAAGATCCTCTTATAAAACAGACCAGGAATAATAAGGAATCATTTATTCTTGAATTAGAGATCGACAACAATAAGTTGAAGGGCCATAAAGTGGTCCCAATATTTATAGGAGAGGAAGAAATGGTCGTTGGTGATCTCGAAATTACTGAGAAGCTTAGTAAATATTCAGAAATGTTAAGCATCGATAAATCGGAATACATTGCTCACCGGAACAGCTTATTACATTCTTACATATCTTTAAGGAAAAAGAAACGAGACCTGAATTGGTACCTGAAACGCCTTAATCTTAATTCGGTAGGCCTAATATTGTTTGCCAGATTGAATGCGAAGAAGTACAAAAGGAGCATAAGCCTGCATCTTGATGAAAAATAAGGGGTTAAACAATTTTGAAAAAGGATTGATCTTTGCGATTGTCCTTACTCCCTTCACACTATTGCGAATTGGATATATAGGCTTTGGTGAGATTAGCCTGCTCCTATTATTCCTGGCCGGACTACAGACGGGGTATATTTCGAAACTTTCGAAGGATCTTATATTTTCAAGATTTTGGATAATTTTCCTAATTGTCTCTTTTTGTGGTTTTGCGTATAACGTGATATTTCTGAACCAGAACACAGGAACCTTCGAAAGCTCATTATTCGACTTTGCGGCATACGTACTAATTTTTATTTCCTGTTTATTGGTAGAGAACCTCTATTTGAAAGATCGATTGAATATTTATCAGATCATTCGGAGAGTCTTCTTTTTATCTGGTTTTATCTTTACCGCGCTTTACGCCCTTAGTATGATTATGGATTCAGTTCTTGGGCTGCCATTGAAATATTTTGAATACTTCGCACCTTTTGTCAATAATTTACACCAAACAGCAATGTTTATTGCTCCTATGCCCTTTATTGGATTGTTCGTATTGGAGCGGGAAAAGAAGAAATTGACTCGTTTAGTCATAATGGTTCTTATCCTGATCTTATCATATTTAACCCTCGAAACAGGGTCATTTAAAGCGATGGCCGGATTAGGATTGGGTTGGTTGATTTATTTTCTAATAAAGTTTATCAATCTCTTCAGAGGGAACCTGAAAAAAGCATTCATCGCGATCGCAATATCTATGGTTGTTTTAGTTATTGCACTCAACATTGAAACTATTTACAACATTTTATGGGCTATTTTTAGTTCGGAAGACCTTGCGGAAGGAAGAACTAACCTGTACACCAGTGCCATTGATGTAGGACTCACTTCCCCGGTCATCGGCCTTGGCCCCGGAGCACATATATATCAGGATGGTCAATTTTGGGATTCTCACGCATCCTTTCTAACCGTTTTTCTTCAGGGTGGAGTAATCGGTTTGATTTTGTTTCTTATTTTGTTCTATCGCTTATCCAGAAATTTGTTACAAGTCACTTCATTACTTGCCGCGTCAATGCCAATATTAATTTATGCTTTAGGGGGAGATATTATGAGACGATTACCAATATGGCTGTTATTGTTGTTGCTGAATTATTATATAGTTTCGGAGCAGAAAAAGGAGTTTATCAATGAGTAGATGTGCTCCAAGTTATGTTTTTATGAAATTGATTTATCAAAGGTATATACCAAAGAAATCCGTCCATACAGCATGAAAGAAAAATTAGTAAGAATTACCACTGTACCGATTTCGTTGGAAAAACTTCTGGACGGGCAGCTAGCATTCATGTCTCAATATTATGATGTTACAGCTGTTTCCAGTGAGAAGGATAATCTCGAAACTTATGGAAAAGCCGAAGGGGTCAAAACTTTTTACCTGCCGCTAACAAGGAAGATCACACCGCTTACGGATATTAAATGTGTGATAAAGTTGTATCGGTTTCTAAAAAAAGAAAAACCACTAATTGTTCATACTCATACACCCAAAGCCGGCATTGTTGGAATGATGGCGGCAGCTATGGCTAAAGTTCCCTTACGGATGCATACCGTAGCCGGACTACCACTATTGGAAGCACGTGGGCTGAAACGAAAAATACTCAATACCGTTGAAAAATGGACTTACCGTTATGCAACCCATGTTTATCCGAATTCCAATGGGCTTGAGAAAATAATTCTGAATGAAAATTTTTGCAACGAGTCAAAACTTAGAGTACTTGGGAATGGGAGTAGTAATGGAATAGATTCAACTTATTTTTCCAGGGATCACTTTTCCGAAGATAGCATACAGGCCAAAAAAGCTGAAATTGGAATTTCGAAGGATGATATTGTATTTATTTTTGTGGGAAGAATTGTAGCCGATAAAGGTATCAATGAGTTGGTCGCAGCTTTTAAACAACTTGTGCAGGAACATTCCGCAGTATCTTTACTTTTGGTAGGTCCCTTTGAAGATGAACTGGACCCTGTTTCTGATACCAGCAGGAAAGAAATTGTATCCAATAATAAAATATTCACTACGGGCTATCTGGAAGACATCCGTATTTACCTTGCATTAAGTGATGTTCTGGCATTTCCAAGCTACAGGGAAGGTTTTCCAAACGTGGTAATGCAGGCAGGAGCGATGGGATTACCATGTATTGTATCGGATATTAATGGTTGCAATGAAATTATTGTTGAAGGTGAAAACGGGCTAATTATAGCAGTGAAGGATTTGAATGAATTGCATTCGGCAATGAAAAAAATGGTGGAGGATGAAATATTGAGAAACAAGCTAAAATTAAAAGCCAGACACCACATAATAAGTCGATACGACCGATTAAATATGTGGGAGATAATCCGGCACGAATACGGGACTCAACAGTCAAAACTTTAGTACATTTACGGCATGTACCAGCAAGTGATTAAACCTGTATTGGATATTTTAACAGCCACATTAATGTTCCTTATATTGTTGCCTGTTTTTATTTTGGTCACTATATTTTTGGCTATCTCATTAGCTGGCGATCCGTTTTTTAAACAGTTGCGGCCAGGAAAGAACGAGAGACTGTTCACCATTATAAAGTTCCGAACTATGAATAACAAAAGGAATGAGCAAGGTGAATTATTAGCGGATGATCAAAGATTAACCACTGTTGGGCGTTTTGTCCGTACCACATCTCTGGATGAAATACCACAGTTGCTCAATGTAATGATGGGAGAAATGAGTTTGGTTGGCCCCAGGCCTTTACTGCCTGAATATCTTCAGCTGTACAATGAAGATCAGAAAAAACGGCACGTGGTGAAACCCGGAATTACGGGTTATGCCCAGGTTAATGGCCGTAACGCTTTGAGTTGGGAAAAAAAATTTGAACATGATATCTTTTATGTTGAACACGTTAGTTTTAAACTTGATATGATGATTCTATTAAAAACGATTAAAAAGGTTTTTGTAAGAGAAGGTATTACGCAGGAAGGACAATCAACTACAACCCGTTTTAAAGGAACTAATAAGACATGAAACCTATTACATTATATGGCGCTGGCGGCCACTGTTATGCAGTGGTCGAACTAATACGTTCACTTGGTGAATTCGATCCGGTGTTGATCATAGATGACAATCCGAACGTAGGGTCCATTTTCGATATACCTGTACAACCTAATCAACCGGAACAGATTAATGAATATCTGTGCGTAACTATTGGGAATAATGTTATTCGAAAACGCATCGTGGAACGACAAAAAAGTATCTATCCTAATTTCGTTCACGATTCTGTTGTTAGTTATCCTTCCGTGACTATAGGTGAAGGGTCAGTAATTTTACCAAATGCAGTTTTAGATGCAGGTGTAGAAATAAATAAGCATTGTATAGTAAATCTTAATGCCACTGTGTCTCATAACACAATTGTAAACGACTTTTGCCATATTGCCATTCAAGCTGCTGTTGCGGGCGGAGTTCAATTGGGTGAAGGTGTGCTTGTTGGCGCCGGGAGTGTTATTTTACCTGAGATATCTATAGGAAAATGGGCAACCATTGGCGCAGGGGCGGTTGTTACAAAAGACGTGCCGGACTATGCCGTAGTTGTTGGAAATCCAGCTACTATAATTCGATATAATCCCATAACAAATGAATAACCGAATTTATTTATCATCTCCACATATGGGAGGGCAGGAACAAAGTTTTGTGAATGAAGCTTTCGACACCAACTGGGTGGCTCCTCTCGGGCCTAATGTCACGGGATTCGAGCAGGACCTTGAACACTATTTAAAAGAACCCAGGCACGTTGCGGCATTGAGTTCGGGTACAGGCGCTTTGCACCTGGCGTTAATAATGATGGATGTGGGAAGAGGCGATGAGGTAATTTGTCAGAGCATGACATTCTCAGCATCTGCCAATCCAATTGTTTACCAAGGCGCCACACCCATATTTGTGGATAGTGAAGAGGATACCTGGAATATGTGTCCGATACATCTGGAGGAAGCGATCAAAGACCGAATTTCAAAAGGAAAAAAACCAAAAGCCATTATAGCGGTGCATCTATATGGGATGCCGTTCAAAGCAGAAGAGATCTGTTCTATTTCTGAAAAATATGAAATTCCACTTTTGGAAGATAGTGCCGAAGCGCTTGGTAGTACATATAAAGGTAAGCATTGCGGTACTTTTGGTGATATGGCTGTGCTGTCGTTTAATGGAAACAAAATTATCACCACTTCTGGCGGAGGGGCTTTGGTCACTAAGACAGAAGAAGAAAAGGTAAAAGCGATATTTCTAGCCACTCAGGCACGTGATGCTGCACCTCATTACCAGCATTCAGAAATTGGGTACAATTATCGACTCAGTAATATTTGCGCCGGCATAGGCCGCGGGCAGATGCGTGTGCTGGACGATCATGTCAATCTGAGACGTGAAATGAATTATTTTTACAAGGAAATATTTAAAAGTGTCGATGGAATTGAAGTCTTTACTGAACCTGGTACCGACTATTTTTCGAACCATTGGTTGACCTGTATACTTATCGATTCATCGAAAACAGGCTTTACTGCAGAAGATATACGTTTATCTCTTGAAGAGAAAAATATTGAATCACGACCTTTGTGGAAACCTATGCATTTGCAGCCGGTTTTTAAGGACTATCCCTTTTACGGAAACCACATTGCTGGCGAATTATTTGACAATGGACTTTGTTTACCTTCGGGTTCAAATCTTAAAAACACTGAAAAGCAAAGGATTATGGAAGCATTATCCAAATTCCTTTAGTTATATTTGTAAAAAACCTATCAATGCTAACCCCAAGACGTATAATACGAAGTATATATCGTGGTGATAACCGTCTCAAGGTACTGGATCAAAGGTACTTGCCCAGGTGGATAGTGGTATTGCTGGATATTTTCTTGGTTTTATTTTCTCTGGCTCTGGTCTATTTAATCATACTCGGGACGCCAATTAAATTCCTCGATTACGTTTCTTTACCTGCCCAGGGTGGTTTTATATTAGGAGTAAATATTATTTTCTTCTTTGTCTTTAAGACGTATTCAGGAATTATACGTCACTCTACATTTACCGATATTCTGAAGCTGGCGTTTTCGTCCTTTTGCACGGGCGCAAGCTTATTGATCTTTAATTTTGTATTTGAAGCTGTTCAAGGAGAAAAAGTATTTCTTACCACTTCATTAGTTCTATACGCTCTCGTTTCATTCACAGTGATGTTACTTTTTAGAATAGCTGTGAAGGAGAGCTATCAATTCCTTCGTAATACGGCCGCGGGAAAATTGAAGAAACGAGTGGCCATTATGGGAGTAGGCGATCAGACGATTGCTTTGGGTAAAGCCTTAACTACAGAATCTGATATGCCATTCGTTTTGGTTGGATTTCTATCCGAAAGTTTCGATTCTAAACGATTTAAGATCCTGGGAAAACCCGTAATACCGATCAAGAAAAGTTTTTCAGAAACGATTGAGAATATGGAGTTAGATGGTGTGTTGTTGATAAGCGAAACCATGTCTGGCAAACGTCGCAATCAGATCATCGAGGATTGTATCCACCATAGTATTGAAATATTTAATGTTCCGAATCTGGAAACCTGGAACAAGAAAGAAGATATTCAGAATCAGATCAAACCCCTGGATATTGAAGATCTGCTGGAGCGAAATCCAATAGAAATAGAAAATGAGTTGATCAAACACGATCTTCAGGATAAGACGATCCTGGTAACAGGTGGTGCAGGTTCCATAGGTAGTGAGATCGTGAAGCAAGTTGCCGAATTCAATCCCGAGCTCATAGTGATTCTTGATCAGGCGGAATCCGTTCTTCATGATTTAGAGATCTATCTTACTCAAAATTACCCAAAACTCAATTACATAACAGAACTTGCCGATATAAGTAACATGTATCGAATGGGATTGTTGTTTGGTAAGTATACATTCCACATTATATACCATGCGGCCGCTTATAAGCATGTACCCCTTATTGAAAGAAACCCTCATGAAGCTATATATGTAAACATTCTCGGCACTGTAAATTTGGCCATTTTAGCAGCTAGTTATGAAATAGATAAATTCGTAATGGTCTCGACCGACAAAGCTGTGAATCCTACAAATGTAATGGGTGCGTCCAAGCGCGTCGCTGAAATGTATGTACAATCCCTTCAGAATGAAAAAGGGGTAAGCACACGATTCATTACAACGCGATTTGGAAATGTTCTTGGTTCCAGTGGTTCGGTAATTCCGCACTTCAGGAAACAAATAGCACATGGTGGTCCTGTAACGGTAACGCATAAAGACATAATTCGTTATTTCATGACTATTCCGGAAGCCTGCCAATTGGTTTTGCAAGCAGGAACCATGGGTAACGGAGGTGAGATCTATGTGTTCGATATGGGGAAACCGGTTCGGATACTGGATCTGGCGAAGAAGATGATCCAATTATCAGGCCTGGAACCTTATGAGGATATTGATATTAAAATAACCGGCCTGAGGCCCGGGGAAAAATTATATGAAGAACTACTGAACGATTCTTCAACCTCTTTACCCACGCATCACCCCAAGATCATGGTATCGAAAACCAATGTGGAAAAATTTGAAGACCTGAAGAAAAAGGTCAAAGAGATCATTAAACTGGCGACCAGGGGTAAGAATGAAGAGGTGGTTCAAATGCTGAAAGAAATAGTTCCGGAATATATCAGCGAAAATTCGGAGTACGAGATATTGGACAAGCCTAAGTCTGATACATTGGAAAAAGTAAAGGTTAAGTAAAAATCCGAATTTTGGCTAATTTAAAAGGCTGGGATATTATTAAGTATATATTTGTAATATTAATCTGGTACATGAGAAAGGTAATTTTATTCAGTTTGGTCATAGTGAGCTTCTTATCCTGTGCCACCAAAAAAGAGATCATCTATTTTCAGGATTCTTCTGAGCTTAATGACACCGAAATTCCCGAGATATTCGAACCATTAATTGAACCCAACGACATTCTGCACATTTCAATATCATCATTCGATGAAACTTTGGTCATGCCTTTTAACAAAGAACGTATTGCCGAAAATAACGCTAATGTTGATAACCTTGCGCTACAAGGTTACCTTGTGGATTCCGGCGGATCTATTAATTTTCCGGTTCTGGGTTCCATTTCGGTGGGCGGGAAATCAAGGTCGGAAATTGAGCAAATGCTCAAAAAAATGTTGTTGGAGTATGTGACAGATGTGGTGGTCGATGTTCGAATATTGAATTTCAAGGTTACTATACTAGGTGAAGTAAGGAACCCAGGTGTTTACACTATTAGAAACGAAAGGGTGACCATTCCTGAAGCCCTTGGATTGGCAGGTGATCTCTCGGAGGATGGTGATCGAAATAATATTAGTATAATTCGTGAAGAAAATGGAAAGCGGATCGTGACCAAGGTCGATATCACGCAGACAGATCTTTTCAGCAGTCCTTTCTTTTTTCTGAAGCAGAATGACATTATTTATGTGGAACCGTCGTTACGAGGGGTGAAGAAGTCTGGATTTATCCCGGATATTCCCGCTTTGTTATCTTTAGTAACCGTAATGTTAAGTGCAGTGATTATTATTACCCGTTAAGATGAGCGAAAGAGAAACAGTATCTTCCATTTCAGATCAGACACTTGGTGATCTTACTAAGCCATATACTCGTTATTGGTACTGGTTCATTCTGGGATTATTGATCACCTTTATCGGGGCATACCTTTACTTGAGATATTCTACGCCGATATACGAAGTACAGGCAAAAGTCATCATCAAGGACGAAAAAAACAGTAGCGGATTTCTGGAATTATCGGCAATTCCTGAATTAGGAAATTTTATGTCACGCTACGGAAATAGCAAGATAGAGGACGAAATTGCCATATTTACCTCGAAGCGTTTAATTACCAATGTGGTTGATGACCTTAACCTCAATACCGTTTATAGGGCAGTTGGTAATGTGATCACATCGGAGTTGTACACGAGGAAACCTTTTACTGTACAATTCCTGAAAAACAATAGCGATAATGACATTCCTTTTCCCGAGCTTTTCATCGAAATCCAGGATGAAACTTCATATTCCATTTCCGGAAATGGAATTGGAAATGCAGGGACCTATAAGTTTGGTGAACGTGTAAGTTTTGATTTTGCCGATCTTATCGTACTTCCAAACCTGGAAGATCAGGCGCTGTTTGAGAAGTATACCGATGAATCAATTTCTGTCACACATTCAGACCCCGAATCGGTGGCGCTGGGATACCAGGAGAATCTTAAATTACTGAACGAGGTAGTGAACAGCCATGTGATACAATTCTCACTGGAGTCCCCAACACCTGAAAAGGCCAGGGATTTCCTCGATGAGCTAATTACCGAATACAACGACGATGCAGTAAACGACCGTAATCAGATTACCCGCAAAACGTTGAACTTTATAGATTCTCGTCTCCAGATTATAAGTAGGGAATTGGATTCTGTTGAACTGGATAAAGAGTTGTTCAAAAGTAAAAATCGATTAACAGATATACAGACTGAAGCAGCTATTATCCTGGAGAGTGCCAGTGAATTTGATAAGCGGCAATTAAATATCGCTACCCAACTCGAATTAACCAATACCATGATCGATTATATCGAGAATGAGGATGAGAATGAGTTGTTACCTACCAACATTGGTATACAGGAAGGGGACGTAGTGAGTGCGGTGAACGATTACAACGAACTACTACTGCAGCGAAACAGGTTATTAAAATCATCCACCACCAAGAACCCGGTTATTATCAATTTGAATAATCAAATTGAGCAGATTCGCTCATCTATCCTTCAATCTCTGATCAATACCCGAAACGGATTTCAGATTTCCCTTCGAGATCTTAATTATGGTGAATCCAGCTTAAACAGGAAGATCGAGAAGGTGCCGGCGAAAGAACGAATTTATCGCGATATAGAACGTCAGCAATCTATTAAAGAACAACTTTTCCTATTCTTATTGCAACAAAGAGAGGAAGCACTGATCTCTTTAGCCGCCAACGCCTCCAAAGCCAAAATAGTTGATAATGCCTATATATCTGCGGTTCCTGTAGCACCTAAAAGATTGTTTATTTATTTAATCGCCTTTGTATTCGGTTTACTCCTGCCTTTTATAGGAATTTATTTAAAGAATCTATTTAACAACAAGATCCCGAATCGTGAAGACCTGGAAAGATTACTAAAGAATGTTTCCATCCTGGGTGAAATTCCCAAGTTATCCAAGGGGACCCAGGACTATATAACTCAGAATGACCGAAGTATAATGGCTGAATCATTCAGGATCATCCGTACGAATTTGCAGTATTTCATGAGAAATAAGGTAGAAGTCGATTCAGATGAGAAAACTATTTTCGTTACCTCTTCCATAACTAATGAAGGAAAGACCTTTGTAGCGTATAATCTTGCTACGACACTGGCGTTAACGGGTAAAAAAGTTATTTTGGTGGGAGCAGATATTCGAAATCCTCAGCTACACCGATACCTGGCTAATGGAGATCGATCCCTAAAAGGACTAACAGAATATATTATAGATCCCGCTATAGCCATAGAAGATCTATGTGCCAGGAGTGATAACCACGACAACCTGGATATTATTCTATCCGGGGCTATACCACCTAATCCAGCGGAATTGCTGTTGAGTGAAAGGACTGAATTGTTTTTCTCTGAACTGAAAGCCCGCTACGACTATGTCATTGTAGATACAGCACCTTCCATGGTGGTTACGGATACCTTGTTAATAAGTTCGATAGCCGATCTTACACTATATGTGGTAAGGGCAGACTACACCGAAAAGAAGATTATTGGATTTATTAACGAAACTGCCAGCGATAAGAAGTTAAAAAATATTGCCGTTGTACTTAACAGCGTTAGCGAGAATAACTTCGGTTATGGTAATAAATATGGTTATGTGTATGGGCAGGAGAGAAAAACCTTTTTTAAACGTCTTTTCAAATAATCCTGAGTTATGCGCTTCGTCTATCTGTTTTGCCTGATAACATTTCCTGTTCTATCACAAAACAGCAATATTATTACCAGGGGAGAAGTAAGCGCATCTGCCTTTTTTTCTTCTGAGGATCAATCACCTTTTTGGTTTTATACCAATACTTCAAACCAATTCTCGGCGAATACAGATCTCGCGGTGACCGCAAATTTTATCGGAGCATACGAATTTGGAGTTAATAGGATCTTCACTGGGATAAGTGGGGTGTATCGGGATGGATTCGAAGATAGATTTCAGCGGATCGATCTATATGTTGGATACAATAACAAGTGGATCGAAGCTACCTTAGGAGCTAGACAATGGGATGTGAAACTAAATGGGTTGTCTGCTACTAATCAAAATTTCCTGTGGTCAGGGAATAACAGGCCGTTACCTGGCATACTATTGGAAGCACCGGAATGGGTTAAGATTACAAATGGATTTTATTTAGACTGGAGGATAGGCCATTATGTACTAAATGATGAACGCTACGTGAACGATACCTGGGTGCATTTCAAGGAACTCATGCTTCGATGGGATATCAATGTAAAGAATTCACTGAGATTTAAGCTGCAGCATATCGCACAATGGGGTGGAGATTCGCCTGTCTTTGGTGAGTTGTCCCGGGATTTTGAGACTTTTGTCGATGTGTTTTTAGCGCGTAGGGGAGGCGAGGGATCGATAGTTGGCGACCAGCTGAATGCGGTGGGAAATCACATTGGCAGTTATTTGCTGGAGTATGAATTAAGAGGATCTTACGGCGATTTTTTATTTTATCACGAGCATCCTTTCGAAGATGGCTCCGGCACAAGATTGGCTAATTTTCCTGATGGGGTATGGGGTGTGAGCTTTGCTCCTGAATCCAAAAAAATATTCTCCAGAGTATTATACGAATTCATATCTACCAGGGACCAAAGTGGTTTGAGAGAGGCATCGGGCTTCGATCGATACTTCAGCAATAAGATCTACCGAACAGGATGGGCCTATGAGAATACTATCATTGGATTCCCATTCTTTACTTATGATCCCGGAGTAGTAATTACCGAAGAAACGACCCCAATTATAAACGACGTTGTCCAGCTACACCATTTTGGGGCTAATGGTTACTTCGGAAAATTCGCATGGACCTTCAAATCATCCATATCTGCGAATTCCGGGACTTTGAGAACTCCGTTCAATATGGATTTAAATAACTGGTACAACTTCGTATCGTTTAGTTATAATGCTGAGAAGTATGGTGTGATCACTATTTTGGCCGGGGCCGATTTCAGCAATATTGCTGATGATAATTTTGGTGCCGGCTTAGAGTACTCCTATAAGTTTTAAAGTCATTTGCATCCGAGATCATGAAACTCCTTTCTATTTCTGAATAGATGCTTTTCCAGATATCTTAGGTCATTCACAGGAATTTTGGTTTTATTTATGAAAAACAATGTACCAAGACATCTAATAGAACGTTATCTTTGCAACCATTCTACAAGCCCCGATGATTCAGGAAATTCTAATTGCAATGTTATGGAGCGTCTCTCCCTTTGGTGAGGCGAAGGTGGGTATTCCATATGGTATGCTGCAAGGGCTTAATATATACCTTGTCTTTATAGCTTGCTTTGTAGCGAACCTACTCGTCTTTCCGATAATGATGGTCTTCCTCGATAATGTGAATCATTATTTACTGCGATGGAACTGGTATAAGAAAGCTGCCATCTGGGTAGCCCGCCGGGCTAAAACCGGTTCTGGGAATAAAATCCAGAAGTATGGGTTCTGGGGTCTACTGTTGTTTGTAATGATCCCGTTGCCAGGTACCGGGGTATATGCGGGAAGCATAGCTACCTATTTATTTAAAATTGAAAAGAAAAAGGCTTTTACTGCTAATGCTATCGGTATCTTCTTGTCTTCGGCTATTATCTGGGGAACTACACTGCTTACCATGCAGGGAGTAGCATAGGAATCATTCTCCAAAACAAAATATAATTTTCCTTTACTAAAAGAAGTTTAATATCATATAGGTGCAAAAAGGGTACATATTACTAACCAAATTTTTTGCTATTTGATCTCTTAATGTATCCTTTTATGACAACTATGTAGTCCATTAAATCCAGATCCAGATTACGTCAAAAAAGATAAAGTGATTAAAGTTTAAACTCGACCCTGGATCTTGCTGGCAGTCCGCGCATTCTTGTGTTTGTACTTAAACGTTTTAATTGACGCCACTTCCCGGCAGTTTTCCAATCACTTACCCTGTATAAAGGTTCCAGTCTTCCCGCTGAAGAGGTATGGAATAGTTCTTTGATTTCCAATATTACTTCATCTACGATCCAGTCGTCCTGTCCTTCAATTTGCAATTCGATACTGAATTTTCCAAAAATACCATTAAAGAATTCAACACCACCTCCAACCCCGCTGCCTGCTAAATCCAATCCATCCGGATTCTCGGGATCCATCCGAAAGCTGCGAAATGAGAACTCAACATTGGTACTGGCTCCCTGAGTCAGATCTCCTCCGGAAGTATTTATTCGCTTGGCTGCTAATGGAGCTCCATCTCTCTTAATGCATACCCTTACTGATGCGGCCGAATCTGAATTCGCCAATATCTCTGCCGTGTGAAAAGTAATTCTGAATCTGGTGACAAAGGTAAAAGGCAATCGCTCTCTCAATACCTTTATGGTTTCTTTAAGTGTGATATTCGTACCTATAGTTCCGTCTTCAGGAGTAACCATACCCCCAACATGTACATGCCCTGCGGCTCCGCACTCGAAGCCTTCCGAACCTATCAGGTGATCTTCCTGGTATTTCATTACCAGGCAAGCAATAAAATTGGACAGGAATTGATTACCAATACGATCAAATTCCTGTGGATTTGAAAAAAGACGCGCTGGGTACAGGCGACTTGCGTCGATCATTCTGTTAATATTGTCTATGGGTAAGGTGCTGTTAAATATTGTATTAGGAGTACCTAACCCCAATATGTTTTCGATGGGGGCTCCACGCCAGCCGCTAGGTCCGGAGTCATCCGGAGGATATATAGGATCCCATCTTAAATGCCTGGGTCGATAGGGCGGTTCCAATCTCTCGTCGTCTGGCATGATCGCATTCTCCGCGGCCCATTGAATATATGGGTATACCTTTGCAGCAGTTTCTACCGTCCACCCATGATGTTCACGATCTCTACTGAACGAGATGATGGCACATGGATTTAGTTGTTTTACCAGCCTGTAAAAATCATTGAGGGTATCCTGGTAATCAACAGTAAGGTCACCAATACCGACTCCTTTTCCGTCACTGTCATCATCAAATTCAGGAAAAAATGCATAAACATTGAATCCACTATTATCCCAATTCCGACCGATCCATCCTGTTGGGTTCAGCGCCCTGTTTTTACTGAATGGCCGAAGCATTTCGTTGGTAGGCTCCCAGTAACCTGTAAGCATGATATTATTTGTATACATGTGCGTAAGTTTTAATTTTCCAACAAGTTAGCAAGATTAGAAATACGTGCAATAAGGGTTTTACCTGAATTTTACAGTTTTAAATAAATAAACTACTTTCCAATACAAAAATTAGCGAAGATATTACCCAACAGCTCATCATTAGATATCTCCCCGGTGATCTCACCAAAGTAATATAATGCCTGCCTGATGTCTATGGCGAGCAGATCACCACTCAGGTTGTTATCAATCCCCTGCTGGACCTTGTCGATTTCTTGGAGGGCTTTCAAGAGAGCATCGTAATGACGGGAATTGGTGACTATGGTTTCGTTGTTTCTCAGCGCACCGGTATTCACAAAGTCGAGCAGGGTAGTCTTTAAAAGATCAACGTTTTCACCTGTTTTGGCCGAGAGCACCAGGGCATGAGATTTCTCGCTATCGCTCGAAACGACTTTCAATTCTTTCTCTATTTTCTTCCTTTCTTCTTCCGAAACCTGGTCCACCTTATTAGCTATTATGAGTATAGCTTTCTGAGGGTATCTATTATGGATTTTTGCTATTTCTAACTTGAGTGCCTCCTCCTGGCTAATGAACTTTGAAGCCTCTAGCAGAAAAACCACAACCTGGGCCTGTTCCATTTTCTCATAGGTCTTTTGAATTCCAAGGCCCTCAATGACGTCACTGGTGTCACGTATTCCCGCAGTGTCGATAAAACGGAAACCGATCCCACCTATAGTGATCTCATCTTCAATAGTGTCACGTGTGGTACCGGCTATATCACTTACAATTGCCCTTTCTTCATTTAGAAGTGCGTTGAGCAACGTAGATTTCCCAACATTTGGCTCCCCTACGATGGCTACTGGAATACCATTTTTAAGGACATTTCCGGTTGCAAAAGAATCGATTAGTCGCTTGAGGACATTGCGAATTCTCGTAATTAGTTTCTGAAATTCATCCCGGTTGGCAAATTCCACATCTTCCTCGGCGAAATCCAATTCGAGTTCTATCAATGAAGCAAAATTCAGCAACTCTTCACGAAGTCGCTTTATTTCCGACGAAAATCCGCCTCGCATTTGCTGAATGGCCAATTGATGGGAGGCAGCACTATCACTGGCAATAAGATCGGCTACGGCTTCTGCCTGACTAAGGTCCATTTTTCCATGAAGGAAAGCTCTTAGCGTAAATTCACCGGCTTGCGCCATTCTGCATCCTTTCCGAAGCGCTAACTGGATGATCTCCTGCTGAATATAATTACTTCCGTGACATGAAAATTCCACCACATTCTCACCGGTATAACTATGAGGATCCTTAAAAATAGTGGCAAGTACTTCGTCGACTATCCTTCCATCATCTTTTATATGTCCTAAATGAACGGTATGTGTTGCCTGGTCCTGCAATACTTTACCCGAAACAGATTCGAACATAACAGAGCCAATATGGATCGCTTCCGGCCCGGAAAGTCGAATTACAGCGATGGCTCCTGCACCTGCAGGAGTTGCCAATGCCACTATAGTATCCTCATGCGTCATAGGTTGCAAAAATACGAATAACTTAATTGCTGTAACATTTCAAAATAATTGAAGTCATATAAAGGCAACCTCTAAATCAATCGAAAATGGAAGTAATTAATCATAGTGGGAAACGCATCGACAATAATTTACTGGTCGTTACGCATTTGTCACAACTCCTATATTATATAACAGGCTTTGGTGGTCTTGTAGTACCGCTTATTCTTTGGTTAACACAAAAGGATAAAGTAGCAGGAATGGATGAGCATGGAAAGGCTGTTGTAAATTTTCAATTAACCTTAATACTGATCACAATCATTAGTATCCCAGGAATTTTTCTTCTTGGACTAGGAATTTTGGGCTTGATCTATGTAGGGCTCGTTGGATTTATTATCCCGATAGTAAATGCAGTGAGAGCGGGTAATGGTGAATCGCCCACTTATTTTGGGACCATAAGATTTATTTCATAATATGTTTTGGTGGACAATTTTAGGTGTGGCATTTGTATTGTGTACGCTCTGTTTTGCCGGTGTTTTCAAGAAAGACAACTGGCGATCTCTGGACGACAATTAATGCTGGATAATTACATGTACGAAATTTAATTACAGAACCCTGTCCCAATTGGATAGGGTTTGAAGTTTTAAGCAAACATGGAACGAAATGCTCAATTCACGTGATTATGCATACCTTTAGTATCACCTGCATAGCAGAAGGGATACTATTGTATAACTAACCAATTTAGAATGAAATTCAGCAGTAGATTCATTATTTACGGAATTGCGCTATTCAATATTGCAATTCATCTCTACGCCATTAATAATCTTGAGTATCATCGTGATGAGCTTTTGTATTTCGCACTGGGAAATCATCCTGACTTCGGCTATGCGACGGTGCCACCATTAATTGGTTGGGTGGCTACGGTAATGCAATCTCTCGTTGGGCATTCCCTGTTCGCGGTGAAGTTGTTTCCCGCAATATTGGGAGGTGCATTGGTCCTTGTTTCGGCCAATATCGCCAGGGAATTGAACGGCGGCACATATGCACAAATCATAACGGCAATATCTATTGTTATGTTGCCGGTTGGTTTAAGAGCCTTCCATTTGTTTCAACCAGTGCCTATCGACCTGTTTCTATGGACATTATTACTCTTTTATACAATTCGATATATTAATTCAGAAGAAAGGAAATATCTTTTGTTTCTTGGAATCGTGGCCGGTATTGCATTATTGAATAAATACTTAATAGGGGTACTGTTTTTCGCACTAATTATTTCATTATTATTTTCTCCTCATAGAAAAATATTTCGGGAGAGATTCCTTTATTATGGAATCTTAATTGCATTTCTGATCTTCTTACCGAATTTGGCCTGGCAAATAGCCAATGATTTCCCCGTAATCGGTCATATGACGGCTCTGAACGACAATCAACTTGTCCATGTAGACCGTGTTGATTTCTTAATGGACCAGCTTTTAATGACCTTCTCTGTGTTTTTTATATTATTGGCAGGTATCATCTATGCGATGCGTAAATCGAAATACAGGTATCTCGCATTAAGTGCTTTGATTGTAGTTTCGGTTTTATTCATTTTACGCGGGAAAAGCTATTATACCATGGGGGTTTTTCCTGTTCTCATAGCAGCTGGTTGCGTAGCAGTAGAAAAGGTGATAAAAAACAACTTCCTGAGGTTAGTTATTCCTGCTCTGATTGTTTTAATAACACTACCGCTTCTGCCTATGGGCTTGCCCATTTACAGCGAGGCTGGGCTTGTCGCGTATTTTAAGGATCTTGAAGAGGACTACGGAATGGAGATAGGTCGCCGTTTTGAAGATGGAACTATTCACTCTCTACCTCAGGATTATGCAGATCAGCTGGGGTGGGAAGAGCTTACTAAAATTACGAATGAAGCATACAATATGATTCCTGAAAATGAAAGGGCCAAAGCGATCATCTACGGTTCGAATTACGGACAGGCAGGTGCCATAGCGGTAATTGGTAAAAAGTACGACCTACCCGAAGCAGTTAGCTTTCATGAGAGTTTTTTCTACTGGATTCCAAAGCAGTTCGATCCGGATATTGAATATTTGGTCTACATCAATGATGAAATGGGAGAAAATGTAAGAAATCTCTTTGCTGAGATTGAGGAGATTGGCAGCATATCGAACATGAATGCACGTGAATATGGAACTACGGTGTACCTATGCAGTAAACCAAGATCATCATTCAATAGTTTTTGGGCTGAGATAGTGGAACAGGTGGACAGTCCATTCTAAAAATTGCCAGGATACCTGCTTTAAAATTCCGTCTCAATTTTCTTCACTACTGACTTCCTACCATTGGACTCAGCTAAAGGTAACACTCCTGAACCTTCTGGAAGCACCGGGCATCGCTTCGGAATACAGACTATCGACTCCCTACTAATTATTCAGCATTACCGGCATCACCAGCATAGTCACCTGTTCTCCTTCGTCTAGTCCGTCCACCGGGGTCAATATACCGGCCCGATTTGGCAGTGACATTTCAAGGGACACATTTTCACTGGAGAGATTGTTCAGCATTTCCGTAAGGAATCTTGAATTAAATCCAATTTGCATATCATCTCCCTGGTAGTCGCATGTTAATCGCTCTTCTGCCTTATTGCTGTAATCGATATCTTCTGCTGAAATATTCAATTCGGCTCCCGCGATCTTAAGTCGTATCTGGTGAGTTGTCTTATTACTGAATATACTCACCCTGCGTACAGAATTTAAAAATTGCATTCGGTCGATAGTGAGTTTATTCGGATTCTCCTTCGGAATTACCGCTTCGTAATTTGGATATTTTCCATCGATGAGGCGACATACCATCTCGGTGCTGTTGAAGCTAAATTTTGCATTGCTCTCATTGTACTCAACCACCACATCATCTTCGCTACCAGCCAGGATGCTCTTTAATAAGTTCAAGGGTTTTTTAGGCATAATGAACTCTGCATTCTGAGAAGCGCTAACATCGCCTCTTGAATATTTTACCAGCTTATGTGCATCGGTGGCGACGAAAGTGAGGTCGTCTGTTGAGAATTGAAAGAAAACACCGCTCATTACTGGTCTCAGATCATCATTACCACTTGCGAATATCGTTTTGCTGATCGCATTTGCCAAAATATCACCCTGTATGGTTGTAGAAGACGGGTCTTTTAACTCTACCGGACTTGGAAACTCTTCACCGCTGGCGTAGGCCAGGGCGTATTTTCCATGGTTACTGCTTATCTCTACGGTGTTATTATCCTCTACAGTGAACGTTAACGGCTGCTCCGGAAAAGTTTTTAAGGTGTCGAGTAATAACCGTGCAGGTATACAAACGCTTCCTTTTTCACTGCTTTCAACTTCTAATCTTGAAGATATGGTTGTTTCCAGGTCTGAAGCGGAGACGCTAAGTGAATTACCGTCAAGGTCGAACAGGAAATTATCTAAAATAGGCAGTGTATTGTTAGTGTTTATAATGCCGCCTAATACTTGCAGCTGCTTCAATAAATAAGAACTCGATACAATAAATTTCATTCTTCGGTTTGTCTTTCTAGGTTGAATTTTTTAAAGGCAAAATGCCTCATTTCGCCTATTTACAAATATATTTTAATTGCGCTTGGCGTTAAAACAAACTTATTAACATTTTAGACCGATATTCGCTATGAACCCTGGCGATATTTTCTTTTTCGAATGTATTGAAAGATGAATCCGAAAATAGCCAATAAGCCCAATGGTAGCAATAAGTTTATAATCTGCCAGGAGCTTCTTTTTTCCGAGGTTTTTTGAGGATCGAGAAATGGGATCGCAATTTCTTTCGTTCGAATGTTTATAAGTCCGCTATCATCAAGCAGGTAATTTACCGCGTTCAGAAGGAATTCCTTGTTTCCATAGAAGGATTGTGTCCATTTGTCAAATCCTAATTCCAGTGGCCGGCCTCTGTCAAGTTGATTCCGTATTACATCCCCATCGCTAACGACCAGCATTTTAGTTGATACCGACGATGTCTTATCTTCCGGATATGAAAATGGTTTTACCCTATTGTTAAATACCGATGTGAATTCGCCTTCCAGCAACACTGCTAAGGGCGTTTCACCGGCAGTAAACTTTGAAGGATCCGGTCCTTCATTGATGACCTTTAGATTTTCCGGGATCTCTTTATCAATATTAATTTCCGCAGGTAAACCTATGATACTGGTGATAGGAGAGGAGCTTAGTAAAACTGTTTTCCTGATATTATTTGGAAGAGTATCAATGGCACTCGCGTATTCAAACTTCACCGCTTCTATATTTGTAACTACCGGATGATTATTGGCCGAACTGCTCAGTGGATTATAGAACCAGGGATAGCGGTTATACTGGGATTCCCGTTCATTACCACTAGCCAGTACTATTGGCGCGGCGTAGATATCCTTTACCAGATTCGGATTAATACGGATACCGTATTTGAAGAAGAAGTCGTTGAGATTGAGGTCCTTCCCAAACGCAAAGGTCTTTCCACTCAAGGTATCGACCCTGTTTTCGGTGGCGTCCACAAGCCAGAGGGATGATCCACCGTTCATAGTATATTGATCTAGTATATATTTCTCTTGGTCCGAGAAAGGTTGAGTAGGGGAAGCAGCAACGATCAGGTCGAATTCATTCAATTGTGTCAAAGTCTTTTGAGGAGCCACTGCTGCCGAATCTAAAGTGAACGGTGCAATAAAATAATAATCACGAAGGGTACTAAAGAAATCGGCCACAAATCGATCGTCCAATTCTCCATTGCCCTTCAGAACGGCTACTTTCCTGCGTTTAGGCTTTGCGAGTTTGCTAAATCCATCCGCAAAAGCATATTCGAGGTTCTGAATAGAATTATTCACACGTTCTTCGGGAGTGGTTCCCAACTGGTTTTTAAGCAGGGGGATCTTAACGGTTTTATCATTGTAATAAGCCAGGGCCCATGGGTACACCAGTTCCGTGCTTATTTTACCACCTTCCTGGACTTCCACCTGGGCCGCCGTTAGTCCGAAATCACGCATCTGAACCTGTATGGCTTCCCGATTTTCTTCGGTCTCTATCGGATCAATAAACTTGTACCTGATGTTTGAATTGTAATCCGAAAACTCTTCCAGCAGTTGTCTGGTTTCCTGTTGTAACCTTCTGAATTCGGCGGGAAACTTTCCTTTCAGAAAAACATCGATTACCACAGGAGAGTCAACATCGGCAATTGTTTCTTTGGCAGCTTCTGAGAGCGTGTATCTTTTATCCTGTGTGAGATCGAAACGTTTGTATACGAAATTGCCAAGTACATTCAGTAGAATGATAGCAACAATAAGCAATACAAGATTGACCGTATGATTCTGTTTTCGTGCCATCAACGCTTCCGAAGTTTAAATACCGTAAATGCCAGAAATAAAACCGAAACACTAAGAAAATAATCAAGGTCCCTTGTGTCAAGCACCCCTCGGGAAACACTCTCGAAATGGGCTTTCATGCCTAATTTTTCAACAGCAAACTCAAAATCCAGTGAGGAGAGACCTTCAAATCCGTAGTACAATACAAAACACAGAAAAACTGAAATTAAAAAAGCCACGATCTGATTATGCGATATGGAAGAGGCAAAGATGCCTATAGCCGTATATGCTGCAGCCAGGAACAATAACCCAAGGTATGATCCAAGGGTACTTCCCAAATCCCAGTTTCCTTCAGGATTGCCAAGATTGGAAATAGTAAATATGTACAGCAGGGTTGGTAATAACGCAATAATAATGAGTATCATCGCGCCCAAATATTTACCTCCCACCACACTACGGAGTGATAAAGGCTTGGTGAGCAATAATTCGAGTGTACCAAGTTTAAGCTCATCGCTGAAAGCTCTCATGGTCACAGCCGGAATTAGGAATAATAAGATCCACGGTGACAACTCAAAGAATGGAGCCAGATCTGCGAAACCGGAATCGAAAATATTATAGCCGCCAGGGAAAACCCATATAAAGAGCCCGTTGATGACTAAAAATAATCCTATGACCAGGTAGCCAATGGGACTGGCAAAGAACGAATTTATTTCTTTTTTTACTATTGCTGTCATTAATTCAATCTGTGTAATGTGTCAACACTCCACGCCTGCGCTTTAGAACGAAATTTAATTTTTGTTGTTGCCCACACCTCATTAAAAAGAGCGCTGTTCCTGTAATTTTCTAGATCCTTTTCATCTTCCCATTTACTATACGTAAAGAATATTTCCGGGACGTTCTTGTCCCGGTATAGTTCCAGAAAACAGCATCCGGGAAAGCTGCGAATTTTATCTTTTATCAACTCAAAATTAGCAAGAAATGCAGGGATTTCCGCTTCCTTAAATTCCATTTTTACAATTCTTGTGAACATAATTTTAAGAGAGGTTGTTTTTATTCAAAGTTTACCGTTATCGTATCCCAGTATTCCAATCCAAATAAGGAAGAAGCACTGCCAACAGTAGCTGGATTGCTTTTATAGATTGCCAGTTCCAGATATCCCCCTGAATTCCATAGGGCCAGTTTTTTCCCGTCTTCTTCTCGTTTTTCAGCAGGCAGTTCAAAATTTATAGCATCGCTATAATTATTATATACTTCCGAAAATGACGCGGTACGGGCCATGATCTTGAAAGGGCGGCCTTTACCGATCTTATCGAATAGGCCACGGGTAATATTACAAACAACGTTTCCGTAATTATCGATATAGATAACATTACCGATGATCAGATTTCCTTCCGGGTTTACCACAGGGCGTATACCTGTTAGTTCCTTGATCTTTGTGATATTTTTCCCTATTACTTCCAGGGTACCACCGCGGGCGATGTGGCAGGCTACTTTCACAAATACATCCAGCACGGGAAAATTGCTGTTTATGCGGTCGTGAATATTAATCTGAACAATTTTTTCGGGCTTTATTTCTGAAGTAAGCATTGAGATGATCCCATTGTTTGCACATATAAAATAGTGCCCGTCTAACAGCACAGCCAAATGATCATTTTCAGGGGTAAGTCCGGAATCTATACCTATAATGTGAATGGTTCCAGCGGGAAAGCTTTTGTATGCATTCTGAATAATGTACGCTGCTTCCGTGAGATGAAAAGGTGAAATAGAATGCGATATATCAACAATTCGCACACTATCAAGTTCGTTATAAATAGCTCCTTTTACCCCACCAACAAAGTGATCTTTCTCTCCGAAATCGGTTGTGAGGGTGATTATTGGCATGTAGTTAATTGTTGATATTTTGTTAAAACAACTCCCACAAAAATAGGGTACTTTTGCGACTAGAAAAACTATATTTACACGAAGTACAAATTCATATTAAAAAAACCGCTTTTGAACGAACTTGTTATTGAATTAACTGAAATTAGCCCTCGTGATTTTTTCGGACTTCAGAATGCTAATATCGACCTCCTAAAAAAATATTTCCCCAAACTAAAAATCGTTGCCCGAGGTAGTAAAATCAAGGCCTATGGCGACGAGGAAATTCTGGAAGAGTTTGACACTCGCCTTACCATGCTCCTCGAACACTTCGCAAAATATAATAAGCTGGACGAAAACGCTATTGAAAGAGTACTTCAAAGTAAAAGCAGTGCAGATTATGAAACTCCGGCCAGCAGTGGAGAGGTTCTCGTGCATGGCGTAAACGGGAAATTAATCAAAGCGCAAACTGCAAATCAGCGTAAACTGGTACAACTCTCCCAAAAGAATGATTTGGTATTTGCGATCGGACCAGCAGGAACCGGTAAAACATATACAGGGGTGGCAATGGCGGTAAAGGCGCTAAAAGAAAAACAAGTAAGAAGGATTATACTAACAAGGCCAGCTGTTGAAGCCGGAGAAAATCTGGGATTCCTTCCAGGAGATCTCAAGGAGAAACTGGATCCTTACATGCAACCGCTTTACGATGCACTCAGGGATATGATTCCTCACGAAAAGCTCGATTCTCATATTGAAAAAGGGATTATTCAGATAGCTCCACTAGCATTTATGCGCGGTAGAACCCTGGATAATGCCTTTGTAATCCTCGATGAGGCCCAGAATACCACACATGCCCAAATGAAGATGTTCCTTACCCGTATGGGTAAGAATGCTAAATTCATGATCACCGGGGACCCTGGCCAGATCGATCTTCCCAGACGTGTTATCTCAGGACTAAAAGAAGCATTACTTATTTTAAAAGATGTGGATGGTGTTGGCATGGTCTATCTGGATGATAAGGATGTGATCCGTCACCGACTCGTAAAGAAAGTAATAGCTGCTTACAAAGAAATTGAAAACAGAAACTAAATGAGTAACACTATTACCGATACGAATTTCAATTTCCCGGGCCAGAAAAGTGTTTACAAAGGGAAGGTTAGGGAAGTCTACAGGTTGGAGAATGATCTATTAGTGATGATTGCTACCGACCGGCTTAGTGCATTCGATGTGGTGATGCCCAAAGGCATTCCTTATAAGGGGCAAATATTAAATCAGATTGCGACTAAGATGATGAAAGATACGGAAGACCTGGTTCCTAATTGGTTGATAGCTACACCAGATCCGAACGTAGCCGTAGGTGTTGCCTGCGAACCATATAAAGTGGAAATGGTAATTCGCGGATATTTGAGTGGCCATGCGGCAAGAGAATATAAATCGGGCAAGCGATCGCTTTGTGGGGTATCTATGCCAGATGGAATGATAGAGAACGATAAGTTTCCGGAACCCATAATCACTCCTGCTACTAAAGCTGAAAAAGGAGATCACGATGAAGACATTTCCCGGGAGGATATTCTATCCAGGGGAATTGTTTCCGAAGAAGATTATCTGCAGCTCGAGGATTATACCAGAAAATTATTTCAATGTGGTACTGAAATAGCAGCAAGTCGTGGTTTGATCTTAGTAGACACCAAATACGAATTTGGAAAGACGAAAGATGGAAAGATCGTTTTGATAGATGAGATCCACACCCCGGATTCGTCGCGTTATTTTTATGCTGAAGGTTATGCAGAAAGGCAGGAACGCGCGGAACCGCAAAAGCAGTTGTCCAAGGAGTTTGTTCGACAGTGGCTAATTGGAAATGGTTTCCAGGGACTTGAAGGACAAGAGGTTCCTAACATGACTGATGAGTATATAGGAACAGTTTCCGATCGATATATAGAACTCTATGAGAATATTACCGGAGAGACTTTCGTCAAAGCTGATGTTTCTAATATTCAGGAGCGGATCGAAAAGAATGTACTCGATTATCTAACAACCTGACTTATCGTTCCCGATAGTTGAAATTATACACATAACCAATGCTGATATCGGTGAAATCCGCCTGTCCGCCATTGGCATTGATATGTATTCCGAGGAACAAGTTGTTAATTGGTTCTTTACTGGTATCAAATACATAATATTTTAAGCCCATCCGGGATGAAAGGATCTTTTTTACCCTGAATTTCGAATCGAATTCACCAAGCATGAAATTGGGCGGTATCTCCCGCGGGGTATTGTCCCAACCCTGGTTGATCCGCCAATCGATATCGTATGCAGGTTTGTGCAGGTTTACACCAAGCTGCACATTGAATCCAACGTGATTTAACATAAACTCACCGTTAACATGTAAACCTAAGTTACTGCCGTTCCACCACGGATTTTCCGTCAGATCTTCAAATTCCTCTCCCTCACGAACTAAAAATTCCTCGTCATTGATATAGTCATAATAATGCTGATAGAATCTGTAGTAGAATCCAACACCCACTTTAAACATACCATTGAGCACCTTGCCATATTCACCGGAAAGAGTGTATACGCCGCGTTTATCATTGTATGCCAGGGATAATACGTTTATACCGTATCCGCCATAAAGACTAATATAATCATTGATCCTGCGTGTGAAATTTCCGGGTAATGGATTAGGATCTTTTTCCATTGATTTCCTGCTCTTAATATCTGCGGAAACGCTGGCTAGAAATGAATTGTAGCCCTGGTTAGGTAAACGAGTATGGCCATTGGAATGATGAGAATATCCCAGGCCTATCCGCCAGTCTATATACCTGGTTCGTAGCAATTCGTAATGCAGATACGCTCTGAATGACCAGGACAGATCTGTTGACATTGCCTGGTTCAATGGGTTTTCTATTTCATCATAGATCTTAGTGAAATAGGAACCTCCCATTCCAACCTGAGTTTTAAACCGCTTACTTTTAAATACTCCGAATTCTATAAAAGGCATTACCGTGATGGCTCCACCCAGGCTGTCTTTATTTCCAAATTCAGTATAACCTATGGAGATCCCGGTTTTTGGCCCTTTAAGCCGTTGAGCCCATTCTTTCGGATTCACACTATGATCCCAGCCAAAGTTGAGTATAAACTGCGACTGTAAGCTGCGATCGGGAAAATTTTCGTTGGACTCTGCCGTGTAACCCAGTAAAAATTCTGGAGTGAGAACGAAATTGGATTTATTTTCCACATCAACTTCCTGAGAAGCCACGTGGGCACAAAGAAACAAGAATAAAGCGGTTAGTAGTTGTTTCATTCTTATACAAATAAAGTCATTTGAATTGAATTTTAAAATTTAAATTACTTTAGCCACCACATGTACGAAGAGATCATTGCATATCTTGAGAGCATCACGTCCCAGGCACAATCTATCGCCTGGGGTCTTCCTTTACTAATTTTATTAATAGGCGGTGGGCTGTACATGATCGTTCGTATTAAATTTTTACCCTTTCGATATTTTGGGCATGCCATAGCAATTCTTCGAGGCAAATACGATGATGAAAATGATACGGGCGAGATTAGCCATTTCCAGGCTTTAACAACAGCCCTGTCCGCCACGGTAGGCATGGGTAATATCTCCGGTGTTGCAGTGGCTATAGCGATAGGTGGCCCCGGCGCTGTATTTTGGATGTGGGTGAGTGCTGTAATAGGAATGTCAACAAAGTTCTTTACGGCTTCGCTTGCCGTTATGTATCGGGGCAAGGACAGCAATGGTAAAATTCAGGGTGGCCCGATGTATTTCATTGTGGAAGGACTGGGAAAACGATGGAAATTCCTTGCGATTATTTTTAGTGTGGCCGGCTTGGTGGGTGCTTTACCCGTTTTTAATGTCAATCAGCTCACGCAGGCAATCAATGACCTGGTTTTGAAACCAACAGGTATGTATACTGGCTTAAATAGTGATCTAACCCTGGGAATTATCCTTGTTCTTATCACCTCCCTGGTTATCCTAGGCGGCCTTAGCAGGATTAGCAATACAGCCTCTAAATTGGTACCTAGTATGGTGTTACTCTACTTTGTTATGGTGCTCATAATATTAGGAGTTAACTACGAGGTGGTTCCCAAATATATAAGTATGATATTTACGGACGCTTTTTCAGCTTCTTTTTATGAAGGGGACGCCTTTCTGGGTGGAATGGTTGGAGGCTTACTCTTATTGGGAATAAAGCGAGGTGCTTTTTCCAATGAAGCCGGAATTGGTACAGCGCCTATGGCACATGGAGCGGCTAAGACCAATGAACCCATAAGGGAAGGTTTGGTAGCTATGCTTGGCCCGGCAATAGATACTTTGGTGGTCTGTACATTAACAGCCCTGGCAATCTTAGTGACCGGGGTTTGGGAAACGACCAGTGCCAATGGAGTTTCATTAACAGCTTCAGCGTTTACACAGGCTCTTCCAGGATTTGGGAAGTACCTGCTCTTGTTATGCATAGCCATATTCAGTATTTCCTCTCTTTTTTCGTATTCCTATTACGGTACCAAATGCATGTCCTTCCTCTTCGGTGCTAAGAATGCCTCTTACTATATTTATATCTATATCGCCAGTATCATTGTTGGTGCAACCACCACGCTTGATATGATGATCCAGCTCATTGATACTTTTTTTGCCATCATGGCTTTACCTACCATGATTGCTACGATCATTATGGCACCGCGAGTGATAAAGGAAGCAAAGCGATATTTTAACTCCCTGAAGAAACCTAAGGTCGTTCCTTAAGCATTTGTTCCAGCCTGGCCGTGAATTTTTTTGCGCCTTCCGGATTAAGGTGATTCTGGTTCAAGAAGTCTTTTGTTGTGAAGTTGTTGGCAGTGTCCTCTTCCAGATCAAGCAATCTTAGATTCGGAAAACGCTCGCCGATAACGGTCAGCATACTATCCCTCCTCTTTAAGATTTTCGCATTCCTTCTATCGAGGTAGTTCTTATATAATGGCGTTGTTATTAGGATCACATCGATACCATGCGAGTCGAAGGCTTTAAGCATTTCAATAAGATATGCTGAATTCCTCCTGAACAAGGCTTCATTTTCCCTTGAGTTTCCTGTGAATTTCATTTCGGAAATAGTTTCCTCATCGTAGTTATTTCTGCTGAATACACCTTCGAACTGGTTAAGGTCAAAACCGAATTCATTAAAGTTAGTTTCCCTTTTTGGTCCTAAATATTCATCATAGAGTGCATCGGAAAAGAACGGAGGGTTTGCTAAATAAATAAACCTGTCCTTAAGCCAGGTGCGACGTTCAAAACAATTCGCCTCGAAGTATTCCAGGTAAATACTATTCTTCCAGAAATCAGCGCCGTTATGTGGCAGTTCAAAATGAGAATAGGACACCTCGATTATTACGGTTTTCAACTTCGGTAACCGTTCTTTGAGCCCTGTGTATAATTTGAAATCGGTGTCGTGATGCTGACTTGTAGATGCCAGGTTTAGGGTGGGTGAAGAGAGCCATTGCGGGTTAATGGCGGTTTTGGTTTGTGACGATCCCAAAACAAGCGTTTCAATTTCCTTTTGTTCTTTCTGCAAATAATCACTTAAATAAGTATACCGCATTGGAAGATTTCGAGTTAAAATTTCCACGGTTGCACAACCGATTAAAACCGGTATGAAGAAAAGGAAGGTATGGATTACAAACTTTCTGGCCATATCAGAACTGAAAATAGATAAAAGTTTTTAATGGTTCATAGAAACGGATGATCAGGACAACAAGCACATAATAGATGCCCCAGCGAATTGGACGTGAGAAACGTTTCTCCAGCTGTTGCAAAGGAAACTCTTTATGCCGAGTCAATAATTCAGAAACGATTAAGAGTATAAGGAATGATATTTTTACCCCAATAAGTAAGGAGAGCTCGTTGTCTGCCGTAAGTGTAAATATTCGTTTCAGAATTATCCATGCGTCATCTATATGGTAAGCACGAAAAAACACACTCGATATCGATGTAAGTGCAAAGAAGTATATCACAGTGATCCACCTGGATCGAGTAGGCAATATACGAGCTAATGTTCTTTTTGAGTTCCCCAGCGGAATCCG
>JABDNT010000058.1 GCA_013043685.1 Flavobacteriaceae bacterium | reverse complement strand
TACATCTTATGATATCAGAACTGAAAGAAAGCTACGGAGCACACTTTGAAGACGCCCTGATTTCGGAAATCAACCAGGTGGGGACATTCAAAGAAGTTGGCGCCGGACAGAAACTAATGGAAATTGGGGAATACATCCGTTCCATGCCCTTACTGGTTTCAGGGGCAATTAAAATACTCAGGGAAGATGAAGACGGAGATGAATTATTACTTTATTTCCTTGAGCGCGGAGAAACTTGTGCCATGACCATGACCTGCTGTGTGGGACAAACCAAAAGTGAGATCCGCGCCATCGCCGAAACCGATGCGAAGTTAGTGATGATACCCGTTCAGAAAATGGAAGAATGGACGGCAAAATATAAAACCTGGAGGAATTTTGTGTTCCAGAGCTATCACGACCGACTCGAAGAACTGCTCAAGACCATCGATAGTATTGCTTTCCTGAAAATGGACGAGCGACTCCTGAAATATCTCAAGGAAAAAGTTCATATTACCGGAGAGCATACCATACGGAACACACACCAGGAGATCGCTTATGAATTGCATACATCACGTGTAGTAATATCCAGGCTTCTGAAGAAACTGGAGAAGTTGGGAAAAATTAAGTTACACCGAAACAGTATCGAAGTCGTATCACTATAACAGTATGGTTACCCTTTAAAAGTTTAGCATTATCGCAGAAGTATTTGGATATATCGGCGCGTTACTTATAGGAGTGATCCTGGGTCTAATTGGCGGTGGCGGTTCCATTCTCACTGTTCCGGTATTTGTTTATCTCCTTTATATAAACCCGGTTACCGCTACCGCATACTCACTTTTCGTAGTAGGGGTTTCAGCACTGGTCGGGGCTCTTAGAAATATACAGAAAGGATTAGTTGATTTTCGAACAGCCATTGTGTTTTCAATCCCTGCCTTCATAGCGGTTTATATTACTCGAAAGTTCATAGTTCCTGCAATTCCTGAAACATTATTCAGCATTGGAGAATACACGGTTAGCAAGAATGTTGGGATCATGCTGTTTTTCGCCATCATTATGCTCGTTGCGTCATTTTCGATGATACGCAGTAATGGAAAGAAAGATCTGCAGGTAGAAAAAGTGGGTTTCAACTATCCATTGATATTTATCGAAGGATTCGTAGTGGGAATTTTAACGGGTATCGTTGGCGCCGGCGGTGGATTCCTGATCATTCCTGCATTGGTTCTGCTGGCCAAACTACCTATGAAGAAAGCGGTAGCCACTTCCTTACTAATCATCGCGATCAAGTCCTTAATCGGATTTATAGGTGATATTGAGACCATGGAAATTGACTGGGAATTCCTGCTCTTTTTTACAGGTACTTCGGTCGCAGGGATTTTTATTGGCGTATGGCTGAATAAATTTATCGACGGGAAAAAACTGAAAAAAGGATTCGGATGGTTTGTTCTACTAATGGGTATCTATATTATCTTCAAGGAATTCAGCAGTTAAGACTTTTGTAACCAAAGTTACTGTGAAGCTCTTTTCAACATCCTATTTTTATCATCAGTTAATAATAATATTTTTTGAAAATGAAAGTAGAACAGATGTACACCGGATGCCTTGCCCACGCAGCCTACTATCTTGAAAGTGAAGGTGAAGCAGCTATTTTCGACCCATTGCGAGAAGTCGGGCCTTACATTGCCAGAGCAGCGCAGGACAACGCTAAGATCAAATACGTCTTCGAAACTCATTTCCATGCCGATTTTGTGAGTGGCCACCTGGACCTAAAGAAAAAAACAGGCGCTGAAATTGTATTCGGGCCCACAGCTAAACCGGGATACGAAGCTTTGGTAGCTGAAGATAACCAGATCTTCGAAGTCGGTGATTACAAAGTGCAAGTACTTCACACACCCGGACATACCATGGAAAGTACTACCTACCTATTGATTGATGAGGACGGCAAAGAGCATGGGATCATCACCGGGGATACCTTGTTCATTGGAGATGTGGGAAGACCCGATCTTGCACAGCACGTTATTTCCGAATTGACCGAAGAGAAGCTCGCCGGCCATCTCTACGACTCCCTTAGAAACAAGATCATGCCATTGAGTGATGACCTTATTGTATATCCCAATCATGGAGCAGGTTCTGCCTGTGGTAAAATGATGAGCAAAGAAACGACTGATACGCTTGGGCATCAGAAGGAAGTAAATTATGCATTGCGAACCGATATGACCAAGGAGGAATTCATCGAAGAATTACTTACGGGACTAACACCACCTCCAGGGTATTTCCCACAAAATGTGTTGATGAATATTCAAGGGTATGAAAGCCTGGATACCATCATGGAGCGTGGGGCCAAACCGTTGTCGCCCAAGGCATTCGAAGCAGCGGCCAACGAGACTGGTGCGATCGTCCTCGATGTTCGCAACAGGAAAGAGTTCATAAAAGGACATATTCCAAGATCGATCTTTATTGGTCTTGACGGAACCTTTGCACCCTGGGCAGGTGCGCTTATCGCGGATGTTAAACAACCTATATTACTGGTAGCTCCAGAAGGTAGAGAAGCGGAAGTAATTACCCGTTTATCCCGTGTTGGATTCGATAATACCTTAGGATATCTGGAAGGTGGTTTCGAAGCCTGGAAAAAAGACAGCCAACAATACGACACGGTTAATTCGATCGATGTAAACACCTTTGAAGAGACCTGGCAAGAAAACGAAGAAATTCCTGTATTCGATATACGCAAAGCCAGTGAATATAATTCAGAGCATATGGTGAGTGCCGTAAATACCCCCCTGGATTATATCAATAACTATATAGCCGAATTCCCAACCGATGAGAACTTTTACCTTTATTGCGGAGGAGGATATCGAAGTGTGATAGCTGCCTCTATATTGAAAAGCCGTGGCAAACACAACGTCATTGATGTGGCCGGTGGAATTACACAAATTAAAAAATCTGGTCGACTTCCATTGACCGATTACGTGTGCCCAACTACTATGCTATAAGTTGTTTGATTTTTTGTTTCATACTTTTGGGCACTACCGAAAAGAGCAGGTTATGGATTCCTGCTCTTTTCTTTTTCTTATGTAACATTGGTTACTGATTTCATTGTTTCGACGATGTATTTTTATGCTGAAATTAAAGAAAGAGAAAGATGGAAAATACAGAGGAAAAAATAAAATACAGCATGCCCAGGATTGGCGATATGGCTCCCGATTTTGAAGCAATAACCACAAAAGGAAAAATAAGGCTTTCAGATTATGCCAAGGACAAGTGGATCGTGATGTTCTCACATCCTGCCGACTTCACCCCGGTATGCACAACCGAAATGAGTGGTTTTGCCACACGCAAGGATGAATTTGATGCTTTGAACACCGAATTGATCGGGTTGAGCATAGACAGTATTCACGCTCACCTGGCTTGGGTTAACAATGTGCGAAACAATATGGGGGTGTATTTCGATTTCCCTATAATTGCAGACCTCGACATGCACGTTGCCAAGCTATACGGAATGCTGCAACCCAATGAAAGCGAAACCGCTGCTGTAAGGGCTGTATTCTTTATAGATCCTTCAAAGAAAATACGATTAATCATGTACTACCCGCTTAATGTGGGAAGAAACATGAACGAAATCCTGAGAGCCCTCGAGGCCCTGCAGATATCGGATGAACACAAAGTCGCACTGCCACTGGACTGGAAAAAAGGTGAAAAGGTAATTGTTCCTCCACCAAAAACACTGGCAGAAATGGAAGATCGTATACAAGACGATTCCATCGAGAAGATAGACTTCTATCTGGCTAAAAAAGAGCTGGTATAGAGGGGTTTTTATGTTAGGTTTTAATGGGGCGGCCTGAAATATGGCTGCTTCATTAATGATTTTTAAGAATGAATAGAATAATTATGTTTTTTAACACCCTTTTTAGTGCTTCCGGGCAAACTTCGAACAGCATTGAATTACTAAATACTTCGGAATTTAAAAAAGCTATTTCCGAACCCGATGTACAGCTTGTAGATGTCCGAACACAACACGAATTTCGATCAGGCCACCTTATGAAAGCAATCAATATTGATTTCTTTCAGCCTACGGTTTTTACTGAAAAATTCAACAGGCTGGACAGAAGCAAACCTTTGTATATCTACTGTCGCACAGGCGTTAGGACTCAGAAAGCTGCAATAAAACTTTTAGAGATGGGCTTCACAAAGATCTATGATCTTCGAGGCGGTCTCGCTCAATGGTACTAAATATGTAAAGCTTATACTATGAAAACACTGTTGTTATTTACAGGTATACTATTAATGTTAAGTTGTAATTCTCCCCTGGAAGATTCCTATACGGCGATGACAACGGAAGTGGAAACAACCCTGCCCGATCCCGAACATCCGGGTAAGGCCTTGATGGAGAAGAACTGCTATGCCTGCCACAATGCTGCAACTGCCCATGAGGATCGCATTGCGCCTCCAATGATTGCCGTTAAAAAGCATTATATTAGTGAAGGTACCTCCAAAGAGGAGTTTACTGAAGCTATTCTGAATTGGACGAAAGAACCCAGTGAAGATAAAGCAAAAATGTACGGCGCTGTGAAACGATTTGGTGTGATGCCTTATCAGTCATTTCCTGAAGAAACGATTCGCCAGATCTCTGAGTATTTGTACGATTATGACATAGAAGAACCCGAATGGTTTGCAGAACATCACGGACAGGGAATGGGAAAAGGCAGTGGCCAAGGAAAGGGAGAAGGCATGGGAAATCACAATTGCTCTGAAAATTGTTCTGGAAATTGCAAAGGAATGCAAATGAGAAAAGGACAAGGAATGCGTATGGGAAAAGGAAAAGGCATGGGGAAATCCCGCAGTTAAGTCAGCACAAAAAAGCATTGCATGCAATTTATAGAAGGATACTGGAATCACCGATATCTGCAGGGGGAGACCGGCTGGGATATCGGATATGTTTCCACGCCCCTACAAGCGTATTTCGATCAACTCACCAACAAGGATCTCAGGATCCTTATCCCGGGTGGCGGAAATTCCTATGAGGCGGAATATCTCTTCAAACAGGGTTTCACTAATATCTATATCCTGGACATTTCGGTGATCGCACTTCAGAATTTCCAAAAAAGGGTTCCCGATTTTCCGTTAGAACAATTATTACATCAGGATTTTTTCGACTTGAATGAACGCTTCGACCTCATCGTAGAACAGACTTTTTTCTGTGCCCTGAATCCTTCGGAACGATCCCGGTATGTGGTAAAAATGCATTCACTGCTGAAAGAGAACGGTAAATTAGCCGGACTTCTTTTCAATATCCCGCTGTTTGAGGATCACCCGCCTTTCGGAGGGAATGAGCAGGAATACCGACAGTTGTTTTCAGAATATTTCAGTATTGATATTATGGAAACGGCGCATAATTCCATACCCAAACGAGCAGGAAATGAGCTCTTTATAAAACTTCAGAAAAAATAGTTGCGGATAGGTTTTGTAACAAATGTTACTGTTTTCGCTTTCAGTAGGTTATACATTGTATGAAATTTAAAACCGAAGTGTAAGAAATCTACTTCTGGGTCCCCGATCATAGACCGAGGGATAAAATAGGTTGTTGTGTTTTAAGAAACATGTAATGCCCAAACAATACTGAAAGAAAATAATGAAAGGGAAAAAAGTCTGATAAAATGATTAGTTGATCGCATTTAACGCACCTTTTATAAACCATACCTGATATGTTGGTTTATATTGGTTATTAGTTAGTTGTAAAAGCCTTCCTTTCAGGAGGGCTTTTTTTATCACCGCATTCTAAGTAACAAAGGTTACCAACTCCCGTAACAAAGGTTACTGACCCGGCTTCACTGGAGCTTTACTTTTGTTAAAAATTGATACCAGTGAAAATACGATACAGCTTACTTTCTGTTTTTTTGATCGCTACTGCGAGTCTCTCCCAGGAGGTTCGCACTATCTCCAAACCGGATCTCCTTCAAAACGTTCTCCAGAATGGGAACACTCTCAAGATCCAGGCGCAACATGTGATTGAAGCTAAAGGAGACCTTAACCAGGCTAATGCCGTATTCTTGCCATCTATCTCCGCCTCTTACACGGGTATGACTACAACAAATCCCCTGATGGCTTTTGGGTCTAAACTAAACCAGGAAGTCCTTACTGCAAGCGATTTTAACCCACAACTTCTCAACGATCCCCTTCGTACGGATAATTTTGCCACAAAACTGGAAGTAAGGCAACCGCTAATCAACCTGGACGGGATCTATCAGCGAAAGGCAGCCAAATCAAAATTCGAAGCCGCACAATTCCAGGAAAGCCGTTCACGGGAATACTTAGAACTCCAGGTAGATGAAGTGTATATGCAATTGCAACTCGCCTACAAAATGAAGGAGGTCATAGAACTTTCTAAAACTGCTTCAGAAGAGAACCTGCGCATCGCCAATAACAGTTTTAAGCAAGGTTTATTACAACGATCGGACCTCCTCGCAGCTGAAGTGCAAGTGCTGGAAATAGAAAACCGGATGGCCTACGCTCAAAGCAATATAGAAAACATCTCGGGGCATCTTTCAGTACTAATGAATGATACAAGTGACGCTGTCTACCGTCCTTCGGAATCGCTAGAACCTGTAAACGAGAATATTGCTACACACACACTTCCTTCGGAACGGGCAGACCTGCGGGCGATGCTGGCATCTTCCAAAGCATATGAGCAACAATATCAATCGAATAAGATGTCTTTCCTCCCTCGTCTGAATGCCTTCGGAAGCTATGAACTATACGACAATGAATTTCTACAGGCCGATGCCAATGGATACCTAGTGGGAGCACAATTAAGCTGGGATCTGTTCGATGGCAACAAGCGGTTTGGGAAGGCCCAGAAAAGCAAAGCGGCGTATGAACGGTCTGCCATTGAGTACGATCAATACCTGGCCGAAAGTAAACTTGAACTCGAGAAAGCACATCGGATGTTAAGCGATGCAGCAAACGATCTTGCTCTTTCGAAAAAGGCCCTGGAACAATACGAAGAATCTCTGAGAATACGTAAGAATCGATTCAGGGAAGGCCTGGAACGCACCAGTGATTTACTGTTTTCCGAAGCAAAATTTGCGGAGAAGCAGCTGGAATATTATCAAACCGTATTCCAGTATAATTACGCCCAGGCTTATCTGCGTTTCCTAACTAAAAAATAAAACAAGACCATGAAAAAGATCACTATATCAATTCTTATTACAACGCTATTTCTCAGTTGCGGGGAAAGGTCCCAAACAGCTACGGAAATGAATACCGCCACCCTTAAAGTGCAAACGCAGCAAGTTGACAACAGCGAGGATAGTTCCTTTTTAAGTACCAGTGGAATTGTAGAAGCGTTAAACAACGCACAACTAAGTACCCGCATGATGGGCCATGTGGAAAAGATCTACGTTGCCACGGGGGACAAGGTGAAAAAAGGAACATTATTACTTCGTGTAAACAGCACGGAACTTTCTGCTAAAAATGCCCAGGCTAACGCCATGATCGCCGAGGCCACAGCCGCTTACCGAAATGCGGAAAAGGACCTTCAACGGTTCCAGGCCTTATTCAATGACAACAGTGCCTCACAAAAGGAACTGGACGATATGCGTTCCCGTTTCGAAATGGCTGAGGCTCGTCTTGAAGCGGCAAAGCAAATGAAGAACGAAGTTGGAGCACAATTTGCCTACACCAATATCCGCGCTCCTTTCAACGGAATAGTAACCGGGGTGTTTACAGATGAAGGTGACCTTGCCAATCCGGGAGTTCCTCTTTTAGCGATTGAAGGTCCTGGAACCTTCGAGGTGACCACACGGGTAGCGGAAAACGATATTCAGAAAATAAAAAAGAATACGAAAGCAGCGATTGTGGTGAAGGCATTAGACACTACCCTATCCGTTACTGTTTCGGAAGTAAGTTCTTCAGCGGCAATAAGCGGTGGTCAGTTCGTGGTAAAGGTAATTGTAGATAAGACCATTGAAGGCCTGAAATCAGGTATGTATGCCACGGTGCAATTTCCAGTGGAAGATGGCTTAACCGAAACCCCTGTCCTCATTCCACTGGAAGCCGTGGTTCAGCGCGGGCAACTTAGAGGTGTTTACACGGTAAGCGAACAAAACACAGCCCTACTGCGTTGGCTTCGATTAGGCCGTTCCTACGGCGACCAGGTGGAGGTGTTATCCGGCCTGGAATCAGATGAATCGTTCATAGTTTCCGCGGATGGAAAATTATTTAACGGTGTAAAAGTCGAAATTCAATAAAGAGGACAGATGAAAGAAGGATTAGCCGGAAAGATAGCGAAGGGATTCATAGGATCGAAACTCACAGTACTACTGATGATCGTTTTTATGGTCATTGGTGTGTACAGTTCATTTCTAATTCCCAGGGAGGAGGAACCACAGATAGACGTACCTATTGCCGATATCTTCGTGGGTTACCCAGGAGCCAGTCCTACCGAGGTTGAGTCCAGGGTGATCAAGCCCCTGGAAAAACTCATTTCCAACATTAAGGGTATAGAGTATGTGTATTCAACCTCCACGAAAGAACAGGGTATGGTGATCGTGCAGTTCTACGTGGGTGAGGATATTGAGCGTTCCCTGGTAAAATTGTACAATGAGATCAACAAGCATATGGACCTCATGCCCGAAGGAGTCACATTTCCACTGGTGAAGACACGTGCAATTGATGATGTCCCTATGTTAGGACTCACACTATGGAGTGAGAATTACGATGATTATCAGTTAAAGCAGATCTCACAGGAACTCACCAACGAGATTGAAAAGATCAATGATGTTTCCGCCACACAGCGTATTGGTGGCAGGGAACGACAGTTGCGTATCGTCCTCGATAGAGATAAAATGGCGGCCAACGGCCTGGATTTTCTTTCTATTGCTGAAATGATAAAGTCTAACAACCAGCAATTACAATCCGGAACATTCAATACCAACGATGAGGAGTTTTCGGTTATGACCGGACGGTTTCTGGAAGACAAGGAGGATGTTGAAAGTCTTATCGTTGGAACCAATGAGAATCAACCGATTTACTTAAAGCAGATCGCTGAAGTTATAGACGGCCCTGAGATCCCTAAAAATTATGTGAGCCTGGGTTATGGGAAAGCCAGTGAACTAATAGAGGATTACCCATCCGAATATCCTGCTGTTACCATTTCCGTTGCAAAGCGAAAAGGTGCAGATGCCATGAAGATCTCGGATATTATCCTTGAGAAGGTAGCTCATTTACGTACAACACTGATCCCGGACGACGTACATGTGGAAGTCACCCGGAATTACGGAGAAACGGCGTCTCAAAAGGTTTCGGAATTATTAATGCACCTCATAGGGGCGATCATAGCGGTTACCCTGGTGGTGATGCTTGCGATGGGTTGGCGCGGGGGATTGGTAGTTTTCCTATCGGTACCCATAACTTTCGCCTTAACATTATTGAGCTACTACATCCTCGACTATACCCTTAACCGTATTACTTTGTTTGCGCTGGTATTTGTGACCGGGATTGTGGTAGACGATTCCATCATCATTGCCGAGAACATGCACCGGCATTTCAAAATGAAGCAGTTACCTTTCAAACAGGCTGCACTGTATGCTATCAATGAAGTCGGAAATCCAACGATCCTGGCTACTTTCACAGTAATTGCCTCCGTGTTACCAATGGCATTCGTTTCGGGATTAATGGGGCCTTACATGTCTCCCATGCCTATAGGTGCATCCATTGCCATGTTGCTTTCCCTTTTCGTGGCGCTGACCATAACACCTTACCTGGGGGTACTATTTCTTCGTGAAAAAGATAAGGGTGACAGTAAATCAAAAAAACACAAACCCCTTGGCGATACCTTTATTTACCGCATCTATGAAAAACTGGAAAGACCACTTATCGAAAATCCGAAGAAAAGATGGTTGTTCCTTGGGTTGACCTTTCTATTATTGTTAGGTTCTGTTGGTTTGTTCTTTACCAAATCGGTTGCTGTTAAAATGCTCCCTTTCGATAACAAAAATGAATTCCAAGTGGTCATTGACATGCCCGAAGGCACTACCTTGGAAAGAACTGCCGTTGTGGCAAAAGAAATAAGTCAGTTTATTGCCATTCAACCGCAGGTAGTGAATTACCAGAGTTATGTAGGTACTTCGGCACCTATCACGTTTAATGGGCTGGTACGTCATTACGACCTTCGTGGGGGTAGCAATATGGCCGATATTCAGGTGAATCTAACCGATAAGCACGATCGAAGTGAGCAGAGTCATGATATAGCCAAGGGATTTCGCCCGGGCATCCAGGAGATCGCGGCAAAGTTCGGAGCGAATGTAAAGATCGTAGAAGTGCCGCCGGGGCCTCCTGTGTTGTCGACCATAGTAGCAGAGATCTACGGTCCGGATTACGGTGAACAAATCGCAGTTGCCGATGGAGTTCGGCAGCTATTACATAACACCAATGACGTTGTGGACATCGACTGGATGGTAGAAGCAGATCAAAAAGAATATGGATTTGTGATCGACCGCGAAAAGGCCACGCTGTATGGCGTTTCTCCAAAACAGATCACTCACTCTTTGAATATGGCGTTGTCTGAACGTCCCGTAACAAGTCTTTATGACGAGGATGCCTCCAACCAGGTTGGTATCTTGCTGGCATTAGAGGAAAAGGAGAAATCGGACCTGTTGGATATTAAAGGAATCATGGTTCGGTCTGCGAATGGGAATATGATCCCTGTAGGTGATCTCATTGAGATCAAAGAGGGTGTTATCGAAAAAAGCATCTACCGAAAAAACCAGAAACGTGTTGTCTATGTAATGGCAGATATGGCCGGTGAATTGGAAAGCCCGGTATATGCGATCATGGGAATAAGCGACGAGCTCGAGAAGATTCCACTTCCGAAGGGATATACCATGGACGAACTTTATATTAAACAACCCGATTTCGAAGATAATTATACCGTTAAATGGGATGGTGAGTGGCAGGTCACTTTGGAAGTATTCCGTGATCTTGGAATTGCATTTGCAGGTGTGATCATCATCATCTATATACTCATCGTTGGCTGGTTCCAGAATTTTAAAGCACCCGTAGTGATGATGGTGGCTATTCCCCTCTCACTTATCGGTATTGTTTTAGGGCATTGGCTGATGGACGCCTTCTTTACGGCCACCTCTTTTATCGGGATGATTGCCCTTGCGGGGATCATGGTTAGGAATTCGGTGCTGCTGATTGACTTTGTGAACCTCAGGCTTGCTGAGGGCATCCCATTGAAACAGGCAGTAATCGAAGCTGGGGCAGTACGTACCACTCCTATCCTACTTACAGCGGGAACCGTAGTGATAGGTGCATTTGTGATCCTGTTCGACCCAATATTCCAGGGGTTAGCAATATCGCTAATGGGTGGAACCATTGTATCCACCGTGCTCACATTATTGGTGGTACCGCTGGTGTATTACCTCATTGAAAAGAAAAAACATAGCTAATGAAATTATTGATTGTTACCTCAGTTTCAGAATTCAACACGGAAGTGCGTGCACTTTTCAGAAAGGCTGAAATAGAAAGATATAGCGAGTCGGATATAGAAGGATTCAAAAACGCAACTCCATTTATGATGCGATCGGGCTGGTTCGAGGGCAGTGGCCAGGGAACCGAATCGGATATGTTTTTTTCATTTACCGAACCGGAAAAGGTAGAAGTTTTATTTGGCCTTATAGAAGAATTCAACAGTATGCTTGAGACAGATAATCCTGTCAAGGCTGTGGTTGTGCCCGTAGAAAAATTCATTTAGAAGTAAAAAAAGAAATCATGAGAGAACGATATATTCGAATCATTGCCGGGACATTGATCCTGATTAGCATAATCCTCGCTGCCACAGTAAATATCAACTGGCTTTGGTTCACTGCTTTTGTGGGTGTGAATTTATTCCAGTCGGGTATCACCAAATGGTGCCTGATGGATGATATACTGAAGAAGTTCGGGGTGAAATAAATCCTTTCGAAGAAAAACAGGGTAACTGTAGGATGATTCTGAAGATGTCCAGAGTTGGGCACAATTCTTTATCTTCAGAAAAAAATTTGATCCATGTATACCCGAAGAATCTTTCCTATTCGTGGCGTCATCAGCTGGACGCGTCGCTACATATTGATGTTCCTAATAATAGCAACCATACCGGTTTTCCTATTTGAAGTGTTACGCTGGAAGTGGCTTCACGTGCCATGGCTTCCCCTGGGTGTACTGGGAACTGCCGTGGCCTTCATTGTGAGTTTTAAGAACAATGCCTCCTACGACCGCTTGTGGGAAGCGCGAAAGATCTGGGGAGGGATCGTGAATACCTCGAGAACCTGGACCATCATGGTAAAGGATTTTATTACGAACGACCATGCCAGGGAACCACTTTCAGAAGAAAAAAGAAAAGCCCTGATAAAAGAATTGGTCCATCGACATGTGGCCTGGTTAACGGCACTACGTTACCAGTTGCGGCAGGACAAACCCTGGGAAATGCACTTAAAGAGCACCCGGTCGAACAAGGAATTCAGAGACAAGAATTATACGGTTCCTGAAGATACCGAGGATTTGGAGGAAGTGATCCGCCGGTACATATCAGAGGAAGAATTCAATGAGGTCTTTGCCAAAGGAAACCGTGCTTCACAATTACTCGGTGTACAATCGCGGAGGCTACGGGAATTATTGCAAGAGGGGATGATCGAAGATTTCAGGCATATGGAAATGGCCAATGTGCTGAAGGAGTTTTACGCCTTACAGGGTAAGAGCGAGCGGATCAAGAACTTCCCCTACCCCAGGCAGTTTGCTACATTGAATTACATTTTCGTGTGGGTATTCATTATCCTCCTGCCATTTGGTATCATGGAAGGCTTCCAGACCATAGGTGAAGAGATCGTTGCCTATATGAACGCCAATGAAACCTATTGGGAGTGGACCCGCCAGTTGCAGTTAAGTATTGGTAAACACTTTGTATGGTTCTCTATCCCTTTCAGTGCCTTGCTGGCATGGGTGTTCCATACCATGGAGTCCATAGGTGAGAATACGGAGAACCCCTTTGAGGGAGGCCCAAACGATGTGCCTATTTCGGATCTGAGTCGGGGAATAGAGATCGACATCCGGCAGATGATAGACGATGAGGATATCCCGGCACCTTATGAATGGAAGAACCATATTGTGATGTAAAATTTATTCTGAAGAAAGGTAGAATAGGCTAAGAACCGATTCAACATAAATCAACACCCAACTCATCTAAACCGGGATTTCATGTGTATCTATAATAAAATCTGATACTATGAAAACAATAAGCGTTATTCTTCTGCTTCTCTTATTTAGCTCTTACGATCTATATGCCCAGGATATCATCGAATTAAATTCTTCCCAAAGCATGTGTATTGCGGGCAAGGGCCCGGGGCAGGACGGTGCGATCAATCCGTATATGGACTCAGACAGTGTTGCCATAGTGGAAAATATGGGAAAGAATGTATTCTCTGTTCGCATTCAGACCAAAGGTGAGGAAATCGTGAAGATCATCCCGATTACCCCTAAGGAAACCAAAGAACTTTCCTTGACGAAGGACCAGGTGCTTTATTTTGACAGCGACCTGAAAACCAAAGTAGCGGTTTCGTTTAGGAAGATGGAGGATTAGATTGCGGCTCGTTATAGCGAATCATTATAGGGTATCCAACGGACTGGTTACATCCAGTATATTCCTGGTGCTTACGTGGGTATAGATCATGGTTGTTTTTACTGAACCATGGCCTAGTAGTTCCTGAATAATACGCACATCCACTCCTGAATCCATAAGATGGGTTGCATAGGCATGACGAAGGCTATGCGGTGTTACTTTCTTTCGTATATCCGCTTTGCGACAGGCTTCATGGAAGACATTGAGTAAGCTTGTTTCGGAGTATTTACCTCCTTTAAGCCCTTGAAAAAGGTAGTTTTTCGGCCGGTAGGATCTGTAGTATTCCCTTAGTTGTTTCAGTAGTGTTTCTGAAAGTGGCACTAACCTGTCTTTGTTCCCTTTCGCACTTTTGATATGCACCACTCCCCTGTCGCTGTCTATATCGTTTACTTTGAGATTAAGCAGTTCACCACGCCGAAGGCCTAGTCCGTAGAGACACATGATCATGGTTTTGTGTTTGATGTTCTTTGTAGAATCTAAGAGCCTGGTGATCTCCTCTTTGGAAAGGATTTGCGGCAGCCTTTTTTGTTTCCGAACCGGATAGATGTTGGAGAAGTCGATCTTTCGGTTGTGCATCTCCCGAAGGTATAATCCCAGGGCTCCCAGGAGTTGTTTATGGCTTGAGCGGCTATATTTTTTCCGTTCCACAAGCTGCATTGCCTGACTTACGATCTGGGAGTTTTCGAGTTCGTGAATGGTTTGTTCTCCTATTTGTTTCTGAAGTGTTTTAAGAAGGGAGAGGTAGATCTTTACGGTATTTGGCGCATAACGTTTAAGTTCGAGGATACGGCCAAAATCTGAAAAAGGGTGCTTATCGTCCATGGTATAAAATATCTTAAAAGGTTAACAATTGAGTGGTTAACCCAGCTGGGACGAAAGAACTGACTCAGCAATTTACAAATATTTTATTTTTCTACCTTTATACAAACGTTAGCGGCAAGCTAAAAGAAAATAAATGAAATTAGAAAAAATAAGATATGTTGCTTTTCTACGAGGAATTAACGTAGGCGGTCATCACAAGGTTCCTATGGCTGAACTTCGTAAAGAAATGGAAAATTTGAAATTCGAAAACGTGGTTACACTTTTAAATTCAGGAAATATAATCTTTGATACTATGGCTGATGATTTAGAGCATCTCGCTAATACTATTTCAGAACATTTGGAAAAAGTATTTGGTTTTCCAATTCCAACTATCTTAAGGACATCTGAAATGATTTATGGACTAATCAAAAAAAATCCATTCAAAGATATAATTCTCTCAAAGGATATTCAATTGTATGTTTCATTTTTAAGGAAAGATACCGAAACAAAATTGCAATTGCCTTGGTCAAATTTTGATGACTCATACAAAATTATCTCTTATATTGACAAAACTATATTAAGTGTTGTAGACATCTCTGTAACCAAAATCCCAAAAGGAATGGAAACTTTAGAGAAAAATTATGGAACGGATATCACCACTCGAAATTGGAATACTATCAAACGAATCGAAAAAAAATTAGAAGACATCCGCTAACGATTCGTATATAAATAATAATGGAAACCCATGGAAAATATTCAAGTCAAAGTAAAGGACATTGTTTTAAGGCCCGTTAATGAAGTTTTTGACTCAATATTAAATCCAAAAAAACTCTCTAAATTCTTTATTTCAAGAGCAAGCGGCCCTATTAAAAAAGGTCAGAATATTATTTGGTTTTTTGATGATGTTGGTGGTGAATTATCGGTTTCGATTAAAGAAGTCATACTGAATACTTGTATATCATTTGAATGGGCTGCAAGTGGCAGAATTGCTACGGTTAAGATAAAACTCGATTCAATAGACTCAAATAAAACTTCAATATTGATTACCGAAGAAAATTTTCCGTTAGACAACAATGGTGTTAAACAGGCACTTGGACAAACTCAGGGGTGGACGGATTTTATATGCTGTATGAAGGCGTTTTTATATTGTGGTATTAATTTAAGGGAAGGCAGAAATAAGTAGAAATTATTATAAAAGAAAGCCATCTGGTAACTAAGCATAAAATGTTAATAGCGGCTATACCCAGCCATTCCATTTATACGAGCCATTGTACGTAAGCTGAAAAAAGAAAAAATATGCAGACACATTTTAAAATTCAATACAAAACCACAATCAACGCCTCTAAAGAAAAAGTTTGGGATGCATTGACTAAACCTGAAATTGTTAAGCAGTACTTTTTCGGAACTGAATTAGTGACAGATTGGAAAATTGGAAGCGATATTATTTTTCAAGGAGAATGGGAAGGGCAAAAATATAAAGACAGAGGAAAAGTTCTTGAATATGCACACAATGGAAAGTTAGCATATTCATACTTAAGTAATTGGAGTGGTAAAGAGGATAAACCTGAAAATTATTTATGGGTTTGTTATGAGATAAAACCAAATGGAAACGAGACAGAATTGACAATTTCTCAAACTAACTATGATGAGAAGAGTGCAAAACACTCGCAAGGAAATTGGGCTTCACTTGTTGAGGCCATGAAAAAAATAATAGAATGAAAAAGCCAGCCGCTAACAAAGCATAAAATGTTCATGTCGGCTAAACGCCGCCACGCCATTTATGCGAGCCGTTAGGCACAATTAAAAAATTCAGCATATGAAACCATCTATCTACTCATTATTCCTTTTTATTTTTACAATACTAAGTTGTGATCAACAAAACTCAAACAATAACATTGAAGTCTCTGAAAAGATAAATGAACAATTACCATATTTAACTTATAATGATTCGAATTTATTTCCTGGTGATGGCAGTTTACTTCGAGCTGAAGATGGAGTTTCATTAGAAGATGGGCGAATAATCGTAGTTGACCAAGCAAAAGGTCTTCGATTAATTGAAAAAGATGGCTCTAATCGACCATTTGGTGATTTTTCGACGGCAGGTTTCCTTCATCTTCCTCCTGAACAAATCGCAGGTCCCAATGGAATGACTTTAGAACACGATGGAAAACATATCTTAATGTCTGATGTTGCAGACGGAAAAATTTATCGAATAAATGTAGCCACAGAAAAAGTAGAAATGATTTATGATCATCCATATGGAGTAAACACAATTTATAGAGATAAAACGGGAGCATTATGGTTTTCTCAATCCGCAGAGAGTATAAATTTAGGCGAAATGTTTCAAGCCGCCAATTTGCCTGTCCCAACTGGTGCTGTTTTTAGAATGAACAATTTAAAAAGCACTCCTGTTAAAATTTTGGATAGCCTTTACTTTTCAAATGGGATCACCATGGATAAGGATGAAAAATATCTATTTGTTGCTGAAACCATGATGGATAGAGTGCATAAATTAGAAGTTGATAATAAAACTGGTGGAGTAGATTATATTGGTGTGGTCGCAAATGTCGGAACTCCAGATAATCTATTAATTGATAAAGAAGGTCGATTAATCGTGGCATCTCCATTATATAATCAGGTAGTTGCAGTGGATTTTAAAAATCATTCTCAACATATAATTTTTGATGGTTCCACTAAAGATAATTTAAAGATTACAAATGAATGGAACAGAAGAAGTCACTTAGGTATGGAGAGGCTTGAATTACTTTCTCCAGATTTGTTTAGTCCACTTCCTGGATTACTTACAGGAATGTTCTATTCAAATGATGGTCAAACTCTATACATAGCAAACTTAGGAAATGATCTTTTGAAATTGGACCATAAATAACTGTGCCTAACAAAGGCTATAAATCAGCTCAATTCGTTCCGAATTGATTAATTTAACTCCAAAATAAAGTGTCCACTGAAAATTCGACTTTGACGCTCCAGCTCTTTTGGGTGCAAAAAAAGCTACCCAAAACCGCTGTCCCATCGCCGACCTGCCTGCCGGCAGGCCGGATTTATAGCCATGGACGTTGTACGCCATTAGATGTTTAAGGTCAGGACCTCCTGCAAAATTCTCCCCCACTTGCAGCTTAAAAAATCGGCTCAAATTTTTACTCACTCAGCCCGGAGGGCTCCGCGCCAATTTTTTGGTAGTCGCCTAAAGGCATTGTCGGTTCCGAAACAGGCGCACAACATTGCCCATAATCCATTGTTTGGTGTAGAACTAAAATTCCTATCTTTAGATTCACCCACGATTCCGCATTCGAAAGATCCTTCGGACTTTCTCGCAACGGAATCATGGACTTAACGTTGGCAATAATTATGAAAACGACATTCTTTCTTGTTCTGATATTGTCCTCCGCATTTTCGTTTGGACAAATTCATATTGATAGTATTGATTGGAAAAACGATGCTATCGGTTACGCGTGCAGCGTAGCAGGAAGTTCAACTAATCCAGTTTCCAGTTCTATTAATTTGCTTAAGAAAAGAAGGTACAAACCAATTAGTCAATTATTGTATTCTGACAAACCAAGTGAGCAGTTTATGGCGGTCTTACTTCTTGAGCAATTTCATAAGAAGGGAGATATGGTGATCAATGATCAGGATATGGAACAGATAAATTTGATTCGAAAATCTTACCGAAAGGTTCCAGTCTGTTCAGGATGCACATATTGGGCTCAGGTTACCTTGTACGAATTATTAAACAATAAAGTGAAGCATGAAATATATTTGGAAGGAATTACCTGGTTCGACTATTACTATCAAAAATCATAACTATTGCCAACAAAGGCTATAAATCAGCTCAATTCATTCTGAATTGATTAATTTAACTACAAAATAAAAAGTCCACTGAAATTCGACTTTGACGCTCCAGCTCTTTTGGGTGTAAAAAACTACCCAAAACCGCTGTCTCATCGCCGACCTGCCTGCCGGCAGGCAGGATTTATAGCCATGGACGTTGTAAGTAATTTTATGAGAAACCAAGAATTCAATATCAGAATTTGAAATTTAACGGACCATCAAAATATGATTTAATAGCAGCAGGAGTCATTGTAATTGTGATTTTGATTCTTGGAAATAGCAAGT
>JABDNT010000057.1 GCA_013043685.1 Flavobacteriaceae bacterium | reverse complement strand
GACCCTGAAATTTTAGAGAAGATATGGAAGGACTGGGAAGCTTTCGCCAGTTATGCATTCAATAAGTCACACTCCACCTGTTACGCCTGGATCGCCTATCAGACGGCTTACCTGAAGGCGCATTACCCGGCCGAATATATGGCGGCAGTGCTTTCCAACAATATGAACGATATTAAGCAGGTCACCTTCTTTATGGAAGAATGTAAGCGGATGGGACTGGAAGTATTAGGACCTGATGTGAACGAATCCTTCTATAAGTTTACGGTAAACGACAGTGGCGCGGTTCGCTTCGGAATGGGTGCCATAAAAGGTGTGGGCGGAAATGCCGTAGCCACCATCGTGGAAAATCGAAAAGATGGAAAGTATAAAAGTATTTTCGATCTCGCTAAGCGGATCGACCTGCGGGCAGCCAATAAGAAAGCATTTGAAAATCTTGTCCTCGCAGGTGGTTTTGATAGCTTCGATACGCACCGCGCTCAATATATGCATACGGACGGAGACGGTATTATGTTCTTCGAAAAAGTATTGCGCTATGCGGCCCGATACCAGGAAACACAGAATTCTTCCCAGGTGAGTTTGTTTGGCGATGCGAGTGAGGTGCAGATACCCGAGCCCGAGGTGCCTCCTTGTGAGGAATGGGGAACCATGAAAAAGTTAAAGCAGGAGAAGGAAGTAGTAGGGATCTATATTTCGGGACATCCTCTGGACGATTTTAAAACAGAGATCGATAGTTTCTGTAGCTGCAAGGTGAGCGATTTTAACCACCTGGAGCGTTTTGTGAACCGCGAGTTGACCTTTGGCGGAGTAGTTAGCGATGTTCAGCATAGGGAAAGCAAGGCGGGTAAAGGCTGGGCTATCTTCACAGTGGAGGATTATGACGACAGTTTTGAGTTTAAGATCTTTGGTGAGGAGTACTTGAAATACCGTCATTTACTTATTCCGAATTCATTTATCTACGCCCGTGTTTTTGTTCGGGAAGGATGGGTGAACCGGGAGACCGGGAAGAAGGGAGATCCAAGATTGCAATATAGCAATATACAGTTGTTGCATGATGTAATGGGGCTTCAGGCCAAGAAATTAACCCTACAGATTCCCATTGACAACCTGCAGGAAGACACTATCAATGAACTGAAAGAACTTCTGAAAATGCACAAAGGGGATAAACAACTGCATATTACGATGTACGACATGGAAGATAAGCTGAAACTAAATATGCCCAGCCGGAAGCAGAAGGTGGAAATTAGTAAGGAATTACTGGAGGAGTTAAAGGAGATGGAATTGAAGTATAAGCTGAATTAACCGGGCAGGGGTTGCAGCGGCATCCCCCCAACTCGATTGGGGGATAAAGCGGAAGACCCGGCCATGAAGTGCCGTGAAGTAGAGCGAAGCACACTTCACGACTACTTCATGGGCCCGCATAATAAAAAGTAATACAGGCATTGCCTAAACTAATGCAACAGCTGTAAGGAATGCTGCAAAAATTGACTACTTTTGCATAACAAATAAAAAATATAACAATGGCTTTAGAAATAACCGATGCAACTTTTGATGAAACCGTATTAAAAAGTGACAAACCCGTAGTGGTTGACTTTTGGGCGGCATGGTGCGGACCTTGTAGAATGGTTGGCCCTATCATCGACCAGATTAGTGATGAATACGAAGGAAAAGCTGTAGTAGGAAAAGTGGATGTGGATGCAAACCAGGAGTTTGCTGCGAAGTATGGTGTGAGAAATATCCCCACTGTGCTCGTATTCAACAATGGTGAATTGGTAGGACGCCAGGTGGGTGTAGCACCAAAGAATGTGTACACCGAGGCGATCGATTCGTTATTGAACTAATAATCGAAATCAAATTATTGAAGAAAGGCTTGGCGTAATGCCAGGCCTTTTTTTATCTTAGTTCTCGCTAAAATCCGCAGTCTCATTTCGGCTCCGCCCGGTGAACGGCGAATCACTAGAACCCACAAACAGGAATAAAAATAAAATAGCCAAAACCGGCGACATCTATGGAAAAAACAAATAAAGTACAGGATAAAATAGACAATCAATTGTTGGAAGAACGCAAAGTGTTCTTATGGGGGATGGTAGATGATGAAAGTGCCAAGCACGTTGTGGACAGGCTTTTATACCTGGATTCCCTGAGCAACGAAGAAATAAAATTCTATATAAATAGTCCGGGTGGATTTGTAACCTCCGGTTTTTCAATGTATGATACGATGAAGGCGGTGAAAAGTCCGGTGTCGACGATCTGTACCGGCCTTTGTGCTTCGATGGGGAGTATTTTACTTTCCGCGGGAGAGAAGGGAAAACGATTTATTCAGCCGCACGCACGGGTGATGATCCACCAGCCCAGTGGCGGGGCAAGAGGTCCTGCCAGTGATATAGAGATCACCGCACAGGAGATCCTTAAGACCAAGGAACTGAGTGCGGAGATCCTGGCCGATAATTGCGGACAGCCTTATGAGAAGGTGATGAAAGATTTCAACCGTGATCACTGGATGGGTGCTGAGGAGAGTGTGGAGTATGGGATCGTGGATGGTGTTATTGAATAGTGAAGAGTGAATAGTGAAGGGTGAAGGGTGAAGAGCAGGATTGGTAAAAATTGATCGAAAAATTAGGGGGAAGTTATGGATCATAAGGAAATGGATGTTTGGAAGACTGGCATGGATTTGGTTGAAAAGATCTATGGTTTGATTGCCGAATTTCCCTCCGAAGAAAAATATGGGCTTTCCAACCAAATGAAACGAGCTGTAGTTTCGATACCCTCAAATATAGCCGAGGGAGCGGCACGGAAAAGTAACAAGGAATTTAGTCATTTTATAAGTATCTCTCTGGGTTCTTTAGCCGGGCTTGAAACCCAGTATTTGTTGGCTATACGACTTCGGTATATTGACGAAAATACTGACATTAATGAAATGTTGGAGTCAATGAGGCGTTTATTAATTGGAACCAGAAATTACTTGAATAAATAGAAACCCTATTCACCGCTCACGTTTCACTATTCACCAATAATGAAAATAGAAAAGCAAATAAACGAAATCACCGGGTTTAAGAACCTGGAGCTGCTGGCCACCCAGGTGGTGGAGGGATTTATATCCGGGCTGCATAAGAGTCCGTTTCACGGTTTCTCTGCAGAATTTGCTGAGCATAAGATCTACAACACGGGGGAAAGCCGGAAACACATTGACTGGAAGCTGTATGCTAAGACGGACAAGCTATACACCAAACGCTACGAAGAAGAGACCAATTTGCGATGTCACCTGGTGATGGATAACAGCAGTTCGATGCATTACCCCAAATTGAAGGAATTCAATATCAATTCCCTGAATAAAATAGGATTTTCGGTCCTGGCAGCTGCGGCTTTAATGAACTTACTAAAGCGGCAACGTGATGCGGTGGGCATGAGTATTTACAGTGATGAATACGAATTCTATGCTTCGGAAAAGGGCAGTGAGCGGCATCACCAGATGTTATTGGGGAAGTTGAATGAAGCGATCGTTCAGCCCAGGGAATCTAAGCAAACACGCACCTATGCACATCTTCATTTAATTGCTGAAAAATTAAAGCGACGTTCCCTGGTGTTCCTGTTTACGGATATGTTTCAGAGTGATATGGAGGAACAGAAGTTGTTTGAAGCCCTTCAGCATTTGAAATACAACAAACACGAGGTGGTATTATTTCACACCTTTGATAAGGAGAAAGAATTGAAATTCGATTTTAGTAATAGGCCAAAACGGTTTGTGGATGTGGAGACCGGGGAGCATGTGAATTTGTATGCCGACAATATCAAGGAGAGTTATGAGACAGCTGTGGCTAAATATTTTAACGAACTTCAGTTGAAGTGCGGGCAGTATGGGATCAAGTATGTACGCTCCGACATCAATGAAGGATTCAATAAGATCCTTACTACTTACCTGGTGGAGCGCTCAAAGTTTGACTGATTCTCAGAGCCAGGATTCAGGAGCCAGGAATCAAGACTATAGTTACTTTTAACTTCTGACTTCTGACTTCGGTCTTTTTGTAAAAAATTGTTTGCAACTACTAAAAATGGTCTTATATTTGCCACCGCTGAAGAAGCAATTTCTTTTACGTCCGGCTGTCGCCGGAGTCCTTTAAAGGGCAGGAAAATTGGTCTGGTAGTTCAGTTGGTAATCCCGAGTACTCGGGACTGCCTGTCACAAAGGGCCACGTTCATTTAAATTATGTTTTTTGTATATATCATAGAAAGCCAAAAGGATGGTAGTTATTACATCGGCCAAACATCGGATATTGAGAAACGATTAATGTCACATAACTCCGGGCAGACACGATCTACCAAAGGGAAAATTCCCTGGAATGTGGTTTATACAGAAGAGTATAGTAATAGAAAAGATGCTATTGTAAGAGAACGATTTCTTAAAAAGCAGAGAAATCGCGAGTTTTACAAAAGATTAATAAAGCAAATGCCTTAAAACCTGCTGTTGCAGGTAACCGCCCAGGCGGTTTGGTAATTTGGTCTGGTAGTTCAGTTGGTTAGAATACCTGCCTGTCACGCAGGGGGTCGCGAGTTCGAGTCTCGTCCAGACCGCAAAATGCCTTCGAAGGAAGGTGTCTCATTAAAGAAGACTACGCTTTAATGAAAAAGATTCCTGCCTTCGCAGGAATTTAAAAGATGTTGTGTTGTGACACAGAAATGTGTTACGTGGCACTGAGAGATCAGTAACCAATGAGAAGCTTTACCAATTTGGTGAGGCTTTTTTTGTTTGTGGGTGTTTTTTTACCTTTAAATTGAAATTTTAGGTGTGCAAATTGGAGTGCAAAACCTAAGTGGTGTGCAAAGGATAGAAATATAGTTGAGAAATTATTTAACTCCTCTAATTAAAAATATATCATCCTTAATTTCCTTTTTGGCTAATTTTTCAATTTTTGAAACATCAGAGTCTTTTGATCTATTGGAAGATAATTTTCTTTGAAGTTTAATAGCTTCCAGCCAATCAGAAGAATTTATATACATGGCTTGAGTTATCCAAGT
>JABDNT010000055.1 GCA_013043685.1 Flavobacteriaceae bacterium | reverse complement strand
TCTGCAGGCCACCAATCCTGTGAATCGGTCATCAGGTCGTAAAGATCCTGCTTTACTGCTTTAAGATCCAGGGTTTTGAATTCTTCAGCATAATTATAATCTTCTCCCATTGGATCTACTAGTTCCGAATGTTGTCGAAGAATGTTTAGATTGAGTTGGTTAGGCCACCAGTCGCGGTTGGATGTTCCACCTCCGGCGCTTTCTTTAAGTTGTCCACCCAGGAATGGGCATTTGCTTGCATCACTATTTAGGTCGTAGGCATGACCATGAGGTTTATTATTTTCCATGTTAATATTGTTTTTTCGGTAAACTCAAAGTTACAACACGGCAGGATGAAATACTATTTTTGATCATAGCAAAAACTTATAATATTATATTTAAATTCGAATAAGTTCAACTAGTTTAGTATTGTAACGTTTTAAATAGGATGTTGAAATGCCTGGAACAGAATACAGGGTCTATGTAATAGAATTGTCGAAACGTGTATTTTCTGAAAATTACAAGTTCAGAAATGCAAATCCACAGTTTAACGGCATGTTGGAATGTCTTTATGTAGGTATTACAAGTAAAACCCCTGAAGAACGTTTTCAGCAACACAAATCAGGTTTCAGAAATAAAAAAGGCCACAAATTATCCTCGAACATTGTAGAGAAATACGGGCTTTATTTACGGCCGAGCCTGTATAATCATATCGATCCGGTCCTGACCAAAGAGGATGCACTGGCTCTTGAGGAAGGGCTCGCTTTGGAATTAAGGCGAAAACGCTATGCAGTGTGGTATAATTGAATGTGAAAGAACAATAGTCTGAATAACTACTGCTAATCAAAATTAATCCGATCCCTAATTGTACCATCAGCCCTGTGTATGATCACATCGGCTTTATATTTTTTAGCCAGGCTTTTGGCTTTACGAATGGCTGTGCTTTGCTTTCGGTGTTTAGAAGTAATGCGTTTATTGCCTTCACGACGTACAGCCCAACCTTCCTTGTAAGGTACCACATGCTGGTGCCAGGTTCTCCCTCCGGATCGGCTACGTGAGCTATTAAAAAGAGCCTCGACCAAGTCAATTATAAGACGCAACCATGATTTATCCTTTGCCATAAGACGGTATTACTATTATCGAAGATACTGTTTTTGGCACATACTTATATTACACGCCAGATTCATTTTCCATTGCTGCGCAACGAAAAATGGTCCACAATGGGGAGGGCTTAACAAGGAAATGTATTTGTAGCAAACGCTGGATTCATTTTCCATTGCTGCGCAACGAAAAATGGACCAGAACGGGGAGGGCTTAACAAGGAAATCCGTGTTGCGTTGCAACATTGGATTTTTTATTTCAAGAAAATCCAGAAGTAAACTCCATATTTTCCTGAAATAAAAAATCCGGTTTCTCTTGAAACCGGATTTCCTTGTAGCGGGAGCTGGACTCGAACCAGCGACCTTCGGGTTATGAGCCCGACGAGCTACCTACTGCTCTATCCCGCGATGTGGACGGCAAAGATACAAAGGTTTTTAAAACAATTAAAGATTTAACGAATAAAATAAAATCTGGAAATTCGGAATTAATATCAACTAATTAGAGAGCAACCAATTTCTTGCATGCTTCTTATCCTTTACTTCAAAATTCTTTATTGTGACACGTTTTAGCAGGCTCTTTAATTTTTCCAGAGCATTGTGTTTTCTGCCTGGTGCCACAAATACGATCTTATCAAACTTATCAGCATACTCAAGTGGAAACAAGGTCACTATAAGAATAATGTTCAACGTAAAACTATCTAAGTTCTCGTCCTCTACATATAGATTGACTTTATCATGATGAGCTAATTTTTCGAGTATTTCATACCAGAAATTATTTAGTGATTTCATGTCCATGACTCCATCCAGGATATAACCAATGGTGTTATCGGAAAAGTTAGTATTTGCGAGCATGATGGGGATATTTAATAAATTCGTATGAAAAGTACTACTTATTCCACTTTGAAGGTAAATTCTCCTTCATCCGTTAACCCCTATATTCGAAGTTCATCGAAAACCAACCCGGATTCCCTAATTTTCTACTGCTCGATATCTGCAGCCTCAAATTTCATAAGACTTTCATTCTCAAACACGACCGTTAATTCAATAGGATTGCAACATACCTCGCAGTCTTCTACATAGGTCTGTGAAACCGAAGGATCCAATAACATAGAGATTTCCTCCCAACAATAAGGGCATTGAAAGAAATGTTCAAACATATACTTGTCTAAAAATCAGTGTTTAAAAGTTGACCTGTAAGTTGTAATAATTCGGCTTCAGCAATCTTCGCAGAATACTTGGCAGCATTTTTCACATTTAGGGCATTTAATAGATTCAACTGTGCCTGACGAAATTCCACACTGGTTATCTGCCCTATTTTAAGCTGTTCCTGTGAACGCCTGAAATTATCCTCATTGGTAAGTACATTCTGCTCCTGTAACCTGTAGATATACAACGCAGTTTCATAATTACCCCTGGCATTGGCCAGGTCCCGGAAAACCTGTTCAGAAAGCTGGGATTTCAACAAATTCTGATTTTCTAATGCGATCCTGGCATTTTTGACCGTAGTAATTGACTGCCCACCATCGAAAAGATTCCATCTTAGGTTTAGCCCAACATTTAGTGTATTTGAGATTCCCGTAGTTCCCGGGAAGAAGACCCCGGCAGGATTTTCCGATCTATTCCAGCCATAACTTCCAGTCAAACCAACAGAAGGCAGTAATACTGCTTTAGCCCTTTTCACATCATACCCCGACAATTCTATATTCTTATCACTCTGAAGTAAACTCACATTATTTTCTGAGGCCGCAGCTGCAAATTCGTTCATTTTCAAAAGGCTTATGAATGTGGCTGTCGTATCCACCGTGAACTTTGTTTCGAGCTCACGATTTAGCACCAGATTAAGATCGCGTTTTGTATTTACCAATTGTTGTCGTGCCACCAATAGATTAATGCTATCCGTATTCACATCAACCCGGGCATTCAGCAGTTCCAGTTTGGAAACCTGACCGTAATCGAACTGATACCCGGCCCTCAGTTCCCGCTGCTTTGAAATAGCCAAAGCATCTTCAAGAACAGAAACATTCTCCATCTGCCTTGCCACCTCATAGTAAACTGAGATTAGTTGTAAAGTGGTTAGTTCGATCGTCTCCCTGGCTTCTAGTTGAGAAAGATTGTATTGTTCCTTGAGCGATTTGTAATTATAATATCGCCCCAGCCCGTCAAATAGTGTATAATCCAGGTTTAGGGAGGCATTATACCTTCGTGTTTCCGCTTCATCAATGGTAATGTCAGGCCTGGGATTCCCCTCATTGTCCAATGCACCATTAAAACTAGTCTCGCTAGATGTGTTGTCATAGGTAGCCCCAGCCGTCCCTGATATGGTAGGAAGGTAGTCGCTATTGAGGATATTCTGGTTATTGTCGGCTACCCGTACAGCGTTATTGGCAATCTTTATTCCGAAGTTATTCTCGAGCATGGTAGAAATCGCTTCATCTTTTGTCAACTTCGTGAGAAGCTCATCAGACTGACCAAAAGAATGTCCACTGCCTAAAAGTGTTAACCCGGCGAGTAATAAGGTTCTGTTTAGTGTGAGCAGTCTTCTCATTCGGCTTCAATTTTAGTTTCTTCCGAAATTACCTCCTGAATCTCTTCAAATTCTCGCTCTTCGATCTGCTCTTTAATAGCTCGTTCCACTTCTTCCTTTGTGATCTTATCTCCGGTAGCAAGCCATTTCGTTCCCACTTTTAGTTTGTTGTTAACCGAAAGAAATAACGGTAACATTAACAGTGTTAAAAAAGTTGCGAATCCTATTCCGTAGGCTATAGATATCGCCATTGGTTTGAGGAACTGTGCTTGCCTGCTTTTTTCGAATATCAATGGAGCCAGTCCAGCCATGGTGGTCAGTGATGTTAAAAAAATCGCCCTGAAACGGGATTTTCCTGCTTCATAGATAGCCTTGTCGAAAAGCATTCCATCTCGCAGATTATTGTTGAATCTACCTATCAAAACCAGGCCGTCATTCACCATGATCCCAATTAGAGCTATGATCCCCAACATAGATAGAATGTTAATAGGGAATCCATGTAACCAATGTCCCCAGGCCACCGCTGTTAAACTAAATGGCACCAGAAGAATTAAAAGGATCGGCTGACTGAAACTTCTGAAAGTAAACGCAATTACGATATAGATGAGTAATAATGCCGATAGTCCAACCGCATTTATTGATTTCTGCAATTTGTTCGCTTCTCGGTTCTGTCCTTCATATGAGGCAGTCACCGTTGGATACTTCGACAAGATCTCCGGCATGATAACATTTTTTATATCACTCATTATATCGGTGGAACTTGTATTTGCAGGATCCTTCAGATCGGCAGATATCTGAATCTCCCTTTGTCCTTCCAGGTGATTGATAGCAACGTCACCTCTTTCAATGGTGTAATTGGCGATCTCATTCAAAGGAACCCTGGATCCCATCGGTGTATTGATCCTCATATTATCAAGATCTACCAGAGATGACCTGTTCTCGCGATCGTACCGCACCCATACCCGAATTTCATCCTGGCCCCGCTGAAACCGCTGTGCCTGGGTTCCGAAGAAACCGGCTCGCACTTCAGTCATCACATCCCGCAGGTTCAGGCCTAATAAATAAGCACTTTCTTTTAATTCGAGACGTATTTCCTTGATCCCCGCGGGATCATTATCCGTAACATCTTTAAGCAACGGATTGCTTACCATTTCACTCTTAAGTTCTTCCTTTACTGCTTTCAACTCCTGGATATTATTTCCTAAAAGGGAAACAGAAACAGGCCTGCCTCCAAAATTTCCGCCACTGCCAAAAACAAGGCTCTCTACTCCATAGACGGGACCCACTTTCTCCCTGAGCCTGTCGGTTACTAAACCAGAAGTTATTTCGTCCGGACGCTCTTCTCCCGGCAGCATATTTATGGTGAGTGAAGCAGCCGAAGCTCCTGGTCCCACTTTCTTTATGATGTTCTCAACGAGGACTTTATCTGTGCCTTCTAAATATTCTTTAGTGATCTCTTCATTTACTTCCCGGGCCTTAGATTCTATGAATGAAATTATACTATCTGTAGTTCTCTCATTGGTGCCATTCGGCATTGACAGGTTGACCGATACCCTATCACTGGCTATTTGCGGGAAGAACGCGGAGCGAACAATTCCGCCACCAATACTTCCGAAGGTAAGTATCAATGCCATCACAAAAAAGGAAAAAGTGAGCATCTTATACTTTAAAGTGAACTTTAACGCGGGGCCATACCATTTATCGCGCATGTAGGACATTATCTTGTCTCCAAATTGATTGAGATACCTCAATTTACTGAAGAGCTGAGCCATCCTGGTCTTTGGTTTTTGCTGTTTTCGTAAAGCCTTGGAATGTGCCAGGTGGGCAGGTAGGATAATGAGTGCTTCTACTAACGATACACTCAGCGTAAGAATTACGATGACTGAAACTTCTCCAAAGAAATCGCCAATGCGACCATCAAGGAATAGAAAAATACCAAATGCAATGATAGTGGTAATAATAGCCGAGACTATAGGTGGGATTACCTCCATGGTTCCATCCACGGCGGCACGAATAGGTGATTTTCCTTTTTCGTAATGCTGATAGATGTTCTCTGCGATCACAATTCCGTCGTCCACCAGGATACCAATAACAATTATCATCCCAAAAAGCGAAAGTACATTGATGGTTACGTTGAAATAAGGTGCTAACATGAACATCCCTAAGAACGCAACCGGAAGTCCGAAAGCAACCCAAAAAGCCAAGCGGGTATTGAGAAAAAGAGAAAGAAAAAAGAGTACAAGTATAATTCCGGAAAAGGCATTCTTGGCAAGTAGTCTCGTTCGTTGGGTTAAGGTAATTGAAGAATCACTAATTACATTCAGGCTAACATTGTTGTATTTGTCGTTAAAATCATCAATATAGGCCTTCACAGTTTCAGCAGAAGATATGAGGTCCTCGTTATTCGTGCTGGTAATAGTTACATTAACTGAAAGATCTCCGTTGAAATAGTTCGCATTGGGAGTCTCGGAAAAACGGTCCCTTATGATAGCCACATCTTTTAACCGGATCGTTTCCCCGTCCGCATTTGCTCTAACGATTACGTTAGACAGTTCCTGACCGTAATAGGAGCGATTATTTGCCCGAATAAGATATTCTTCGGAATTTGTCTTTATGGTCCCCCCGGTCGTGAGGATATTCGTTCTGCTCACCGCAGATGCAACTTCCCCGAAGGTGAGATTATAGGCTAACAAACTGTTTTCATCAACAGCTATCTCTATTTCTTCTTCGGGATATCCATCTATATTTATTTGCGATATTCCCGGAAGAGCACGGAGATCATTCTCTATTTGTCTTCCGATCTGTTTCAGTGTAACCAGTGGAATTCTGTCTCCGCTTACAGCAAATTCGATCGTCTGGCGAATTGCTTCCTGTTTGGCCACCACCAGTGGCTCCATTCCAGTGGGGAAAGTAGGAACCCG
>JABDNT010000054.1 GCA_013043685.1 Flavobacteriaceae bacterium | reverse complement strand
ACCGAGATTGGCTACTATTTCACCCAAAATGCTTTAGGAAGCGAAGACAATAACGCATTTGTCCAGGAGATAGTCACAGGAATAAACAAGAGAAACATTGGAGTGGAGTTTGGACTAGAGTGGCAGGCCTTACCAGTTTTTAAATTTAAGGCTGCTGCTTCCGTTGGACAAAATGTTTACACCAACAATCCATTACTGTACTTATCTGGTGATGATTTTGACAATGACCCATTGGATGACATTGTTGAAGGAAATGACCTGGAATCTTTGGGAAAAAGGAAAGTGGCATTAAAGAATTATCATGTTTCCGGAGGCCCTGAACAAGCGTATCAACTGGGAATTGAATATAGAGACCCCAAATTTTGGTGGATAGGAGCAACAGTAAATCATTTTTCCAATGCGTATTTAGATATAAGTTTTTTGAGGCGTACATCCGATTTCTACACAGACGTTGACGGACTTCCTTTTAACAATTATAGCGAGGAAACCGCACGTAACCTGCTACAACAAGAACAACTACAGGATTATTTTTTAGTGAATTTAATTGCGGGCAAGTCATGGCGAATTAAAAGATACTTTGTTGGATTCTTTGCCTCGGTTAATAATATTCTGGATTCTGAATATCGTACCGGCGGTTTTGAAGATTCCCGTCGAGTGAGTTATCGTCAAAGACTCGAAGAGGAGAATAGAAGATATGGACCTCTCTTCGGGAATCGCTATTTCTTTGGTAACGGAACCACTTACTATTTAAATCTCTATGTACGATTCTAACCAATTTAAATTGAACTATCATGAAACGATCAAATCCTTTACATCCTTTTATAATCTTATTCATTTTGGTATTTGCTTGTGTAGCAGATGATGAATACGAAGTGCCGGTTATCGATGATGCGCAAGTCACTATAACTGGATCTGAAATAAGTATAATTTCTTTAAAACAAGCACTAATCCAGGAAATGCAGACAAATGGTAATCAGGTGCTTACCATTGAAACAGACCTGTATGTTACCGGATATGTGATTTCTAGTGATGAACAAGGCAACTTTTTCGAAGAGATCATGATTCAGGACGAACCTGCCGATCCAAATGCCGGACTGAGAATAAAAATTGATTCAAATCCGTTGTTTCAAAGTTACGAGATCGGACGTAAGGTATTTGTGAAATTATCCGGACTTACAGTTGGGATTGATAATGGTCAGCTCACTATTGGATTACGTGATGGTAATCGTATTGGTCATCTTTCAGAATCGCGTATGTTTGATTTTGTAGCCAGGGATACCATCGTTGCCGTAATTGAGGCATTGCCAAGGCTGATCTCAGAATTAAATGAGGACATGCTTAACACCTACATACGCCTCAATGATGTTCAGTTTAATAGGGATCTGGTTCTTGGAGATCGTCCTTTAACATATGCTGGAGAACCCGGAGATCAATTTGACGGAGAACGAACTCTGGAGAGTTGTACTGAAAATGCAACTATAATTCTAAGCACATCGACATTTGCCGATTTCAAATCACAGGAACTAGCGCCAGGTAAAGGAACTATTGAGGGTATTTTCACCTATAATTTTTTTGGGGATGAATTTAATATTGTAGTGAACAACTTGTCTTCGGTTCAACTGGATAGTCCGGACCGATGTGATCCATTAGAAGTCGATTGCGGGATTGCCTCAAACCCCGGAAACATCATTTTGTTTAGTGAGTTTTTTGAGACAATGGTGGAGGGCGAACCAATAAACGGTAACGGATGGACTAATTTTATTGAATCAGGAACCGAGACCTGGGAAGCTTTTTTCGACGATGGTGCTAATGGTTCGCTTGGCATTTCAGCTAGAATGGGAGCATATATGAGCGGCGATGATTCGAATATAGGGTGGTTGATCACACCTGAGATAAATTTTGACCAACAAGAAAATGAGGTTCTGTCCTTTAAGACGTCGAACAGTTTCGCAGACGGAAGTAACCTGGAATTACTTTTTTCACCTGATTGGGACGGTAACCCGGAAACTGTTGTTTTAGCGACCTGGAATCTGTTGTCTTCAGCTGTGATCGTTCAAGACGACGACGACTTCGGGGACTGGATCTTTTCAGGGAATATAGACCTAAGCTGCATTGAAGGAACAGGCCATATCGCATGGAAATATGCAGGCAGCGGGGACCCCGATTTCGACGGCACCTATGAACTGGATGAGATCGAAATAAGCCGGGAATAAATAAGTAGATTCATTTTCAATAAGCTATTGGGGAATTATGTATATTCAATTTTTTTAAAAATGATTTCCCGACCATGAACTCCAAATTTTTAAGTATTCCAACCAGCTTTCACTACACTATGGTTCTGTTACTGCTTTTCATGTTATCGGGCAGCTGCAAGAATGAGAATCCCTTACCTGATCCCCTGCAAGCCGGATGGGACGGACAGGCCGTTTGTGAGGTCGTTCAGGATGACACTAGTTTGCGGGTCTTAAAATGCAGCTTCCCGCCCGGGGTAGGGCACGAACGGCATTACCACAAAAAGCATTTTGGGTATACCCTTGCCGGAAGTACTTTCAGAATAAAAGATACCACCGGAACGCGTGAAGTAGATATCCCTACCGGGTTAAGCTTCTCCAATGAGGGGGTAGAATGGCACGAAGTGCTGAACATTGGGGACAGTACCGCAGTATTCCTTATCGTGGAACCCAAATAAATTCAATACATCATAAGATTTCTGTCCAACAAAAAACCCCTCCAGCAATTGGAAGGGTCTTCTGAATGGCTAATTAGTTAATTGAAAACGACTAGCGTTCTACTATTATAAATTCCGATCTACGGTTTTTATCGTGTTGTTCTTTGGTGCAATTCGCTCCGCAATCGAATTTAGGCGCAGTTTCACCTTTACCTTCTCCACTAATTCTGGCTGCATCTACCCCTTTGGAAATCACGTATTGCACGGTAGACTGTGCCCTTCGCTCACTAAGACCAAGGTTATACTCATTGTTACCACGGTTGTCGGTATGACTTTCTACTTTGATAACCATATTCGGGTATTTCAGCATAATGGCTACCAGTTTATCCAGTTCGAATGCCGCTTGTGGTTTGATATTTGATTTGTCGAGGTCGAAAAAGATAGGATTTAAAACCACCCTGTCATCAACAATGATCTCTTCTATCGGTCGCAGACGTAATACCACATCTACTTCTGTATTGTTGGCAGATTCCACAACTACCGCATTACTTTCAAAATCTTTCATAATGCCCTGTAGTACATGTCCCTTATCGCATTCAGCTGTAAATGAACTTGTACCATCTTCGGCAGTAGTTCGAGAACTTAAGCTATTCTCAAATTCGTCGTACATATCAACCCGGGCACCTGAAATAGGCCCATCCGTATATTCGTTAAGCACCTTAACATTTATAGTAACTTCACAGGCTATTTCTAATTCCTTAATGGCATAGATATCATCACCGCCTTTTCCACCGTCTCGGTTAGAAGATACATAGCCAGTCATGGTAGCAGGATTGAAAACAAAAGCGAAATCGTCATTGGCACTATTCACTCCTTTACCCATATTTTTCGCATTTCCGAAACCATCTCTGCCAATTTCGGCACTGAATACATCCAGCATTCCAATTCCCAGGCGACCATCACTTGAGAAATAGAGCGTTCCGTTACTGTCCACGGAAGGATATCCTTCCCGTCCCTCGGTATTGATCAATGCACCCACATTTTGCGGTTCACTGAACGTGCCGTCGGTATTAATGGCTACTCGGTAAATATCACTTTTCCCCATACCTCCGGGCATATCACTGGTAAAATAAAGTGTATTGCCGTCAGGGCTTAAGGCAGGATGTTGATTAGAATACTCGTCGCTGTTCCATGGAACAGATTGTACGCCCTTCCATTGGCCGTCGATCAATTCGGCATAGTATAGATTAATTTGGTTCACCCCGTCTTCACTCTTGTCGAAGTCACCTTGGAAAAAGTCATTTCGGTCGAAATACATACGTTTGCCGTCCGGTGAAATAGCCACGGTCCCTTCGTGGTACTTGGTGTTGATTTCCGTTCCAGGAAGAAGACTTGCGTTTTTAATGGTGCCGCCAACATCCTGAGCTTTATAAATATCAAGGTATGGTTCTTCGTTCCATCCGTATTTCTTGCGCTTGGTATTTCGTCCCGAGGTGAAGTAGAATTCTTTTCCCATTACGAAAGCCCCGAAATCGGCGTATTCTGAATTGATCTCCTCCAGGTTCGTCGCTTCCCAGCGTTGAACTTCATCCATGATAAGCGGGATGTAGTTTGGATTCTTCATGAACTCCTTAGCACGGGAATCGTCTGGTTTCAACTCGGCAAATCTTTTCATCCATGTATTGTGGTCGGAAAATTTTCCGTTTGCCTTCAAAGACTGGGCATAGTTGTACACAACTTCGGCATCCAGCTTTCGGCCTTTTACAACGCGCCTGTAATACGTTTCCGCTTTTTTGGTGTCGTTAATGAAGTAATAGCTGTTTCCTAGTTGCTGAAATACATAGCGGCTGCCTTTACCTTTCTTAAGAAGTTTCTGATATGCGGCAGCAGCATCTGTGTATTGATAACGCGCATATAGCTGATCCGCTTTCTTGGTATCTTTATTTTGAGCGGTGGTTGCTGTTGTGCTTACCGCGATGAGTAGTAGGATTGTGAATAATTTTTTCATCGTTACTGAACTTTGATTTTAGTGATTAGAAGTATCTCGGTGAGCGTAGAGTTCGTTTGTTAAAGAACAGATCGAAAGTCAGGATCACTTCATGTGAAGCATCTGCCACGGCATCAAGATCAGATGTTATATAATCGTACGCATATCCGATACGGATATTATCGGTAACCTGGAACCCAACCAGACCACTAAATGAATCGTCTAATCTGTAAGAAGCACCAATCTCGAATTTCTCGAAGAAAAGGGCGTTAAGGTTCCCGTCGAAAGAAACCGGCGCGTCAAATGCCGATTTCACCATCACGGAAGGTTTTAATTTCACATTCTCTGAAACCTGGAAAACATATCCAGCCGTTCCGAAATAGTGATTTGTCTCAGAACCATATTTCAGGCCATTCTCATCCAGGTGAACTGAATTCAATAAGTTAGGTACCGAAAGCCCTACATAAAAGTTGTCGCCGTACAAAAAGGCACCGGCTCCAACATTAGGATAGGTGTTACTGATGTCCTGGGAGAAGAAGGGATCGTTAGGATCCTGAAGTTCAAGGTCTGTAAGCCCCACATCATGAAATGTAGCACCGGCTTTGACACCCAGGGCGATCTTAGTATTACCTCCTATTTCCAATGTATAGGAAAAATCTGCATATACATTGGTTTCACTTACAGGTCCCAGTTCATCCTTAATGGCCGATAGACCTAATCCTACTTTATCCCCTAATGGAGAATGCGCGGAAAAGGTGAACGTCTCAGGCGCACCATCGAATCCCGACCATTGATTGCGGTATAAGGCTGTAATCGACAGGCTTTCTTTAGAACCCGCGTAAGCAGGGTTTACCACGTTCATATTGTACATATATTGCGTATACTGAGGGTCTTGTTGCGCCGTCATGAATTCGGAGCTCAGTATAGCTAGTAAGAGTACTATTAGTGACAGTTTTTTCATTATTGCTGGTTGTTTATTTTATTAATTGTGAGGTTCTTAAAATCTTCAGGCGAATCTTTTACTCACTGAATTAAGACACGAACCCCATGTTGTAATATGAGTTAAATTAGTTTGCGTCTCTGTTCAGGTAGATCCATCCGGTTGCCTGCATACCATAAACCGAATCTTCCGAAGCGAGGTCGATGACATAAAAATATGTTCCGGTTGGTAATTCGTTTCCATCGTCCGACTGGCCCACCCATTCGTTTAAATAGTTGCTTTTCTGATACACAAGGCCACCAAGCCTGTTAAAGATTTGCAACTGAAGGATACCTCCGGCTCTGTCTGAAAGGAATTCCAGATCAAGTTCATCGTTAAAGCCCGGAGATCCATTAGGTGAAATACCCTGCGAGATCACACAATTACCTATATCGTACGTTTCTATATCTATTTCATCACTACCGGTGCAATCTCCTTTTGTTATGATAACCGTATAGGTTTGTATTCCCATCACGCCTTCTTCAAGCATGAATTCGAGGGTATTGCCGGTTTCACCTTCCAGAACTTCTTCATTGAGTAACCACTGGAAAGTAACGTCTGTCTCACTGGTTTCTGCTGTTAATGTTTGAGGTTCGTTCGGACAGGACTTGAAATCATCACCAAGTGAAACTTCAAGATCCGTACGCGGCGTAATCACGATAGTATCGTTGCTCGTACAGGTTCCCACAGTAACAAACACACTGTATGTACCTACCTCGATCACAACCAGGGTTGGTGAGGTCTCTCCACTTAAGACAATGCCATTAAGGCTCCACTCATAAGTAGCTTCCGCCGGATCGAAATTGGAAGGAGATGCATCCAGGATGATCGTACCATCAAAACAGGTTCCGAAATCATCACCCAGATCGATTATTGGGCTCTCATTTAATTCGATAAGAGCACTATCTGTTAAGGTGCAATCTTCGTAAGTCACCTCACAACTATACGTTCCGGATTGGGTTACAGTAATGGTTTGCGTAGTTTCTCCTGTGTTCCATAGATATGTTGCTAATGAAGGATCGATACCCTGAACATCTGCAGTAATATCATAGGAAGCTACATCGCATAAACTTTGGTCTCCCCCAAGATCAAGGGTGAAGTTTGCTATTTTGGTGACAGTTACTGTATCTGTTTCAGTAATTACATCCCCGTTACAATTGGTGTAAACAGCCTGGGCAGTATATTCACTTACCTGGTCATCCGGACACACATTTATAGTAGTATCTGTTCCCAGGACATTTCCCTGTGCGTCAAGCCAGGAGAACATTACATTGGAAGTGCCGTTCGGCGTAAATCTCCAGGCTTCCTCATTTGCCTGCCAATTCCCGGTGTTTCTGTCCGGTGGTGTGAAACCTACAGTTCCGTCCTGATTCTGTATACCTATAATGGCAAGGCCGTCGTTCCAGGTTGGACACTGGTCTGAACGTTCCTCTATATATACTTCAATAACGTTTGTAGTTTCATACATCACGATCTGAGAGGTCATGATGAGGTTGGTACAACTAAAATATGGTACCTCGGGGAAATTTATTACCATGGTTCGGCAAGGTGCTTCTCCGAACACTTCAAAGTTAATTTGTCCTGAACCCGCAACGGCAGGATTAATATCCATGTACGCACCAAAAATTGTTGTTCTGAAAAGTTCCACCGGATCGGGGATGGTTTCATTAGGCTCAAAACTCCATTGGCAGAATCCGAGAGGCTGAGTATCCGATTGAGTGAAATCGAAGGCGACCACACCGTTGGAACCAATTATCATTTCAGAATAGGTTTCTCCAAAGAAACAGAAATCGAATGGTATAGGAATTATCGGCGACCAAACATCATCGGTATTTGCCGAAACCGGAGTACCACCTGTAAATGGAAACGGAGGTGCATAGTCGATGGACGTAACCTCATAACTCGTTGTCTCACCAGTTTGAAGGAAGGAAGCGGTTAAGTCAACACAATCTATCCCACAATCAAGTTCTATATCGGGTCCTGCATCTACATTCGGGCAGCCAGGCCCTTGAGCGATGGCTACATTTGAAACAAAAAATAAGAAGAAGATGCTGAAAAATGCGGTTTTAAAACTTCGAAACACTTGTAGCATGCCGAAGGTGTAATCTTTTTTCATAAGGGTATGGTTGGATGTTATTTATCACTAAAATAGTTAAAAATATAAAGGTAGTTAGTCCCTTGATTTTTTTTAGACTAAATGTGAGAAAATACCGACCAATAACATGTTAAAATCCTATCATTGCTAACGTATGGAGAATATGGCATAGACTGGAAAATGGTCGCTGAAACCACCGGCATAGCGCCTTCCTAAGAAAGTTCGAAAAGGGTTGCCTTTTCTTCTGCCCTTGAATTCCTGTAGATTTTTAGGATTGTATATGTCCGCTTTTTGAAATCTGAAATTGTTTCCATGCTGTTGCATAAAGTTATGGGATAGCAGGATTTGATCGAACAGGTACCAGTCACCCCGGTACGTAACACTGCCTTCATCTTTCGTTAGCAATAATTCCATAGGATTGTAAAATTGTGAGCTAACCAGGTTTTTAATACTGGCGCTTTCCGGATCATCATTAAAATCACCCATGATCACTATTCGCGCATGGGGATTTACTGCCTTGATCTGATCCACAACTTCAACGGCCTTTTGTGAAGCAGCCATTCTACGGAATGCGGTTTCTTCAACACCCTTCCTGCGAGATGGCCAGTGGTTCACAAGGATATGAACAATACTATCTTCGAGCATAGCTTCGACTTCAAGAATATCCCGTGTATAATCACGAATTCCTTCTTCATTTACAACATGTACAGTATGGGCCGTAATATTTCGGATGTCTATATGGTCTTTGCGATAAAGCAGGGCGGTATCTATTCCTCTTTCATCGGGAGAATCAATATGCGCAATACCGTAGTGTTTATGCCGAAGATATTTAGAGTCAACCAGTTCTTCGAGCACAAATCGGTTTTCAACTTCAGCCAGGCCAATAAGCACCGGAGGATGATTAATTTCGTCAAATCCGATCTGAGAGATCACGCTCCCCATTTTCTTCAGTTTTCTTCTGAAGCGTTTGTCGTTCCAGTTTCTTTCCGAATGCTCGGTGAAATCATCATCAAGCGTTTTAGGATCGTTCCTGGTATCGAACAGGTTCTCGAGGTTATAAAAAGCGAATGAGTAGTAGTTATGATTTTCTTTCTTCAGCATAAAAACTGAGATATATTGGCGTGTAAAATACAAAATTCCGTAGCAAAGCTTTCGTATCTTTGCCATCCGAGAGCTTTTTATGATAGAAAAGGAAAACATAGCGTACGAGAAGACTATTCTCATTGGGTTGATAACAAGGCAACAGGATGAGGATAAGGCAAAAGATTATCTTGATGAACTTGAGTTTTTGGCCTATACGGCAGGTGGAAAGGTGCTAAAGAGATTCGTACAGAAGTTGGATATGCCCAATCCTAAGACCTTTATTGGGAGCGGGAAAATGGCGGAAGTAGAAGAATTCGTCAAGGAAAATGATATTGGCACTGCTATTTTCGATGACGAATTGTCACCGGCTCAGCAAAAGAATATCGAAAAGATACTTCGATGCAAGATCATCGATCGCACCAATCTGATCCTGGATATTTTTGCGCAACGAGCGAAAACCAGTTATGCCCGTACCCAGGTTGAACTGGCTCAGTACGAATACCTGTTACCCAGGTTAGCTGGTATGTGGACTCACCTCGAACGGCAAAGAGGGGGTATTGGTATGCGCGGACCCGGGGAAACGGAAATCGAGACGGACAGGCGTATCGTTCGGGACAGGATCTCTTTGCTAAAGAAGAAGCTGGCCAAGATCGACCGGCAAATGGAAGTACAACGAGGTAACCGGGGTGCACTCGTTCGGGTGGCGCTGGTAGGATATACCAATGTAGGGAAGTCTACGTTGATGAATGTGATCAGTAAAAGTGATGTCTTCGCAGAGAATAAATTATTTGCCACGCTGGACACTACGGTCCGAAAAGTTGTAATTGGAAATCTTCCTTTCCTATTAAGTGATACCGTAGGATTTATCCGAAAGCTGCCCACACAGTTGGTCGAATCGTTTAAAAGTACATTGGATGAAGTACGGGAAGCAGACCTGCTCCTGCACGTTGTGGATATATCGCATCCGTCTTTTGAAGACCATATCGATTCTGTTAACCAAATATTGGGTGAAATTGGATGTGCAGACAAACCTACTATCATGATCTTCAACAAGATCGATGCGTACAAACCCGAAGTGATAGATGCCGACGACCTTGTTACCGAAAGGACTAAGGCACATAATTCACTGGATGACTGGAAACGAACATGGATGGCTCAGCCAAGTTGGGATGCTCTTTTTATTTCTGCACTGAATAAAGAGAATCTGGACGAATTCAGAAAAGTCGTTTATCAGAAGGTTCGGGAGATCCATGTGACACGATTTCCATACAATACATTTCTGTATCCGGAATATATTGAATAACCCGTTTTGAACCCGAAAGATGTAAAAAATGGAAAGCCGGCATTTGCCGGCTTTTATTTTGTCAGGAAATGATATTTTATAATCCGTATGTCACTCCAATACCCAGTGCTTCCCTGATCTGGAAACCTTGTATGGCATTATCATCATAGATGGCTTGGAACGCAAGATTTACCTTGATCCATTCGTTAACAGCCATGATCAGGTTTGCGGTGTAATCAATATCAACGTTTTGCGGATCTTCGAGGTAGTTCGAATACAACGCAAGAATGTTTTCCAAAGTGATGTTCTCCATGACTTTGAATTTAGCATACCCGTTTAGAGCGGCACCGAATTCAAATCTCAGGGTGTCACCTGCATCCACTCCAAAGTAAGCGTTATTGGCGTCCAGGCGATTTCTGGGATCGTTAGGGTCTGTAAATTGTCCATCGACAAATACCAAACGCGCCGAAGCCGGAGCTACATTCACTTTCAGGTTATCACTTTTTTTCCACATAATACCAGGCCCTACAAGCAAATAAGCAGGAGACAGGAATTTCGTTATACGTGTGCGATTCGTAATAGTGATTTCCTCGCCGTTAACGATCTCTGTGCGTTCTGTTTCTTCAAAACCAGAATCGAACTGCGTCTTAAAGTTCAACAAACCAGAATAGTACCAGTTTGTTTCCTTTATCTGCTTACCTATCAGGGACGTTAGCTCAAGGCGGTCGTTGGTCTTCTGTACATAGTCTTCATTGGCTAATTTGGTAAGTCCGTAATCAGCAATGATATTATTATCCCAGCTTAATTTTCCTTTTCGGTAATTCATGTTGTAGACTAAAGAACCGTTACCGGCAATATTGCTTATTCCCCCTCCCTGCCATTCTGCATTGAAGGCAGCCTGGTTGAAAAGTAAAGATACATTTCCACTTTTGGTCCAGCCGTCTTTTGGCTTTTCTTTCTGCTCTTCATCTTGAGCAAACAAGGCAAATGGAGACAATAATAGAATTGTAAGTAGGACTAAATTTTTCATAATGATGTAGTTTAAGGGAGTAAAATTAAGATTTCTTTGAATGTAAGGAAAAAAGGATGGCTTAATTAATGTTGTTTTCGATAAAATGAGGCAACTATTCGCTATGTAACCATCGGAATTACTTGCGTTTGAAAAGTGGTACAGACGAGCAGGCCTCACCGTACATAATGCTTTTGGCTACCGGCTGAAGGCGTTGAGCAAGAAGAAGGTATGCGTTCTCCGGAATTGGTTTGTGAGTGCAACCTTTTATAATTACTGGTTTATCCCTGAAAAAATCTACATCCAGATCACTGATTATTTCCGAATAGATCACGGTTTCCATATCCGAAAGATCCCCGAAGATCACTTTTTTTGCATACTTTCCAGCTTCAAGGGATATCAGCATATAGGCCCATGCCGGGACAATAGCATCGGTAGAGCAGTTTACGGCTAAATAAGTATTTTCATAACTGCTCCAGTCGAAATCCTTTACGAAAGCCCTGAATTCCTTCTCTCTCAATACAAATCCTTCGTATAGCCATTGTGAAATATCGAGTGATAAACGTTCACCTTCGGGATAATATTCTTCCAGATCGATTGTCAGCAATTTGCTGTTTGCCACTCTGTTTACTATTTCGTCAGACATATGATTAAACTATTCAGGAATATTTTCTCAGGCCTTTGGTGTTAGTGTCGTTTTCTTCTATCTCACTCAATGCAACCCCGGTTGTTTGCTGTACAGGTGTTTGCTGAATTCGGCTGTGCATTTTTTCATAAAGTTCAACGTCAACAGCAGCACGGATTTTTAGATTTTCGAACACGGGCACCTTAGCTATCTTTTCTTTCCATTTTTTCTGAACAACACCTTCAAAGACTTTCGATTTTGAACCACTGCCATAAGCGATAAAGCCTATCTTTTTAGCTGTCAGGTCAACACCCTCGTTGTACCCGCTTCTCAAGAGGCTGAGCAATGCCATAAATATGGATGCGGTGTACATGTTCCCTATAAAGGATGAAGCACGCTCGCCCATTTCGATCTTTTCATTTACAAAACTTCGGTACATTTCGGATTTGCTCGCTAATCTTTCCCAAGACTTTATATCGTCTGTGGGTTGTCCAATTTCGTTCGTTAATGTATCAATGTTCCCCGTTTCCCTTATCCAATTCAACCAGTTTGAAAAGATAATTCGTCTTCCATGATAGGCATAAGGGAGATGAAATACCAGGTAATCCCATTCTTCCAGGTAATTTGTGCTCCGTTGTTCATAAAAATGCTCCAGGGCCTCTGTGACCCGGTCGCTGTAACACTGGTTCGAATATTGGCCGTCAAAGACAGGTTCTTCTTTGAACAGTTCAACAAGATCATTTTTTTCATTCCAGAAGCCGGAATTGGTTTTCGCAATGACTTCGTTCAATTCTTCCTCCGAATAATCCTTATTAAACTGTTCCAACAGATCCTTAGCCAGTTGTTGTTTGTTAAAGAACCGCCTGGGTTTAAAGAAATCTCCCACACTTTTGGTGGCTACTCCCCATGTTTTGTCAAAGGCGATAAGAGCCGGTTCTTTTGTTATTAAGACTGCAACTGCCCCTGCTCCCTGGGTATACTCCCCGGTTGAGTGTAACTCATATTTTGAAAGATCGGAAGCTATTACCACCGCTTTTCGTTCCTCGCCGTTCTGAACCCAATCCAGGCAATTGTGCATAGCGTCTACCGCTCCTACACAGGCGAAAGTTAGGTCAACTACATCGCAGTTCTTAAAAGAACGCTCACCCCATTTTTCCGCCAGCATATTTTCCACCGCCTCTATCGCATAGGTCGCAGTTGGTTTTGAACCATCAACAGCACTTTCGGTACCTAAATAGATCCGGCCTATTTTATTGGGATTGAGATCATTGTCCTGTATGAGTTTTAGAAGTGCATTCGCAGCAAAACTTGCCGCATCCTCATTCACATCGGGGATAGCCATTTTCTCAAGACCAAGGCCCCTTCTTAATTTCTCATAGGGAATGTCACGTTTAGCTGCCAGTTCCTGCATCGGAACATAAAGCGAAGGGACGTAAAACGATATAGCGTCTATTCCAGTTTTCATCTTGAATTTGATTATTGGATTACAGCATGCCTAACTCAAGCTTTGCTTCTTCACTCATTAATTCCTGACTCCACGGCGGATCGAAGGTGATTTCGACCTCAGCATCCTTTACAATTTTAATAGATTTTACTTTGTCTTCAACTTCTAACGGAAGAGTTTCCGCAACAGGGCAATTTGGAGTTGTAAGAGTCATAAGTATTTTTACTTCGAGATCCTCATTAACAAAAACGTCGTAGATTAGTCCAAGTTCGTATATATCAACAGGAATTTCAGGATCGAAAATTGTCTTTAAAACCTTTACGATCTTTTCACCTAGTTCGGTAGTATCAATTTGTGTGGTACTCATTTGTTATTTCTTAAGTTGCGCCTGAAAAGCTATAGCGTAAAGTTTCATTTGTTTAATCATAGACACTAGCCCGTTCGCCCGTGTAGGAGACAAATGTTCTTTTAGCCCGATCTGGTCTATGAAATCTGTATTAGCCTTAACGATCTCTTCCGGACTTTGACCCGAGAAGACCCGAACGAGAACTGCAATAATCCCTTTAGTGATAATAGCGTCGCTATCGGCAGTAAAAATCAACTTATCGTTTTCCATTGCTGCGTGAAGCCAGACTTTGCTTTGACAACCCTTAATGATCCTGTCGTCTGTTTTCAAAGCTGGATCTATAAGCGGCAGTGATTTTCCGAGCCCAATGAGATGTTCGTATTTGTCCATCCAGTCATCGAAGAGCGAAAACTCATCAATTAATTCTTCTTGTATCTCGGCAATGCTCATACTTTAACTATTGATTTACTTCTTTTTGTGCTTTCAGTAATACACTTCTGTCATTCTTTGAAAATAAAGTCAAGACATTCTCTTCGAGAGAATATGAACCCGTGTTATACAATGCCTGAAGGAACATGTTTTCATTGGTCATTATTGGCTCATCACAGGCCCGCTCCGTAGCGGCTATGTCGATAAATGACAGCGCATAGAGATCCAGAGAATAATTTCCAAAAAAAGAATTACAGCCCGTATTTCCCTTAACACTTTTATCCAAAGCTAAAAACGTAATGTTAGGAGCATTTTCGGTCACTGATGTTTCGCCGAGGGAAGTAATAGTATAATTACCGGCAAGCTGAACATTTCCGGCAACATCTATTACTTTTTTTGTTTCATTACAGCTGATCAAGAATAATGCTGCGGTACATATAGTGATTAGTGCTTTCATAATAAAGTTATATTGTTTTATTCGAAGATAATATATTTCTTTGGCCTTCTATTTAGATTTATTAGCTAAGCATCATTTGTGCTTTCCGAACTCCTTCTACGAGTATATCAACCTCCTCTTTCGTATTATAAAATGCGAACGACGCCCTCACTGTTCCCGGGATCTTATAAAAATCCATTATAGGTTGTGTACAATGATGTCCGGTTCTCACAGCAATGCCCAGTTTGTCTAAAATCGTACCCACATCATACGGGTGAATATCTTCCAGGTTGAAGGAAATTACTGAGGTCTTCTCTCTTCCAGTTCCGTAAATTTTCAATCCTGGAACTTTCAGCAGTTCTTCTGTGGCATAGGTAAGTAATTCCTGTTCGTGCCCGGCTATAGCATTAAAACCTATTTCATTTAAGTAGTCAATCGCTGTGCCAAAAGCAATTCCCCCTGCAATATTCGGTGTTCCTGCTTCAAATTTATGAGGAAGGTCTGCGAAAGTGGTCTTTTCGAAGGTCACTTCCGCGATCATCTCACCGCCGCCCTGGTAGGGAGGTAATTTTTGGAGCCAGCTTTCTTTACCGTAAAGCATGCCAATACCTGTTGGGCCGCACATTTTGTGTGCACTTGTTACATAGAAATCTACGTCCAGGGCTTGCAGATCCGGTTTTATATGCGAGCAGGATTGAGCACCATCTACAAGTACTGCCGCGCCTACCTGATGCGCTTTTTCAATAATGATATCAACTGGATTAATAGTTCCCAGGGAATTGGAAATATGATTTACAAAAACGAGCTTGGTTCTATCAGAAAGTAATTGGTCGTATTCATCTAATAGCAATGTTCCCTCTTCACTCATAGGAATAACTTTCATGACTGCGCCACTGCGTTCGCAAAGCATTTGCCAGGGGACAATGTTTGAATGATGTTCCATGGCTGAGACCAACACCTCATCACCTTCCTTCAGAAAGGATGTAAAACCATTAGCCACTAAATTAATCCCATGTGTGGTACCTGAGGTGAAGATCACCTCATGGCTCCTGGAAATGTTGAAGTGCTTCTGAATTTTTTTCCTCGATGCTTCATAGGCATCGGTAGCTTCCTGAGATAAGGTATGCACACCTCGATGGATATTCGAATTGTAAAGGCTGTAATAGTCTACAATACTATCTATTACCTGTTTGGGTTTTTGTGAGGTTGCAGCGTTATCCAGGTAAACAAGTGGCTTCCCATTAACCTCGCGCTTAAGAATGGGGAAATCTTCTCGAATCTGAGTTACATTAAATGCCATCTGGATTTCCATTACTTTTATTACAGGTCAAATCCCATATTAACCCCAATCTTGGTAGCTATGAGCTTGTTAATTCGCCGCTTTAGCTCCGGGATTTTCACACTTTCTAATACGTTATTAGCGAAAGCATACATTAACAATGCACGAGCTTCCTTTTGGCCAATTCCACGTGAACGTAGATAGAATAACGCTTCTTCATCCAATTGTCCTATAGTACATCCATGCGAACATTTCACATCATCTGCAAAAATCTCGAGTTGAGGTTTTGCATTTATGGTAGCTTTATCGTCTATAAGGATATTATTGTTTTGCTGAAAAGCGTCGGTTTTCTGAGCTTCTTTTTCTACCACAACTTTCCCATTGAAAACACCAGTTGAGGAATCGCCGAAGATTCCTTTATAATCCTGATGACTTTCGCAATTAGGTTCAATATGATTTACCAGGGTATTATGGTCTACATGTTGTTTCCCTTCAAGTATTGTAATTCCCTTCAGCGTTGAATCACATCGCTCACCTCGTTGATAGTAATTGAGATTGTTTCTTGTCATGTTCCCCCCGAATGAGAAGGTATGAACCCTGCAATTACTCTGTTCTTGCTGGTCAACATATGTAGTATCAATGAGAGATGCAGTTTCATTGTCATTCTGGATCTTATAGTAGTCAAGATACGCTCTTTTCTCCGCAAAGATCTCTGTAACTGAATTCGTAAGGACAGGATTTTCGGATAAACTTTGGTGTCTTTCAATTATCTGAACATGCGCATTTTCTCCAACGATGATGAGATTACGGGGCTGCAACATCAAAGCCGCTTCATTTCCAGTAGAGAAATTGATTATCTCAATTGGTTTTTCAACTTCTATATGCTTTGGAATAAAAATATACGCTCCCTCGCGTGCAAAAGCCGTATTTAGGGACGTGAGACTATCGTCTTTAGCTGCCTTATTGAAATAAGTCTCAATTACCGGCTGATATTTTGGCTTGCTTAATGCCGCAGATAACAGGCATACATCAATTTTGTCATGGGTGGTTTCAGAGAGAAACGAACTATACACTCCATCAACAAAAACCACTTTATAAGTGTCTATATCGTGAAGGAAATATCGTTTTACATCTTTAAATTCAAGCGCATGGTCCTTCCTTGGGGATAAACTGTAATCCGTCTTTAAAAGGGAGTTCAGGGAAGTATATTTCCAGTCTTCCTGTTTCTTTGATGGAAATCCTTCAGCTTCAAATATTTTAATTGCCTTACTTTTTAGATCGTTAATTGGAGAGTCAGCTTCCAGGTGATCCTCGTAAGCAATGTAAGATGATAGTAATTTGTTTTTCAAATTCATAGCGATACCTTCTGTAAGGCTGTTATGCCTTAACTTCTTCTTTTATCCAATCGTACCCTTTTTCTTCAAGTTCGTAAGCCAGTTCTTTGGATCCTGTTTTGACAATGCGGCCGTCTAAAAGCACATGTACATAATCCGGAACGATATAATCCAGCAAGCGCTGATAGTGGGTAATAACGATTACCGCGTTATCCTTGCTCCTTAATTTATTTACCCCATTGGCAACGATCTTAAGTGCGTCGATGTCCAATCCGGAATCTGTCTCGTCCAGAATTGCCAGTTTTGGTTCCATCATAGCCATCTGGAAAATCTCGTTTCTTTTCTTCTCACCTCCCGAAAAACCTTCATTAAGTGAACGGGATAAGAACTTGCGATCAATATTGAGAAGATCTGCCTTTTCCTTGATCTTTTTTAGCATTTCAGATGCGGGCATATCCTCGAGGCCTTGTGCTTTTCGAGATTCATTGATAGCCGTTTTTATGAAATTAGTCACTGTTACACCCGGTATCTCAACAGGATACTGAAAGGACATGAATACACCTCGGTGAGCTCGTTCTTCAGGATCCAGTTCTGTTATGTCTTCCCCGTTCAGCAAAACGTCACCTTTGGTGATCTCGAATTCCTCTTTTCCGGCTATAACGGCAGCGAGTGTACTCTTCCCGGATCCATTTGGCCCCATTATAGCGTGAATTTCACCCGGTTTTACATCCAGGTTTATTCCATTGAGGATATCCTTTTCATCAACACTAGCGTGTAATTCTTTTATTTGTAACATCTTTAGTTTTTGTCTTGAATTTTTACGTCTGCCTCTGATGGCCTCGCACTCACATTTATTATTTTCTTTATGGTAATTACCTCTTCCCATACTTCCTTACCTTCTGCTAAGGCCGGATTTTCGGAAACAACTCCTGTAACTATCACTGGTACCATATCGAACTCATCTCTTTTAATTGGCGCCACTCGCTCTGCAAGCTCTCTTGCCATAGTATCTAAGGTCACGCCGTAAATGAAGTCTTTACCTTTAAGCACCGCAGCTTCGTCTGTTAGGATGAATTCTCCTCTGTATACAGGCATTCTTACATCAACGACATCGTCATTTGTTTCCACGGATTCTTCAGTGCTTTCAGTCTTTTTCTCTTCTGAATTATTACACGAGATTAAAGCGGCTGTAACTAAGAATAAGTAAAAGATTTTTTTCATTTTCATATATTTAATGGTTATCCAACAGAGCCTTCAAGGCTAATTTCTAGCAGTTTTTGTGCTTCTACAGCGAATTCCATAGGTAATTTGTTCAAGACCTCTTTACTAAACCCATTTACAATGAGGGCTATTGCCTTTTCGGTATCTATCCCACGCTGGTTACAATAGAAAATCTGGTCTTCCCCAATCTTACTCGTTGTAGCTTCATGTTCAATTTTCGCAGATTTATTTTTTGCCTCTATATAGGGAAATGTATGGGCCCCACATTGATTACCCATAAGAAGGGAGTCACACTGTGAGAAGTTCCTTGCGTTTTCGGCCCTCGGACTAATTTTCACCAATCCACGGTAGCTATTCTGCGACTTACCTGCGGAAATACCCTTCGAAATAATTGTACTTCGCGTATTCTTTCCGAGGTGGATCATTTTTGTTCCGGTATCAGCCTGCTGGTAATTATTGGTCACGGCGATAGAGTAGAATTCTCCAATTGAATTATCTCCTTTCAATATGCAGCTTGGATATTTCCAGGTAACCGCACTTCCCGTTTCAACCTGTGTCCAGGAGATCTTGGCATTTTTTTCACAGAGTCCTCGCTTTGTCACGAAATTATATACTCCGCCTTTTCCGTCTTTTCCTCCGGGATACCAATTCTGTACGGTCGAATATTTTATCTCAGCATTGTCAAGAGCAATTAATTCTACCACTGCGGCGTGTAACTGATTTTCATCCCTTGATGGCGCTGTACAGCCTTCAAGATAGCTCACATAGCTCCCTTCATCCGCGATAACAAGGGTACGCTCGAACTGCCCGGTTCCTGCCTGGTTAATTCGGAAATAAGTAGAAAGCTCCATTGGACATCGAACGCCCTTGGGGATATAACAGAATGAGCCGTCACTAAATACAGCACTGTTCAATGCTGCATAAAAATTATCCTTTTGAGGCACAACCGTGCCTATGTATTTCTTTACCAGTTCAGGATGCTCTTTAATGGCCTCTGAAATGGAACAGAAAATAATTCCTTTTTCAGCCAGTGTCTTTTTGAAGGTGGTAGCAACAGACACAGAGTCCATCACAATATCCACAGCGACACCTGCTAACTTCTTTTGTTCTTCGAGAGAAATTCCCAAACGGTTGAACGTATCGAGAAGTTCAGGATCCACTTCGTCTATGCTGTCATATTTAGGTTTAGTAGTAGGAGCAGAATAATAAGAAATTGCCTGAAAATCTGGTTTTTCATATTTGACATTCGCCCATTCCGGTTCTATCATCTTTTTCCAATGACGAAAAGACTCCAGTCGCCAATCGGTCATCCATTCAGGTTCTTCCTTCTTCATAGAAATTGCACGAACAATTTCTTCATTGAGACCTGCAGGAAACGTTTCGGATGCAATATCGGTATAGAACCCATACTCGTATTCCTTGGTTTCCAGTTCTTTTTTTAAATCGTCTTCCGTGAATTTTCCCATGGTTCTTTTTCAGCAATTATTACAGAGAGAAACTCTCTCCACATCCGCAAGTGCGATTCGCATTAGGGTTATTAAAAACAAATCCTTTTCCGTTCAAACCACCACTGTACTCCAGTGTTGTCCCTACCAGGTAAAGGAAGCTTTTCTTATCTACAACGATCTTTACAGGGCTATCTTCAAACATCTTATCTTCATCTCCTATTTTCTTATCGAAGGTTAACTCATAAGAAAGGCCCGAACATCCGCCGCTCTTTACTCCAACACGCACAAAATCCTGTTCCACAGTAAAACCGTCATCAGACATTAGCTGTGAAATTTTGGACTTCGCATGGTCACTTACTTTGATCATCTCTAAATAGATTAATTCTAAATTAGGATGCAAATATACGTCAAAAGAGCTTTTCAACCATAGTGGAAGTACATTTTACGACTATGACCTTATAGTTTTAAGTAATAATTAACAACCTCAATGGAATTGAGGGTTACGGGAGGAAAACGGTAAAATTTTAATTCGGATCCTGGAAATCAGGATTGGAAATAAATTCCGGGTCTGATAGTGTGAGAAGAAAAGCTTTCAGATCGGCTTTTTCTTCGGGAGTGAGCCCTACACCACCTTCGTCCACCTTTTTCATCAACGGATCAATAGTTTCAGAATAGACTAACCCTTCACTGTAGTGATTAATTACCTCGTCTATAGTTGCAAATCTCCCATCGTGCATATACGGTGCTGTATATTCCAGATTCCTTAAACTTGGTGTTTTAAATGTTCCGAATTCTCTTGGATCACCCGTAACTCCTCCACGACCGCGATCCTCATGAAATTCATCCAGTCCATTGTTATGAAAGATATTATCGGTCCAAAGAGGGTTATTAGGATTTCCGTGGCAATGAAAACAATCGCCGCGATTCTCATCCAGGAAGATATTCAGGCCACTCAATTCTGAAGGACTTAGTTCTTCAGTTCCGGCAAGATAACGATCGAACTTGGAGTTCCCTGAGATCAGCGTGCGTATAAATTGTGCAATCGCTTTGGTCACCAAAACAGAATCGATAGATTGTGTTCCGAAAGCGTCTTCAAACATTACAGGGTACCGGGCATCGGATTGCAAGGTTGTTGCAACCTGGGACCAGGTATTATGCATTTCGATTGGATCTGTCACAGGTGCCAGTGCCTGGTTTTCCACAGAAGTGGCTCGTCCATCCCAAAAGAATAGCTCATTATAATTCCATGCAACATTAAACAATGGCATCGAATTTCTCGTGCCTGCAATCCCATCAATCCCAATACTAAACTGTCTGGGATCAGTAAAGGCATTAGCCTGGCTATGACACCCGGCGCATGCCAACGTATTGTCTGCGGATAGCTTTTTATCGAAGAACAGTTTTCTGCCCAGGGCAACCCCTTCCACGGTTTGCGGATTGTCTTCCGGAATCACCGGAGGAAGAATCTTCTCGGCAAATAAAGGAGGAATCTCCAGTTCCAGTGGAGTCGCTGTATAACCATTCACATTGTCGTCCTGGTCATCGGCACAGGATACGAACATCAAACCGCATATAAATATATAAGCTAAACTACGCTTCATGATCTTTAATTATTGCGTTACGCTACCCAGGCTGAATGCACCTTGGGAATTGCTAAAAGTAGAGCCATTCTCGAACATCATTATTTGGGCGTCAAAATTTGGCATAAGCACGGTACTCAGCACATTAAGATCCCAGGTATTTGGATTTTTGAACCATTCTGCCACGTTCATTTGAACTTCTATGTTCGTGCTGCTTCCAATTGTAATTTGTCCTAAACCAACTTCAAAGGAGGTGTCCTGCAAGGTAACAGGATCGGTCGAGGTATCGGCTGCACGAATCGTATGATATGCATAGTTTTCAAGCGAACCGGTATCGTCAATAAATTTACCTTCCAGTCGCATGTAGTGATATCCACCACCTAGCATCATAGGAACATTCCATCCACCATCGGCAGAGTTCAGATCCTGGTAAATTCCGTCCTGATTATCCTCATCATCAAATCCGAAGGTAAAAGAGACAATGTAATCTCCTTCAGGGATCTCGATATCGGGCGTAAAGGTTAGATTTGTTTGGTCCCGAACATTTATCAGGTTATAATCCCCGGCGTCATAAGTAACACCGGTAGAAAGGCTAATGAAGGTAACATCGGAAATTAAATAAACTAACTTAGAAATACTCATCATCTCACCATTCTCATTGGTATACTGCGGAATGTCGAAATCTGAGTTTTCAATCGGGTCACCATCCCAGTTTTGGGTAAAAGTGAAATCAACAGACACTTCTACAACAGCTGGTTGTGTGTCATCATCATTATTACATCCGATTAAAAAAACGGATGTCATTAGGGCAAGGGCAATCTTTCTCATTGAATTAATTTACTTTACTTAATCTATTTAACTTTTATAAGCAGAAGGTCTTTTATGCCTCTGTTCAATGTAATGTCTACATCATTGCTTTCGGTATTTCCAACAACAATTACTTTATCGTCGGTGGTTTGAATGGCTGCGTCTGCGAAGTCCAGGCTCGTTCCTCCAACAGTTTTCTCGTATTGAAGGGTTCCATTTTCATTAATGATCATAACCCAGGCATCATTTTGCCCAATATTCATGGATACATCCCCATTTGCAGATCGGGTAGAGCCCGAGATAAGATACGTTCCGTTAGCAAGACGTTTAATACTCCTGGCAGATTCAAATTGGTTTCCTCCGTAGGTTTTCTCCCAAATTATGGCTCCGTTGTCTTTATTGAATTTAACAACCCATAAATCTGCATTTCCAAGTGGATTGGACACATCCTGATCGATACTACGGGTATCACCAACAATAATATAGTTACCGTCGGTTGCCTTAGCAATACTATAGGCAACATCAATTTCTGAACCTCCAAAGGATTTTGTCCAAATTTTATCGCCGGCCGCACTAACTTTTACAACCCAGAAATCGTAACTTCCTTTGTCATCAACGATATCGAAGTCAGAACTTTCAGAAGCGCCAATCATTAAGAAGCCTCCATCATCTGTTTGCACAACGTCATAGCTTCGGTCGTTACTCGAGCCGCCAAAATACCGTCTCCATTGCTTTTCGCCGTTGGCATTCATCTTAATTCCCCAATATTCACCAACTCCGTGTTCCGGATTCCTTCCGTCATTTCCTAAACCACCGCTTGCGGTCACATCAAGGAAACCAGTGGCGAAATATCCTCCATCGGAGGTTTGAATAATATTCAAGGCCTGATCACTTCCTGAAAAACCAAAATTCGTCTCCCATTGAATATCGCCAACCGAATTGATCTTAACTATCCAATAGTCGTGAAATCCTTCATTGCCTCCTACATGTCCGTCATTACTTCGACTATGACCTGAGAGAATATAGCCCCCGTCATTAGTTTTCGAAATGCCGGTACCTCTATCAGGGGATGTTCCCCCGTAGGTCTTACTCCATTGTTTTACTCCTTCGGCATTTACTTTTAACACCCAATAATCCGGATCGGTCGTAGTCTTGTCTACAATATCACCATCTGTGCTGGATGTAGTACCTACCATAACATAGCCTCCATCATTCGCCTGGACAACCGCCGCAGCTTCGTCCTCATTACTTCCTCCAAATGTTTTTACATACTCTATAACACCCTCGAAATTAGTGCCAATTGGAGGATCGTCATCATCGGTCCCACTCATTTGCGGTTCGGGATTTTCATCTTTTTTACAGGCGTGGAACCCGCACATGAAAATCATGACTAAAGAGTAGGTTAATAATCTTTTCATAGCTACAAAAAATTAGTTAACAATCAATCGTTTGGTGGTTGTTTTGTTGATTTGTACTATATAAACTCCAGCGTTCAGGCTGGAAATATTAATTGTTTCTGAATCAGTTTCAGTAAAAGCGTATTGCATTACCTGTTGGCCCAGAACATTATATATAACTACTGTTTGTATGGGTGTATTGTTGGACGAAATAGTTAGTACCGTATTCGCCGGATTCGGATAAATAGCGAAGTCTGAATTTGTGAAGTCACCAGCACTTAAGTTTTCATCACGAACTAGTGTAAATCCGAAATCACCACTTATTACAATATTTCCACTGGCAAAATATGGATATACATTCCAGGCACCATCGAAACTCGCGTTGTCGTTTGATGCAAAGGTGTCGAAATAACCGTATTCTGAAATATTTCCATTGCCTATATCACTGATATCTAAGGCTCGCATTCCTGCTGAATAGTTTGCCATATAATATCGGTTACCAAGCACATATCCGTTATGATCTACTGCCGGCGTAGTACCAAAGTATTCAAAATCGAACTGAGGATTATCGAGGTCGGTAAAATCGAACACAATAGTGCGTGTATTGAACCCAACGTTGAATTCATCCAATTCGTCTCCTACCAGGAAATACTTCTGATCTTCCGTAAACCATCCCTGGTGAGTATATCCAACGTTGCCATAACTGGTTGAGGCGATTGGTTGTGGATTTGATTTATCCGTAATATCCACAATCACAACGGCATTTTCATTACTGCCTATAAGGATCTCCCGGCCCGTGTAGTCGGCATCAGGTCCGCTGTAGGTAACTACCTGTGCATCGTGGCTGTAATCATCGAGGGCATATCCTCCCTCTCCAACCGGATTTAAAGGATTCTGAATATTTACAAAATGTGGCCCCCCGTTGAAAGTAGACGTTCCTACTCCGTAGGCATAACCTGTATCTTCATTGATCACAATGTTGTGCGCACTTCCGAATCCATTGTAATGAGCATCTTCCGTGAAAGTTACCGGTGGATTGGTCACGTTTCTTAAACGCGTTAGGTCAAAGACCTGCATTCCGTGATTATTAGCTTCACTTACAACAAATGCATGATTGCTGTATACCTTAATGTCTCTCCAGATACTAGGGTCTGTATGAGTTGGAAGTTTCCCCAGGTATTGAGGATCAGTTGGGTCTGAAATATCTATAAAGGCCGTACCGTTTGTAAGCCCGACTAAAGCATATTCCTTGCCATCCTGCGGATCGGTCCATCCCCAGGAATCATTTCCTCCACCTGCATCCATTGCAGCATTCGTGATCTGCCCCATCAATTTAAAATTTGAACAAGGAAAACCAGCTGCAAAGCCCCCTGAACAAGGAACCTGCGCAATCATCATTGAACTTATTAGTACGGTAATTATTGTAACTATTTTTTTCATCTTTCGGTTTTTATATCAATTATCTTACGATCAATCGTTTTACGGTGTTATTATTAATTCTTATCAGATACATTCCGGAAGCAAGCTCCGAAATATCAATTTTTTCAGTTGTCGAATTATCGAATGAGTAATTCAAAATTTCCTGTCCTAAAAGATTATACAGGCTAAAAGTTTGCAAGTTATTATTACCCGATTCAATATGAATAAACTCATCGGACGGATTAGGATAAAGGAGTATGTTCGAATCGAAGAAATTATCATCTGTGGACAGAATTTCCATCACATTTAGTTCGAACGAGCAGCTTCCCGTATTTCCCTCATCATCAGAACCGCTGAAGGATATAGTGTAAACACCCTCTGTTAACTGCGTTCCTGGTGCAGGATCTTGAGAAATAACCACATTTACGGTGCAGTTATCTGTCGCCGTCACATCCCCGCTGGCCACAAAATCAGTTAGGGTGTAATACCCCTGACCTTCATCGTATCCGACATTCGTATTGGAAGGGCACGTAAAGTCAGGCCCCAGGTCATCGACGATAGTGATAATCGAGTTACAACTATCCGTATTGCCTGAAGGATCTGTAACGACAAGAGTTACATTTACATTGCCTATTTGATTACAATCGAATGTATTTGGTGTTACACTCAAAGTAAAAAATCCACTATTATCCGAAGAACCTCCGTCAACGAGCGAGGGATCAAGGATCGCTGTACCATTTTCATCTAAAGATATTACGGCATTTTGGCAAACAGCAACAGGATCGGTAGTATCGGATTCCGAAGACTTTACTAGGAAGAAACCTCCCGATCTGTCTGAAATTAAAATGTTTCCACTTCCAAAGAATGGATACACATTCCATGCACCATCATAACTTGCATTATTATCCGGGGGATACGTATCAAAAAATGCCATTTCAGACATATTTTGATTCCCGATATCGCTTACATCGATTTCCCGAAATCCAGCTGAATAATTTGCCAGGTAATATCGATCGCCTTTTACATAGCCATTGTGATCTATTGCGGTAGTTGTTCCAAAAAAGTCGAATGAAAATTGTGGATTGTCCAAATCAAGCAAATCAAACACAATAGTTCGGGTATTAAATCCTACGTTAGATTCGTCAAATTCATCACCCAGCAATAAGTATCGATGATCTTCTGTAAACCAGGCTTGATGCGTGTATCCTGAATTTGAATATGACATTGTAGAAATTCCTACAGGATTAGATTTATCGGTAACGTCCACAATAGAAACGATCTCAAAACCTCCTCCGCTACTAATTAAAATTTCACGACCTGTGTAGGCCGAATCAGGCCCTGAATAGATTATTACTTGGGCATCATGGGTGTATCCATCATTGCTATAGCCACCGGCAGCAACAGGATTTAATGGGTCCTGTATATTTACAAAGTGAGATCCGCCGCCAAATGTATCAGTTCCAACTCCGTAAGCATAGCCGGTATCTTCATTAATAACAATATTATGTGCACTTCCAAATCCATTGTAATGGGCATCTTCAGTGAAATTAACAGGAGGATTGGTGACATTTCTCAATCGTGTTAGGTCAAAGACCTGCATGCCATGGCCTGAAGCCTCGCTTACGATAAAGGCATGATTATTATATGTTTTCACGTCCCTCCAACTACTAGGGTCTGTATGTGACGTCAGATTTCCCAGGTAAACGGGATTAAGAGGATCTGAAATATCGATGAAGACAGTACCTTCTTCAAGCGCCACGATAGCATATTCGTCACCATTCATTGGATCTGTCCAACCCCATGAGTCTGTTGCCCCGAAGGAGCCAAAAACCGATAAAGAGATATGTGATTGAAGATCATATCCATTACATGGATACGATCCCGCAAAGCCACCAACACATAAAGTCTGGGCTAATGCCATGGTGCTAAATATTGAAATACTTAACAGTAGTAATTTCTTTATCATAATATTTTTTACAAAAACCGTAAAAGTACGAATTAAATCGCACTACCACTACAACGATCATCAATTATAAATAGTGCCTTTTTACGATTTTCTGGTTTATTGATTAAATTAATTCTTGCGTAATTTTTTGGTCGTATTATCATTGATCCTCACGAAGTAAATACCTTCGGAAAGATTGGACACATCAATTGTTGTCGATTGAAGACCATTTATAACTTCAGAATAAATTGTTTTCCCCAGGACATCGGTAATTGCAATTTTTTCGAGGCTCGAGCTAATCGCTGATATGGTAAATAAATCCTCAGCGGGATTAGGCACAAGCGCAAACTCCGATGGATCAAATTCCTGACTATTCAGATTTCCTGATTCTTTTACTAAAACAAAGCCTTCTTCCCTGTCGCTAATCACGATATGTCCACTGTCGAAATAAGGATACACACTCCATGATCCGTTAAAACCCGAATTATTATTCACCGAATAGGTGTCGAAATGCCCTACTTCGGTCATATTTTGATTTTCAAGATCGGAGATATCGATTACCCTTAATCCGGCAGCATTATTAGCCAGGTAAAACCTGTCGCCTTTTACATAACCATTGTGATCTGTAGCTCCCGTAGGTCCTGAATAGGAAAAATGGACCTGAGGATTGTCAAGGTCTAGTAGATCTATAACAATGGTTCTCGAATTAATTCCAAAGTCAATTTCATCGGCTTCATCGCCTAAAAGGAAAAAACGTTGGTCTTCGGTAAACCATCCCTGGTGAGTGTAGGCCACATTGGTATAAGAAATAGAAGATATAGGAATTGGATTTGCTTTGTTCGACACGTCGACGATCACGAGTTCGTCCTCGTTGCTTCCTACCATGATTTCCTGTCCGGAATAATCGGTGTCCGGACCATTATAGTTTACAACATGTGCATCATGCGTATATCCTTCTCCTGAATAACCCCCGGCTGCTTGTGGATTTAACGGATCCTGGATATCGATGAAATATGCACCTCCGCTAAATAAATCTGTGCCAACCGCATACGCATATCCCGTATCCTCATTGATCACAATATTATGGGCGCTTCCAAATCCGGTGAAATGTACATCGTTTGTAAAGGTCACAGGAGGATTGTTCACATTGCGAAGTCGGGTTAGATCGAATACCTGCATTCCATGTCCCGGATCCTCACTTACAATAAATGCATGATTATTATAGGTTTTGGCATCCCGCCAGGTACTGGAACTTCCCTCTGTAGGAAGTGTTCCAAGGTAAACGGGATTCAGGGGGTCTGATATATCGATGAAGGCAGTTCCTTCGTTCAGACATATTATAGCGTATTCCTTACCATCCGATGGATCTGTCCAGCCCCAGCTATCGTTCGCTCGGTTCGATCCCATAGTTGAAAGAGGGATTTGTGAAATCAGATCCAGTCCTTCACAGGAAAACCCACCTGCGGTTCCATCTATGCACGGTGTTTGGGAGCTCATATACAATGAACAAATAAGTAGGACAGGGAGTATTAAATTTTTCATAGCAAGATTAGATCTCAAGTAGTATATTTTATTTGGGGCGTTCTTCGATTTGTTGAATCCGTATCAAAAAACTGTTTTAAGTGAATTTCTTTCAGGGATTATGTAAAATGTTTTCAAAAATAGAAAATTATGCAACACGGTCCAGGCTTTTAGCTGTTAAATAACGCCATTTTAAAGGGTTAAAGATCAGTTACCTCGCTTTACGATAAACAATCCAAGATTTATATCACTAATTACAATATTCCCACTTGAGAAGTAGGGATATACACTCCAGGCGCCATTGAACGAAGCCGCATTATTCTCTGTATACGTATCGAAGTAACCCGATTCAAAGAGATTTCCACTTCCTATACCAGCGATATCAATTTCACTCATCCCGCGGGTGTAATTAGACAAATAATACTTATTTCCTTTTACATAACCGTTATGATCGATAGCCGTTGTAGGGCCAAAGTAGTCTGATGACAGCACGGGATTATCCAGGTCGCCAAAATCGAATACAAGAGTTCTGGAATTAAATCCAAATTCCAATTCGTCAAGCTCGTCACCAACGATGAAGTATCGCTGATTCTCCGTGAACCATCCCTGGTGTGTGTATCCTGACTGGTTATAGGATATCGTCGCAATACCTTCAGGATTCTCTTTATCGGTTATATCGGCAATCACTACTTCATTTTCATTACTGCCAATTAATATTTCTCTACCTGTGTAATCTGTATCAGGGCCGTTATATGTTACAACCTGTGCATCATGACTGTATGAATCCATGCCATAACCACCAGCGGCTTGAGGATCCAATGGATTCTGGATATTTATAAAATGCGGGCCTCCGTTAAAAGTGCTTGTACCTACCGCATAGGCATATCCGCTATCCGCGTTAATAACAATATTATGAGCATTACCAAATCCGCTGTATAATGCGTCCGCACTGAAGTTAGTTGGAGGGCTGGGAACATTCCGGAGCCTTGTTAGATCGAAGACCTGCATTCCGTGTCCCGCGGCCTCACTAACAATAAAAGCATAATTATTATAGACTTTTACATCACGCCAGGGAGAAGCTGAACTCTGTGTAGGGACCTTCCCCAGGTATATTGGGTTTGCAGGATCTGAAAGTTCGATAAATGCAGCGCCATTGTTAAGTCCCATGATAGCGTATTCGATCCCTGTGGTTGGATCTGTCCAACCCCAGCAATCATTACCGCTTGAAGCACCCATGGTTCCCAATTCTATCCTGCTCACTAGATTGAAGCCGTTGCAGCCAAACCCCCCGGCAGACCCGTTTACGCAAAGTGCGGAAAAAGGTAACTCAACAGGTCCTTGAATACTGTCGTTCTGATTCGATATCTGGGCATTTTCGGGAATTCGAAACGAATTATCTTTTGAGCAACTGATAATCGTTATCATCATTGCTGCAGAGATCATTAATATTTTCATAATCAATTTATTGCTATAAATGTAGCCATCGTCTTAGCCCTGACCAAAAGATGAGGGTCGGTATTTATAAATGTAGACATTTTCAGATTCATTATTAGGAGGTTACTATATGGAAAATGAAATAAAATAATAGAATCTAAAAATCTATACTGTACTTTTGCCGAAGTAATTAAAATAGCCATGTTTGAAGATAAAGACCAGTCGAGAACACCGGTTTCCCAGTTGGGAGAATTCGGACTTATAGAACATTTAACCCGGAAATTTGAGCTTTCACAAGAGACTTCGGTTAAAGGAGTTGGAGATGACGCGGCAGTAATATCTTCAGAAAAGAATAAACATATTGTTGTTACTACCGATATGCTGGTTGAAGGCGTTCATTTCGACCTGAGTTATATGCCTCTAAAACATCTTGGTTACAAGGCGGTTGTCGTAAACCTATCCGATGTGTATGCAATGAACGCAGAAGCGACGCAGATAACAATTTCGATGGCTCTATCCAACCGTTTCACCGTTGAGGCCGTTGAAGCTATTTACGATGGCATTCAAACGGCAGCTAAATATTACAATATCGATGTTGTTGGCGGCGATACCAGTTCTTCAGTTTCGGGATTGATATTAAGTATTACCGCACTTGGGAATGTGGACAAGGATAAAATTACGTACCGGAGTGGAGCGGGAATAAATGACCTCCTGGTTGTTACGGGTGATCTGGGTGCAGCGTATCTTGGACTTCAGGTACTCGAAAGAGAAAAGAAGGTTTTTGAAGTGAACCCGAATGCACAGCCCGATCTCGAACCATATTCCTATCTGGTGGAACGACAGCTTAAACCAGAGGCGAGAAAGGACATTCCAAAGTTGATGTCAGACCTCGACATTTTACCTACGGCAATGATCGATATTAGTGATGGACTTTCATCGGAAGTTCTGCACATTTGTAAGCAATCCAAGGTAGGGTGCAATTTGTACGAAGATAAGATACCTCTTGATCCACAGGTGATCAGTACCTGTGAAGAATTCAACCTGGACAGCACCACGATCGCATTAAGCGGAGGAGAAGATTATGAATTGCTCTTTACCATCAGGCAAGAGGACTTTCCAAAGTTAAAGGCAAATCCGCACTTTACGGTAATTGGCCATATAACAGAAGAAAAAGAAGGTGTGCACCTCGTTACCAGAGATGATACTAAAATTCCTTTGATCGCACGAGGCTGGAATGCACTTACTGAAGAGTAATGATTAGGATAGGAGTCGGTTCTTAAAATGATTATTAAAGAATTCGTGATTCTCTTTCCAGTAACGTGTGAATTTCACCAATCGTCCGTATCCGTCTGTTGTAAATTTTTGATCACAACGAGAACACTCATATTCTTTAATATGAAATGGTTGTTTTGATACGGGGGAAAGGCTATGACCTTTGATCTTGCAACTCAGTTGTTTCATTAAGCTGATACTTTTCGGTTCTTCTTTTGAAAGAAAGTAGCCAAAGCAGAGTTTGTATTCTTTAATTTTTGAGTAAGTATTTCCAAATGTCCGGTATCATTCTCGGCCACTTCGCGCCCACAATGAGAGCATCTGTACTCGTTAATATGGTTGGTTACTTTGCGTGTGATAATGTAATCATGACCGAACGCAACACAAAGCAGGCTTGATATCGATCGCTGGCTTTTTGGGGAGGATTTCATATATCAGAGATTTGTTTAGCTCACTAATATATATTTTTTTATGAGAAAATCGATAAAAGCTACAATTTATTCGATGAAATGCACAATTTCTGTTAATTCTTTACTGTTTTCGATAAGCGTCATGTGACCACTTGCCATAGAAATCAATTTTGACTTCGTAAAGCTAGCAGCTCTTTTTGAATCTTTGAAAGGCACAACAGTATCCTTTGTTCCGCAGATTAAAATTTTACTTCCCTGGAATTCTTTTAACACATCAGACCTGTCCTTGCGGTCTTTCATTCCTCTTATTGCGGCAAGGATTCCCGAGGTGGGAATTTCATTAGCCTCCATTTGAAGTTGTTGAATATCTTTGGAAAAATCCTCTCGGGTATCTTCGGCAAAAAGATTGTTAATCGACACATTAATAAATAGCTCCTTGTTGTCCGGTATCAGTTTAAGAGCTCTCTCCCTGTTGATCTTTCTGTCCGCTGAATCAGCGTAGGTTGTGGAATTCAGTAATATACATTGCCGAACTGTTTCGGGATGTTTTTCCAAATAGGCCAATGCCACATAACCCCCCATTGAATGGCCGATAATTGAAATTGAATTTACTCCCATGGATTTTAGCAACTCACGAACTACATCGGCCATGAATTCCATAGAATGTATTTCTGAATATACATCACTTCTTCCATGACCGGGCAGATCGATGCGTATTACTGTAAATTTATCATGGACTAATTTTTCAAGGGAATCCCACATACTTGCATTTTCAAGGAATCCGTGCAGCAATAAAAGTGCCGGGCCCTGGCCAGCAGTTTCATAATAGATATGTTTGTCGTTGTAGCGAAAGATCATTTTTCTATCTTCATGGCAAATATCCGCCAATGACACAAAGCAAACAAATAGTAATTACGGCATTTGCCTTGTTCTCACTTTTTTTTGGAGCAGGAAATTTGGTCCTGCCTCCTTTTT
>JABDNT010000043.1 GCA_013043685.1 Flavobacteriaceae bacterium | reverse complement strand
TACTCTCATTCGCCATAACGCCAACAGAAATATCACCGTTATTTGGCCGCCCTCTAAAATCGTAATTCTGATTAATTGGATCAGTTAATGGATCACTATGGGTAGAAACTCCTACACCTTTCATAGTAAAGCCCATTCCAGCAGGTACTGCATAATTGCTCCATATTGGCTGATATCCGGCTCCGGCGGGTCTCTTATACAACCAGCGACGAGAAATTGTCAGGTTTGGTGATGGAGAGCCATTATATCCGGAAGTTACCAATGTCTGGTCAGACTGTGTAACCGTATTAGCATCGTAAAAGCCTAGAACTCCAAAATTTCTGTTTCCATTATTTGCGGCTGATGGCAAACCAACAGGGGATGCCCAGAAATTATAATCGTAAGAATCTGAATTACTATCCTGATATACCGAAATAAATCCGGTACCGGAATTAGCAGAAGCCGTAGCTCCCTGGATTAACTGAGCCTCGTCTCGCAAATAAATGCTTGCCTCGGTGTTTGGGTCGTTTGAATTTGCCACAAGATTCACATCTTGTTCAACAAATAAAATTTCATCACTTACGTATACGTATGAATCGGTAGAAGTAGCCCCATTTGGAGTTACATACAATTGTGCCATAACAGAGTATGACATAAGCAACACAATTGAAGAGAGTAGTAGGTTTTTCATATTTTTAATATATTTTTACGTCCCCTTGGGGGCAAAGTGACGCTATTAACCGAGGTAAAAATAGAAATAAAATTTAATTATCACAGTTTTAAGTGGTTAAAATCGATAAAATACCTGTTTTTATGGGCTTGTATTCGTTCAAATACAAAAAACATCGGTAAAAAGCTAAATAATTGTAAGAATTGTGCTACAAATTAATGGAAAAAGGGGATCTCGTAGAAACTGTTGATGACGCCATAAAAGGGGTCGTTTTAAAGGTCGAAAATGGCACTGTAACTCTTCTTACCGAGGATGATTTCGAGATGCAGTTTGAAATAGGTGAACTGGTAGTAACAAATACGAAAATTTCCGATTCCGAATTGCTGCCCGAAGACACCGCGGTGTTGTTAGCGGAAAAAGAGTCTTCAAAGCCTCGAAAAAACACACGAATTAAACCGAAACTTCGATCACAGCCCGCAATGGAAGTGGATCTTCATATCCATAAACTTGTGAATTCAACGAAGCATATGGCCAATCATGATATGCTTACTATCCAATTGGATACCGCTAAAAGACAGCTCGATTTTGCGATCAGGAAAAGAATACAGCGAGTTGTATTCATTCATGGAGTGGGTGATGGTATCCTGAAGGCTGAACTGGAATACTTGTTCAGGAGGTACGAAAATCTAAAGTATTACGACGCCAATTTTCAAAAATATGGTCGAGGGGCGACAGAGGTCTATATTTTTCAAAGCAAATCCCCCTAGTCAGGAAAATCAGGGGTCAAGGTAATATCCGAGTTTACAATATCTTCAATAGTCCCCAAACTCAGGGTCTCCCTGGTGATCTGCTCGTTTTCCGAGACGAGAACCAAATTATCAATTCTAATGCGAACATCGGATCTCACATTATACGTATGAACTCGAAATTTGTCAACAATTATCTCATTCGACACAGCCGGATTTAAATAATCCGGACCAACCGACGGGTCGGTAATGTCGTCTCTTGGATCCAAATCATTTTCATTACTCACTTCGTATCGCGTTAACACGCCATCGTTGTCATCATCTTCGTCCAGGTAGTCCACATTGTCCTCGCCATCTGTGTTCATTAGATTGTTAGGGTCATCACCGATTTCAGAGATTGTAGGTACATTATCCCCGTCATCATCGTCGTCATAAAAGTTCGGTAAGCCATCGTTATCAAAATCCCCGAATCCTTCTTTCATAGGGTCATCGGTATTTTCGAAGGGAATCCCGTCATTATCGTCGAAAATGGCAGTTATGAACAAAGTTGCCAGACCATCAGTTCCAACGAAATTACTGATCACCCCCGGTGTCGTGGGGGGAATATTGTCACAGAAATAATTGGCCATAACCACATCATTAAAGGAGCGGTATGTCACTTTGTTTGCGTTTCCATCAAGATTTACCTCAAGTGTGTCGCTCTCAAAAAAAAGAACATCCGTTGTGCCAAGCTGCAATGCAATGCTTTCTGCGGCCTGGTTGTTTATCTTGAAAAAAACATAATCTCCAGGTCCCCCGCAGAATTCCAGATTCGCATCTCCGAAGTTAAAGGAGGTAAGTATAACTTCACCGTCATTGCAGGCTGATAAAAACAGACTCATCGCAAAGATCATCAGGTATTTTTTCATAGTCGTTTTTTCGAGTATTACAAAGTAACACAATTCTTTATAATTAGATGATTTCAATATTAGATTAATATGTATTTTTGCCGCGTATGAAGAAAGTGTATTTTGACAGTGCGGCTACAACCCAATTGAGAAATGAGGTAATTCACTGTATGTCTGAAGTGTTAAAAACAGAATACGGAAATCCTTCATCTACACATTCTTATGGGCGGTCATCTAAATCATTACTTGAAACAGCAAGAAAGGAAATCGCCGGGTTTTTAAATGTATCTGCCTCCGAAATTATCTTTACCGCCGGTGGCACGGAAGCAGACAATCTCGCGCTTCAAAGTGCTGTTGTCAGCCTGGGAGTGACTAGAATAATATCGAGTAAGATCGAGCATCACGCAGTGCTTCACACTATCGAGATCTTGCAGGAACGATTTAATTTGAAAGTGGAGCATGTAAGGCTCACTCCCACTGGATGTATCGATTATGACGACCTCGAGCGACTCTTGAAGTCTTCTTCAGAAAAAACCCTGGTCAGCCTTATGCATGTAAACAATGAGGTTGGAACCTTAATCGATCTCAAGCGTGTGGCCCTGTTATGTAAGGAATACAGCGCTTTGTTTCATAGTGATACGGTGCAATCGGTGGGTCATTTCATGTTAGATTTCGAGGATATTCCTATTGATTTTGCAGCTGTTTCTGCCCATAAATTCCATGGCCCGAAGGGAGTTGGTTTTGCTTTTGTTCGGAAGAGCAGCGGGTTACAGCCAATAATTTTCGGTGGTGAACAGGAGCGCGGTCTCCGGGCTGGTACGGAACCAGTGTACGCCATAGCGGGTATGGCCGAAGCTTTGCGTATTTCTTTTCAGAACCTTGATAAGGAAAGAGCCTATGTGTTGGGATTAAAGGAATATTTCATTCAAAAACTCAAGGAAAATATCCCGGGGGTTCATTTTAATGGCGGCTGTGAAGATCCCGCAAACAGCACCTATACGCTTATCAATGTATGCTTGCCACTTTCTGAAGAAAAGGCCATGATGCTGCTGTTTCAGCTCGATTTGAAGGGAATTGCCTGTTCTAAAGGCAGTGCTTGTCAAAGTGGTAGCAATACGGGATCGCATGTTTTAGCCCAATTACTATCTTCAGAAGACCTTAAAAAACCTTCCGTTAGGTTTTCCTTTTCATCTTTCAATACTAAAGAAGAGGTGGATTACGTGATAGAATGCCTGAAAGAATTTGTTGCGTCCTAGAATTTCATTGTAAGCCGAACATTATAGACCCTCGGTGTTAGAAAATTTGGAATAGAGTATTGAACTTTAGTGTACACATCACGCACAAAAGTATTGGTAATAGAGTTCCTCACATCGAAAATATTGAATATCTCCGCACCTAATGACAATTCCTTAAAAGGCTTCAACCATCCGCTATCACGAAGTTTATCACTATTCACGATTACGTAAGAGACTCCTAGGTCGGCTCTTTTATAATCCGGCAGACGTGTTTGGAAGTCATACGGATCCGCATAGCTTGGGGATCCTCCCGGGAGGCCGGTATTATACACCAGGTTAAGATACATTTTCAGGTCCGGTATTACTTTGACATAGTCCTGGAATAACACACCGAACTTCAATCGTTGGTCTGTAGGTCTGAAAATAAAACCTCTGTCATCAATATTCTCTTCGGTTTTCAAAAAACCAAAGCTCACCCAGCTTTCGGTTCCGGGTACGAACTCTCCCGCAAGGCGCAGATCAAGACCCACAGCATAGGCTTCAGCATTATTTCTCGCCCGATATCGTATTCGAACATTTTCTAAGGTATACGGGTTTACATCGGTAAGTTTCTTATAATATACTTCCGAATTGAGCGTGAATTGTCGTCCCCACATGTCGAAACTATAATCATTTCCCAAAACAACATGAATGGATTGCTGGGCTTTCACTCCGGGACGAACGGTCCCGGTGGAATCCCTGAGCTCACGATAGAACGGTGGCTGATGATACACACCTCCTGAAAGCCTGAAAAGCATATCCATATCCCAGTCCGGTTTCAGGGTAACCTGGGCCCTTGGACTAAACACTGTTTGTGTAGTACTTTCAATACCATCACCATTAACAGTCCAGTTGTGTGCTCTCACACCCGCATTCAACCATAAGTCGTTAGTTCCTAATTCCGTTTTCTTGCTCCACTGCACATAACCGGACAAACGATCTGTCTGTACATTATTGGTTGCACGAATTGTTGTAAAGGGAACTATGGGTGATGTAAAAGGATTGTATGGCTGGTCATTGGCAAAATCGGGCAGTGGCGGACGAATGGAAAACCCGGCGGAATCTATGATCTCGTATTCCTGAACCCGGTCCCGAATATCCTCATGCGTATATTTAACTCCATATTCAAGGGTTGTATCTTCATTTTCATCCAGGGCGACAATACCTTTATGCTCGAAATTAACGATCAGGGCATCAAGATCATTCCTGGCATGCGTAAGCTGAGACCCTATGCCTTCCGAAAACTCTACTTCACCCAGATTTTCATCGCCTATGTTCGTATTAACTTCTCCAAGCCGGTATTGAGCCAGGATATCAAAATATTCTTGTTCCGTTGTTTGATACACAGATCCGATAAATTTGGCCGTATACCTTTCTGAGACCGCATACGTACCCTTAATCGCTCCGAAATACGTATTATACCTATCTTCTTCCTGGCCTTCGTAGAATACCAATAAGGCCACCGGATCTGCCAGCGTTCCGAAGTTGGTCTGCCTTGTGAGAGGTTCGTAATCGTATTGGTTGATCGCTACATTCCCCAAGATTCCCAGCTCAAACTTGTTGCTCACCTTGTAGGTTAAATATGCCTGAGCATCTGCAAACCTGGGTCGGAAATTCGTTTCGGTCTGTTTGGCATCCACAAAAAGGCTGTTGTCCCTATACCGTAAACCTACTATTCCTGTGAACCTTCCATTCTTGGAGGTCCCACCAACACTGGTACTTGCCCCTAGCAAACTTAAGTCGGCCGTTGCGTTAAATGAAACAGGTTTTTTATATCGAATATCAAGCACAGATGAAAGCTTGTCACCGAATTTTGCCTGAAAACCACCAGCCGAGAAATCGACCGAACTGGTTAAATCGGTATTCACAAAGCTCAACCCTTCCTGTTGTCCGCTTCGAATTAGAAATGGCCGATACACCTCAATTTCGTTTACATATACCAGGTTCTCATCGTAATTACCACCGCGTACAGCATACTGCGTACTTAATTCGTTATTACTATTCACTCCAGGGAGCGACTGCAATACATTCTCGATCCCTGCATTAGCACCTACCATTCTACGGGCAACTTCCGGACTAATAGGTTCCAGTCCCTGAACTTTTTTACGTCTCCTGGTATCAATTATAACCGTTCCAATAACTTCCACATCGGTTTTCATCGCGACGTTAAATTCGTAGTCCTCATTGGTGGTCAGAACCAAATTCAATCGAACATCTTTAAATCCTACATAAGAAAACACTAATTGAATATCTGCATCTGCTGGAATTTCCAGCACGTAGACCCCGTTAAGGTCGGTTTGTGTCCCACTGGTTCCATAGGTAACATTAACCCCTGCAAGCGGCATATTCTGGTCGTCGAATATAATCCCTTTGATGGTTGCGTTCTGTGAGAATATGGATAGGCTGGATCCGAAGAATAAGAGGAATAAAATTAATCGCGAAGTTTTCAAAAGCAAAAATTAGAATTATTTTCTGAAAAAAGTTGCTTCAAATGTAGCATTATTTCCGGCATTATCTACAACATTCACTTTTAAATTGTTTTCAGTTTCAGAAATGATGTTATCGTTGAAATTATAGGTTAAAACGTCTTTTTTGTAATTATATTCCATAAGAATGTACTTTCCGTTGATAGTAGCCCTGTACGATCCAATTCCACTAAGATCGTCCTCGATTTTTACTTTGAGGGTATTGTTTTTGCTTATCCATTTGCCATCTGCAAAATTCGCCGGTTTAATGGATGGTGCTGTGGTGTCACTAACCAGGGTAAAGGATCCGAAGGTTCTTGTTTTGGCTGTTAATTTGTTGCCTTTTCTATATGTTGTGTGATAATAAGGCTCTCCTTTATAGTTTAGTCGGCCCAGGTAGAGGGTATTTAAATCTTCCTTTTTATAATTGGACGCATCTACCGTTATGGAGATATTCTTATGAATAGGGATATTATCTTCATGAAAAACCAGTATGTCACCCTTAGCCTCAATATTCAGGTAGCTGTCTTCATAGAGGCTGTTTGCCGGAATATAAATGTTGAATTTACCCTTGGATATGGAGGTTGCCTGGTCTGCGTAAATATAGTCATCGGTTTTATTAACTTCCTTTGGCTTTAGTATCTCCCCATTTTTTCCTTTTATAGGTACCGTAATATTCACTTTATTCCCTTTAAAGTCCATAATTTCAATAGTATACGCAGCATCCAGGCCGTCTTCTATTGAAAGGTATCCGCTATTTTCTTCTTTGGTAATTATGCTTAACGGATTATTTGACTCCCTGAATAATTTCTGAACTCTGCTCTTGTTGGTTCTCCAGTAGTGGTAGTCGATAAAACGATTTAAATAACGAGTTTCACCGAAGGAGAACTTATCGAAAGTTACATTGAAATTCTCCCTGCCATTGAAGGTGGTTTTGATCTTGTAAACCCCATTTTTATTAGATGCGCCGTCCTGCTGATCGTAGGTGGATATTCCGAAACCAATCCTCCCAAAAGCAGATATATTCTCGGTTTTATATGTTCCGTCTTTTTGCAGTATTAGCCGCAATTTCACCCTATTCTGGGACTGGTCGATGTGCGATTTTTCATCAAGGGGATACGCGAATACCGTATTTACCAGTGGTTTTTTACCATCCGGAATTTCAATCCCAAAGAGCATTGGATTCATGGGACGCGAACTTCCGTCCCGAATTTCAAAATGAAGATGCGGACCACCGCTGCTGCCAGAATTACCAGTATAACCAATTATATCGCCCCTGTTGACTTTCAATTTACCCGCATCGGGGAATAATTCCACTTCGTAGGTTTCACGTGCATACTGCCTGCTCTTAACATACTCCTGTATAACTCCTTCATAACGTTGCAGGTGGGCGTATACCGTACTGTAACCGTTTGGATGAGCAATATATAATGCTTTGCCATAGCCATAATGTGAAACTTTGATCCGAGTCACCACACCGTCAGCGGGGGCATAGACAGGGATACCTTCCCTTTGCTGGGTCTTAATGTCGAGTCCGCTGTGAAAATGGTTGGAACGCAATTCTCCGAAACTTCCGGAAAGAATGATCGGGATCTTTAACGGATCATCAAAATAGTCTTGAGGTAAACTACTTTGAGCATGGGTGAAACCACCTAAAAGAAAGGTAAAAAAGAGTAGCCGCATGGCTTTCAAGGAATTAGTTATTCTATAGAAACGGGGGGTGAACAGCATTGTTATTATCGTCGATCAATATTACAAAAAATATGTAAAAGTGTTGGCATATTACATATGGATGGTTAACTTTGTGAATAGAGTATTGAAATAATCTTTAATGAGCACGATTTCAGAAGTAGTTGATTCTCTGGAGAACAGAATAAGTAAACTCCTTCACAGACACCAAAAGCTGAAAGAGGCAAATCTGAATCTGGAGAGTCAAATTCAGGTTTTGAAATCACAACAGAATCAATCTTATAGTGAGATTGAAGATTTGCAAGCAAAGTGCAATTCGTTAAAATTAGCCAATTCGATGCTCGGCAGCGACCAACATAAACGAGAAACAAAACTCAAAATAAATGCTTTAGTTCGGGAAATTGATGATTGTATTTCTCAGCTTTCCGAATAGACGATATGTCGAACCAGCTTAAAATAAAACTATCGATTGCGGACAGGGTATACCCTTTAACAATTAATCCTACGCAGGAAGAAGGCTTACGTAAAGCTGCAAAGAAGATAGAAGAGATGATTAAAAGGTTCGAAAAAAGTTATGCTGTACGGGATAAGCAGGATGTATTAGCGATGAGCGCTTTACAATTTGCCGCCCAGGTAGAGCAAAAAGCAATCGATAAGGATATCGATTCGCAACATATAGAAGAGAAGTTAATTGCTTTAAACCAATTGTTGCACGAGCACTTATCGTAACGTTCTTTAAAATATAATAAAAGGTTACTGCCTACACTAGTATTATTTTTGGTAAACTCAACACGAATTCTTTAAAAAGGGTGAGTTGAAGTTGTAAAAGCGAGCCGTCTTTGAGCGGATACTTGACCAGCATCGTAGCCCTAAACTTGTTTTTAAGGAGTTTATTCAAAATCA
>JABDNT010000037.1 GCA_013043685.1 Flavobacteriaceae bacterium | reverse complement strand
CCTGCCACTCTAGTCCAAACTCCACTCCAATGTTTCTCTTGTTTATTCCTGTGACTATCTCCTGGACAAATGCGTTATTGTCTTCGCTTCCTAAAGCATTTTGGGTGAAATAGTAGCCAATCTCGGTCTGATCTATAAGATCTGCATAAAATGCAGTAATGCGCGCCTTGATCAAGGAAGTACGATATAGATAACTTAGATCCGCAATCTGGATCTTTTCAGTGGTTATCCCATCGATTATGTCGTTATTCTGTCGACCATTTGCGAAGGAATTTCTGAGACCGGGTGGCTTAGATATGTAGGCCAGATTTATATCGACCAGGTGGCGTCCACTTATTGTATAGGTTGCTCCGGCTTTTGCATTGAGTTCCATGAATTTAATGGCTTCGCTTTTCCCAAGTGATCGATTCTCCTCCGGGAAGTATCCATTTTGATATTGTCCATTTCTTTGATATTGCCAATCTGCGATTCGTCCGGCCGCATATATTTCCAGGTTTCGAAAATTAAATTGTGTTTGGATAAACCCTGTTAACTGAGAAGCCGATAATTGATAATTGTATTTATATCGCTCACCCTCAAGAACCACTCTGTCGGGATTTTGCAGGTCGTTTTGAATTTGACTCTGATTGTCTCCGAAATTATCGATATCGAGAAAACCATCTCCCCCTAACAGATCCCTGAGACGTGCAAAATTCTCACTGCGTAAAGAACGATACTCTAGCTTGCCATTTAAAGTAACCTGATCTGAAATTCGTGTTCGAGAAATTATATTAATGGTTAATTGGTTATCCTTCATTATATCTTCCTGAATTGCATAAATAGAATTTCCCGAAGAAGTATCTGTGTTTGCCGTATAGAAAGATTCCCAATCTAACTGGCCGTTATTTATAAATTGTTCTCTGGCATCATAAGCTAACTGAAAGTCATACGTTGAATGGTTCTCATTTCTAAGAAAAAAGCTGGGCAGGCGTTGGTAGTAATTTCCTGCCGGGTTTCTGTTACCTCCATAATCCAAACGTGTATTACCGATCTCTCCATACTGATACGCAGCATTTATATTGATCGTTTGATTATCGGATATATCCCCGAAATAATTTAACATTAATATGGGTTCTTCTACTCTTCGAATGCGGCTGCTTCGAATTTGTCCGTCCTGATAACCCCAGTTGGGATTGTATCTTCTTCCTTTTAGGTTTTCAACTTCTTCGGTTATTGCTGTGGATCTTCCCCTTCTCACAGGAGTGTAAAAGGCCGCTAAATTAATGTGATGCGATTCATTCAATTTTCGTTCAACAGCAAAGAATATTGAATTGGCTTCATACGGAGTTCCTTCAATGTAACCACGTTCTCCATATCGACGAGAAGCCAGAACAGTATATGACCAACCACTTCTTGAATGACCGCTGCTATATGAACCCATGACCCTTCCTTCATAACTTCGGTTCGCCATGGCATATGAAACTCTCCCTCCACTTCTATATTTAGAAGCGCGCATAATCATCTGGGTTGTCCCTGCAATCCCACCAAAACTGTAATCGTTCGGTTTGGATCCCATTGAAAATTCACGATTTCGTTGCACATCATTCAGGCCTCCCAAATTCGACCATTGTGGTCTTCCATCAATGATCTTATTCATTTCGATTCCATTAATCAGAAGTTTTGAATACGAATTATCAAACCCTCTGGGCCTGAAGAAGGTTGCGCTGAAATCGTAGGCTGCTGCATTCAGAAAGATATCATTGGTGGCCTGCAGTAAACCAGAAAAATTAGGTGTTGTGTCTTCATCCTGGTCCAGTTCGTAATCGGATAAACTAATCAGCCCGATTTGAGCATTTGAAATGGTAAGATCGGTTTCGAGAAGAATAGGATCCATATTCACCTCCTGACCTTGTTCTATGATAATGCGAAATTTTTTCGATAGATATCCATTAGCTGATATTACGAGCAATTGTTCACCAAGTGGCAGGTTATCTCCGGAAATATTGAATCTACCATTGACATCCGTTTCAGAAAATAGGTTTACCGACGTCAGACGCACTTCGGCTCCCTGGATCTCCTCACTGGAATACCCATCTACTACCCTGCCTTTTACAGCGGTTACTTGAGAATATGATGTTACTGAAATGAATACCAGGAAATAAATAATAGGGGTAAGAAGCCTCATGCTAATTATAACTTTCATACTTATGCAGAGGACTGGAAACTGTGATTAATAGAACAAATTATAATCGGCAGAAATGAACTGCATAACGGGAAGAATTAGAAGCTGCCGGGAATTAAAAGTATAGAAAAAACAACGCTCAAGATCATCACTTATACATAATGTTGTCTCCTTTCATGAAAACAGGGTTTCATTATTCTTAGTATTCATTACATTTAATTCCTCCCCGGTATGAACTCATAAAATCGAGCTATTTTGAGAACCCCATACTGTTTTATAATTCTGTCTTTCTGTTGTTCTATAACGTTTCACGCCCAGCAGCAGCGTACATTTAAGATTCATACTATCGCTTTTTACAATCTGGAAAATTTATTCGATTTTAAGGACGACCCCTTTACATTCGATGACGACAGGACACCGGAGGGGAAAGATCATTGGACTGAAAAAAACTACCGGGCAAAACTTCAGAATATGGCGAGGGTGATTTCAGAAATCGGAAAAGATGCAACGGGCCAATCTCCTACGATCATCGGTGTTTGTGAAATAGAAAACCGGACCGTTCTGGAAGATCTTATTAATGAAGATCCATTAGGTAAAGAGGGGTATGGCATAGTGCATTTCGACTCTCCCGACCGCCGGGGAATTGATGTTGCACTGCTGTATCGTAAAAATGTTTTCACCCCTTCTCACTATAAATCAATTGAGCTTTTATTATACAATGAACAGGACCGTAAGAAAAGAATCTACACCAGAGACCAACTCATTGTAAGTGGAATGTTAGATGGTGAGCGTATACATATCATTGTCAATCACTGGCCATCTAGAAGTGGAGGTGAAGCCCGAAGCAGGCCAAAACGATTAAAAGCTGCCTGGCTCAATAAACGGATTATTGATTCACTATGGAGTCTGGATCCTTATGCTAAGATCGTCAGTATGGGTGATTTCAATGATGATCCGGGAAGTCAGAGTATTAAAAAGGTATTACAAACATTGCACGACCGGAATACAAATGAATTAAAAAGACTCTATAATCCTATGGAGTATATGCACAAAAAAGGGCTGGGAACTTTAGCCTATCGGGACGGATGGAACCTTTTCGATCAGATAATTATATCTTCTGAATTAATAAAAAGAGAGTATGATTCCTATAGATATTATAAAGCAGGTATTCATTCAAATACAAAGCTGATCACATCTTCGGGTCGCTACAAAGGTTATCCTTTTCGCAGTTTTACGGATAGTGGATTCACAGGAGGGTATAGCGATCACTTCCCGGTTTATATTTATTTAATTAAAGAAATTGATTCATCCGAAGGACTCTCCAATCAATCAAACCACTGAGCCCATGGAATACGACTTAAGGCAAAGAGTGCTGCCAGGCCATAGAAAATGGTGAGCGCACGGAATTTAGGCCCGGATACCAACCTCTTTTTGTGTTTGGAGTAGCCTATGGTCACCAGCACCACCACGATGATCATGATAAGCGGATGCTCCACAGCATATAGCCTGAATTCTCCGTTCTTCATTACTTCGCTCATACCCACATTCGAAATGTTCTTCATTCCCATAGGAGAGATAAAATAAAGGATCAGCCCTATGAGGAATTGAATATGTGTAACGATCAATGTGAACAATGCGATCCTGAAATCTCTGGGATGATATTCTTTTTTGCCAACGAGGCCGGCTAACGAGTTTATGGTAGCTATCACCAGCATAAAAAGCACGAGATAGGCCCACCAGGAGTGAATAAACTGAACGGTTGTATACATAGTTGGTTTTGTTTAGTAGTCTCTCAAAGGTAGCATATTTTGAATAAAAAAACCGCCTCTCCGGCATTTTGGAGAGGCGGTTTTACTTCCGAAGAAGAAATAATTTAGAAGTTCAAACGTAAACTTGCATTATACGTTCTACCTACACCCAAGTAATAACCGAAACGGTCTCTCTGGTTGATGTAAGAATCATTGAATACGTTATATACGTTTCCTCTGAAAGTAAGGCGTTGTTCTCCAAGGGTAAACCTGTACGTTATACCTGCATCACCCAGTGTATATGCTGGCAAACGCTCTGCCTGGTAACGCATACCCATTTGAGCGGCTTCGATTACGTCATCCGGATTTACAAAACCATAAAGGTCTGTATAGATGTTGTAGTCACCATCTACGGTAAGGCCGTCACATAGTCTAACAGATAATCCTGCACCAAAAGATGTTTGAGGTGCGTTACCCACTTTAGTTCCTGTAAGATCCAGCATTCCATCTGTAATGATGAATTCACTGGTATCGTCATTCTGTCTTGTGAAAGGAGTTTCGCCATCGAATTTCCAGTTACCAATGGATCCGTAACCTCTCAGTCTCCAGTTTCCGTAGTTCGGACGATACTCAAAATCGAATTCCACACCCTGGTGCACCTGGGTCACATCGGTGAATCGGTCTGTAAAGAAAACAGGGTTGTCCGGGTCGGTATTGTCTTCACCACTGGTAGGTACAAATCTGTTACCCCACTCGGTGCGATATACATCCACGTTAACTCGAAGGTTGCTATTCTGGAATCGGTATCCGGCTTCCAGACCTAAGATCTCTTCGTTGTCTACTTCCGGCATCGCGATATCATTGGATCCGCGAATGTCTCTGAAGATATTATCAAGGAATGGCTGGCGCGAGAACTGACCTGCATTTGCAAAGATCGAGTGGTTCTCGGTGATATTATAAGATGCCCCCCCTTTGATGTTATAACCTGTCTTATTTAGTTTCTCGGACATGCCTGCATTCTCGAGATCATAACGTTCTTCTCTCTCGAATGACTGCGTGGAAAAGGCTCCCTGAGCAAAGATTGAGAATTTATCAGTGGCGTATTCAACTTGTCCGAATCCACCGAGGTAGTTGATGTTCTCGGAATAATCGTAGTCTATTCTATCACCTTCTTCCGCTCTGTCGAATAAGGTTTTCCATGGATCGGCTTCGAACTCGTTCGAGAATACCTGTCCATTTTCCTCCAAACCTGAAAGACCTAAAAGATCATTTACCTGGCGGAAGTGATCTCCCTGGTATAATCGGCCGTCGAATCCAACATTGATGTTCCAGTTCTCACTAGCTTCAAGGTTTAAGCTTGAAAGCAGTCCGTACCAGTTGTGATTGTTCATAGAAGATCTTCTAATTCGCGCATCATCGAATGCTCCTACTCCGTTCTCATCGGCGATGTCCATGTTGTTCATAACGATCTGGTCGAAATCAATCTCCCCGTTAATGCCCAAGCGTACCCTGCTACCGCGTCCGTACATTCCGGTTCCACCACCACGTCCCCATGAGGCATAAGCTACTGTAGATAGGTCGGCGTTGTCGCTAATCGTATAATCCCAGTTAAGGTTGGCCACGGGTTTGTGGTAGAAATTTCTTCTTTCAGTATAACGTTCTCCTTCAAGGAAACCGGTATTACTGTTGTATTTCTCACCGTACAGTTCATACTCATCAAGATCGTTCGAGAAATTCTGGTCGTGCCATTGTGGAGCACCAGTGATCAGGAAGTTGAATGCATGAGTTTCATTCGGCTTGTACCCGACAGAGAACAAATAGTTTTGTCCCTGACCAGCAGTTCCAATTGCATACTTTCTGTGCGCTTGCCAGTGGTCGATCAAGACAGAAAACGCCCATCCGCTATCACTAAGTCCGGTATTGTAGCTGGCAGTCCCTTTGAAGTAGCTGTCATTACCGGCTAAGAAACGAACGAATCCGCCTTGTGACTGATCTGTTGTCTTTGAGATTATGTTTACTGTTCCCCCTACTGACGAAATAGCAAGCTTAGAAGATCCCAAACCTCTCTGAACCTGAATAGCATTGGCAACATCGGCCATACCTGCCCAGTTAGACCAGAACATTCGTCCGTCTTCCTGGCTGTTGATTGGCTGTCCGTTAAGCAGGAAAGCTGTGTTGGTGTCGTTGAAACCACGCAAAAATATCTGGCTATCCCCGAAACCACCTGCCTGGTTTGAAACATACACAGAAGGTGTATTTTTCATGGCTTCGGTAAATTCCACGTTACCAGCCGCTTTCGATGTAATTTCCTGCGCTGTAATGGTAGATACCGCAACCGGTGTCTGACGATCATCGGCAAGGTCAATAACCCCGGTACCAATTATTACCACTTCTCCTAAGGTAGCAGCATCACCTTCCAGGGAAATAGATCCCAAATTAGCTGTTCCATTACTTAAGGTAAAAGGAATAAGTCTGGTTACATATCCCAAATAGGATATTTGAAGTTGTCCCGTATTTGAAGATACGGACAAAGTAAAGTTCCCATCGAAGTCGGAAATCGTACCATTGGTGGTACCGGATTCGACAACGCTGGCATTAGGAAGGGTTCCTCCAAGATCAGCGTCTTGCACTGTTCCTGTTACCGTTCCCTGAGAGAATGCAGTAAAACTGCCAAATAAGAAAACTAAGAGTAAAAGTTTTTTCATTATTAGATGTTTAGTTATGAATATCACGGCAAAATTACTTCCAAAAAACTTCTTAATGTAATTTTTGCATTAAGAAATTATTAAAAATATAAAGCCAATTAAATGTATGATTTATAGGCTAAAGTTCTGGAAACCTGACAATTAATTAGTAACAGGTTTATTAACATTTATTTAAGAAGTAATCTAGTAGGAAATGCAATCCAGTTTTTCCTTTAAAGGAGCGATAAATTCGAAGTATTCCGGTTGTAAGTCTTCCGATAATGGCTTCGAAGCAGGCAAGTCCTGCTTAAACGGATCGACTTGCCGGCCGTTTTTCCAGAAACGGTAACAAACATGCGGGCCACCGGTATTCCCGGTCATACCTACCCAGCCAATTACGTCTCCCTGGCGTACAAAGTCACCTACTCGTACATTCCGGCTTTTCATATGAAGATATTGTGTTTCGTAGGTGCTGTTATGTCGAATTTTTACATAATTCCCGTTACCACCACGTCTTTCCGACTTGGTAACAGTACCATCTGCAGTAGCTAGTATAGGCGTTCCAATATTGGCTGCAAAATCGGTTCCTTTGTGTGGACGTAATTTATAGCCGTAGTACTTTATGCGGCGTTTCAAGTTATAGCGAGAGGAGATTCTACTGAATCTCACAGGGGCTTTAAGGAATGCGCGCCGGAGATTATCCGCCTTCTCATCGTAAAAATCCGGTATTTGATTTACCGTATCCCCTACAAAATTAAAGGCGTACAAGGGCTTGCCTTTATGTTCGAAATAAGCCGCCTTGATCTCGTCCAGGCCGGCCGGTATAGTATCATTGATATACTTTTCGGTGTATATTACTCTAAAACGATCTCCCGGTTGGATAGCAAAGAAATTTATGGTCCATGCGTAGATATTAGCCAGTCGCTCAGACATATATGGGCTTAAATCATTGTCCTCCATGGTTTGATACAGGGAACTAGTTATGACCCCGGATGCAGATTTCTCAACAAAATTCACAGGTTTTTTACTGTTGAAAGAGGATATACTATCTCTAAAATCCACTACTGCATAGTCGACCTTGTTCTTTTCATAGATAAATACCTGGGTTCTATTCAGGGAATCCTTGGAATTTAGTAACACATACGGCTTACCTACTACGATCCTGCGCACATCAAAGCTATCCTGGAATTTAGTTGCAACCTCGAAGATTTTATCCTGGGTAACACCATTGGCATCGAGAATTGCCCCGAAAGTATCTCCGGGCCTTATGGTATCCCTAATTACATTGAAATCATTCAGTAAAAACCCATATTCCTCTATGAGTGCAGGAGGAGCTTCTTCCGCCTCGACGATCTCTTCTTTCACATCGGTACTGCAAGCTGCAAAAAGCAGAAATACGGGGAGTAAGTAAGTTAGTTTTCTCAAATTGATAAAAATTTCAATCTACACATCATGGCCCCAATTTTTGAGTTCTTCTTCAGTCCACACTTCCGGGAAGAAGATCCTCCGCTGATACTTGGGAAGCATATATTTGGCCCAATCACTTCCACCTGTCGCCTCTTCAGGCTCATTTCCATGATTCAAATATTTCACAGCCGTATTGTAATGTGCCATCACCCATTTAATGTTCACGGTATGATCGTAATGGCGCATTGCATTTTGGAGTTTGGGGTCTTGTTTAACCTTTTCCGGCAAACTTTTAAATTTCGCGTACAAATTTATGGTATTGTACTCTTTTGTAAATGCTATGAACTCATTTTTATACTTTTCTTCAAAAGCACTTAAAAGGTAACTTTTTTTACCTGTTTTATAGTTTTTACCTGCCGCCTGCCAATACAAGTGTTCGAGGGCATGTTCATAGGGTGTCTCCCTGTCTATGGTATCACGGAACCTCGCATCTATAAGATTGATGAGATCGGTAGATGCAAATTCGATCTTCCTGTATTGAGCGCTTTGGAACCCACTGGCCGGTGTGAGTGTATTCCTGAATTTCAGGTACTGTGCTACTTCCATTCCTTCAGTCATGATCTCGAAAGAAGAAGTTAGCATATCGAAGTAACGACTAATACGCATCAATCGTTCAGAGAAGAATGCCATACTAAGATCTTCTTTGTGCGAAACCTGATGGATTTCCCACAATATCATTTTGAATAAAAGTTCGTTGATCTGATGGTACATTATAAAGACCATCTCATCGGGTAAAGTGGTTCGTTGAACCTGCAGATTCAGTAATGCATCGGTCTGAATATAATCCCAGTATGTAATAGGTTCTCCATACAGCAGGCCTTCGAGATGCGTATCAAGATCCTGATCGATTGCATCGTACTTCTCTTTTAACTGCTTCAGTAATTCTTTGGTTTCAGGTTGAATTTCCATGAACGATATTAGTCTACTATGATTTTAAAGGAATGCTTTAATCCCTTAAATTCGGTTAAGGTTGCCTTTAACGAACCCACTGCCAGATCGGCTTTTATCAGCAACGGGATCTTATTATCATCGTCACTTACCCAAAGGGTTAAACTCTCTTTTTCCTTAAAAACACGTCCTGCTTGAACATAAGGTCTGAAAATCAGGCAGGAAACTTTGCCAAAGTTAGTTTTTAAGGTTTCCCTTCCCAAAAATTTCAGCCTGAATTTATAGTTTTCCTTATCGAAGAACATATTCATACTTACAGTATCGCCTTCAGAGATGTTTGTAACATCCAGATTATTCCTAAGATAATAAAAGGCGGAAACCATATCCTGTGCATCTCTTGGAAACGGTACAACCTCCTTTGTTTTATGCTTTTTATTGTGAACCAATGCCTTTCCAGAGTCATGATCGAAATCGATCTGGATATCTTTGGTATGGCCCCCTTCATCTATATTCCGAATGAACCGGTATGGGCGATCGTTATACTTGTCTACATAAGACTCATAGTAATCTTCAACCCTGAAAAAGAATTTCGAAACCCCCGTTGTCTTGCCTTCACCTTTTATATGATAGACGCTGCGGCCGTCCAGATAGTCATTCTCCACCTGCAATATGGCATACCCGGCAGTAACGAATCCGTAATGAACCCGAAATTTAAACCATTCACCGTCTCCGTAAGCCTGTTTCTGGGCGAAAACAGTGGAAAAGGAAAAAAATAAAAAAAGCGTAATAAGCCTTTTCATAACATAAGTATTATCATTCGGTAGTTGTAATTACAACTACTGTTCCAAAATAAAAACTCCATCTTTAAGACGATGGAGTTTTTACTTAGTTACATCTTAGAGCGTTCCGCGCGCGGCCTGCTCTCTTTCTATAGATTCGAAGAGCGCCTTGAAGTTTCCTGCACCAAATCCTTTGGCTCCCATACGCTGTATGATCTCAAAGAATAAGGTTGGCCTGTCTTCCAGGGGCTTGGTAAAAATCTGTAACAAATATCCTTCTTCATCGGCATCCACTAAAATAGACAATTTCTGAAGTTCCTTTATGTCTTCCTTCATCATTTCCATATGAGTGCCTAATCTGCCCGGAATATCATCATAATACTGTTGAGGCGGCGGGGGTAAAAATTCCACACCTCTCGCCTTTAGCTGTGCGACAGTTTTAATGATATCATCTGTAGCCAGGGCCAGGTGCTGTACACCGGATCCTTCATAGAAATCCAGATATTCCTCGATCTGTGACTTTTTTATTCCTTCTGCCGGCTCATTGATCGGGAATTTAATACGGCCATTCCCGTTGCTCATCACCTTACTCATTAACGCTGAATATTCCGTATGGATCTGCTTATCGTCGAAGGAAAGGAAATTTACAAAGCCCATCACATCTTCATACCATTTCACCCAGGTATTCATTTGTCCCCAGCCAACATTACCAACCATATGGTCGATATATTTCAGGCCTGTAGAGGTTGGATTATAGTCCGATTCCCATTTTCTGAATCCCGGAAGGAAAACCCCGTTATAATTCTTTCGCTCTACGAACATATGAATCGTTTCTCCATAGGTGTATATTCCAGAACGAACCACTTCACCTTCATCATCTTTTTCAACAAAAGGTTCCATATAGGACTTGGCTCCCCTGCTTGTTGTCTCTTCCCAGGCTTTACGGGCATCATCCACCCATAATGCGATCACTTTAACACCATCCCCATGTTTCACTATATGGTCGTTAATTGGAGATTTACTGTTAAGTGGTGTGGTTAATATAATTTTTATCTTATCCTGCTTCAACACATAACTCACCTCATCTTTAGAACCGGTTTCCAGGCCTTTGTAGGCGAATGATTGAAATCCGAATGCAGTTTTATAGAAATGCGCCGACTGCTTGGCGTTTCCCACGTAGAATTCTACATAGTCCGTACCCAGTAACGGTAAAAAGTCCTGGGCTCCTTCAAATATTTTTTCGAGTCCGTAATCAACGGATTTTACTTCTTTGCTCATACTATTTACTTTTTGTCCTTTCAGCTACCCCCATCATCCTTCATTCTTCTGAAATCTTATAGCAGAACGCACTGAAAAGAGATTATTATTTAGATTATTCTAGCCACGACTGATAATAGGTGTCGTCAGCTATTTTCATGGCTTCTTCAGTTACTTGTAATGGTTTAAAGGTATCAACCATAACTGCGAGCTCATCTGTTTTAACTTGCCCGATACTTCTTTCGGTTGCTCCCGGATGTGGCCCGTGAGGAATTCCGGCAGGGTGCAATGAAATATGTCCGGCGTCAATATCGTTTCGGCTCATGAAATCACCATCTACATAATACAACACCTCATCACTGTCTATATTGCTATGATTGTAGGGAGCCGGTATACTTTCAGGGTGGTAATCGTACAAACGAGGTACAAAACTACAGACCACGAATGCATCGGTCTCGAAAGTCTGATGTACCGGTGGTGGTTGGTGAATTCGTCCCGTGATAGGTTCAAAATCGTGAATAGAAAAGGCATAAGGATAGTTATAACCGTCATAGCCCACTACATCGAATGGATGTGTTGCATAGACCATTTCAATAATTTCATCCTGCTTTTTCACTTTCATTAAAAATTCTCCTTTTTCATCAAATGTTTCAAGTTTATCCGGCTTCCGGATATCACGTTCACAAAACGGAGAGTGCTCCAGGAGTTGCCCAAACCAGTTTCTGTAGCGTTTGGGAGTGTAAATAGGTCGATACGATTCAACAATAAAAAGCCTGTTGTCTTCCGAGTCAAAATCGATCTGATAGATCATTCCTCTCGGAATAAGCAGATAATCCCCGTAGTTAAATTCAAGGTTCCCCATAAAGGTTCGCAGTGTTCCGCTTCCTTTATGTATGAAGAGAAGTTCATCGGCATCGGTATTCTTATAAAAATAGTCTCTCAGGGAATCTTTAGGTGCTGCAAGAATAATATTGCAATCGCTGTTGGTAAGAACAACCTTCCTGCTTTCCAGGTAATCCTTTTCAGGCGCCACCTGGAAGCCCCGGAATCGATATGATTTCAAATTGTTGGCTTTGGCAACCTTTGGCGCCACACTGTATTGATCTCTAATATCAATTACTTGTGTAGGCCTGTGTTCGTGATACAAATTACTGTACATCCCGTCGAAGCCGATGGTCCCGAATAATTGTTCCGAGTAAAGCGAACCATCCGACTTTCGAAATTGTGTATGGCGTTTAGGAGGTATTTTTCCTAATTTGTGATAAAGTGGCATGTTAATTTAATTTACGTTAATACTTACTTAGTGGTAATAAAAACGCATTATTCCGGATTCCTCTTGATTAGGAATTTTAATTGGAGGAGTAAATATTTCCAGACATTTTTGGTCATGTAACAAATATCGGAAAATTTTAACGCAAAAAGATCAATAATACATTAAAAACTAAAGCCCAGGCGCACATACCATTCGCTGTTATCTATCTCCGGTGAATAAGAATATTTTAACTCCAGGGGGCCAAAAAATGTCTCCATACCATAACCAATAGCATAGCCGGAATAATCGATCTCGTCTATCCAATTACCTGTTTCAAACAAGCGATCCCCCACATTACTGATATTAGCCGAAAGATTGAGGTGGTTTTTCCTGATAAATTCGTAATCCAACGTTACCGAGCTTTTAAGATAGGTGTCGCCTCTTAGGCTCAACGCCTCGTACCCGTACAGAGGTATTATATTGTTGATCTGGAGAAATCCATAGCCCCCTACAAAGAAATCGAGCGATCGGGTATTTGTGCCACCAATCTTAAATCCTCCTTCAGTAGTGAGAAGTACAGTAATATTATCTAGAAGTCCGATAGCATAACCGATATTGGCTTTTGCAATAGAAAACTCCTCAAAAGCCTCATTATTTCCATTGGCGAACAAATAAAAATGGAAGTCTCCTTCGAAGAATAGTCCTCTTGAAGGAAAGAAGGTATTGTCGAATGTATCGTATTTCAAATAGCCATAGGTGCTAAAATAATTAGTATTCTCAAAGATTGTACGTGGTTCATTATTCTCGTCTATTCCAATCGTTTCTGAAAGATAACGCAACCATTTATGCTCAATACCAGCGCCTGCTAAAAACGTCCTTCGGAAGAGGGTTTCCACGTAAAGCTGATTTGTAAGGTCGCCATATTTTAACTGCAGTTCGTTTATATCAAATCTGGGCTCAGTTATCATCTCAGGACTTATAAATTCGATCTTCACATCCTTTTCGAAGAAACTATATCGTGAATTAAACCCAATACTCCAATAGAATCCTTTATCGATGTAATAATTGAAGTTATAGCGTAAATTATCACCGACCACAAAATCTAACGATGCAATATCATTATTTGTGAACAAACGCTTTCTGGTAACATTGATCAGCGCAGCAGTACGAAAAAGGTCATCGTAATGAGCTCCCAATCGCAATAAGGTACGGGAGTCACTCTCAATTAGGTCAAAATATAGTTTGTGTATCCCGGGGGATGTTTCCACGATACGATAGTTGATGTCCTGAAAGCTGCCCGTAGCACTTAAATTATTGATTCCCTCGTTTAAAAGTTCGTATGAGATCTCGTCAGGCACTCTCAACTTGAGTTTCCCTAAAACATAAGCGCGTGTGTAATTCACATTTCCGGAAATCTCAACGCTTTCTATAAAAATTGAAGTTTCACTAAAAATTTCCGGTTTTATGCGATCGCGCTCCTTTTGCCTGGATGCGATTTCCACTAATTGATCCTTAAACTCGACAGCGGCTGCTTCACCAGCATCGATTATTTTCCGGCCCTCATCGAAGGAAACCACAGTAAATTTGTCAATATTCGGATTTATATAGATATCCGTCTTACGGCGCTTTTCAGTCATCTCTTCAATAGTGCGGAAATTATTTATCTGTACCAGAACATCGAAAGCAGAATTTAGGTCTTTACGGGTTTTCAGGCTATCCTGAACATCAATCCCGATAATGATATCCATTCCTTTGGCCTTAAGTTCTTCAATGGGGTAATTGTTTTTAACTCCTCCATCGACCAGAACCTGTTCATCAATTATTACCGGACTAAAGAGTGAAGGCAGCGCTCCGCTGGCAGAAATAGCTTGAGGTAGATACCCGCTTTCAAGCATCTCCTTTTCTCCTGTTTCAACATTGGTCGCCATACAGAAAAAAGGGATCGGCAGTTCATTAAATTCATTGACGTCGCTCACGTGTGATGTGAGCTTAGAGAACAAATTGTACACATTCTGTCCCTTCGAAAGGCCACTTGGAAAACTAACTTTGAAGCCATCGAATGGAAGTGTGACAGCATACTTATCAGTTTCCGTTTTTTCATAGAAGGTCTTGGCTTTTCTTGGGATCTCATCCTGAATTAATTCATCAAAATCCAATTCTTCAAAAATGGAATCGAGTTGATGCGCTGTATATCCCGAGGCATACAGGGCCCCAATAATGGCTCCCATACTGGTGCCTCCAATATAATCGATCTCAATACCGCTATCTTCAATAATTTTTAGGGCTCCGATGTGAGCAAGCCCCTTAGCTCCGCCACCCGAGAGCACCAGGCCTACTTTAGGATCACTATCGCCCTGCTGAGCAAAGCACCAGCTACTTCCGATAAGAAATAATATAAGTAGTACTCTTAATTTCATTGAGTTTGCTGAAAGTGTGTCACAATTTTTTTTGCCTTATCTGCCCCGATCACATTGGCTAATTCCTCAAAAGCAGCTTCTGATATACGTTTAATGCTTTTAAAATGTTTTAATAATTCAATCACTGTCTTCTCTCCAATCCCCGAAATAGATTCCAGTTCTGTATTTAACGCTTCTTTGCTTCTTTTGTTTCTATGAAAATCGATGCCAAATCGATGTGCTTCATTTCTTAATTGTTGAATTATCTTTAAAGTCTCCGATTTTTTATCCAGGTAGAGCGGAATCGGATCGTCAGGATAGAATAATTCCTCCAGCCGCTTTGCAATTCCTACGATCGCTATCTTACCTCTGAGGCCTAATCGCTCAAGACTTTTTAAGGCTGAAGATAACTGACCTTTCCCCCCATCTATGATGATCAATTGCGGTAAGGGTTGCTCTTCATCAAGCAATCTTTTATATCTCCTGTACACTACTTCTTCCATGGAAGCAAAATCGTCCGGGCCAACTACAGTCTTAATATTAAATTTCCTGTATTCTTTCTTGCTTGGCTTTCCGTTCTTAAATACCACACAGGCGGCAACGGGATTCGTTCCCTGGATGTTACTGTTGTCGAAACATTCAATATGCCTGGGTTCCTGGCTTAGTCTGAGATCCTTCTTCATCTGGGCCATAATTCGCTTCTCGTGGCGGTCCGGATCCACAATTTTAGCTTGTTTAAATCGTTCCATCCGGAAGTATTTGGCATTGCGTACAGACAATTCCAATATTTTTTTCTTATCTCCCAGTTTAGGAACCGAAACCTTGACTCCAGACTCTGTTTTAATCACAAACGGCACAAAGATCTCCTTCGATTGTGAATTAAACCGCTGCCGCAGTTCCACGACCGAGAGCTCCAGAAGTTCTTCGTCGGTTTCATCCAGTTTCTTCTTTAATTCCATAGTATGGGATCGAATGATACTCCCGAAAGAGATCTGAAGAAAATTCACATAAGCGTAACTCTCGTCCGATACAATGCTGAATACATCAACGTTATTGATCTTCGGGTTCACTACGGTAGATTTTACCTGGTAGTTCTCCAGTATATCGATCTTCTCCTTCACCCGTTGTGCATCTTCGTAATGCAAGTTAGCAGCATAGCTCTTCATTTGCTTTTTGAATCGGTTCAGCGATTCTTTAAAATTTCCTTTGATGATATTTCTTATCGCATCGATGTTTTCATTGTAATCCTCAAGAGTCTGTTTGTCCTCGCAGGGCCCCAGGCAATTTCCCAGGTGATATTCCAGGCATACTTTATACTTGCCGGCTTTGATCTTTTCTGCAGAAAGATCGTAATTGCAGGTTCTCAATTGATACAAGCCCCTAATAAGCTCCAGCAGCGTATGGACTGTCTTCATACTCGTGTAGGGCCCGTAATACTCACTCCCATCTTTTACAAGCCGCCTGGTAGAAAATACGCGCGGAAATCGCTCGTTCTTGATACAAATCCAGGGATAAGACTTATCATCTTTCAGCATGACATTATACCTGGGCTGATACTTTTTGATGAGATTATTCTCCAACAATAGAGCATCCGTTTCGGTCGCCACTACAATATGCTTAATGTCGGCAATCTTTTTAACCAGCAATCGGGTACGGGCATTATCATGCTGTTTAGTGAAATAGGAGGCTACTCTTTTCTTAAGGTTTATGGCTTTTCCAACATACAGTAATTTCCCGTCTTTATCGTAGTACTGGTATACTCCTGGTGATTCGGGTAGCGTGGAAATCTGTAGTTTTACCGATGCTTCTGCCATAGTATCAAATATACCTCTTGTTTTAAAAATCGTGCAAAAATGTACTGGCAATTTTCGCCCGGGCATTAATCTTTGCTTTATGTCTTCTGAATCTATTTTTTGTTAAATTGCAGGAACTAATACTCCAAAATGAATATCGCCATTATATCTCGCGGGGAAAGTTTGTACTCCACCCGAAGTCTTTTTAAGGCCGGAGAATCAAGAAACCACGTGATGGAGGTATTGGATCCAACCCGTTGCACCCAAGCCATAGAAAATGGCAAACCCGTCCTTTACTTTAATAATGAATTAATCGCTGATTTACATGCGGTAATTCCGCGAATTGGTGCATCCAACACTTATTTCGGGGCTGCCCTGGTTCGTCATTTTCAGTCTATGGGCGTATTTTGCGTGGTTCGCGCAGAACCAATATTGCAATCCAGAAATAAATGGACCTGTAACCAGATCCTGGCCCACGCCAAGATACCGGTTCCTGAAACGGTATTGGGAACGGCCGGTAATGTAGAGGCAATGCTGGGCATCTTTGGAGATCCTCCATATATTATTAAAATATTACAGGGCACCCATGGCCAGGGTGTTATTCTGGCCGAAACCTACCAGTCTGCTTTATCGACCGTTGAAACTTTACTTACCGCTAAGGTGCGGTTTGTGATCCAGGAATTCATCGCTGAATCTGATGGATCTGATCTAAGGGTCATCGTAGTAGACGGAGCTGTAATTGCGGCTATGAAACGTCAAAGCCGTGCCGGCGAATTTCGGTCGAATCTTCATCGGGGAGGTTCTTCACAAGAAATTAAATTGACCTATGCCGAAGAAAATTTGGCGTTGCGTGCGGCCAAAGCCTTGCGTCTTGGTGTTTGCGGGGTAGATATTCTGCAAAGCAATCGCGGGCCGCTTGTACTCGAAGTAAATTCGACTCCCGGTTTGGAAGGCATAGAGACCACTACTGGTATATCCATTGCGAGCAAGATAATTAGCTATATTGAACGCAATAAGCGAAAATGAAGAAAACCAAAGCAAAAGATATCGTTCTATTCAAAGAAGTTATCCCTCCGGGTTCTTCCAAAGAATTAAATCTGAGTTTTGCAAAATTACACACAAATACACCTATCGATGTACCCATTTTTGTGGAGAGGTCTTTATATGAAGGCCCTACGGTATTATTTACAGCAGGTATTCACGGGGACGAAGTAAATGGGATCGAGATCGTAAGGCAATTAGTTTCTAAAGGGATCAATAAACCGAAAATTGGTACCACCATTACTATTCCCATTATCAATATCTTCGGTTTCTTACAGAAAGTGCGTGAATTTCCCGACGGAAGGGACCTCAACCGGTCATTCCCCGGCAGCAAAAGCGGATCTCTTGCAGCAAGAGTTGCCCACAAACTTATGAATCACATCATTCCTCATGTGGATTATTGCCTAGATTTTCATACAGGTGGCTCCAGTCGTTTTAATGCGCCGCATATACGGGTTGAAAAAGGAGATGAGGAACTTATTAAACTGGCTGGGATTTTTAACGCTCCTTTTATTCTTCAGTCTAAGAATTTGAAAAAAACATTCAGATATGCCTGCAGTAAAAAAGGTGTACCCATGTTATTGTTCGAAGGAGGAAAATCCAATTCTATTGATAATGTGGTGAGCAACACCGGAGTAAATGGTTCCAAACGTGTTTTACATCATTTGGGCATGTTGAATTCGAAGTTCAAAGTGTCGTCTCCCAAAAATAATTCTTTAATTATCACTCACAGCATTTGGGTAAGAGCTCATGCTTCGGGGATGTTCAAGCCTGCAGTGAAAGTAGGAAGCCATGTAAAACAAGGCGAAGTTATAGGGCATATTACGGATCCTTATGGTAAAATCCACTATTGGATCAAATCTACCAACAATGGCTATGTCTTCAATGTAAACGAATCGCCCCTGGTGTACCAGGGCGACGCATTATTTCATATATCTACAGGGGTGACTTGATGGACAAATCCCAGATACGTAAGAAATATAAAGAAAAGCGACGATTATTGTCACGGAACGACATTGATTCCCTGAGCCTGGAAATTGCAAATCTAAGCCTGAACATGCCAATATGGGATAAGACCTATTACCATCTGTTCTTGTCCATAGAAGGTAAAAAGGAAGTGAATACCGAATATTTGCTTCATATTCTTCAGGGAAAGGATAAAAGCGTGGTGATATCCAGATCGGATTTCAAAACTTTTGAAATGAATCACTTCCTGCTTCAGGAAAATACACCGATCAAGATCTCAGAAATTGGTATCCCGGAGCCCACAGATGGAATTGTTATTGAGCCGTCATTACTGGATGTCGTCTTTGTTCCGCTTCTCGCTTTTGATGATTCCGGCTATCGAATTGGATATGGTAAAGGATTTTATGATCGGTTCTTATCAAAATGTCGCCCGGATTGTATAAAAGTAGGGCTTTCTTTCTTTGAATCTGAAAGACAAATTATCCATGAAAACATCGATTTTCCGATAGATCACTGCATTACACCGAAAAAAATATATGGTTTTAAAAATTCTAACCTATATTTATGACCAAATTAATAACCAACTAATATTAAATTATGGAAACAACTAACACTCCGTCCGGAACTCCTCCCGATAACAATTTGGTCTGGGCAATAATATGTACAGTACTTTGCTGCCTTCCTTTAGGAATTGTAGCTATTATTAAATCGACTAAAGTAAAAGAACTATGGTTGCAAGGCGACCATGCAGCTGCTCAAAAGGCCGCTGATGACGCTAAAAAATACTCTATCTGGGGTATGGTAATAGGTGGCGTCTTTGTACTTCTTTATATAATCTTAGTAGTTGTATTAGGGGTTGCCGGCAGTGGATTCTAGAAAAATAATTGCAATCGCCCTCACAGTTGTAATACTTGGGGGCGGTTTTATCTATTATTACTTCAATAATCCTACCAATAATTCCCTTTTCCTCCCTTGTCCATTCAAGCTGATATCCGGATATAATTGCCCGGGCTGTGGCTCACAACGTGCTATTCATCAACTTCTCCACGGAAATATAGGCAGCGCCTTCTATCTAAATCCGTTAATGGTGCTTTCAATTCCACTGATCGTGTATGGATTGGGAACCAGGGCCTTCAATTACATATTCGAGACTTCCCACAGAGTAAGACTATTCTACAGTAATGTATTCATTTACAGCTATTTCGGTCTTGCTATTGTGTACTGGTTCGTACGTAATTTGTCAATCTATCCTTTTCCGAAATGAATAAATGGAATGTCTCTAAATTGACAGAATTATCCTACATTTAAGATTTTTTGATTATCTTTCGGGCGTAAAGTTGACTTAATGAACTTTTTAGCTCAGAAGCGCAGTAGAATACTGTCGCAGAATAATATTAGTCAAAAATCCTTGCCCCCGGATACTGCTTCTCCCGAAAACTTTTACTATCGGGAAATTGCCAAACTTACCGGGTCGGGTGGATGGTCCGTGAATTTCCGGGAAAAAAAGAGTTTTCTCGATTCCGAAAGTAAACGCATTCTGGAGACACCAAAAGATTTTAACCCCAGTTTACGCTCTGCATTAGACTTTTATGCACCCGATTATAAAGACCGGGCTGCAGCCATTTTTATGGAATGTTCCGAAGGTCACTCTTTCTCGACTACGCTGAAGATGCAAACCTATACTAAAAAGGAATTCTGGGCGCGAGCTATAGGAAGGCCTATTTTTGACGAATATGGAGAAGTAATAGGGATACAAGGCATTTTTCAGGATATTTCAGACGATAAGCAAAAAGAAATTGAATTACTTAAAAGCCTGAAGATCATTGAATCTCAGAATACTAAGCTCAATAATTTTGCGAATATTATCACCCACAGTTTACGATCACATTCAAGTAATTTGCAGATGACACTTCATCTGTTGAAGGACGCAACAGATTCCGCTGATAAAAAAGAATTAACGCAGGGACTGCATCAGATCTCAGAGAGCATAGCTACCACTGTAGGCCATTTGGCCGAATTGGGATCCATACAAACCAAGGCACAAGAGCCTAAGGAAATGGTATTCTTTGAGAAGTCACTTGAAAATGTAAAGAATACGATTCGAAGAACACTTACCGATACTCGTTCGGAAATATTTACAGATTTTTCAGAAATTCCTTCAATACCCTATATACCCTCGTACCTCGAAAGTATCTTATTGAATCTTATTACAAATGCCGTGAAATACAGGCATCCTGAGCGTAGCCCAGTGATTGAGATCTATTCATACAGGGAAAATGATTGTACTTTTCTTATGGTCAAAGACAACGGACTAGGAATCGATCTTGAAAAGCACGGGAATCGAATTTTCAATATTTACCAGACCTTTCATAATCATAAGGATGCAGAAGGCGTTGGTCTTTTCCTTGTTAGAAATAAAATTGAATCACTTCAGGGAACAATTTCTGTTCAAAGTGAAGTTGGTAAGGGAAGTACATTCACTATTCGATTTTAAGAAATACGCATTCTATTCTTGCCTCACAAGGCTAACCAACCCATTTATACTCTCGGCTTCAATGAAGTAATCCCCTTCAAGTTTCAATTCATTAGTTACACCTTCTTTCGAAATTGCCCTGCCGCCAACTCCAGGATGCACAGCTACTGAAATATCGCCAAAAACCGTAAATAGTCTCGCATCTCCCTTAAAATCCTGTAGGGTACAATGCCCCTTTTCCAATACCGTTTCGAGATATGCAATCGTTCCTTCGGCAATTACAGATGTATTCTTGGAATGAACAACCACCGCAACATTAGGAGGTACCGTAAGTACCATTTCAACAGATAAAACCTTATGCGCAGCTAACTTGTCGTTTTTCGGACTAAAATACGGACTGTGCCCTGTGCCGATCTGCAATGTTTTACCGGAAATTAGTTCTTTCACTACAACCGTCTCATATACTTCACCTTCAACTGAGGTGGTTAGATTAATGGTTTCTTTCGATCCTGATGTAATCCTTACATTATAGATCTGATCAGACGCTATTAAAACTGTATCCACAGCCGATACGATCCATTGCTTCTGAATTGTCTTTTGAGCGCAAATCTGAGAAGTAATGAGGAAAACAACAAATATGTGAAAAATCAAATTTTGCATAAAAAAAGCCCAAAAAATAACATTTTTGGGCGTTTTTAAGTGTTTTTCAGGCAATTTTGCCTATTTCTGCATGTTTTTTGCCTCAATGCTCAAAGTCGCATGTGGGACAAGTTTAAGTCTTTCCGGGTTAATTAATTTACCCGTCACACGACAGATACCATAAGTTTTATTCTCAATTCGAATTAAGGCGTTCTTCAGATCACGAATAAACTTCTCCTGTCTGATTGCCAACTGCGAAGAGGTCTCTTTGCTCATCACTTCACTTCCTTCGTCAAATGCTTTAAAAGTAGGTGAAGTATCATCGGTACCATTATTACTATCGTTCTTATAGGCGCTTTCAATGAGCTCAAGTTGCTCTTGTGCTTTCTCTATCTTTTCCTGGATCAATTTTCTGAATGAATCCAGTTCTTTATCACTATATCGGTTTTTTACGTCCTTGGCCATGTTCTTAGTATTTTTTAATTTGTAATCGGGTCGCTACATTATCGAAAGCAATTTCCGTTCCATTTGCAACATCACTTTCAAATTGCAGCACTTCTGTTAGGGTTTCTTGTTTTATATAGTCCAGATTTTCTGCCACTGCGGGTTGTAATTGCGCGTCATTCTGAATAATGACCTCTACCCGGTCTGTGACCTCAAATCCTGAGTCTTTTCGTAAATTCTGAATTCGGTTTACCAGTTCCCTGGCAATACCTTCATTCTTTAATTTTGGTGTGATGGTAACATCCAGCGCAACCGTTATTCCGTCGGCGTTCGCAACCAGCCATCCTTCGATATCCTGGGAGCTAATTAACACATCATCGATTGTTAATGTAGTGTTTTTTTCATTAATCAACACTGATATTTCACCATCTTTTTCGAGCTGTGAAATTTCATCCTGGCCGAATGTCGTAATCACCTGAGCCACAGCTTTCATGTCTTTTCCGAAATGCGGACCTAATTTCTTGAAATTTGGCTTTATCTGTTTTACCAGTATTCCAGAACCTTCATCTATAAGCTCGATCTCCTTAACATTCACTTCAGATTTGATCAAATCTGAAACTGCCTCAATCGCATGTCTTTCGGCAGGGTCCATTACAGGGATCATTATTTTCTGAAGTGGCTGCCTAACTTTGATCTTTTCGCGTTGTCTCAACGATAAAACAAGGGAACTTATTGTTTGAGCACGATGCATCTTTTGCTCCAGTTCTCTATCTACATACGACGGATCCCCAACAGGAAAGTTACTAAGGTGTACCGAATTTTCACCATGCTTAACTACACCAGATGTTAGATCTTTGTACATACGGTCCATAAAAAACGGCGCTATCGGAGCACCCAGGCGGGTTACGGCTTCCAAACAGGTATACAAAGTTTGATAGGCCGAGATCTTATCTTCTCCATAACTACCCTTCCAGAAACGCCTTCTGCTTAATCGAACAAACCAGTTACTAAGATTCTCCTGTACAAAGAGTGATATTGCCCTGGCAGCCCGTGTAGGCTCATAATCAGAATAAGCCTCATCAACTTTCTCAATCAATGTGTGAAGCTCTGATAGAATCCATCTATCGATTTCCGGTCTTTTCGCCAACGGGATCTCAGCTTCAGCATAATCGAATTTGTCCAGGTTGGCATACAAACTGAAGAAACTATATGTGTTATATAGGGTTCCGAAGAATTTGTTCCGAACCTCGGCTATTCCGTCACTATCAAATTTGAGATTATCCCACGGATTAGCATTACTTATCATATACCAGCGAGTAGCATCCGGCCCATATTTCTTCAGGGTTTCGAACGGATCTACCGCATTACCTAAGCGCTTGGACATTTTCTGCCCGTCCTTATCAAGAACCAACCCGTTACTCACAACATTTTTATAGGCCACATCATCGAAGATCATGGTTGCTATGGCGTGCAGTGTATAGAACCATCCGCGTGTCTGGTCTACGCCCTCCGCAATGAAATCGGCTTTGCGCCAGGTTTTTTCCACCTTTTCCTTATTCTCGAAAGGATAATGCCATTGTGCATACGGCATACTTCCACTGTCGAACCATACATCGATAAGATCTGCTTCGCGTTTCATGGGTTTTCCAGAATCACTAATAAGGATGATCTCATCTACAATATTCTTATGCAGGTCTACCTTCTCATAATTTTCTTCGGAATAATCTCCCGGCACAAAATCTTCAAAAAGGACTTTATCCATGAATCCTGCCTCAACCGATCGATGCATTTCGGTTTCCAGTTCTTCTACACTTCCAATACATTTGGCTTCTTTACCATCTTCGGTTCTCCAGATAGGTAAGGGGATTCCCCAATAACGGGAACGGGACAGGTTCCAGTCATTGGCATTTGCCAGCCAATTTCCAAATCGCTTCTCCCCGGTTGCCTTCGGTTTCCAGTTGATGGTTTGATTCAATTCGAACATACGATCCTTGAACTCCGTCACTTTAATGAACCAGGAGTCCAGTGGATAATATAGAATTGGCTTGTCGGTTCGCCAGCAATTCGGATAGCTGTGCACATATTTCTCAACCTTAAAGGCCTTGTTTTCAATTTTCAATTTGATCGCCAATTCTACATCCGTGCTTTTCTCTGGCGCCTCTCCTTCGTCATAATATTCGTTCTTCACGTATTTTCCTGCGAATTCACCCATTTCAGGCCTGAACTTACCTTGAAGGTCTACAAGCGGCACCAGGTTATCATTCTCATCTTTCACCAGTAATGGCGGTACTTCAGGGGTAGCCTCTTTAGCAACTTTAGCATCGTCTGCTCCAAAGGTTGGAGCCGTATGAACAATTCCCGTACCGTCTTCCGTAGTCACGAAGTCCCCTGTGATCACACGGAACGCATTTTCCGGGTTATCGTTTGGTAATGCATAAGGAAGCAACTGCTCATAGCGGATGCCTTCCAATTCTGCACCTTTAAATTCCTTCAGAATAAAATATGGGATCTTTTTTGCTCCTTCTTCATAGGAATCCAGTTCATTTTCATTTTCAACCTCAACGAATTTCCCGCTAAATTGATATCCCACCAAACTCTTCGCCAAAACAACATTTGTGGGCTTGAAGGTGTATTGATTAAATGTTCTTACGAATACATAGTCTATCTTGGGCCCAACTGTTAATGCGGTATTACTGGGCAGCGTCCATGGCGTGGTGGTCCAGGCCAGTAAGTGCACGTCACCATACCCCTTCAGGAAGCCTGGTAATGTTTCATCTTTTGCCATGAACTGGGCTACTACGGTTGTATCTGTAACATCCTGGTAGGTCCCGGGCATATTCAACTCATGAGAGCTAAGGCCTGTGCCCGCTTTCGGGGAGTAGGGTTGTATAGTATACCCTTTGTAGAGCAATTCTTTATCCCAGATCTGCTTCAGTATCCACCAAACGGTCTCCATATATTTGGACTTATACGTAACGTACGGATCGTCCATATCAACCCAGTAGCCGTAGCTATCGGTCACTTTATTCCAAATATCGGTGTAGCGCATGACCGCTTTCTTACATGCTTCATTATATTCTTCTACGGTGATCTTCGTTCCGATATCCTCTTTGGTAATACCTAATTCCTTCTCCACGCCTAATTCAATTGGCAGCCCGTGAGTATCCCAACCTGCCTTACGATCCACTTTGAAACCTTTTTGGGTTTTATACCGACAAAAGATATCCTTGATGGCCCTGGCCATGACGTGATGTATTCCGGGTAACCCGTTAGCAGACGGAGGCCCTTCAAAAAAAACAAAAGGTTCGGCTCCTTCACGAATAGCAATACTCTCCTCGAAGATCCTTTCTTCTTTCCAAAAAGCGAGTACGTCTTCTGCGAGTTGCGGAAGATCCAGTCCTTTATATTCCTTGAAATTCTTGCTCATAAACTATTACCGTTCAATAAGGACGCGAAATTACGGAATTTTGCAATAAAATTCTACTCGTTTCACTATGTTATAAGCTAAATTCTAAAAAGTTATATCTTTATCTCGATCAACTTCCAACCTATTGAAAAAAGCACTGCTTCTCACCCTGTTCTTGCCTTTTTGTTGTTTCTCACAGAATTATGTGGACCTGCTTAGAATTGGATACGGACAAACCTTCAACAATGATTTCGAAAATTCCGATAGCAGTACACAGGTGAGATCTTTTGAAGCCGACCTCACTTTCCCTATTGAACTTAACAAAAATAATGTTCTCATTACCGGGGCTGCCTTCAGTAGGAACAACCTGCAGTTGTTTCCTGAAGCTGAATTCACAAGTCTGTTGAGCACAACCTTAAAACTTGGGGTAGTAAGCACATACAACGAAAAATGGAGCAGCACTTTGGTGTTGCTGCCCAAAATTGCTTCAGATTATAAGAATATATCGGGAGATGATTTCTATATGGGTGCGTTTGCCATTTTAAAACTTAAAAAATCGGAAAATCTTATTTACAGATTCGGTGCGTATGCTTCTGCAGAAGCGTTTGGGATTTTTTCTACTCCGATTTTCGGGTGGTATTACTTAAGTCCGAACGGACGTTTTGAAATGGATATGTCGCTCCCTATTTCTGCCGATATGAATTATTGCATGGGCGCAACCACCATCGGTATAGATTACTTCGGAATTGGGCGCAGTTTTAATATAACTGAAGACAACACCCCCGAGGTCTACGTCGATCTCAGCTCACTGGATTTTGCGAGTTATATACAATTCAATACACTGGGAAACAGTGTATTGCTTCGGGCTAAATTTGGCTATTCCAGCAATGACTATGAAGTATACCCGCAAGGCCAGGAAATCGATTTTGGATTATCTGCTTTCAGTTTTGGCGACGACCGTACGCAACTGAACCCGAAGGTGCGTGGTGGATTATTTCTTAAATTTGAAGCTATCTATCGCTTTCAATTGAAAAAGGAAAACGAAGAAACTGACTCCCCATGAGATTAAAGCTAACACTATGGAACGATTATGCCCGGAATGCGGAGAGAAGATCATAGGCCGATCCGACAAGAAATTCTGTAGCGACGCCTGCAGGAATTCCTACAATAACAGGCTGAACAAAGACAGAAAGAATCTGGTGCGAAATATAAACAACCGGCTTCGAAAAAATTACCGTATCCTGGAACAATTAAATTCGAAGGACAAGACGAAGGTTAAAAAGGAATCCCTTCTGAAGCATGGTTTTAGCTTCGAATATTTTACCAGTGAATACAGAACTCAGGCAGGCTCTGTTTATAAATATGTGTACGATCAGGGATATCTCCCATTAGAGAATGACTGGTACCTACTGGTGAGGCGTGAAAACTAATAATGATAGGGATCTAAATCCAAAAATCTTTACTTCCAGTTTCGCCCTTTTAATTGCAAGGCAGCTTTTAGTACATCTTTCTGACTTATTTGCCCTACGAGTTTTCCGTTTTCAACGATGGGAAATCGCCGGTGTTTTGAAGTAAGGAACTTGTCGGCAGCGTCAAACACATTCATACTCCCATCGATGGTATCGACATTTGTATTCATGTGCTGTTCTACTTTGAAATCCTGTAATGGCTGGTTGTAATATCGACTATTACTGATTTGTTTCATACAGTCCCCTTCGGAAATAATTCCAACCAATTCGTTCTTATCGTTTACAACCGGGCCCCCGGAAATTCTTTTCTTGATTAAGGTATTCATAACTTCCAAAACCGATTGATTAGGACGGAAAGTGATCAGGTTGGTAGTCATATAATCGGACACCTTGATATTCTCGGTAGAGCCCTTTGTGGGCTTGGCTCTTTTTCCAATATAGCTTTTTATACTCATGATGTTAGGCGTTTGTTTCTTTTAAATATACTAAATTCCAGTGAATTAGATTCGCAATATTTTCTTACACTAAAAATTGTACCTTTAAGTTGATAAATCATATCGCATGAAACGACTTTCGGCCGTAGCCTCCCTCCTCATTATTTTAGGACTTATCTATTACAGTTTTTCAAGTTTAATGCCTTCCGAGAGAACCGGGCCGGATTCTCCTGAAACAGAGTTTTCTACGTCACGTGCCTTAGCTACTTTGAAAGAAATAAGCAAAGCGCCACATTATTATGCCAATGAAGAACATACCCGCGTACGCGAATTTTTGATTAATGAGATGCAAAAAATGGGCCTCGAAGTTGAGACGCAAAAAGATTATGTGCTTTCGCCTCACTGGGGCCGGCAGAAGGTGGGAGATTCTGTGATAGCAATCCCCGCCGGTTATCATATGGACCAACCAAGAAATATAATGGCTCGGTTAAAAGGTAGTGGAGACGGAAAAGCCCTGATTTTACTATCTCATTACGATAGCGCGAAGGTCCCGTCATTCGGCGCAAGCGATGCAGGCAGCGGGATAGTTACTATCCTGGAATGTCTAAGGGCGTATCAGGCCAGCGGAAAAACACCTGCCAATGACATAATAATCCTTTTCACCGATGCTGAAGAAATTGGGCTTGATGGAGCCAAACTATTTGTGAATAACCATCCCTGGGCAAAAGATGCTGCACTGGTTCTGAATTTTGAGGCCAGGGGAAGCGGAGGGCCCAGTAACATGATCCTTGAGACCAATGGCGGAAATGCTAATCTTGTTAAGGCATTTATCGAAGCCAGCCCGGAATATCCCGTTGCATCATCATTGATGTACAGTATCTATAAAATGCTTCCAAACGATACAGACTCGACAATTTTCAGGGAAGACGGAGATATCGACAGCTTCTTCTTTGCATTTATTGACGACCACTTTGATTACCACTCTGCAAATGATACGGTAGAAAATCTGGATGTTGAATCACTGCAACACCAGGGAAGTTACCTTTTGCCGCTCTTACACTATTTCTCAGACGCAGATCTGCAGTATCTTAAAGCCAGTGAAGATCACGTCTATGTGAATGTGCCATTATTCAAAATGATCCACTACCCCTTTAGCTGGATTCTTCCAATGTTAATACTTGCCATACTCATTTTTGCAGGCCTGATTTTCTACGGAATAAAACAAGGTGATATTACAGGCAAAGGGGTAGGCAGGAGCTTCGCCGCCACATTTATTTCTCTCGTCATTTGTGGATTATTAGGATTCTTCGGATGGAAATTACTTCTGTCCATCTATCCGGAATACAATGAAATTCAACATGGTTTTAAGTATAACGGACACAGCTACATCGCTTTCTTTGTATTGATTTCGCTCGCGGTTACTTTTGGGGTATTCAGAAGATTTGGAAAAGACCAGAAGATCGCTGGAATGTACATTGCTCCACTTACGATTTGGATGCTTATAAATATCCTTGTCTATGTGGTTATTAAAGGAGCCGGGTATTTTATAATTCCCTTTTTCTTCGGGCTTATTTCACTTTGGATATTGATCCGCCAGGATAAACCTAATTTGCTTCTGATGGCGTTGATCACAGCTCCGGCAATTATTTTATTCGCACCACTGGTTCAGTTCTTTCCAGTTGGATTAGGTTCGGATCATGTATTCATCAGTTGTATATTCACCGTCCTGCTATTTGGATTGGTTTATTCGGTTATTGGTTTCTATAAAGCGAAGCGATGGATCGCTTTATTATGCCTGATCGTTGGTTTGGGATATTTTATTCAGGCTCATAATCGAAGTGATTTTTCCGATGAACGCCAGAAGCCAAATAGTCTAATTTATTATCAGAACGCTGATAAAGGAAAGTCGTACTGGGTGACTTACGACCGGATGCTTGATGATTGGACCAAAGGATATCTGGGCGAATCTCCCGAAGCAGCTTCCAAGTACCTTGAGTCTGCATCCGGCAGTAAATACAACACTCCGTATCGCTATGCCAGTGAGGCTCCTCAAAAGCAAATAGCTTCCTCGGAAATTATTCTGAGAACCGATTCGTTAAACGATAGAGGAAGAGAAGTTTCATTCACGATACGTCCCAAACGCAAGGTGACTGAACTGTTTGTTTTTAGTGACACTACCAATACCTATTCCAGCTTGAAATTCAATGGGGTTGAAGCCGTTAGAGATGATGCAGGTACAATTCATGCGAATGTTCTTAATAAGCGATTAATGAGATATTTTATGGCCGAGGATGACTCTCTGAATATTACATATTCAACCCCTGATCGGGAATCGTATGAATTTACGATACTCGAATTCTCGTTCGATCTGATGGATCACCCACAGTTCACCATCAACAAAAGGCCTGCGCACATGATGCCAAAACCCTTTGTGATTACAGACGCCATAGCTGTTAAGCGAAGTTTTAATATAAATGAATTGACTGTAAAGACAAATGACACCCTGGATATGGTGAATCTTATAATTGAAGAAATCGATGAGTAAAACGGTTGCCATGGCGGGAATGGGATGGTTAGGGTTACCCCTTGCCCGTCATCTTAAAACTTTAGGGTACTCGGTAAAGGGTTCTGTAACCAGTGAGGAAAAAGCCAATAGTCTTCGGAAGAATGGCTTCCATGCCATTACTATGATCGTTACCGAAGGCGGAGTCACGGGACCCATACAATTATTATTGGCCGATACCGATTATCTTGTTATTATGATCCCTCCTGGTTTAAGGAGGCATACGGGTGCCGATCACGTGCTGAAGATGTCTTATTTATTGTCAGAAATTGAAAAATCTTCAGTCCGGAATGTCATCCTGGTTAGCAGCACCTCTGTTTACGGCGATGGCCAGGGAATGGTTACGGAACAAGAAGTACCCAAGCCGGAAACCCTGGCTGGAAAACAGCTTCTGCAGGTTGAACAATTGTTCTTTACTTCGGAAAGGCTAAATACCACTATTGTGCGCTTTGGAGGCTTATTTGGCGGAAGCCGGCAACCGGTTCGTTACCTGGCCGGAAGAAAAGATCTGAGTAATGGTGATGCGCCCGTTAACCTGATCCACCGTTCCGATTGCATAGGCATTCTCACTGAAATTATAAAACAGGAAGCCTTCGGGCATATATTCAATGCAGTTCTCCCGTCGCATCCTAAAAAACGTGAATATTACAGCGATATAGCATCAAAACTGGACCTTGTTCCTCCTCAATATTCCGAAGGAGATTCCGAAGAAATTTTCAAACAGGTGGATTCGGTTAACCTGGATACAATTCTGGACTATAGCTTTAAACATAGTTTATAAAAAAGGAGCCCGAAGGCTCCTTAGTTATTTTTACCGGTATTATTACCAGATCCTAACCCGGTCTTCTGGTGCTATCCACATTCCGTCACCTTCCTTAATATCGAAAGCTTCGTAGAAAGCATCCACATTCATAAGGGGTTGTGTGGCACGATAACGTCCCGGAGAGTGAGGATCTGTTTTCACCTGCTCCTGTGTGTATTTGTCGGTTTGTTTCGTTCTCCATACGGTTGCCCAGCTCATAAAGAACCTTTGCTCAGGGGTAAACCCATCGATATTATCCGGCCGTCCGTTCTCTTTATAAAAACGTTGAAGTCCGTCATAAGCTCCTAAGATCCCGCCAAGATCACCAATGTTTTCACCTAAAGTAAACTTACCATTGATGAATACGCTGTCCAGAACCTCAATATTATCATATTGCTCGACCAGTTCACTTCCGCGTTCCGTAAATTCTTTCAGGTCATTATCAGTCCACCAGTTTACAAGGTTGCCATCGCCATCGAATCGTGATCCGCTATCGTCGAAAGCATGTGAGATCTCATGGCCTATAACTGCACCTATACCTCCGTAATTCACAGCCTCATCGGCCTTGTAATCGTAGAAAGGAGGTTGGAGTATGGCTGCCGGGAATACGATCTCATTGTTAAATGGCTGGAAGTAAGCATTTACTGTTTGCGGAGACATGCCCCATTCGGTGCGATCGACCGGCTCATCAACACGATCCAGGTTATCTTTCAACTGCCATTCACCAACGGCTACAATATTTTCGAAATACCCGTTTTCAGGCTTTACATTCATAGTTGAATAGTCTTTCCATTTATCAGGATATCCGATCTTAACCGTAAATTTGTCCAGTTTCTGAATAGCTTTTGTTTTTGTACTATCACTCATCCATTCAAGTGTCTGAATACGATCTTTGTAGGCAGCAATTACATTGTCGATCATCAACTCTGCTTTGGCTTTAGCTTCTGGCGGAAATTTTTCGTCTACATATAGCTTTCCGAGTGCTTCGCCCACAGTATTATTTACAGTGGCAAGTGCCCGTTCGTCTGCCGGTCGCTGTTTCTTGGCACCACGTAACGTTTTGGAATAGAAGTCCCAGTTTGCCTTGTTTATTTCCGTGGAAAGCATTCCTGCTGAATTGTTCAATGTGGACCATCTCATTACAGTTTTCCATGTGTCGATGTCCCCTTCTTCCATAATCTGCTCCAATACTTGCATATAGGCAGGTTGCATTACAAGAACCGTATCTACATCTTTGGTGACTCCTAAATCTTTTAACGCTTGTTTCCATTGAAGCTGAGGAACCATTTCCTGCAGCTGCTCCATGGATCTTGGGTTGTTAAAGTTTCTGAAATCACGCCTCGCGACTTTATCCAGCCTGGGTTCTGCCAATTTGGTTTCAAATGCCAAAATAGTTTCTGCCTGAGCCCTGGCCTCCTCTTCAGAATCACCCAGGAACTGAAGCATACGGGTAATATGATCTGTGTATTGCTCCCGGATCTTCTTTGAAGCCTCATCCGTGTTTGTATAATAATCACGATCCGGTAATCCTAATCCTCCGGGAAGGATATATCCGGAGTTCATAGCACTGTTGCTCGGGTTTGAGAACGCGGCTATTCCCAGGAACGGTTGTGAAACAGTTATGGCATTTTCGGTCATTACTTTCTGAAATTCTTCCACTGAAGAAATACTTTCTATTTTTTCCAGAATGGGTTTCAAAGGTTCAATACCCGCTGCATCTCGAGCGACGGTGTCTAACTCAGATTCGAAGATCATGATTGCTTTCGCCTGGTCGGTGTCTGGAGCGTATTTTTCACTCTCTTTGGCTGTGGCAAGAATCTCAAGCACGTCTTTATCCGTACTTTTTCTCAGCACCATAAATCCTCCCCATCGTACCTGATCATCGGGAATCTCGGTATTCTTCATCCAGGTACCATTCACGTAATTGTAAAAATCATTTTTCGGACTCACGGTGGTATCCATGTTAGCAAGGATTAACCCGTGTGGTCCTTCGTCATTTGCGGCCATTTTACCATCCTTGTCGGCACATGAGGCAATAGCAAAAACAGCTATTGTTGCAGCCAGGATAGATTTTAAATAGTTGGTTTTCATATTCTTTTGATTATGTTTTTTAAATTGTTTCAGGCGTGCACGCCTGAGCTATAAGTAGCTAAAATTGAAAATTGTTACACTTTAATTTTCCTGATCTTTTAGTTCTGCCTGATACACAGAATCTAGGAATCGTTTTTGCTTTTCCAATTCCTTTTTTTCATCTTCTTCGCGCTCCTGGTCAATCTTGTCTTTCTGAAGTTTTTCATTTATCTGAAGATAGAAATTAACCGTAGCTGTAGTTAATTCCCTGAGGTGTTCTTCAAGAGTAAGCGAATCGATAGGTGATTTGTTAATTTCCTGATCTAATAGATTTACCCTTGAATCGACTACCAGCAATCGTGATTTAATGGGTTGTGTTGCTAATGCTTCAGGAATTTTTTTTCTTAATGAATCCGTGTGAAGTCGCAGTCGTTCCGACTTTACCCGCAGTTCGGCCAAAGTAGAACCGTTTAGCGTTTTCATTTCATTTTGGAAATCTTCAAAGACAGACCAACTGGAAACTTCAGTTTCCGCAGCGCTAATAAGCTTTGGAAACAGCATGGTTTTGTCCCCGAACCCATTACTGAAATCCTGGGCTTCCTCGAATAACTCTGCTGGCTTCTCTTCAGATTTACCACAAGAAGAAAACAGCAGGCTAAATATTAAGAAAGCCGAAAGAAGATATAGAACATTTCTTATACGCATTACGTCGCAAATATAATTCTTCTAGGACCAAAAAACATTAATAAACATTTAAAGATTTCCTTCCTAATATCCCTATATTTACAGAACATTCCCGAAGTTTTATGAAGAAACGAATACTCATAATTGGCGCCTGCGGACAGATAGGAACAGAACTTACCGAAAGGCTTCGTCGTATTTATGCGCCTCATAAGGTGATTGCCAGTGACATACATGAAGGCAATGAAACTATGATGAAAAGCGGCCCTTTTGAAGTGCTGGATGCGATGGATTATGAATCGCTCGAGAATGTTGTTATCAACCATGAAATATCTGAAGTATACCTCATGGCTGCTATGCTTTCCGCAACAGCGGAAAAATTTCCAATGAAGGGCTGGAACCTCAACATGAATTCTCTGTTCAATGTCCTGAATCTCGCTAAAGAGGGTAAGATAGAAAAGGTCTTCTGGCCTTCCAGTATTGCAGTTTTTGGCCCCACAACGCCCAAGGTAAATACGCCACAGCACACCATTGCCGAACCGACCACGGTTTACGGGATAAGCAAATTAACAGGGGAGCGATGGTGCGAATACTATCATAAGAAATTTGGCGTGGACGTGAGGAGTCTAAGGTATCCGGGGCTTATAAGTTATAAAACTTTACCTGGCGGAGGAACCACGGATTATGCGGTGGAAATTTATCACAAGGCGGTAAAGCACAAAAAATATATTTCTTTTCTTAATAAAGGGACCACATTACCCATGATGTTTATAGATGATGCTATCAATGCAACGATCGGAATTATGGAAGCCAAACCCGAAGAGGTGAAATTGAGAAGCAGCTATAATCTCGCTGCTATAAGTTTTGATCCTGAGGAGATCGCCGCAAGTATCAAACAACATATTCCTGATTTTCAGATCTATTATGAACCAGATTTCAGGCAAGCTATCGCCGATTCCTGGCCCAATAGTATTGATGACACTAAAGCCAGAGAGGACTGGGGATGGTCTCATACTTACGATCTGAAAGAAATGACGGAAGTGATGATAGAGAATCTTCAGGGGAGTTTACTTAAGGCTTCCGATTAAAATAGAAAGTAACCCCGGCAGGAATCCCTTCGACAACACTTCGACTGCGCTCAGTGTGACAGGTCAGGATAAACTTCGATTCAATGCTCCGCATTCTTGTGCTTCGCACAACTGCGACGCTACTTCGTAGCCCCGGCAGGAATCGAACCTGCATCTAAAGTTTAGGAAACTCTTATTCTATCCATTGAACTACGGGGCCGGCAATCCATGGCAAAATTAAGGATATATTCTGTTTCAGACATAAACAGATAATCATTGTTTCACAACCTGTATATCCTTATTCTCGATCTTTGAGAGCAATTTCAGCTCCTGGCGTTCAAAAAGAACCGGCAAACTGTCCAACGGAACTTGTAAAGACGCAGGTTTGAAATTTCGATAATCCTGGAAAAGTATTCCGTCAAACCGTTGCTTGTTGAATGCTTCCCGAAAACGGATTCCTCCGTCGTCGGTCAGGTATGAGTAGGCCAGAAAGTCTATTTCAAAAGTTTCCGTATTGATCCAGTAACGAAACTCATCTTCAAAATCTTCTCCTCCTCCTTCCTCATTGAAAGTGACCTTCAGAATATGATATTCCATCTCTTCTATTGTTGTACGGCCAATATATTCTTTTCTTGCTGCGGCATCATTCAGCACAAATGGTAATTGAAAGAAGTACAAAACCGAATTAACCGATGCGCTGTATTTTGCCGCCATGGAATCCGCCACCAAAACAGGAGTGCCATTTATCACACGATTGAATCCCTTACGGCTATGAAGTATATCGGTGATACTATCCTTGATTCTGGAGTATACATAAAGATTGCTGTCCCTGTACATTTTATATTGGTGATCCCTGAATTGAAAACTAATTTCACGACCGTTAATTAAATCCATTTGATGTGCTTCAATAGCCTCATTTATAACGGATTCGGCGGAAAATGATTCAGTTTCGGCGCAACCAACTAAAGTTATAACTATGCTTAGAAGGGCAACGAATGATCTTAAAAACATTGAAATTTTACACATTATTTGAGTTAGATTGAATAGATAGACTTCCGAAATGTAAATATAGTCTTATCGTAGTCGGTTTTCGCTTTGTAAGATTACTGAAGTATGGGAATTTAAGTCCGGGCTTCATATTCTCGCTTGATTCAACTTGAAAATACTTAATTTTAGAGAACCACAAACAATAACACATATGAGTTCGCGACGGGATTTTGTAAAGAAAACAACGATAGTAGGAGCCGGTATTGCATTGGCTCCGGGAATAACGTATAGCGCAATTAGGTCGCCCATGGACAAACTAAATGTAGCACTTATTGGCGTAGGCCTGCGCGGGACAAATCACCTGGTAAATCTACTGCAACGAAAAGATGTTAATGTCACTGCCATTTGTGATATCGATCCTGGTCGTATCGTGATAGCCAAAGAGCATATGTCCAAGGCCGGCTACCCTGCACCTAAAGTATTCGGAAATGACGAATATGACTACAGAAACCTGTTGAAGGACAATGATATTGATGCTGTTATAATTTCCACGCCATGGCTATGGCATACACGAATGGCGAAAGACGCCATGAAAGCCGGAAAGTATACCGGGGTGGAAGTCTCTGCAGCTAACACCATGGAAGAATGTTGGGATCTGGTCAACACTCACGAAGAAACAGGATCGCACCTAATGATATTGGAGAATGTAAATTATCGTCGTGATATCATGGCAGTGCTGAAGATGGTACGAGAGAATGTTTTTGGTGAACTTCTGCATTTCCGCTGTGGTTATCAGCATGATCTGAGATTCGTAAAATTTAATGATGGAAAAACTCCCTATGGAAAAGGTGCTGAATTCGGAGAAAAAGGAATTTCAGAATCTAAATGGCGCACCCAGCATTCGTTGCTTCGCAATGGAGATGTATATCCAACTCATGGAGTTGGCCCCATTGCTACCATGTGCAACATAAATCGCGGTAACCGGTTTGTGTCTATGACCTCTCACGCCACCAAGGCGATTGGACTGAACAAATATATAGTAAAAGTGGGAGGTCCGGACCATCCAAATGCCGGCCTTAACTGGCAGCAGGGGGATGTAATAACTTCAACCATTAATACCGCAAAAGGAGAGACCATCATTGTTACACATGATTGTAACTCACCTCGTCCCTATTCGCTCGGATTCCGGGTACAGGGCAGCGAAGGGCTTTGGGAAGTAGATGGCAGCCGGATATACATTGAAGGAAAAAGTGAGCCGCACCGATGGGACGATGCGAAGCCCTGGCTTGACAAGTATGATCATCCATTATGGAAAAAATATGGAGAATACGCCACCGGTTCGGGCCATGGTGGTATGGATTTTTTCGTATTAAACGCTTTTGTTGAATCTGCAAAGCAAAACATTGCTCCACCATTGGATGTCTATGATGCAGCGGCCTGGAGTGCAATCACACCGCTCTCCGAAGCTTCAATTGCAAATAATGGAGAACCCCAGGATTTTCCAGATTTCACACGCGGCTTATGGGTGAGTAGAAAACCTTACAATTGGATTAAAGACAGCTATTAGTGACTCCATTCATTTCTAAAGCACCGGGACGAATTTGTCTCTTTGGTGATCATCAGGATTACTTAGGATTACCTGTAATAGCATGCGCTATTAACAGGTATATCCAAATTAAAGGCAGTTCCAATAATACCAATCTCTTCAAAATTTCAATGCCCGATCTTAAACTGGAATTTGTTCTGCCTCTTGACAAAAATGACAAACCCCTGAAAAAAGGGGATCATCTCGAAGCAGTTATGAAGGTGGTAAATCGATATGGGTGTATTCCAGATCAAGGTTATGATATTGAAATTCTCGGAGATCTTCCTATCAATGCCGGTCTTTCCAGTTCATCTGCCATGGTTGTGGCTTGGGTACAATGGTTATTGGCTAAATTTGGATCTTATCATGAGCTATCTCCCACCTTAATTGCTAAATTGGCCTATGAGGCAGAAGTACTGGAACAAAATTCTCCCGGCGGGAAGATGGATCAGTATACAAGTGCTATCGGCGGTATAATTTATTTGGAAACAGATGAAGAATCTAACTTCCGGAAATTAGAATCGGAACTCGACAGCCTTATTATTGGAGAATCTGGTATACCAAAAGATACCGTTGGGATGTTGGATGATCTGAAGAATAAAGCGTTAACAGCAATATCACTTATAAAGAGTCACAATCCGAAATTTGACATCCACGAAGCTGATCTAACAGATTATGAAAATTATAAAGAAATTCTTCCTGAGCCGATGAGACCTTATTTATTCGCTGCCATCATGAATCATTTGATCACGAAACAGGCGCTGGCAGAATTTCAACAAAAGAACCCGGATAACCGGAAACTGGGAGAGCTTATAAATGCGCATCATGAAATTCTCAGGGATATTCTTCAAATCACTGTCCCCAAGATAGACGCCATGGTACATGCCGCTATTCGTGCCGGGGCCTATGGAGCAAAAATCGTAGGTTCGGGAGGTGGAGGGAGCATCGTTGCCATCGCTCCTGAGGACAAAGAGGATTGGATTGTTTCAGCCATGAAGGAAGCAGGTGCAATAGCTGCCTATCCGGTTAATGTTGCAAATGGAGCACATATTATTAAATGACAAAAACACTCATCATACTGGCCGGAGGAACTTCTTCAAGAATGAAGAGGTCGGAAAGCGCCAGGTTGTCCGATTCAGTAAAGCATCAGGCCGACACCATTAGCAAAGCACTTATCCCTGTTAATAATAGGCCCATACTGGATTATTTACTTTATAATGCAAAAATGGCGGGGATAAAAAACGTAATTATCGTTACCGGTGCCGATAATTCGATGTTCAAGGATCGTTACGGTAAAGAATCGAAGGGAAATGCTTTTCATGGCTTAACTATTTCATATGCAATACAACACATCCCTGCAGGGAAAAACAAACCGATGGGAACAGCCGATGCGGTCCATCAGGCATTGGAACAGTATCCTGGTGTTCAGCAGGAATTTTTTCTGGTTTGTAACTGTGATAATCTCTACAGTGTGGAATCTTTTAACACTCTTATCGAAAATAATGACTCGAACGCATTTATAAATTACGATCGGGATACTTTGAAATATTCAGCAGAACGAATTGCCAATTTCGCTATAACTAGAGTGAACGCGGATGGTTATTTAATGGATATTATAGAAAAACCATCCGATATTGATATGGCGAGGAACAAATCAGGAGGTGATAGTACACGAGTGAGTATGAATTTATGGAAGTTCTACGGGCCCCAATTCTACGCATTTTTAGAAACCTGCCCGGTCCATCCGGAACGTGATGAAAAAGAACTTCCAACCGCCGTGCTGAATATGATAAAAGTATATCCCCGGTGTATGAAAGCGATCTCGTTTTCTGAACACGTTCCTGATCTCACGGGAAAAGAAGATATTGCAGTTTTGAATGACTATCTTTCTACCCATTATTCCCATTTGGATTGGACCAATTAAAATAACTATATGATCGATTTATCCACCTTAGACTTCATCATTATCATTGCCTTATTCGTTGTGATTTTATCCATTGGATTTTACGTAGGAAAAACCTCAGGAAAGAATAGTTCGCAATATTTCCTTTCCGGACGGAACATGCCATGGTGGCTATTGGGATTATCAATGGTTGCCACTACTTTCTCCACAGATACTCCCAATCTGGTAACCGATATAGTTCGAACCAATGGTGTTTCCGGAAACTGGGTCTGGTGGGCCTTCCTGGTTACAGGATTACTCACTGTGTTTGTTTATGCCAAACTCTGGCGAAAATCTGAGGTTAAAACCGATATAGAATTTTATGAACTGCGCTATGGTGGAAAACCGGCTCGTTTCCTGCGAGGATTCCGTGCGATATACCTGGGAATCCTGTTTAATGTGCTTGCCATGGCAGGGGTTACCTTAGCAGCGATCAAAATAGGTGAGATCATGCTTGGCCTGTCACCGTTGACTACGGTAGTGATCGCCGGATTGATTACCGCTGTTTTTAGCGCTATAGGAGGATTCAAAGGTGTTGTTTATACCGATTTCATTCTGTTCTTTGTCGCAATGTCCGGTGCTTTCGGGGCAGCGTATTATATAGTAGGTATTCCTGAAATTGGAGGTTTGGAAGCACTAATCTCACATGAAAATGTGCAGGACAAGTTAAATATACTGCCCGATCTGGATGACAGGGAAACACTTATTGCGCTACTTGTAATTCCATTAGCAGTGCAATGGTGGAGTTCGTGGTATCCTGGTTCTGAACCAGGTGGAGGAGGATATGTGGCACAACGAATGCTTGCAGCAAAAAACGAAAATCACGCTATTGGCGCTACGTTTTTCTATAATATCATGCATTATGCTTTGCGTCCTTGGCCATGGATCATTGTCGCCCTGGCTTCGCTGGTTGTGTTCCCGGATCTTGCCAGCATTCAGGAGGCCTTCCCTAATGTCTCCGAAGACAAACTTGGACACGATCTTGCTTATTCGGCTATGCTCACCATGCTTCCCAGCGGACTTCTGGGATTGGTTCTCGCTTCCCTGTCGGCAGCATATATGAGCACGATCAGCACCCATTTGAACTGGGGTGCTTCCTATGTAGTAAATGATTTTTACGCGCAACAGATAAAACCCTCAGCGACCGAAAAGGAATTGGTAAATGTGGGACGGCTAACGACTGTTCTATTGATGATTGTAAGTGCGACTATTGCACTTTTGCTTACCAATGCTTTGCAGCTATTCGACATCATCCTCATGTTCGGTGCGGGTACCGGCTTAATCTTCATTTTGAGGTGGTTCTGGTGGCGTCTAAATGCATGGACCGAGATCAGTGCCATGGTCGCTTCCGGTGTCATTTCCATATTAATTGCTTTCACACCCCTGGGAGATGTCCTGTTTGGGGATGGCGGGGTATTCCCTGCTTATGCAAGGTTCCCATTTGTTGTATTTAGTTCGATGGCTATATGGTTAACGGTCACCTTCATAACCAAAGCAGAGAAAAAAGAAGTACTATACCGTTTTTATAAGAAAACACAACCAGGCGGACCTGGTTGGAAAAAGGTTCTGGAGGAAGCTAAAAGGGATAATGAAGAAATTATACAGACTACCGGGGCCTGGAGTGTTCCGTCTGGGATACTTGCCATGCTAATAGGCTGTGTGTTCATATATAGCGCGATGTTCACTACCGGTTATTTCATTTATGGAGAGAATAGCAAGGCCCTTGGATTACTGGCTTTATGTGCTCTTTCCGGATTCCTGCTGATACGGGTATGGAAACGTATAAAAGGGAAAGTTCTTTAGGACGGATGGCTGCAACGACAAAAAGTTCCCAGACCTGATTTTTTGTTAATTCTTAAATTATTCAGTGTTAAATTTCTGGGAGATCATATTTCTGTTTTTTGCATTTCAAGCCGTATTGCTCGCTATTGAGCTGAAAGAAAACGCTATGTCAACAAAGTTTGGAATGTACCTTTTAGGCATCATTGGAATAATGTGCGTGGTTGGAGGGATTTTGCAATTTGACAAGGCCAACCCGGCTTCTGTTCAAAGCATAGTTTATTCTTTCACCGGTTTGCTACTTTTTATTTCTTTCACTCTACTGTTTTTCAGTTTTGATAAAAGTATCCGAACGGATAAAAGATTTTAAAATAGTATTTTAACCTATAGCATTTCAGGATCTATTGGAATAATTGGAATATTGTTGACACTAATTGACAACTCGTTGATTGGATTGTGGCAGCGAATCTTTTACCTTGGATTCTTAGGGTGTTTATGGATAATTACGTTCCCACTACAAAGATAAAATAAACATGAATAACAATATTCAGGTTAGCACGAAAAGAGCCATAACAGCAATATTTATTGCCTGGCTATTATTTATCGGAGTTGATTTTCTTTTCCACGCAGCCATACTGGAATCGCTTTGGAAGGAGGAAATTCCGGCGATTAAACCCCTGGATGACCTGGCGATATTGATCCCTGCCGGTTATGCAAGTTTTTTATTACTTACAACACTAATTGGCTTTGTGTTTTTCAGAATATTCAAAACAAAACCATCCCTAAAGGAAGTGTTTAAATTCGGATTAATTTTTGGATTATTGTTTTCGGCAGCCAATATCACAGGCTTGTTTTCTTATGTGGCAATCCCTTTAAAACAATTGCTAATTTTCAACCTGGTATACTTTATTGAAATACTCGTGGTGGCCATTGCGATCTATCATTTAGCATATTCCATCAAGCGAAAAAAAGTCGTTTGGTTATCATTTCTGATTTTCTTCGGGTTGGTGATCTTAGCCATTGTAATACAGAATATTACGGCAAACTTGTAAAGTTTTGCCAAACACCAACTACAAATTGTCTAGAGCATTTGCAAAAATTATTTCAGGATATTGATTGGGAATTCTATTTAATTCTTCGGGGGCCTTTGGTCTGGCTAACTGACATTCGTCATAGGCTGAAAAAAGGGGAAACTTAACTTTACATCAAATTTGAGTTATGAATCTTCCTTACGCTGAACCTTATAAGACCAAAATGGTGGAGTACATTAAACCTTCCACTATTGAGGAGCGCAGGAAATGGATCAAAGAGGCTAATTACAATTTGTTCAACCTCTCCTCGGATAAGGTATTTATCGATCTGTTAACCGATTCGGGTACCGGAGCTATGAGCGACAAACAATGGGCCGAAATGATGCTTGGAGATGAAAGTTATGCCGGGTCCCAGTCCTACTTGAAGCTAAAGGACACTGTGAAACGTATCACAGGATTTCCATATTTTTTGCCCACTCACCAGGGAAGGGCAGCAGAGAATGTATTGTTCTCCGTAATGGTAAAAGAAGGCAATATCATCCCCGGTAATGCACATTTTGACACTACCAAAGGACACATTGAATTTAGAAAGGCAACGGCTTTGGATTGTACCATTGATGAGGCTTTCGATCCTTATGTTGATCATCCTTTCAAAGGGAATATTGACCTTGAAAAACTCGAGCATGCTTTCAGGAACAATCCGAACGACAAGATTCCATTCGTCGTCCTTACAGTGACATGTAACACGGCTGGTGGACAACCAGTGTCCATAGACAACGTTAAAAAGGTCTCGGAGGTTTGCAAGAAGTATAACACACCACTGATAATTGATGCTGCCCGTTTTGCCGAAAATGCCTATTTCATAAAGATTAGAGAAGAGGGATACGCGGACAAATCGATCAAAGAGATTTCCAGGGAGTTATTCTCCCATGCCGACGGAATGACCATGAGCGCGAAGAAAGACGGCCTGGTAAATATGGGCGGGTTTATCGCACTTCGGAATGAAGAACTGTATAAACAGGCAACCGTATTTAATATAATGTTCGAAGGATTCCTTACCTATGGTGGGATGAATGGACGCGACATGGGAGCCTTGGCTGTTGGACTGGACGAGGCCACCGAATTCGATTATCTCGAAACAAGAATAAACCAGGTAGCATTTTTAGGGAAACAGCTGGTGGACTATGGAATACCCGTACTTCAGCCCTTTGGAGGACATGCAATTTTTTTAGATGCGAACAAGTTTGTCCCCACCATTCCTCGCGACGAATACAGGGCTCAGGCATTAGCCGTTGAACTTTATATCCAAGGGGGGATTCGCAGCGTAGAGATAGGCACAATTTTAGCGGATCGCGATCCCTTCACGCACAAAAACAGATACCCGGAACTTGAAATGGTTCGTCTCGCCATTCCGCGAAGGACCTATTCGTTGAATCATATGCGCTATATCGCTGCTGTGCTTAAAAAGATATACGATTCCCGGGATCAGGCTAAAAGGGGTTATAAAATTGTTGATGAGGCCCCTATCATGCGCCACTTTACGGTGAAATTGGAAAAAATTCCATCTATCCTTTAATAAACTTCTTAGTCATACTTCCTTCTTCTGAATCAATTTGAAGAAAATACATACCCTTCGACAAAGAAGAAACATCAATTCTTTCAATATTTTCTGAAACTGACAATACCGGTTGTCCTAGCGAATTATAAACAATTGCCTTTTCTATCGCAATTGATGTTGGTTTTGACACGTTCACATACTCTGAAGTAATAGTCGGGTAGATATTTATTAAACTGATAGGGTTTTCATCTACCCCCAGGAAAACAGTGTCTTGAAATTCCATCCCGAATCCCGGTGATTCGATCTCCAATAATAATAGTCCCGAACCAATAGGCACATATCGTAAGAAAAGCCCCAGGGTATCATCAAAATGTGCGAAGTATCCGTCTTCAAAAGTGTTGTATCCGGGGTCTCCGCAATCATCGGTTGTAGGAATGAACGAGGTATGGAAGTAAACTTCTTCAACCGGATCGTATTGAAACTGGCCTGTAAATGTATTGCAGGCTCCAATGCCTTCAAACGAATAGTCCGAATAAACAATTAATGTTGGATTTTGGGGCGCATCATTATTGGTAATGAATACAGGATCTGATAGATCTGCGGTGAATGCTCTCAAATACCAGGTGCCTATCATCTCCGGATCCTGGGCAAACCCAGAAGCACCTATTGCCAATAATACTATCAGGATTACATTTTTCATAGTTTGTGTTTTCTTATTGTAAATTCGGATATTTTAAACTTAAATCCAAACCGAGGGATCACAAAATGTCCAGTGGACATGTTGCCCGAGGGGCCAGACTACCGCGCTGGCGTGTCGCGGTGAGAGATCAGCTTTCCACAAACTAAAAAATCCGGTCAAAAGACCGGATTCTGATTAAGCTCCTCCAGCTGGACTCGAACCAGCGACACCCTGATTAACAGTCAGGTGCTCTAACCAACTGAGCTATGGAGGAATGCTTAACGCTTTAAGCGGACGCAAATATAATTTTTTTTTAACTGCCGCAAAAAAGAAACATTACTTTTTTACTTAAATAACCAGCGGTATATATCATTCCCATTCGCAAACAATACCAATGCTATCAACAAGAAGAAACCTACCATTTGTGCATACTCCAGGAATTTGTCGCCGGGCTTTCGTCCGGTAACCATTTCATACAGTAAAAATGCGACATGTCCCCCATCCAACGCAGGTATGGGTAGTACGTTCATAAAGGCCAGTATTATAGAAATAAGTGCTGTGGTCTGCCAAAAGGCTACCCAGCTCCATTGCGATGGAAATAGGTTTCCTATAGCACCAAAACCGCCAATTTGAGTTGCTCCTTTCGATGTAAAAACATACTTGAACTGCTTTACATAATCCTTCAGAATATTATAGCCAAAACTAACTCCACCGGTAATACTTTCTCCAAGGCTGAATTCTAACTTTCTGGTGTTGGAAACATTATCAACACCTATCTGCCCGTTTTCGTTGGTGGTAACATTAATAGACTGTACCACTCCTGATCTGTCTATTTCAATGACATTTTCTTCACTTTTTCTATCTCTTAATTTCTCCTGAAACTCATACCAATAATCTATTTTCTCTCCGTTTACCGATAGCATTCTATCACCTTTTTTAAAGCCTGCTGCCAGGGCCGGAAAACCTGCAACCACAGTATCCAAAACAGGTTCTTCCCTTTCTTTAAAAGGTAAGAGGATATCGTTATCGAACATATACGAACCTACGTCCTCCGGCAGGTTAATGGTCTCTTCAGCTCCACCAGGATGGACTACGGTGATATTATTCACGTCCCTGAGGAACAATTCTCTGTTGATGTTCGTCACATAGGGGAACTCTTCATTATTCACTTTCAGGATCTTATCCCCGTCCTGAAATCCAAAAGCCTTGAACTCATCCACCACAGCAAATCCATTAGGCAATTCTTCATTGGTAGTCACATTCCTGCCATAGAAATACAAAATCCCCATATAGATCACAAAGCCAACGATAATATTTACAGTTACACCACCTAGCATGATTATTAACCGCTGCCACGCAGGCTTGGAACGGAACTCCCAGGGTTGGGGAGGCTGTGCCATTTGTTCTTTGTCCATACTCTCATCGATCATCCCGGAGATCTTCACATATCCCCCCAATGGTAACCAACCGATCCCGTAAACTGTATCACCGACCTTCTTTTTTACCAATGCGAATTTCACATCAAAAAACAGGAAGAATTTCTCAACACGTGTCTTGAAAAGTTTGGCCGGAATAAAGTGCCCTAGTTCATGAAGAACGATTAATATAGATAAGCTTAATAAAAGCTGAATGGCCTTGACCGCAAATGGACTCATAAATCATCAAAATTGAGGGACAAAAGTAACCTTTTAACCGTTCTTATAAAAATAAATACAATCTGTGCCATCAGTCTTATAAATTTTTTAACTGTTACAGCATTGTCAATCTTTTAACCCATCGTAATTTTGCATATTCATGCTTACTTTTTTTGCGAAATATAAATTCTTCGGAATAGTTCTTTTGGTACTTTCAGCTATTATCATTACGATCATGTACCAGGCTCTTGATCCCAAAGAAGTACTCCCTGTTTATCAACCTAACAGGGTAAGTGCGGAACTTGTGGATAGCACTGTTCAGTATGTAAAAAAGTATCATACTATCACCAACTTCAGTCTTACCAATCAAAATGGCAAGACAGTAACCCAAAAGGATTATGAGGATAAGATCTATGTAGCCGATTTCTTCTTCACGACCTGCCAGACCATCTGTCCTATCATGACCGATCATATGGTAGCCATTCAAAAAGAACTTCAAAATGATAACGAAGTGATGCTGTTATCTCATTCAGTGACTCCGGAGATAGACAGTGTAGCCCAACTGAAAAAATACGCCCTGGAAAAGGGTGTGAACGATAATAAGTGGAACCTGGTTACCGGTAATAAAAAAGAAATTTACGACCTCGCTCGCAAATCATACCTGGCGGCTAAAGATGTGCCCTACAGCGAATACGATCTTATTCACACGGAAAATTTCGTTCTTGTAGACAAGAAAAAACGAATTCGCGGATTTTATGATGGGACAAATCCGGAAGATATCGAGAAATTACTGGACGATATCAAGGTGCTGAAAGAAGAATAATTCACAGAAAGATTAACTTTTATAGCTGACCAAATTGCATTACATTTGCATTGTTTATAATCAATCTAAATAAGTTTAATGCTCACCATTGCCAATTTACAAAAGGGAGAACGCGCTAAGATCAAGGATTTTTCGGTTGAATCGGTCCCTTTAAAACTTCTTGAAATGGGTTGTCTTCCGGGTAATGAAGTTGAGTTAGTACAACAGGCTCCATTCAGTGATCCTTTATATCTGAATATAAATGGTAGCCATCTTGCCATTAGAAAAGAAACCGCCGAACAAATAGAAATAGAGTTAATATAATCTATGGCCCGGCAGATCAACGTAGCTCTTATTGGTAACCCAAACACTGGAAAGACTTCGGTATTCAACCGCCTTACGGGACTAAACCAGAAGGTTGGCAATTACCCGGGTATCACTGTTGAAAAAAAAGAAGGCGTCTGTAAACTTACCCGAAACCTAAAAGCTCATATTCTCGATCTTCCGGGTACTTACAGCCTGAATGCTTCCTCCCTCGATGAAAATGTAGTTATCGAACTATTGTTGAACAAAAACGATAAAGACTTTCCCGACGTAGCAGTAGTGGTCACTGAAATTGAAAACCTCAAAAGAAACCTGCTGCTTTTCACCCAGATCAAAGACCTGGGAATACCCACAATCCTGTTGATCAATATGGCAGATCGAATGAAGCGCAAGGCCATTTCCCTGGACATTAAAAAACTGGAAAGCCGACTGGAAACCAGGATCGCCCTCATTAGTTCGCGAAAGAACGAAGGATTCGAAGAATTAAAGGAAATTATCGCGAATTACAGTTCGCTTTCATTAAACCCCTGCCTGAACGCATCCCGGATCGAGCCGGAGTATTTTAACCGACTCAAAAAAGCATTCCCGAACCAGGATCTATATAAGTTGTGGCTGGTCATTACACAGGACGTAAACTTCGGAAAACTGGAGCGGGGTGATATGAGTGGTATAGCTACATTTCAAACCGAATCAAAGAGTACGCTAAAACGAATGCAGCAAAGGGAGACTATCACTCGCTACAAGTTCATTAACGATGTGCTCAAGGAATCCATGATAATTGATACTGCGAATGCTAAAGATTTTCGAAGTGTACTAGACCGTGTTTTAACGCATCATATCTGGGGTTATGTGATCTTTTTCGGAATATTACTATTAATCTTTCAGGCTATTTTCGATTGGAGTACCTACCCCATGGATTTCATCGATGGTGCTTTTGCCTCATTAAGTGAATGGCTGAAATCAACACTACCGCCAGGTGATTTCACCAGTTTGATAGCCGAAGGTATTGTTCCCGGGCTGGGCGGAATCGTTATTTTTATTCCGCAGATCGCATTTCTCTTTCTTTTTGTTTCCATCCTGGAGGAATCCGGATATATGAGCCGAGTGGTTTTCCTAATGGATCGTATCATGCGACGCTTCGGATTGAGTGGTAAAAGTGTGGTTCCACTAATCTCAGGTACCGCATGTGCTATCCCTGCAATTATGGCCACAAGAAATATTGAAAGCTGGAAGGAACGCCTCATTACCATCCTGGTGACCCCATTTACCACCTGTTCTGCCAGGCTACCTGTATATTTAATCATTATTGCACTTGTGATACCGGAACAAAGGATCTTAGGGATTTTCAGCCTGCAGGGATTAACCCTGATGTTCCTGTACCTGCTTGGTTTTGCATCGGCTATATTTTCTGCCTGGTTGCTCAATAAAGTCCTCAGGATCCGATCCAAAACCTTCTTTGTTGTAGAAATGCCAAATTACAAGGTTCCGATACCAAAAAACGTCGCTTTAACCGTCGTTGAAAAAACAAAATCCTTCGTTCTGGGTGCCGGAAAGATCATTCTGGCTATTTCTATTATCCTGTGGGTGCTGGCATCCTATGGCCCAGGTGATTTTAACAATGCCCAGGAAATTGTCACTGCGGAAACCTCTTCCGAAAACATTCCGGAAGAAGAGCTGGAAACACGTATAGCTTCCTTTAAACTGGAGCATTCCTATATCGGGATCATTGGAAAAGGCATTGAGCCTGCTGTTCGGCCGCTGGGATATGACTGGAAGATAGGGATCGCAATTGTGAGTTCATTCGCTGCGCGTGAAGTCTTTGTAGGAACTCTCGCTACCATTTATAGTGTAGGCAGCGAGGAGGAAGAAACAATAAAGAATCGTATGGCTGCGGAAGTAAATCCGGTGCTAGGAACACCACGATTTAATTTTGCGAGCGGTGTCTCTTTATTATTATTTTATGCGTTCGCCATGCAATGCATGAGTACACTTGCAGTTGTGAGGCGGGAAACCAATAGTTGGAAATGGCCTTTATGGCAATTAGTCGTTATGAGTGCCATTGCTTATGTAGTCGCCCTGGGCGCTTATCAATTTTTAAGTTAACTTTGAAGTATGCAAACAATTCTGGTAATAATCACTTTCACGTTAGCAGTGGGATTTCTTCTGAAGAAATTTCTATGGACCCCGGTCTTTGAAACCAGGAAAAAGACAGTTACCACCTTAGACGGTGACCGGATTAAATGTGGCAACAAGGACTGTGGTTGTCACTGATCTTTCTTTTTAGATTTTCTGATCAGGATTGAATATTCGAGTTCCTCTCCGGGTTCTTTGGGGTAGGGAGCAATATTGATCGCCTTAATAACGTACTCCTCTTTTAATAGCAGTAACATATCCTTGACTTCATTCTGCATTACCTGGCCAAATATGACTTCCTTGGAAACTTCTGGCTTATCAGGTTCTGAAACCAGTATTAAAACCCTTGCTCTTCCGGCCCAAACACATTGCACATCGGTTGGACATCTCGAATCTTCAAGTACTTCGGCAAAGGTAATTTGCGCGCCTTCCAGATTAATGGTTTCGCCTAAGTCTATCCGAATGGCTATCTGAGGCGTTTCTACTTTTTCTTCCTGAGCATAAGAAGTGCCAAAGAAAGTGAACAAGCATATAGCTATAAAATATTTCATTTACTGAAAATTATATTCCTAAAGATATAGGAAAAAACCATGCCACTTTAGCCGAGGCCAACATCCAGCGACATCATCACAATAAATCCTCCAATGAATCCCATAGTTGCCAGGTCGGTGTATTTATCCCGTTGTGTCTCCGGTATAACCTCTTCAACAACCACAAAGATCATGGCTCCTGCCGCAAAGGCCAACGCATACGGTAAAATAGGAGTAAAGACGCTAACTGCAACAGCTCCTAACACAGCTGCGATCGGTTCAACTACCGCCGAAAGCTGACCATACCAGAAACTTTTAAGTCTTGAAACTCCTTCTCGTTTTAACGGCATGGATACGGCAAACCCTTCAGGAAAATTCTGTATTCCTATACCAATGGCCAGTGAAATCGCTGCAATTATCATTTCCGTTTGTTCCACGCCCACCATGGTAGCAGCAGCTCCAAACAGCACTCCCACTGCTAAACCTTCGGGAATGTTATGCAGTGTTATTGCAAGTACCAGCAAGGTAGTTCGATGCCAGTTCGTTTTCACACCTTCGGCTTCAGATTTCTTAAAATTGATATGCAGGTGAGGAAGCAATTTATCCATCCCAAATAGTGCCAGGGCACCCAATAGAAATCCTGTTGCTGCAGGTATCACCTTCATAAACCCCTCTCCTTCACTATTCTCAATAGCCGGAGACAACAAACTCCAGAAGCTGGCCGCTACCATCACACCTCCCGTAAAGCCAAGCATGGCATCCAAAACAGCTCTACTGGCCTTCTTGAATAAAAATACTAGAGCTGCACCGGCAGCCGTAAGGCCCCAGGTAAATAAAGAGGCATAAAAAGCCGCTAAAATTGGTTTCTCTCTTGCAAATTCTACTAATTGGTCTAACATGATTACTTTTTTATTTTGGTATTCTATAGCTCACTCCGGCACTTAACAGTAGGTCCTGACCATCAGTAATACCACTGCCAACGGTAGCATCGAGCTGTAGATTATTCATTAATAAATAAGTTAAGCCGGCATCCCAAAAATGATTGGCCCGGCTGTCCTCTGGTAAATCCCCGTATAATTCTGCATAAAAACCGAATCTATCGGTTATGCTATATCCATAAGCCAGGGTGTAGATATAGGCAGCCTCGGGAGAATCGGCTCCCCATTGTGCCCCTATATTATATCCCAGGCTGGACTTTTCACTCAATGTATGTGAAAGTGAAAACCTAAAATCCGTAGCCGTTGTCTCAGGCCTGTAATCAGAAGAGGCTGTAAATGGAAGAAAGATGTGACCAATCAAAGCTATTTCAGGCATAAGGCCCTTTTCTTCGGTAATATTTACTTTTATACCAGCCAATAATGGAGACATACCGCTGGTCACATCATCTAATTCCATACCATTGATAGTGGTACGTCCTTCTTCGAAATTCCATCCTAAACGAAGTTCAAGGTTTTCCAAAATTCCATATCGTACTAGTGTTGTATTCAGGCCTAAGACTTCTTCTTTAATTTCATTCTCTTCAAACGAAGTGTAAAAAGCACCTGTTTCAATTTGCAGCGCACCCTTTGGCACAGTGGTAGAAGCTTCAGTGGCATCCGGACGGTCTGTCACAAGTGGCTCGGTTACTTCTTTCTCCTGAGCTAGCATTTTGACGGTGCCTCCCAGGCATATTAGAATTAAGATCGCTCGATTTCTCATTGCGCTAGTTGGTTTGAACATATAAATTTTCTGCTATTTTTTTTGAAATAAAGAACTGATCCCGACCTACCTGGATTACCATTGAGCCATCGAAAAACTCTTTCCCAAGCACCAGTATTTTGGTCCCGATTGTGATCTTTTTTTTATCTAAATATTGTAGGAAATCACTGCTCGATTCTTTCACCCCAACACAAACACCGCGCTGTTTCTTATCCAATTCAGAGAGTAGCTTTTTCTCCGTTCGCTTAATATTGCCGTGCTTGTCAGGGATAGGATCACCGTGAGGATCGAAATCGGGATTACCTAAAAACTGATCCAACCTGCTGATTAATTTTTCCGAATGGACATGTTCTAGTTGTTCGGCAATCTCATGAACCTCATCCCAGTGAAAATCTAACTTTTCAACCAGAAAAACCTCCCATAGGCGATGCTTTCGAATTACACCCGCAGCTATCTTTCGGCCTTCCGGCGTGAGCAACGCTCCTTTATAACGTTTGTATGAAAGTAGCTTTTTATCTGCTAATTTCTGAATCATATCAGTTACAGAAGATGGCTTTGTAGCCATGCGATCTGCAATGGCATTTGTACTTACTTCACCCTTTGCTTCTTGCTCCAGATGATATATAGCCTTTAAATAATTTTCTTCTGCTAACGAATACATAGTGCAAAAGTAAAAATATTTTTTGATTTATATATATAATATTTTTAGCCAAGACGAAAAATAGGTGTGAATAAAGAAATTTGGCGGATTTATACGTTGAATGCACACGTTATATCCTAGAATCCGCGTTCTTTTTGAAGTTGTTCGTAAGCTTCCTGCACCTTCCTGAATTTATCTCCGGCACCCTTGCGGTAGGCTTCGTCCATGTGTTGAAGTTTATCCGGATGATATTTCTTAGCCATCCGCCGGTAGGCAGCTTTTATCTCCGAATCAGTCGCGGTTCGATCAATTTCCAGGATCTTATAGGCACTGTCCGGATTCTTAAAGAACATTGCCTTTATGCTCTCGAAATCGGCATTCTGAATCCCTAAATTGACCGAAATATTATTAATGATCCTTAGTTCACCATCGGAGACATATCCATCTGCATTTGCAATACTAAACAGAAAATGAATTACCTGGAGTCGGGATTCATATCGCATCCGTCGCCTCAGCAAACCACCAATTCGTTGGGCGGAAACCTCTCTTGTCTTAATTACATCATTAAATACCCTGAAAGTTGCATTGGCCCGCTCTTTACCATACGCCTGGACAAAGTATTGTCTCACATAGTCCAGTTCCACCTGGCTTACCGCACCATCTGCCTTGATAACCAGAGATGCAAGTGAGAGAAGGTTTAACTCGAAATCGGCCGGGCTTACCTGATCCCGTCTCTGCTGCTGAAAGACTCTACCGTATCCCCCCGTGCTTTTCTTACCCCCCATACTGTCTATCAGGCTTCCTATTAAAAATCCGATGATAGCTCCTGGGAATCTATAAAAAACGTAACCGAGTATTGCTCCTAACCAACGAAACATTTAAATAATTTGGGTGTTTAACTCTGACAAAGATAAGTATTCACTTCATGGAGGTTGTTACATAATAAAACTATAATAAAGAAAGGAACCTTCGTTATGGCTTTTGTGATTTATTTAGGAACTTATTTGCGTATCTTTGCCGCAAATTTGTTACATCTAAAAATATTCGAATTATGTATCCAGAAGAACTTGTAAAACCCATGCGCGAAGATCTAACCAGTATAGGATTTGCAGAATTAAGAACTGCCGATGAGGTAGAGCAGGCGTTAGCTAAAGAAGGAACTACTCTTGTAGTGGTGAATTCGGTTTGTGGTTGTGCCGCTGCCAATGCGAGGCCTGGAGCCCGTATGTCTTTGCAAAATGCAAAAACTCCGGATCATCTCGTAACAGTATTCGCCGGTATGGAAACAGAAGCTGTTGACGCCGCCCGTGCGCAAATGATCCCATTCCCACCAAGTTCACCTTCTATGGCATTATTTAAAAATGGTGAATTGGTGCACATGCTGGAACGTCACCATATTGAAGGCCGGGCTGCAGATATGATCGCCGATAACCTTAAAGGTGCCTACAACGAATTCTGTTAGGCCCTGAATTAAAGTAAATCAAAGGCCGCTGGCAATTTATTGTTGGCGGTTTTTTATTTTTGAATAGTGAAAGCTGTACTAAAGTTCCTGAGTTACCCGCTATCCATAATTTTCTATGTGGTCTTTGGCTTCTTATTACTTGTTTTCGATCCTATCCAGCGGATATCCCTCAATCTTTTTGGATACCAGGCGCACAAGAATAGTGTCGATTATTTTAATCTGCTGGTAGTCCGTATACTTCATATTCTTGGTACTACCTATTCAATCAAAGTTCCGGATTATATGCCGGATAACGCAGCAATAATAATTATTTCCAATCACCAGAGCATGTGGGATATTCCTCCCTTAATATGGTTTCTTCGGAAGTTACACCCCAAATTCATATCGAAAATAGAATTAGGAAGAAAGATACCGACTATTTCCTATAATCTTAAATACGGTGGATCTGTTTTAATCGACAGGAAGAATCCGAAACAGGCAACCGAACAAATCGAAAAGATTGGTAAATATATCCAGCAATATAAAAGGTCAGTGGTTATATTCCCTGAAGGTACCCGCAGCAGAACCGGAATTCCTAAACCATTTAAAAGAAAGGGCTTACTTACCTTGATCGAGCATGCTCCTGAAGCCTGGATACTTCCGGTTAGTATTAGCAATTCATGGAAGTTGCAACGATATGGAATGTTTCCCATACCTGTAGGCACTCATTTAATTCTTAAAGCACATTCAGCTATAAAGGTTGCAGGGAATGACCCTTCGGAACTAATTGACCATGTAGAGCGATTGGTCATTTCTGAAATTGAAACAATACCCGGGGATCCAACTAACTAAGGTTTTGTCCCGGACTGCGGGTAGGAACTTAATAACCCAAATGCCAATCCGAAATTCCAACGAACATCCCAGCCAGACTGACTTCTTTCTCTTAAATATGCTGTGCCGCCGAAAGGTGTAGCCGAAACCGACAGATATAGTTCATCGCCGTAAAACTTAACCATTTCAATGCCTACCACTATATCATAGTCTGTTGTGATATTATATTCCTTTAAGGAAACTCTTTCAATACCTTTATTTGTAGTGATCGTGTGAAATATGTTTTCAGATAAAATATTCTGCCCCGGCATATTCTTATCACAATTATAAATGTTGATTCGAACTTTTACGCTGTCTGCTTCGTTTTTCAGCACGTGAAACTTGAAGTCGATGAGTTTTGTGCGTTTCTTCTCGATCTTTATACGGGTAGCAAGTTCACCGCCTAAAGCATCGTCATCATTCCAAAATCCCAGTTCGCTCAATGAATACGACTCACTCCCCAGGCGTTCGAATCCAAGTGGACCAGCTGTAATTATTACAGGGTCCAGCTGAGTGGTTTCAGGATTTAAAAGGATTTTATTTTGGATATTAGTCCATGCAGACCATTCGGCCCTGGGTATGAATTCTGTTTGATAACCGATGGAAGAAATTATTAAATGATCATTTGATTCGAAGAGATTCTTCCGAAGTTCGAGTGTAAAGCTACCATCGTGTTTACTAACCGTTCCAATTTTAATTGAATTGAATCCGATATTTACAAACTCAATAGGAGTTCCTGTTTCGGCATTGATAATAATCCCTGATATAGACAACCTGTCCTGGGCTGATACAATTGAAAGGAATAGAACAGAAAATGTTAGTAAGATTCGTTTCATGATATAGTGTAATTATACCTTGAAACTAGTTTTCACATGAGTCTTTTGAAACCTTTATTGAGGGAACAGGTTATTTCAGTGAGAAAAACATAGTCTTAGCCTGAAATGGCATCCAACGTAACTTTCATATCTACCTTATTCAGTGGAACTATCTTAGTTTCCGTGGTTTCATTTTGTAAACCATAATTCTTATAAATAGTGTATTTCACGAATGTCGGGATGTTTTCATTATCCTCGCTTAGCCTGTTTATATTAATAATCCAGTCGCCTCTGGCAGCATTTTCAATTACAAAATCCTTGGTTGAAAATCCAGATGCTAACTCGCTTTCAATAAAACCCTTATTATCGAACGCCGAATGTCTCCAGTTATAGAATTTCTTGTCCGGACTCACAAACTGAAGTTCGAATTCCGTGAGCGGGTTGGTCCATTCGAAAACAATTCGAACCGTTTTTCGGGAATTCGGAATTAGCAATTCATTAGGTAGGCCCTGGAATTTGACCTTCGATCGGAACTTCGACAGAAACCTTCTATATTCAGTAATGATCTGGAATTCGATTGGCCTGAAATCCAGGTTGGGAATGGTATTGTATAACATTTGTCGGTACAGGCTGCTCGCCAGTTTGTAATTACCTATTTGCGTATAAACTTGTGCCAGGTCTAAATATGATTGCACATGATCTGGTCGCATCAGCATCAATTCCTGGTACACATAAGCTGCCTGGCGATGCCTGCCTAATTGCTCACACTGGTAGGCAATTCCCAATAATACTTTAGGATTATTATTGCTCAGTCTGAACAACTGAGATAATATATGATGTGAATACAACGGATCCCACTGGGTGAAAAAATCGGATGCCTCAAGATAGTATAATAATGAGCTCACTCCCAGACTTACTGTATGCTGGTCGTAAATGTCTTTGGCCTGTTCAAAGGATTGTGCAGACTTCAACTGTGCGATATAGGAGGAATCTTCAAAGCTTTCTTCTATGGAAAGGAGGTTTTCGCTATACTCATTATCGGTGGCCAGTGCCGATCTGCTTTTACCGCCTTCATTGTCGTCGAAATTGAAGGTATTCTTCGTCTTGACATAAATTACACCCCCAGCTCCCAAACTTCCGTACTTAATACTCCCCGCTAAGGAACGAACCATGGATACACTTTGTACCTGGTCCGGATCTAGTTGCTGTAATACAGATTGATCCACGGGTACATCGTCTAAAATTACCAGGGCAGGTGACGGATTTATTTGTCCGCGGCTTCTCTGAAATGATAATCCCCCACCGGGCCGTCCCGATAAAAGCGGATTCCGCACGAGAGATTCATACACACTAATATCCCCGGGCCAGAAGTCTTTATTTAGTAAACTTTGCTTGGGAAATCCTCTTGAATCGGATTTTACGTTTTGAAAAGGAGTGCTGACACGCTCTTCTTGTTTCTTTTTCTGACTTAAAAGTATATCGTCGAGGAGTTCGGCATTCGCTGCTAGATTTATAGAAATATAATCCCCTGATCTTACGGTTATTTCGGAAGTCTTCATCAAAAATGCCGACACCACCAGGACGTCACCCGCCATTAAATCGATCTCGAATTCTCCATCCTCATCACTCTGGGTAGCTATAAAAGTGTTCTTTATGTGAATATCTGCATTCATCAAAGGCGCTCCCGCTTCAGTGGAGACCTTCCCATTCACTTTCAATATGTTTTCTTTGATACTGGACTGTGAATATGCAGTACTAACACCGTAGAAAAGTCCAACGAATAAACACAGAACAAGGAACAATTTCGACTTTAAGGCATAAGATTCGCGCAGAAAATAGACCATAGCAATTTTATTTAGATTCATTCTAAAGATATTCAACATCAAGATATTAAAAAAGGACTTTAACAGGTCATTATCATTTAGAACAACTTCATCTGCGGGTCTTTAAGTTGCAAATAGTGATTGCGATCCAATTTTGGCATACCAGATCCTTGCAGGAATTTCTTTTTCGCCAAAGCCACAGTATCCCCAATCTGTTTTGCAATTACACCATCGCCGCGCATTCGTCTGCCCCATTTGCTATCGTTCAGGTTACCTCCATGACATTCGGCTATCTGGTTGAGAATACGATCGGCTTTATTCGGAATTGTCTTTTTTAACCAGTCCTCGAAAAGCAGTGCTATCTGACCGTTGAGTCTCACCACAGTATGTGCGACACTTCTTGCGCCTAATTCAGCAACTTTCTTAACTATGGGAATGATCTCATGGCTATTTAACGACGGGATTATCGGCGCGATCATCACATTGACAGGAATTCCATGGTTGGATAGGGCCTCTACGGTTTTTAATCGTTGCTTAACACTAGTGGTTCTTGGTTCCAGTAACCTCCGGGTATCTTCAGATAAAGAAGTAATGGAAATATAAACTGCAACAGTATTGATTGCGGCCATTTCTTTTAACAGGTCCAGATCTCTCAAGACCAATGAATTCTTTGTAATGATCCCGACCGGATGTTTCCATTTCAGTAAAACCTTTAAACATTCACGTGTGATCTGAAGTTTGCGCTCTATTGGTTGATATGCATCTGTATTTCCCGAAAAAACGATGGTATTACCATCCCAGGATTTCTTTCGAATAAATTCCTCTAGCAATTCCGGTGCGTTCTTCTTTACCATGATATTTTGCTCGAAATCAATTCCGGCGCCATACCCCCAGTACTCATGCGAGTTTCTTGCATAGCAGTACACACAGCCATGTTCACAGCCCTGGTAAGGATTAGCAGAATATCCCATTCCCACATCCGGGCTGTTTATCTTATTTACGAAACTCTTCGGAAATACTTCAATATAATTGGTATTGTTGGAAGAGGCAAGTTCATCTTCCTTTTGACAATAATTTAGAAACTCGTCTCTTATTTCGTGTTTTAATTCAAAAAAACGATTGTGGGCCTTGCGCTGAGCACCTCGGCCTTTAATGGGTTGGGACATAAAATAACCTTGAAAATACCTGTGGAGTGATTCAAAGATAATTCAACTATGGATTATTTCCAACAACTATCGGATATTTTCCTATTTCCCAGGAAATTCAGCTTTCCTTTTCTGAAGAAATGCCTGGGTGCCTTCCTGGAAATCTGCTGTTCCAAAACACTTCCCGAATTGGGTGATCTCCTCGTCGAAACCATTTTCTCCATCCTCATAGCCAGCATTGATGGCCGTGATAGCCGCGGAAATCGCAACGGACGAATTATTTAAAACTTTACCAGCAAGCTTTTCTGCCAGTGGCATTAACTCATCCTGGGCAGTAACATGGTTTACTAATCCGTACTGTAGTGCCTGGTCAGCGGAGATCATTCCGGCGGTCATGATCATTTCAAAGGCACGACCTTTTCCAACCAGTTGAGGCAGACGTTGAGTTCCTCCATAACCCGGGATCACTCCCAGGGATACTTCTGGCAGCCCCATCCGGGCATTGTCGCTAGCTATTCGGAAATGAGCAGACATGGCAAGTTCCAGCCCTCCACCTAAAGCAAAGC
>JABDNT010000036.1 GCA_013043685.1 Flavobacteriaceae bacterium | reverse complement strand
GTGGCTGCGGCTTATCGTTTAGCCAAGTTCAATGTTGACACCAGGCAAACGGAGAGCTTCATAGGGCTTCCAACACCCGCTAATACCATATTTATATTAAGTTTCCCATTAATACTTCATTTTCAGCATACTGAAGTTATTGAAAGCATTATTCTGAATACATGGTTTTTGGTAGCCGTAACGGTTTTCAGCTGCTTTATAATGAATGCTGAGGTTCGCCTTTTTGCATTAAAATTCAAGACATGGGATTATAAGAGTAATAAGATCCGCTACATTTTTCTGGCCTTGTGTCTTGTGGCGATTGTTCTACTGAAGTTTATATCGTTACCGGTAATGATTCTACTTTACTTTGTACTCTCCCTATTCAGAAAAGCTTAAAAGGACAATTTCTTTTTCCGAAGTTCAAAATTCTGACCCAGATATACCTTTCGCACCATTTCATCTGCAGCAAGCTCTTCCGGCACTCCATGTTTAAGAATACTGCCTTCGAACATCAGGTAGGTTCGGTCTGTAATCGCAAGTGTTTCCTGTACGTTGTGGTCTGTTATCAGGATACCGATATTTTTGTTCTTTAGTCGTGCCACGATCCCCTGGATATCTTCAACAGCTACAGGGTCTACCCCGGCAAAAGGTTCATCAAGAAGAATAAAGTGCGGATCCGTAGCTAAGGCACGTGCAATCTCGGTTCTTCGACGTTCACCACCACTTAGAAGATCCCCGCGGTTCTTACGAATATGGCTCAGGCCGAACTCTTCAATAAGCGACTCCATCTTCATATGCTGCTCCTTTTTAGAAAGATCCGTGAGCTGCAATACGCTTAAGATATTATCCTCTATGCTCAACTTGCGGAATACTGAGGCTTCCTGTGCCAGGTACCCAATTCCATTCTGAGCGCGTTTGTACATGGGATATTTGGTGATGTTAGTGCCTTCCAGGAAGATCTGTCCGCCATTGGGCTTAATAAGCCCTACGATCATATAAAAGGAAGTTGTTTTACCAGCGCCATTAGGACCCAGAAGCCCTACGATCTCACCTTGATTTACTTCAACGGTAATACCTTTAACCACTTTTCGGCCTTTGTAGGATTTAACGAGATTTTCAGCACGTAGCTTCATAAGTTGAATTCAGTAATGAGAACGTTAAAAGTACGGTATAATTTTCCGCGGAAAAAATATTTAAGATTTCTCTAAGGCTTCCCAATATTCGTAGGCACGACGCAGATGAGGAATTACTATAGTCCCTCCAATAAGTAATGATACACTTAACGCTTCAACCACTTCATCCTTAGGTATTCCTAACTTGTAACAGGCTTCTAAATGGTAGCGAACACAGTCGTCACAACGGAGTACCATGGAATTTCCAAGCCCCAACAGTTCTTTCGTTCTCTTCGGGAGTGCCCCATCGGTAAAAGCATTCGTATCTAAATTGAAAATACGTTTAATGATCTTATTATTGTCTTCAAGGAGTTTCTCGTTCATTTTGGAACGATAGGCATTGAATTCTTCAACCATATTATCTTGCATGGGCCTTGTCTTTTTTATTTTGTCTCTTAATAACTGCTTTTGAAATGTAGATACTCACCTCGTAAAGTATAACCACCGGGATGGCAACAATAACCTGACTCGCAATATCCGGAGGGGTGATAATGGCAGACACAATCAAAACGATTACTAATGCGAATTTCCGATATTTCCGAAGGAATTGCGGAGTAACAAGTCCGATCTTGGTTAGGAAATAAATAATGATTGGCAGCTCGAATATAAGGCCACTGGCGAGGGCACATGCTCGCACCAGACCTATATAACTACTCAGGTCAAAATCGTTAAAAACTGCATCTGAAACCTGGTAGGTGCCCAGGAAATTAATGGATAACGGAGTTACTACGTAATAACCGAATAATACGCCTGTAAAGAATAGGATAGACGCTACAAAAATAAAACCTCTGGCAGAGCTGCGCTCCTTGCGATGCAAGCCAGGACTCACAAATCGCCAGAATTCATAAAGCACATAAGGGAAAGCAACAATGAATCCTGCGGTTATCGATGTCCATATATGTGCTGAAAACTGCCCAGCAGGAGTCCTGCTCTGTATTCTGAAGGGGAATTCTGCATCGCAAAAAGAACCTTCAAAGCCTAGTAGTTTGGCACCTTCACATAATAATCTGTAGGTTGGAAAGCTATCCTTTTTAGTAGGTCCGAAGATCAGCGTATCGAAAATGAAGTCTTTCATTATGAAAGCCACTGTTCCCATTACTACCACGGCAATCGTAGATCTTATTAAATGCCATCGTAATTCTTCCAGATGGCCTAAAAAAGACATTTCTTTTCCTGGAGATGTGTCTTTAGCTGCTGCCATTAAATAATTCCTTCTTTGGTAAGGTTGTGAATGTGTACCACACCACAGTATTTACCATTCTTTTCAGCAAGGATTTGAGTGATCCCATGCGTGTCCATTAGCTCCATTGCCTCTATGGCCATAGCATCGTTGTTGATCTTCTTGGGGTTCCGCGTCATAATATCCTTAGCGGTCAATCCTTTGAAATTATCTACTTTCGTGAGCATTCTACGCAGATCACCATCAGTTATTATTCCAATGATCTCATCATTCTCGACTACAGCAGTAACCCCCAGCATCTTTTCAGATATCTCGACAATAACCCGCCGCACATCCGTGTCCGGACCCACCTGGGGTTGTTCGTTCAGCGATGTAAGATCACTCACACGAAGATATAGCTTTTTGCCGAGTGTTCCTCCGGGATGGAATTTGGCAAAATCCTTACTTGAAAACCCTCTAAGGTCCAGTAAACACATTGCCAGAGCATCACCTATAACTAATTGTGCAGTGGTACTTGTAGTGGGAGCAAGGTTATTAGGGCAGGCTTCCTTCTCAACGTAGGCATTTAATACAAAATCAGCTTGTTGCCCCAGGAATGATTCTTTATGTGAAGTAATAGCGATAATTATATTGCCTCTTGTTTTAATTAATGGTACCAGTACTTTAATTTCCGGGGTATTACCACTTTTAGAAATACAGATCACCGTGTCACTCTGTTGAATAGTGCCCAGATCACCGTGAATAGCATCGGCAGCATGCATGAAGATCGCCGGAGTACCAGTACTGTTAAGGGTAGCTACAATCTTAGTGGCAATAATCGCACTTTTGCCAATACCCGTAATAATTACCCTTCCGTCCGATTTATAAATAGACTCGACAGCATGCGCGAATTCCTCATCCACAAGATCGGCCAGATGTGATATAGCCTTACTTTCGGTTTCAATTGTTTCTTTTGCTACTGAAATGATCTTTGATTCCTGATTCAAAATTTTACGCTTTTATATGTTTGAAACTGTTTCAGAAATTAGTATATTTAAAAAGCGAACGCAATAAACGCTAATGCGTAACGCCCTCAACAAACCTAATTATTAGATACACTTATTCTGTAAAGGTTGCAAAATTACGATTGTTGGACTGTTTTAACAATTTTAATCCTTGAAACCTTTAATTATAAAGAATTAAAAGGTAAAGCAGCGTGGCTGAAATAGATATATACGCGGCACTGAAAAAGTTTTTTGGTTTCACGAAATTTAAGGGGCTACAGGAAGAAGTTATTAAAAGCATTATTGCGAATCATAACACCTTCGTGATCATGCCCACCGGAGGAGGTAAATCACTCTGCTATCAACTTCCTGCATTAATAAAAGAAGGCACTGCAATTGTAGTATCCCCTCTCATCGCTTTAATGAAGAACCAGGTGGATGCATTGAGATCCCACTCTCATGAGGATGGCATTGCCCATGTACTGAATTCTTCGCTCACGAAGACCGAAATAAAACAAGTAAAAAGTGACATTTCCAATGGTGTCACCAAACTCCTTTACGTAGCCCCCGAGTCCCTCACAAAAGAAGAGAATGTCGCATTTCTTAATTCTGTAAAAATATCCTTTGTCGCGATAGACGAAGCACATTGTATTAGTGAGTGGGGCCACGATTTCCGACCCGAATACCGCAATTTACGCGCTATTATTAAACGAATTGGGGACGATATCCCTATAATCGGGCTTACCGCGACTGCAACCCCAAAAGTGCAGGAAGACATTTTGAAGAACCTTGGAATACAGGATGCCAATACCTTTAAAGCATCATTTAACCGCCCTAACCTTTACTACGAAATTCGTCCGAAGACCAAGAATGTCGATGCCGACATCACCCGCTTCGTTAAACAGAATGAAGGAAAAAGCGGAATTATCTATTGTTTAAGTCGGAAACGCGTTGAAGAGCTGGCTCAGACACTTCAGGTAAACGGGATTAAGGCTGTACCGTATCATGCTGGGCTGGATGCCAAGACACGTGTAAAACATCAGGATATGTTCCTGATGGAGGATGCCGATGTGGTTGTAGCTACAATTGCCTTCGGAATGGGGATCGATAAGCCTGATGTGCGCTTTGTGGTGCATAACGACATCCCAAAAAGTATTGAAAGTTATTACCAGGAAACAGGAAGGGCGGGCAGAGATGGCGGCGAGGGCCATTGCCTCGCTTTTTACAGCTATAAGGACATTGAAAAGCTTGAAAAGTTTATGAGCGGTAAACCTGTTGCCGAACAGGAGATTGGCCATGCGTTGCTTCAGGAAGTAGTGGCATTTGCGGAGACCTCAATTTCCCGGAGAAAATTCATTTTGCATTATTTTGGTGAAGAATTCGACAACGAGACCGGTGAAGGAGGCGATATGGACGATAATATGCGTTTTCCCAAGAAAAAGCACGAAGCTAAGGATGAGGCGAAGAAGCTCCTAGATGTAGTTGACAAGACCAATGAAAAATACAAGTCGAAGGAAATTGTTAATGTGATGGTGGGGCATGTAAATGCAATGATAAAATCACATCGAACCGATACACAGGATTTTTTTGGAATAGGTACGGACAAAACCGGCGAGTACTGGATGGCATTGTTACGACAATTGTTGGTAGCAGGTTTTCTTCGGAAGGATATAGAGACCTATGGCGTTATTAAATTGAATCCGGCCGGGTTGGATTTTATAAAGAATCCGGTTTCTTTTATGATGACTGAAGACCACTCATTTAAAGAAGCCAATGACGACACCATTATAGTGGCTCAGAAGAGCGGCGGGACAGTTGCAGATGATAACTTATTCAAACTATTGAAATCTGAACGCAAACGTGTCGCAGATAATCTCAAATTACCTCCATTCGTCATTTTCCAGGATCCTTCTTTAGAAGATATGGCCTTAAAATATCCCGTGAGTATGGAAGAACTGGCAACAGTACATGGAGTAGGTGAGGGGAAGGCTAAAAAATACGGTAGTCCTTTCCTTGAACTTATTCGGAGGTATGTAGAGGAGAACGATATTGTGCGCCCTGATGATTTTGTTGTGAAATCGACGGGAATCAATAGCGCTTTGAAATTATATATTATTCAGAACGTAGACCGGAAACTTTCCCTCACGGATATCGCCGCCGCTAAAGGCCTTGAAATGCCCGATTTTATTAAAGAGATGGAAGCCATCGTATACAGCGGAACTAAACTCAACATAGATTATTGGCTGGAAGAGATCCTGGATGAAGATCAACAAGAGGAATTACACGATTACTTCATAGTAGCCGAAACCGATAAAATTGATGCCGCAATGGATGAATTTGAAGGTGGTTACGATGATGAGGAACTTCGCTTGTTTCGAATTAAATTCATTAGTGAGGTGGCGAATTAATTCTTATGATTCGAGAATAGCCATTCCATCAATTCCGGTTCATTGAAAGCATTTGTCCAGCTATCATGTTTAACATTGGGATAGATAGAAATTTTTACATCCCCGCTCTTCTTTTTAATGGCCTCATACATATGTTCAGACCACTCCACAGGAACTACATCATCTGCTTCGCCGTGAAAAATCCAACAGCCAGTGAATTGCAACCTTTCTGCTATTTCAGGATTGGCCCCGCCACAGATGGCAAAAGCGGCAGCGAACTTATTCGGATTTCGGTTCACCATTTCATATGTCCCCATCGCCCCCATAGATAAACCTCCTAAATACATTCGATCACTGTCTATATTGAATTGCATTTGAAATTCTCTTATTAATATTTCCACTAAATTCAGGGAGATATTCTCTTTTATTTCCTTCGGAAAGGAATATTGTCCTTTTCCACTAGTGAACGCATATGTTCCATTATGCCAGGAGTTGTTGGTATCGCATTGCGGAAAAACAACTATGGCAGGATATTTATCGCGAATGGAATCGGATGCGAAGAAAGAAGCCCCATGTTTGAGCTGTAACTCATTGTCGGCTCCGCGTTCCCCGGAGCCATGGAGAAAAATAATGAGCGGATATTTTAGTGCAGGATCATAGTTCTTTGGCTTTGTGAATCGGTAAGGCAAGGAATCAAAGCCCGATGTTATGATTCCTTTATCATATAATTCATTCGTTTGCCCCTGCAAGTGAGAGAGGAATATTAGATTCAGAAGAACAGTTATTGTCAATGCGTAATGCTTCATTTAACACGGGATAATCATGAATTTCAATATAAGTCAGGTAAATTATAATAGTTTAAATGAGTACCTTTGCAACTCTTTAAAAACTTAGATATGCAAGACGGAATTTATGCAAACATATCTACCGAAAAAGGTACGATAAAAATAAAACTAACACATGATAAGACGCCCGGTACTGTGGGGAACTTTGTAGCATTGGCTGAAGGAAACCTCGAGAACGAGGCTAAACCGCAAGGAACGCCTTATTACGACGGGCTTAAATTTCACAGGGTGATTCCAGATTTTATGATCCAGGGTGGTGATCCTAACGGCACTGGAGCCGGAGGCCCCGGTTACAATTTCGATGACGAATTCCATCCTGAATTAAGGCATACAGGACCTGGGGTACTTTCTATGGCGAATGCCGGACCCGGCACCAATGGAAGTCAGTTTTTTATCACCCATGTGGAAACACCCTGGTTGGATAACAAGCATACTGTTTTCGGTTATGTGGTTGAGGGTCAGGATGTTGTAGACAGTGTTGCTCAGGGGGATACCATGCAAAAGGTGGAGATAGAACGTATTGGAGACGATGCCAGGAACTGGAATGCCGTAGAGGCCTTCAGACAATTTAATGGTGCTAAAGCAGAGCGTGAGACAGCGGCCAAAAAAGCACAGGAAGAACTTCTCACTTCGATTTCAGAAGGTTTTGAACAAACAGAAAGCGGTCTTCGCTTCCAGATTATTCAGAAGGGGAGCGGGGTAAAACCAAATGCCGGAGAAACTGTTGCGGTTCATTACAAGGGAATGCTTCCGGATGGAGCGGAGTTTGACAATTCATACAAACGCGGGAATCCTATTGAGTTTCCAGTGGGGACCGGACAGGTAATAGCCGGTTGGGATGAAGGAATTCAGCTACTGAAAGTAGGAGATAAGGCACGTTTTGTGATCCCGTCTCATTTGGCCTATGGCAGCCGCGGGGCCGGAGGAGTGATACCACCGAATGCTACTCTTGTTTTCGATGTGGAGTTGATGGATGTGAAATAGTTCATAAACTGTTCAGAAATAAAAATAAGAACGCCTTCAGTATTGAGGGCGTTTTTTAATTTAGCCCTATGGAAAAAGATCACTTAAAATTCCCGGTAGGGAAGTTCGAAATACCGAAAACAATTTCAGATGCAGACCTCAATGAGGCAATAACAATACTGGAAGTCTTTCCGGAACAACTGAAGATGCTCACTTACAACCTAAAGGATGAAGAATTGGATTCACCTTACAGGGAGGGTAGTTGGACCATACGCCAATTGGTGCATCATATTTCAGATAGCCATCATCACAGCTATAATAGAATACGATGGGCGCTTTCAGAGGATAATCCTATGATAAAAGCATACGATCAGGATGCATTCGCGGAATTGGAAGATTATAAAACCTGGCCCATAGCATGGTCATTCATACATATCGAAGCCATTCATCATAAGATTGTGAATTTGTTGCGAATGTTAACCGAAGAGCAATGGCAGCGAACATTCAGGCATCCGGAGATGGAAAAAGAAATGAATTTGAGGGAATTGGCCTTGATGTATGCATGGCATAGCATGCATCATTATGCACATATCAAGAATGCTTTAGATAAGGCTTAGTTCGATTTCCATTTTATATTGCAACCAATACTAGGCTTCTGATCCTTGCGTTGAGGAGCATTGTTCAGGACATTGTCGAGCGCTTCTCTTAGGTCACGACCGTTCACCGGTATATTGTTGCCCGGCCTCGAATTATCAAGCTGTCCCCGATAAATGAGTTTAAGATCGTGATCGAAGAGGTAGAAATCCGGGGTACAGGCCGCATCGTATGCTTTTGCCACTTCCTGGTCTTCGTCGAACAGATACGGAAAAGGATAACTGTGTTTCCTGGCGTTTTCCCACATTTTTTTCGGAGAATCTTGCGGGTAATTTTCAACATCATTGCTGCTGATGGCAACAAAACCAAAGCCTGTCACCCGATAATCATTACATAGCCGAACGATTTCTTCATTCACATGTTTCACAAACGGGCAATGATTACAAATAAACATAACTACGGTTCCCTTTTCTCCACGTACTTGCTGGAGGGAAACCGGTTTATTGGTAATTGTATCAATAAGCACAAAATTGGGAGCTTTTGTGCCTAAAGGAAGCATATTTGAAGGGGTGAGTGCCATAGTTTGTGTGTAAGACTGAATAATTTATTTGTCGCAAAATTACTACCTTGGTTACACATTACCTAAACAATGGAAATTTCCTGGGACGATTTTCAAAAAATAGATATGCGTGTGGGTACCATTCTTGAAGTTTCCGACTTTCACGAAGCCCGGAATCCTTCTTATAAGTTAAAAATTGACTTCGGAAAAGAACTTGGGGTAATGAAATCTTCTGCCCAGATCACTACTTTATATTCCAAAGAACTACTTATGGGTAAACAAGTGATCGCAGTGGTTAATTTTCCGAAGAAACAAATAGGGCCTTTTATGAGCGAGTGCCTGGTGCTTGGTGCTGTTCAAGGTGACAATGTAATTCTGCTACACCCTGAACGCAATGTAGAAAATGGTACGCAGATCAGTTAATCCATGTAACCGAATTATTTTTTTATATCTTCGCGCCATAAGCCCCTATTAATTATCCTCATGTCGTTTCTCAAACAAAATGTTTGGACGCTAGTTATTTTCATTATTGGTATAATTGCGATTTTCTTAATCGATAGAAACCAGATTGATAATGATCTTCAGAAGAACAAACTAAAAATAGAACAGGTCCATCAGCGTTCCGTAAGTCAATTCACTACGGCGATCAATGAATTCGCCGCAATGATTTCAGGAATGAAGGTATTCATGAATGAATCAGAAGAACTACCCTCGGCGGAGATACTACAGCACTTTGTTCAAAAACAGCTCGAAGCATTACAATCAACCGATTCTATAGCCGTTAGTTTCATCGACTCAACCCATACGTTCATTTATTCGTTTACACGCCATGAATTGGATCCGAATGACCTGGCAGGTGTAAATGTCTCTTCTCTAAGGAGTGAAGAAAAGATCGCAGAACTCAATGATTTGATGAAAACGGATAGTTTATTACTGTTTGCTCCATTGAACCTTGTAGAGGGTTGGGTAGGTGTGCCTCTTAATTTTAGGGTGCATCGAGAGGGAAAGACTTTGGGTTATTTAGCGCCTATCCTAAAATTTAAAACCCTCATGCGCGGGATGTATTCGCAGGAGATTAGTAAAGATTTTGTTTTTCGTTTCCGATGGGAAGATGAATTCGAATTTGACCGGGAACAGGTTTACAATAATACGAAGGTATACAACAAAAAAAAGGACCCTGAATATTACGGGAATTTTAACGTCGACGATTCAGATTTCATCACCAGCGATGTAAAAATGTATGGCAGAACTATATCTATAAGTACAGCTTATAAGAATGGTGGGGTTCAAAGAAATCCCATGATTTATTTGTTATTACTGGGACACCTGGTTCTCACGGGATTGTTCTACGTGTTAAACAAACTTAGATTGCGGAGTAAGGAATTAAATCGTGAACTGGAAACCGCCAATCAATTGTTAGGTCGTCGTGGAAACCTGCTATTAGAGCAGAACAAAGAGCTCGTTAGTGTTAATAAGACCAAAGACAAGTTGTTTTCTATTATAGGCCATGATCTCAAACAACCGCTCCATTCAATATCCGGTTTACTCCATTTATTGGAAAATGAAAATATCGAGGATAGCACATTGCAAAACTTGGTGATCCAGCTAAAGAGAACTACGAATACCACTACAGAGTTGCTTAGTAATTTATTGCGATGGGCGGCATCTCAGACCGGTGATCTTAAATATCAACCGGGCTGGTACAATTTGAACTTCATTCTGGAGACTGTTATTGGAGCAATAAAACCTGCTGCAGATCTCAAATCTATTACTATCAAATATTCCAAAGGTGAGAATGTACAGGTTTATGCTGATTTGAATATGCTTAGTACCGTATTTAGAAATCTCTTATCCAATGCACTTAAATATACCTCATCTGAAGGAACAATACATCTTAGTCTCGAACTCAACGCTAACTACGCCATTGTTCATATTCAGGATAACGGCGTTGGAATGAAACCAGAGGAAGTAGCGAGATTTTACGATTTGGAATCTCAAATTAGTAAATTGGGTACCTCGGGCGAGGTAGGTACAGGAATTGGATTATTACTTTGTCAACAATTTATGGAGATAAATCAGGGAAAAATCGAAGTAACCTCGAAAGAAAACGAAGGAACTCGATTCAGTGTATATGTCCCGCTGAAGGGCGTGAAATAATTGTTACAGTGTTTAAAATGTGGGCCTGGTTTATCGAACAAGCTAATTGCTAATCTCAGATCGAAGCTTTTCATCTAAATCTTGATTTCCTTTGTTAACAAGAAAATTGGTTATTGAGAATACCGATCAATTATCGTTTCAATTGCCGCATCTCCGTTTTTTGAAAGCGCGTTCACTATATACCTTAGAAATTCTTGTTTGTTCCGTGGGTAATTGAGATCTATATCCGGAGCAATTCCCACGCCTTCATAGTTTCGTCCATTCATATCTTCATATAACTCATTGGACAGTCCAAATTCCCAACCATTAGGCAAGGCCTTATCAAGGACATCAGAAAATACACCTTCTGTATTCGAGCCAATTCGGGTAATGTTGTCCATAGAAAGGGAACACAATACCATGATTTCAGTTGCGCTGGCAGATTCTCCCGAAATAAGCAAGAAGACAGGCTTGGAATAGTAGTTTGTGGTGCCGTCCTGCTTTATTTCAATACGCGGTGTGAATCCACTACCAAATCTTGCCTTTTTGGTAAAAACAGTTTTCCTATTGCTATTAAAATGTCTAAGGACCTCCATACCCACCTCGTCTTTACCACCTCCGTTAAAACGAACATCAATAATGACAGCTTCCGTCTCGGCTATATCTTCCATAACCGTTTTCATGGAATTTCGGATCCCATTTACTTCATCTGAAGTGTCATCTATACTCTGATCACTTTGTTCAAAATAAGCCATCCAGTAATCGCGGCCAGTGAGTGAATCTGAAATATTATATTCAGCCAATCCCATCATTTGATTAAGCTGAATGTACCCTATATTATTTTCCAAAACACCCCATCGAAGCAACTCTTTATGTGCCGAAGAACCTTCCGGAATATAAGAATCGGCTACGAGCTTCGCCACTTCGTGATTACCATAGTTTTTGATCGTCACTTCTGTCGGATATTCCGATTTGATTATAGCTGCATCTACTATCTCATCCGGGGCGTCCAGTCCTACATGACCATCGTTCATGGCTGAAATCATTTCATCTAAAACTCTATAGAGTTCAACATCTGTTGTGGATTGGGAGATAACGGGCCTGTATATTTCATAAATACTATCCCAATTAATCTTGCGAAGTTCGAAGTAGGCGTAATGATCATTAAATGTATTCCACAATACCTCGAAATTTAATATGGGGTCCCGGGTGATTTCCGTATTGTCGACGATGCACGACCCTGGAAGTTCATTAATTCGTGTAAAAAAGTAGCGATTGATACCATCTTCAAGGGAAATAGTATCTTGTGAAAGGGTGAGATTCTCACCCATATCCGAAAGGTTGCCTTCCATAAGCGGTAAACAGGAAAACGGAGAGACATCGCTTAGAACAAAAGATCCTGTGCTGTCGATTTTTAAGATTCTTCCATATCCAACAGATTCCCAGTTACCATCGGGGGAGATGGTGTTATTATTTTTAGATATGCGCTCCTCACAAGAATAAATGCTTACAGCTAAAATAGATAGGAGTAATACAAATACAGATAATCTGGTTTTCATAGAGTATCTAATATACATGAACCAACGAGATTAGAAAGCTGGTTTTGTAAATTACTAAATTACACCTCACTATCCATCATATCGGTAACCACATAATATCGTGGATCATCGATCGAGTCCTGGATAACTTCGTCGAAATCGGGATTATTTTTTAGTAAGAGTATTTTACAGTCGGGACTTAAATGCGTCAACGTAACTTTTTTCCCCGCGGCCTGGTATTTATTTACAATACCGCGCATAGCCTCTACTCCCGAATGATCGCTAACTTTAGATTCAATGAAATCGATCTCCACTTCTTCCGGATCATTGTTAACATCGAATTTGGTTAAGAAGTTCGTTGTAGAGCCGAAGAACAGAGGTCCCCATATCTCGTATACTTTGGTTCCATCTTCCTTAATACTTTTTCGGGCACGAATCATTGTAGCATTTTTCCAGGCGAAGGTCAGTGCGCTCATGATTACGCCGGCAATGACAGCTATCGCCAGATCCTGCCAAACTGTAATTGCCGAGACTGACACCAGCACAATCGCGTCGCTTAAAGGGATCTTATGTAATATCCTGAAACTACTCCAGGCAAATGTTCCAATTACCACCATAAACATAACCCCCACCAACGCTGCAATTGGAATTTGTTCGATCAAAGGGGCTCCGAAAAGGACAAAACACAATAATGCAATAGCCGCAGTCGCTCCCGAAAGCCTTCCTCTTCCTCCGGAATCCACATTGATAATAGACTGACCTATCATAGCACAGCCACCCATACCTCCAAAAAGTCCATTCAGAATATTAGCGCCACCCTGCGCCACACACTCCCGGTTTCCACTTCCGCGGGTTTCGGTCATTTCGTCAATAAGACTCAGCGTCATCAGGGATTCTATGAGGCCTACTGCTGCTAATATGAAGGCCGTAGAGAAGATGAGGTCCCAATGTCCTTTCAGGGTGTAGAGTAAAGCAAAGATCTGATCTTGAAATTCGGGCATGGATCCCTGAAGGCCTTCGCCTCCACCATCCCTAATGAACGAACCTACGGTGCTTACATCTATTTTTCCAAAGATGACAATAGCAGCAACAACAATAATAGCGGTTAGGGCCGCTGGGATCTTCTTTGTAAGCTTTGGCAAACCAAACATAATAGCCATAGTAAGCAGAACGAGTCCTAGCATGATCAACATATCATATCCTTGTAACCATGTTCTTTCTCCATTCACAGTTTCTTTAAAAAGCCCTAATTGTGATAGAAAGATCACGATTGCCAGACCGTTCACAAACCCCATCATAACAGAGTGAGGGATGAGCCTGACAAATTTCCCTAAGCGCAGTATCCCAGCTACGATTTGAATTCCACCCACAAATAGCAAGGTGATAAACAACCATTGTAAGCCAAGGTTTTCCACCGGTGCCTCCAGTCCCAGTCCAACCTCGTTTCCTTTTTGGATAAGATGCACCATCACCACGGCCATCGCCCCGGTGGCTCCCGAGATCATTCCGGGCCGGCCTCCAAAGAGGGAGGTCACTATTCCCATCATAAAGGCCCCATAAAGCCCTACTAGCGGATCAATGCCGGCAACGAAGGCGAATGCGACTGCTTCAGGAACAAGGGCTAATGCAACAGTAAGGCCGGAGAGGATATCATTCTTAGGATTCCGGGTAAAATTATGTATCGTTTTCTGGATCATCTTTTTCGCTTAAAAAAGCGGCAAAGATAGGGTTTCGGAAAGGAGTTTGCAGCCTAATTCCCTTGAAATATTAACGAAAAGGATTTCGAATCAGTTACATCTTATCTCCAAAGAAAATGGCATTCATAAGGAGTTTATTGGTTCCGTACCAAAACGCCCTGAAGTTCGTATTGTCCGTAAAGTAAAGGACCTGGCCTCGACCCACTCCCGAAGTCTTGAAAGGCACTGTACTGGCAAGATCCTTCAAATTAGGTTTTGAAATATATCCACTCAACAAGGGATTGGAGGTATATTGTATTGGATTGTTATAGCTGTCGGCATCGGGTTCAACAAAGAGGGTAGTATTTCGAAACATTGCTAACCTGTCGTTCTTATAACCAAATGCAATTGGATGTGAGCGATCCAGTTTTGCCTCAAAAATGGCTCCGCCCACCACCTGGGCTCCTCTGTATTTCCCTCTCTGTTCATAGGATACATTAGTTGCGGTATCTTTACGGGATTTAAATTTAATTTTCATCATTTCATTGCGGTCTAAAAAACGTCCTGCATTCCGAAATGCGATCAAAGAGCCACCGTCCTGAACCCATTTCTTCAACTTTTCAGCATCTTGCTTATCCAGTGCGTTTCCCCAACTGGCAGGCATAATTATATCTGTGTATCGACTTAGATCCGTGCGACCAAAATTTCGGGTGTCCAGTTTTGTGATCTTCATATCGAAACGAGTATCGAACAAATGCCATATCTCCCCTGCATCATAGGGATTAATGCCGTCTCCAACGAGCATAGCTACCTTGGGAAGTTCTACAGGCCTGAACTGATTACTACCCAGGTCAATTCCATTAGCCAGGCCGGTCCTTACCCCATGAATGGGAACTTTGGTTTCCCGACTCACTTTGGCCAGGAATTTGGTAAGATCTGCCATCTGTAGCTTCTGATTTTGCAGAGGGATCAAAATGGTCCCGTAGTCGTAATCCCTGCCTTCTAAAGAAAACGGTTTCATGGCTACTTTGGCTCTCAAACCTTCGGAAAGAACCATATTGAGGGCTTTGGGGCTGTAGTATTCATGCCATTCCATCAAATAGGCATAGGTAGAGACATTAGGTGTGTCCGGTGTTTTCATCTGTAGGTCGATGATCTCCTTACCCGCCCTGCTAACAGGGGCATTCTCGATGTAGTCCAGGTTAAAAGCCAGGGGAAAACTCCAGGCACTGATATCGTAGAAAAGACTATCCTGAAATTGGGTACGCTTTTCAAAAATAGCTTTGATCAATCGGTGTTGCCTTTGTTTCTTCAGAACCACATAGCTGTACCCATTTTTATAGTTTTTTCCATTACTGGAGAAATCTTCTTTCAATTCATGAACGGCGATCTTATGCCGCTTTAAAATTTCCGCCAGGTGAAAAGCTTTTGCTGCATCTTTTTCGTCGCCGAATACGATAGCTCCACCCGATGCCCCCTCAATGCGGGCATTATCGAAGAAATCCCGCTGGTAGTCCAGTAGATCTCTGCGCAAAGCCACTGCCGCCTCTAAAGTGGATAAAGCAGCCGTGAATTGGTTTCGTATGGTAAAGGGAAATGTAAGCACGCCATTGGAGCTTTCCTGTGCATGACCTCTGGAGGAGGCCTGTTCGAATAAGATACCAACACCTCCATTAATATCGGGAAAGGTAGATCCTTTGCCGTAATAGAAGTCGTCGAAGTTTTCTTCAGAAAAATAAAAACTGCCTAACTGGTCGAAGGCCCTGGCATGGTATTTTGCGATCTCTTTTGTTAAATCCTGATTTTTCTGAGGGGTTAAGGGATGAGTTCGTGATGGAATACCGGGCTGAAAGAAGAAACTTGAATTCCTTCCCATTTCATGATGGTCTGTTAAAATGTTGGGATACCAATCGTGGAAGGTCTTGATCCGTGCGCGGCTTTCAGGTAACTGAACCGGAAGCCAGTCTCTGTTCACGTCAAACCAATAATGATTGGTCCGCCCACCGGGCCATACTTCTCTGTACTCCCTGTCGTTTGGATCTGGGTTGATATTTTTCGCTTTGTGCATATTCGCCCAGTATGCGAAACGTTGCAACCCGTCCGGATTGAAAGAAGGGTCGAACAGGATCACGGTATTAGTTAGTAATTCGTCTATTTTGGAGCCTTGAGCGGCGGCAAGGTAATACGCCACTGCTAATCCGGCGTTGGAACCACTGGGTTCATTTCCATGTATGGAGAACCCCTGGTAGACTACCGCAGGCATATTTGCCGTATTCAAGGTGGAAGATCCACTTTCAGTTAAAGCTAAATGCTGTGCTTTTATGTCATCAATGTTGCGTTGATTGACGGGCGAGGTAATGGTTAGTAATAAAATTGGCCTTCCTTCAAAAGTAGCACCGCGATTCTCGATCGTGATTCGGTCACTGGCCTCTGCCAAAGCGTACATATATTGCACAAGTTTATCATGCGTTATATGCCATTCACCTACTTCATGGCCAATAACCGTACTAGGGGTGGGGATTGCACTGTTATAAGTAACATCTTTCGGAAGGTAATAGTTAAGATCGACCACATAGTCCTGGGCGATGGTTGGTAATGAAATAAGTATACCGATTAGCAATAAGAGATTTTTCATAGTTGGTTTTGAAGAATTAGCCAGACAAAGTTGTCGAAAACGCGAAGGCTAAATATAAAAAAACCGCCTCACATAGATGGGCGGTTTCGATTTTTTAAGATGATTTTAAACTATATGTCATCAAAATCAATATCAGTGAAATTCGATGTGGAAGTTTCGTCTGTTGGCTCTTCAACCATGTCGGTTACTTCAGTTTCTTCTTTTTTATAATCTTTCTGATGACGCTCACTTATTACTTCTTCTCCTTTTTCATCAATGATGTACTGGATCATTTCCTCAACATTATCCCTGAACTCGTGAAAGTCTTCCTTGTAGAGGTAAATTTTATGTTTCTTGTAATGGAACGAGCCATCGTCATTTGTGAATTTCTTACTTTCTGTGATCGTCAGATAGTAATCTCCTGCCTTGGTTGAACGAACGTCGAAAAAATAGGTGCGTCTTCCGGCGCGCATTACCTTCGAATAAATTTCTTCTTTCTCCATCATATACTGATCACTCATTAGTTGTGGTTTTGGTTAACTTTAGCCAAAAATCTAAAAAAAATCGAAATATGCCAACTTTAACCTACATTTCTTTTTCTAAAAGCTGTTTGGCGTATAGCTCTTTATAATAACCATCTGTGTTTACTAGCTCATTATGAGTGCCTTGCTGGACAATATTACCTTCTTCCAATACTATAATCATATCGGCATTTTTTGCTGAAGAAACACGGTGACTAACGATAATAGTAGTTTTATCTGAAGATATCTTGTTTAAATTCTGAAGAATTTTTTCTTCGGTTTCGGTATCCACCGCCGACAAACAATCATCGAATAACAATATATGCGGGTCTTTAATAATGGCTCTGGCAATAGAGACTCTTTGTTTTTGCCCCCCACTCAAACTTATACCCCGTTCTCCCAGAACTGTGTCATAACCATGATTAAATCCAATAATATTGTCATGAACCGCAGCGTTTTTTGCAGCTTCAATGATTTCTTCCTCCGAGGCATCCTCCTTACCGAATTTAATGTTATTGCTTAAGGTATCGCTGAATAAGAAGGCATCCTGAGGCACATAACCGATACTGGACCTAAGACTGGCAAGATTTAACTTACTTATTGGAATATTATCTATCAGTAATTGACCTTCCTCAACATCGTAAAGCCGGCCAATCAATTCCAAAACCGTGGATTTACCGGCACCGGTATGTCCCACAATGGCCAGTGTCTGTCCCGGGTTTATACTAAAGGAAACATTCTTTAAGGCCGTGATATTGGTGTCCGGGTAAGTATAGGTGAGATTGTTAAAGGAAATTTTACCTTTAATTTCGCTAGGCTCCGGGTTCAAATTCTGAATCGCAGGTTCTTCATGCATGAACTGGTTTATTCTTTTTTGTGAAGCTTCTGCCTGTTGAATAATAGAGGTTACCCAGCCTACAATAGCTACCGGCCAGGTAAGTAAATTTACGTAAATGAGGAATTCTACGATGGTCCCCAATTCAATCTGGTTATTTACATATTGCTGTCCTCCAATGTAGATAACCAGGATGTTACTCAAGCCAATGAGTAGCATCATGAGGGGAAAAAACAATGCCTGAACCTTTGCGAGGTCGATATTCTTTTCTTTGCTTCCTTCGGAAAGGTCTACAAATTCTGTATTGGTACGAGGTTCCAGTCCGTAAGCTTTAATGACTGAGATTCCGCTAAAACTTTCCTGCGTAAAGGTGGTTAGTTTCGAAAGGTATTCCTGTACTATAGTGCTCCGTCTGTGAATGGCAGCGCTTAATTTATAGATCAAGACAGAGAGTACCGGAAGCGGGGCCACTGCGTACAACGTAAGTAAGGGAGCCTTGTAGATCATATAGCTTAATACCACCAGGAACAAAGTCACCGTTGTGGTACTATACATAAGAGCAGGACCCACATACATTCGTACCTTCGAAACATCTTCACTAATGCGATTCATAAGATCTCCTGTGCGGTTTTGCTTGTAAAAGCTAAGTGAAAGCTTTTCGTATTGCTGAAAAACCTCATTCTTGAGGTCGAATTCTATGTAACGGGACACTACAATGATAGTTTGCCGCATGATAAAGGTGAATAGGGCCGATAATAAGGTCGCCCCAATAATGAGCAGTATGCTGTTTAACAGAAGAGTTTCCAGTTGTTCTACCGTGATCTCGCCATTCAAACGCTGTTCAACAAGGTTAACGATATCACCTACTTTCATGGGAACTATAAGCGCGAATATTCTCGCGATCACAGTGATCAATAAGCCTAGTAGTAATCGGCCGCGATACTTGATAAAATAGTGATTGAGATACTTTAATTCTTTCATCTGGAGACCGAATAGTTATTAACAAATTCTCGAATTAACACACTGTTTTTTGTAGAATATTCAATAAACCTGTAATTTTGCATGTCCTTTTTGAGGATTGTTAATTTTATATGATGCTATGATCACTGATATAGTTAGTACGAATGAATTGACCAAAATTGACCCGGTCTTCGGACAATTATCGTTCGACAATCACGAGCAAGTAGTTTTTTGCAACGACAAAGATACAGGTTTAAAAGCAATAATAGGAATACACAATACCGTTTTGGGTCCGGCCCTGGGCGGTACCCGAATGTGGAAATATAACAGTGAGTGGGAAGCCCTGAATGATGTACTTCGTCTTTCCAGGGGAATGACCTTCAAGGCCGCTATTACCGGTCTGAACTTGGGTGGCGGAAAAGCTGTTATTATAGGTGATGCGAAAACAGAAAAGACGCCGGAGCTAATGACAAAGTTTGGTGAGTTTGTTCACTCATTGAGCGGCAGGTATATCACGGCTGAAGATGTGGGCATGGAAACTGCCGATATGGACTTAGTTCGTACCGTTACTCCTTTCGTTACCGGAATTTCCGAGGAAAAGGGAGGAGCGGGTAATCCTTCACCAATTACAGCCTATGGGGTGTTTATGGGTATGAAAGCAGCATCTAAATACGCCTTTGGTACAGACATCCTTGAAGATCGAACAATCTATGTAGAAGGAATTGGAAATGTTGGTGAGGCACTGGTTGAAAATCTAACCAATGAAGGAGCCAAAGTATATATTGTAGATATCAACCAGGAGCGACTGCAATATGTGAGTGAGAAGTATAATGTTGAGATCTACAACGGAAGTAACCTCTTTGCCGAAGAAATGGATATCTATGCGCCATGTGCATTAGGAGCTACCATTAACGATGACACAATTCATCAGTTAAATGCTAAAGTGGTTGCTGGGGCGGCGAACAATCAGTTGGCGAACGAGCAAAAACACGGAATGATGTTGAGCCAAAAAGGTATAGTCTACGCACCGGATTTCCTCATAAATGCCGGGGGTATTATTAATGTATATGCCGAGCTGGAAAACTATGGCCGTCACGAGATCATTCGTAAGACGGAAAACATCTATAATACGACACTTGAGATTCTACAGAATGCCGAAACAAATGATGTAACCACACATCAGGCGGCTTTCGATATTGCCCAATCAAGGATTGACGCAAGAAAGAAGGAAAAATAATTTTTTCACTTTCTTAAAATAGTATATTTGCAACGCACAGGAACTTTCTTGTGCGTTGTTATTTTCAAGTTCTTATAAACTATGCTCACAAGAAGACATATTCGGGTTAAGGTGCTGCAATCAATTTACGCATTCACGCGCGGTGAGCAGCAGGATATCGACAAACAAGAAAAATTTTTGTTGTTTAGTATCAATCAAATGCACGAATTGTATGTGTTGTTATTGCAGTCCATGGTTGCCTTGCGCGATCATGCAGAAGCGCATCTTGTGAAGTCCCAGCAAAAGTTTTTAGCAACCGAGACAGAGAAGAATCCAAGCAAGAATTTTATCGATAATCAGCTCCTGCAGTTACTGTCGAAGCATGATGACCTGAGGCGCATTCTTAAGAATAAGAAGCTCAACTATTGGAAGGAAGATGACGAATATATAGCTATTCTTTTCAATGAATTAGTTTCCAAAGACTTTTATACGGAATACCTTTCCGAGCAAAATCCATCTTTTCAACGCGATAAGGATTTTGTGATCAGGCTGTATAAAGAGGTTATTGCACCCAATGATAAATTATATGAATATCTGGAGGACAAACGTCTCACCTGGCTGGACGATTATCCCATCGTAAATACGGTATTGGTAAAGATGCTCGCCAAAGTGAATGCCAACAACATTGCGTCTACGCTTATTCCCGATCTGTATAAGAATGAAGAGGACAAGGATTTTGCAATACAATTACTGCGGAAGGTATTGCTTAATGATGAAAAGCTAACGGCTGAAATTGATGGTAAAACGCCGAACTGGGATAAAGAAAGAATCGCAAATCTGGACATGATCATCCTGAAAATGGGCATAGCGGAATTTCTTTATTTCCCCTCTATTCCTGTAAGAGCGAGCATTAATGAATACCTGGAAATTTCGAAAGAATATTCCACTCCGAAAAGCAGCTTGTTCATTAATGGTATTTTAGACAAGATCGTGAAGGAATTTACCGAGAATGGTAAATTGAATAAAATTGGGCGTGGACTTAGATAAAAACAAAAAAAATAGCTATTTTTAGCCTCTCTAAAACTAAAACAATTATCCTATGAAAAAATCAATTTTGTTAATAGCAGTCTTGTCAGCTTTCATATTTACATCTTGTAAGGAAAATGCGGCAGACAAAGTGAATGAAGAAAATGTAGCAGCCGCTGCAGATCGCGATGCAAAATCACAGGATTTTCCTGTTATGACTTTCGAAGAGTCTGAATTCGATTTCGGGACTATCGACCAGGGTACGAACGTAGAACACGTATTCAAGTTTACAAACACTGGAAATGCTCCTTTAGTCATCGTTGATGCGAAGAGTAGCTGTGGTTGTACTGTACCTCAATTTACTAAAGATCCGGTGGCTCCTGGAGACAGTGGAGAAATGTTAGTTAAATTTAACGGTAGCGGTAAAAACCAGGTAAGCAAAACTGTGACAATTACAGCTAATACCGAAAATGGTAAGGAATCCATCAAGATCAAAGCGTTTGTGAATGCTCCGGAAACTGTAACACCAGCCGGAAGTAACGTTATCCAAACAAATACTAAATAATTCTAGTAGGAAATAATTTTCTTGTATGGAACAGCAAAGTCTGATATTACTTGTTTTGATGTTTGTTGTGGTGTATTTCTTTATGATACGTCCACAGGTTAAGCGTCAGAAACAAGAGAAAAAATTTGCGTCCGAATTGAAACGAGGAGATAAAGTGGTTACCAAAAGTGGATTACACGGTAAAGTACTTGACCTGAATGACGATGGAACCTGTGTTATAGAGAGTGGTGCGGGTAAGATGAAATTCGAACGCTCAGCAATATCAATGGAACTCAGTGCCAAGCTTAATGCTCCTGCGAAGAAATAAATAATAATCATCTATAAAGAAAGCCTTCATGATAATGAAGGCTTTTTTTTATCCATTTTGTTTAGCTGTGAGCTGTGCAATATTCACAATTACCTCTACTGCTTTCTGCATGCTCTCCAAAGGAACATATTCATATCTTCCATGGAAGTTGTGCCCGCCAGCGAAAATATTAGGACATGGTAAACCCATATAGCTTAGTTGAGATCCGTCTGTGCCACCCCGAATAGGCTTTATAATAGGAGTAATTCCCGCCTGTTTCATGGCTTCTTCAGCAAGATCTACAATATGCATTACCGGTTCTACCTTTTCCCTCATGTTGAAGTATTGGTCTTTGATCTCGACGGAAACGATCTCTTTCTTATATTGGGTATTCAGTTCATGGGCAAGTTTTAACATTACCTTTTTTCTGGCTTCAAAGTGTTCCAAGTTGTGATCGCGAATGATATACTGGAGTTTGGTTGAATCTACCGATCCTTCCATCGTATGCAGATGAAAGAATCCTTCCCGGCCCTCGGTATGCTCCGGCGTTTCCATCCGAGGCAGTGAGTTTAGGAATTCTGTAGCAATGTAAATGCTATTCACCATTTTTCCTTTTGCATATCCCGGGTGCACGATCTTCCCCTGAATAGTTACATCGGCACTTGCTGCGTTGAAATTTTCGTATTCAAGTTCGCCTACCTGACTTCCGTCCATGGTGTAAGCCCATTCAGCTCCAAATTTCTCCACGTCGAACTTATGCGCACCCCTGCCAATTTCTTCATCGGGTGTGAAACCCACACGTATTTCCCCATGCTTGATCTCGGGATGATTGATAAGATATTCCATCGCCGATACGATTTCTGCGATACCGGCTTTATCATCCGCTCCCAGTAAGGTTGTGCCATCTGTTGTAATTAAAGTTTGTCCTTTATACATCAACAAGTCGTCAAATTCTTCCGGACTTAACACGATATTCTTCTCTTTATTCAATACAATATCACCGCCATCATAATTCTCAATGATTTGGGGTTTTACATCCGCCCCGGTGAAGTCGGGAGAAGTATCGAAGTGGGAAATAAAACCGATTACGGGAACTTCATGGTCTACATTGGAAGGTAATGTTGCCATGATATAGGCATTTTCATCTATGCTTACGTCTTCCATACCAATGCGCCTTAATTCATCGGCAAGAGCATTGGCGAGATTCCACTGCTTCTCAGTACTGGGTGTAGATTTACTTTCAGGATCACTTTCCGTATCCACTGTTACATAACTAAAAAAACGGTCTATAAGATGTTGATTGTTTATCATGGTTGTGATATTAGACTACAAATTAAAGGAATAACGACTAAATTTTCGGAGCTTTTAGCCTATTTTTGCATGCAGATTTCGAATACATGTATAAATCGATTCTTCGTCCGCTACTTTTTAAGTTTGATCCTGAAAAAGTCCATCACTTTACCTTCAAACTAATCCGTTTTTCATCTGCTATTGGTCTGGGAGGACTGTTCAGAATGCTATATAAAGTTAATGATCCCAGGCTGGAAAGAGAGGTTTTCGGACTTAAATTCCCTAATCCTGTTGGGTTGGCAGCTGGTTTTGATAAAGATGCGAAGTTATACAGGGAACTGGAAAATTTTGGATTCGGATTTATTGAGATAGGAACCGTTACACCCCGTCCTCAGGAGGGTAATCCGAAGAAACGATTATTCAGACTTAAGAAAGATAAAGCTATTATTAATAGAATGGGCTTTAATAATGGCGGTGTGGAAGAGGCGGTAGAGCGTTTAAAGAAGAATAAGAACGTGCTTATTGGCGGAAATATAGGTAAGAATAAGACAACCCCGAATGAAGAAGCGGACCAGGATTACATTTTTTGTTTCGAGGTGCTGTTCGATCATGTCGATTATTTCGTGGTGAACGTAAGTTCTCCCAATACTCCTAATCTCCGGGCACTACAGGATAAAGAACCATTGACCAAATTGCTTAAATTACTCAAGGAAAGAAATTCGCAAAAAACGAATCCAAAACCCATATTATTAAAGATAGCTCCCGATCTTAACGATGAACAACTTCTGGATATTATTCATATTGTTGCTGCAACTGAAATAGAAGGTGTTATTGCTACAAATACCACGATCTCCCGGGAGGGTCTAACGACCAATGATTCAATTGTTCAGAATATTGGGGCCGGAGGTCTTAGCGGTAAACCTCTTACCCGCAGGTCTACCGAAGTGATCCGTTTCCTTTCGGAGAAAAGTAACAGGTCTTTCCCCATAATAGGCGTAGGAGGGATCCATTCGGCAGAAGACGCACTGGAAAAAATCCAAGCCGGGGCGAGTTTGGTACAAATTTATACCGGGTTTATTTATGAAGGCCCAGGGTTGATTAAGGAAATCAACAAAACTTTGCTTAACGTTTGATGACTTTTTTTACGACTGAAGTTCCATCGGAACTCTCAATTCGGAACATGTATAAACCCGAACGTAAACTACTTATATCCATTTGAACCTGGTTCGAATTAATGTTTTGCTGAAGTACTTTGGCGCCGAGAACATTAAAAACTTCAACCGATTTTATACCTTTTGATTCGGTAATACGAATGATCCCATCGGTGGGATTTGGAAAAACCTGTAAAAAGCTATCAGAATTGTCGTCGTTCCCTAATACACTTTCCAGAGTAATGGTTAATGTTCCCATTTTTTCATTGGAAAACGGAGCGACGCCCTGTGCACTTGAAATAGGTTCAGGTGGATCAGTATCCAGATTGGGCGAAGTGTAATCAACTCCGCTGTCGGTTCCCGCATCATAAGGGAATAGATCAATGCTAATACTTGGTTTCCAGTCACCATTGGTATCCAGTAGTTCTACACTGTTTACCGCTATCATCCAGTCTGGACTGGGAGCGATCATAGAAACCAGCGTAAGTAGTGGAAAATCTTCATTGGTCACCACATTACTTATATTAATTTCACCGGTACTGCTACTTAAATCGTCACCGTCAATAATCTCATTGGCCGCACCATTGGAAATAGCTGTGTTTACCTCAGAAAAGAAAACTCCATTACTACCCTATTCTGCAATATCTTCTATTCCCGGAGTGGCGAGACTACCCATTTCAAGGAAAACCACCTGGTCATTATGTGTTGCCCCGACTAATTTCGAATAGTGCGCGGATGCTGGAAAATTCCCACCGGGATGAGGATGTGTAGTTTCACTCCAGGTACTGGTATAATTGATCGAATAAGTTGCCTCCGATTGAGAGAAAACCATGAGATTACCGCAAAGCAATCCGAAAAGTAGAACAGGTAAAAATTTTTTCATCACAACAATTTTAATACAATATCGGTCGTAAGTATCACAAAAACCTCACAAAAAATGCTAATTTTATGTGATGATAGAGGCACTTTATCTTTTTTCGCTAGCCACCATGGCATTAGCGATCTCTCCCGGACCCGACAATATATACGTCCTAACTCAATCCCTCACAAATGGTGCCAAAAGTGGCATCGCTACCACGGCAGGATTGATAAGTGGTTGTATTGTTCATACCACTTTGCTCGCGTTTGGAGTCTCGATTATTATTACTGCCTCTCCGGTTATATTTTTTTCGATCAAGGTTTTTGGTGCCTGTTATTTATTATTTCTGGCATGGAAGGTCTATAAGAGAGATGCAAATATTTCTCTAGATAATAAGGTATCCAGAAAGTCGCATTGGCAGTTGTTCAAGCAAGGGGTTTTCATGAATTTGGTAAATCCCAAAGTACTTATTTTCTTCCTGGCTTTCTTCCCAGCATTTTTATGGGATGAAACGGGTAATACCGTTTTGCAGTTTTATATCCTGGGTATCACATTTATGGTCGTGTCTTTTCTCGTGTTTAGTGGATTAGCACTTCTGGCCGGGAGCATTTCGTCCTACATGCTAACACATAAAAATACTGGTTTCGCGCTTAAATGGCTCCAAATACTGGTGTTTGTAGGTATCGCTATTTATATTCTACTTCCTGAAAATTAGCATGAGCCACCTGCCAAAAACAATTATCTTTACGTTGTGCAACGGGTAAAACTAATAGAATGTCCCAGAGATGCCATGCAAGGTATCAAGGATTGGATTCCTACTAAGGAGAAGATCAGTTACCTGCAAAGTTTGCTGCGGTGTGGCTTTGATACTATTGACTTCGGAAGTTTTGTTTCTCCAAAGGCCATTCCACAAATGAAGGACACCGCCGAAGTACTGGCCGGCCTTGATTTATCCAATACCGAAAGCAAGTTGCTTGCCATTGTGGCAAATGTCCGGGGGGCTCAGGACGCAGTAAAGTTTAACACCATCAACTATCTGGGGTATCCCTTTTCCATCTCAGAGAATTTCCAGATGCGGAATACACATAAAACCATTGCGCAATCCATAGAAGTGCTAAAAGAGATACTGCAATTGGCAGGGGATCATGGAAAAGAAGTTGTAACCTATCTTTCCATGGGCTTTGGTAATCCGTATGGCGATCCGTGGAATGTTGATATCGTTGGCGATTGGGCAGAGCGTATGGCTGAAATGGGTGTAAAGATTTTATCCCTAAGCGATACCGTAGGTACTTCTACTCCGGAAGTGATCGATTATTTATACTCGAATCTCATTCCGAAATATCCCGAGATCGAATTTGGAGCTCATTTGCACACTACACCGGCCAAGTGGTATGAGAAAATCCATGCTGCTCATCAGGCTGGATGTAAAAGATTCGACGGGGCCATCCAGGGATTTGGAGGTTGCCCTATGGCGAAGGATGAACTAACCGGAAATATGCCAACTGAAAAAATGCTGAGTTATTTCACTGCTAATAAAGTGGATACCAATGTGAATACCATGTCTTTCGAAAGTGCACATAACGAAGCCACAAAAATATTTACTAAATATCATTAATATGTTATTACGATCCATCTTCTCATTTCTGATACTTTCAGCTTTAATCTCCTGTAAATCGCAGAAGGAAACACTAAGCGTATTAAAGGATGATTCCTTGATCACCTTGAAGTTTGTTCAACTCAACGACGTATACGAGATCGCTCCTTTAAGCGGTGGAAAATACGGAGGTATGGCGAGGGTAGCCTATGTTACCGATTCGATTCGACGCGCTCACCCAAACACCTACCTGGTTATGGCTGGCGATTTCCTTAATCCGTCCTTGCTGGGGACAATTAAGGTAGAAGGCGAACGTATTCGTGGCCGGCAGATGATAGAGGTGATGAACGCAATGGATTTCAGCCTGGTCACTTTCGGAAATCATGAATTCGACCTGGACGAAGAAGATCTTCAAAAAAGATTGGACGAATCCAATTTTCAATGGGTGTCCTCGAATGTGCTTCAAAAGAAAGAAACAGGCAATGTTCCGTTTTCGATGACCAGGGGGATTGGGAAGATAGCGATTCCCGATGTGTATAAGCTGTCTGTCTCTGATGCGGATGGTACCACCGTGAGTATTGGGATCTTCAGCGTCACCCTGGATTCCAATCGGAAGGACTATGTATTTTACGGAGATATTTATTCTGAAGCAGAAAGTGCATATAACCAATTAAAACCTGTTTCGGAAGTGATTATCGGACTCACTCACGTAGCGTTAGAAGACGATAAAGAATTTGCAAAGAAGTTTCAGGATATTGACCTGATCATGGGAGGGCATGAGCATAATAATATGCGTTATGAAATAGGAAGTACTGTGGTAGCCAAAGCAGATGCTAACGCAAAGACCGTGTACATTCATACTGTTACACACAATAAGTTGAGTGGTGAAACCAATGTTGAGTCCGTCTTGTTTCCAATCGATGAAAGGACTCCTTCCGACCCTGAAGTTGAACAAATAGTGAGTAAATGGAATGTGGTACTCGAGAATGAGATAAGGGAGGTGATCCCCGATCCTTATGAGATAATCTATTTTGCAGATCCACCACTTGATGGCACCGATAGCGCAAACCGGGGAATACAGACGAATATGGGCGATATTATTACCGCGGCGATGGCCTTTTCGTATAAAGATGAAGTGGATGCCGCTATTGTTAACGGTGGGTCCATCCGTCTGGATGACATGCTGGCCGGAGAGGTTACAAGTATTGATGTTTTCAGGGTATTGCCATTTGGAGGTATCACATTGAAAGTAGATATGACCGGCGAACTATTACGAGAAGTCCTGGATTTTGGAAAATCCAAAGGAGGCACAGGCGCTTATCTTCAACGTCACGGTATTTCGGAAAGTCCTACAGGAGGTTGGTTAATTAAGGGAGAACCATTGGAAGAAGGGAAACGATATTATACCGTAGCCATTTCCGATTTTCTTCTGAAGGGCTATGACATCCCGTTCCTTACAGAGGACCATCCCGGATTATTGAAGATTTATACTCCAAAGGAAAATGAAATTGCTAATGACATAAGAAAAGCTGTAATTTTATATTTGAAATCAATAAAATAGGAATGGTAAAAAGAATATTAAAACTCCTCGGTTATGCGGGCATTATTGCCCTGGTTGTAATACAGTTTATTCGTCCTGAAAAGAACGAGGCTGGTTATGAAGCCTTTAAGTCCTTCGAAACAGATACAAAACCTTCTAACGAGGTGGTGGGTATCCTGAAGGCGAATTGTTACGACTGCCATAGTAATCAGACCAATTATCCATGGTACGCTCAAGTAGCACCGGTATCGATGTGGCTCGATGATCATGTTAGGCATGGTAAAGGTGAGTTCAATGTTTCAGAATGGGATAGTTATTCCGTTAAGAAAAAAGATCATAAACTGGAAGAACTTATCGAGGAGGTGGAAGAAGGACATATGCCGCTGGACAGTTATACATGGATTCACGGTAACCTTAGTGAAGAGGACCAAACATTGCTTATTCAATGGGCAACCGTAGCCAGGCTTCAGTATAAAAATCAATTAGAGGTCTCTGCTAAGTAACTTCTTTTTAGAACGTATAACCAATACCTGCATTTACCATAAACGGGGCTCCGGGCCGCAAACCTGCCGGTAAACGTGCGACCTCATATTTTGTATCCAGTACATTCATCATATTTGCGAAAAGCGTTACGCGCTCATTATAGAAGTATCTTGCTGCCAGATCCATTACAAAATTGCCGGAGATCCTGAATTGATCGGGTATGTCGCCCGAACCTGCTTCCGTGCGGAACTCATCTGTAAATCTGCCACTCATGCTTACGTTAAACACCGAGTTTTCCAATGCAGCGGTCACATTAAACTGATTTCTTGCGATATAAGGAATCTCATCTCCTTCCTGAACCGTTCCGAAGACGCTATCATCACTATCGAAATCTGAAGAGAACTGTGCGTCGGTAAAGGTATAGGATAGCGTTAATGGTAGCCGAAGTTTTGCATTAGTGTTTTCACCGTTTAATAGATCATAATTCAAAAGTAACTCAAGCCCTGCTACCGAAGCTTCACCGGCATTAAATTGCTCCAATGATCCTGTGCCTCCCGTTGCAGCCAGGTCACTCCCCAGCAAATTTGAGTAATCGTTATAAAAGCCAACGATCTCACCTTTGAAGCCCATAAAATAGAAACGAGTACCAAGTTCTAAGTTCAGACTTTCTTCGGGATCTGCGCCTTCAGTGCTTCCCGGCGGTGCAAATCCTTTATGGACCCCGCCGAAGAGAGAGATGTCGTTATTGAACCGATAGTGTGCCCCCACGCCCGGGATAAATACATCTACCTCATTTTCACGAGTGGATAGTTCGCCACCAGTTCGGAAAGGGTCTTCCTTTCCAAAATCTTCCCGCAACAATTTTATGTTTTCGTATCGAAGTCCGGGAGTCAAGGTGAGTCCGTCGATTCGTAATTTAAAAAGTGCATGTCCCGCTAATGCTTTAGCGCTGCTAATCCGGTTAGAGTCCGTGCCCGGAATAGCCACTGTGGTGCGCACCATTGTTCTATTCTGTAAGGCATACAGGTCTTTCCACTGGAAACGGTCTTCATAATCTTCGTGATACCGAAGGCCTATTTCAACATCTTGCATCCATGTACTGCCAACCTTGAAATTTATCCTGGATTGAATTCCTTTAGACTCATACGAGCGGTTATTTGCTTTTACGCCAAAAGCGTCATCCGGTGTATCAACGTTACCCAGAAGTGCACGATATTCATTTTTAAAGGAAACCGGATCTGCCAGCACTTCACTGATCTTAACTTTTTCATCGAGGACAATGTCGTCTAGCTTATACCAGTTTCTTTTGAATTTGTTGAAGTTAGCAGTTGTATTTATGCTAATATTCGAATTTGGCTTGATAAGGTAATTTAACTGGTATTGGGTGTGCTCGTTTACCATGTTATCGGCTTGAGATGCAGCATAGCGGCGGAACGGATCTATTTCGAAATCTGCGTCTGTTAGACCGAGATATGTTTCATTTGAATCTTCTTCAGAGTATTGCAGTTTTAGGGTGAAAGATTGAAACACCTTAGCCGTCTTGTTCGTATTCCAGCGTAGCTTACCTAATATGTCCGTCTTATCGAAACCGGTGTTGCTGCCATCGCCAAGAGTTTTAAATCCATCGGAACTATAGTTGAAAAATTGTGTTACAAATCCGAAATTTTCACCGGAATCGCCTAAGGTAGCTTCTACGTTACGGGAACTGTAATTTCCCATGTTCAGGCGAACATTGCCCGAAAATTTCTTCGGAATTTTTTTCGAGATGAAGTTAATGGCGCCCCCTGTTGTATAGGGGCCGTATTGCACCTGGCTGCTTCCTTTCAGGACTTCAATTGATTCTATTCGCCCTACGGTAGGGAAATAATACGCTGCCGGGGCGCTGTAAGGCGCCGGGGCTATAAGGACATTATCTTCCATTAATGTGATCTTCGCACTTCTCTCGGGAGAGCTTCCTCTTAAACTGATATTTGGACGCAGTCCGAAGCCATCCTCTTCGTAAATTGACACTCCGGGTACAGCCCTTAATATTTTATTAGCGTCTGTATAGCCAAATTGCTGTAATTCCTGAGGGGAAACAAAATAGGCCGATCCCGTTCGGTTTTTAACTTCGAATTTACTTCCAAGTATGTTGGAAGAGAGAAGCACTTCATCCAATAATTCAGGGATCTTTTGAGTGGTGTCGGTACTGTCTTGAACCTGGACTTGAGCGGTTGCGAGACATGTTATAAATAAACCTATTAGCGAGGAGCGAAATTTCATTATATTAATTTAGACTAATTATGAATAGTGCTAAAAACAAGTCGCAAATTTACTTCAGTAAAAATATTCTCACAAGTTTATTTAGACTTAATATAAACAATTTACATGTTAAAGTTTATAAGCGAATGGCTCCCAGAGTATTGCATTGACCACTTCCCTGGAATAGCACTGGAACCTGAGTTTTAGCTTTAAATGCCGATTGAAACTTTACATATCGGAAGGCTTTATTATAAGACAACATTACATTGGCTTAATTTCCGTATATTTGCACGCAATTAAATGTTAACCACCTTCCGGTATCTTCGGAATAAAATTTAATTGCGATGACTGCACACAACAACAAAATTCTTGGCGAGGGACTTACCTACGATGACGTACTGCTTGTTCCTGCCTATTCCGAAGTTTTACCCAGAGAGGTTTCCATACAATCTAAATTTTCACGTAACATTTCATTGAATGTCCCTGTAGTTTCTGCGGCCATGGACACCGTTACCGAAAGTGCTATGGCTATTGCCATGGCCAGGGAAGGCGGAATCGGGGTGCTGCATAAAAATATGTCCATTGAGCGACAGGCACAGGAAGTCCGAAAGGTAAAACGGGCCGAAAGCGGTATGATCCAGGATCCTGTGACCTTAGAGAAATCTGCTACTGTGGGAGATGCCCAAAACACCATGCGTGAGTATAGTATTGGTGGAATTCCTATAGTTGATGATGAAGGAATCTTAATTGGTATAGTAACGAACCGCGATCTGCGTTTTGAACGAAATTACGGCAGGGCATTAAGTGAGGTCATGACTTCCGAAAATCTCGTGACTGTTGGAGCAGGGACTTCCTTAAAGGATGCCGAGATCATACTTCAGGAGAATAAAATTGAAAAACTACCGGTGGTAAATGACGATGGTAAATTACTGGGGTTGATCACCTTCCGGGATATCACCAAGCTCACTCAAAAACCAATTGCCAACAAAGATAACTACGGAAGATTGAGAGTTGCGGCTGCACTTGGAGTTACTGCAGATGCGGTTGAACGAGCAGAAGCGCTTGTAAAAGCACAGGTGGATGCGGTTATTATCGATACCGCTCATGGACATACTCAAGGTGTGGTTACTGTATTAAAGGAAGTTAAGAAGAACTTTCCTGAGTTGGAGGTTGTCGTGGGAAATATAGCAACGGCCGATGCTGCTAAATATCTTGTCGATGCTGGTGCCGATGCAGTTAAAGTGGGAATTGGTCCCGGATCCATCTGTACGACACGGGTGGTGGCTGGAGTTGGATTCCCGCAATTCTCAGCCGTACTGGAAGTGGCCGAAGCGATCAAAGGCACAGGCGTACCAGTAATAGCGGATGGCGGAATACGGTATACGGGAGATATACCCAAAGCTATAGCTGCGGGAGCGGATTGTGTTATGCTGGGATCATTGCTGGCGGGAACCAAGGAGTCTCCGGGAGAGACCATTATATATGAAGGTCGTAAGTTCAAATCGTATCGAGGAATGGGTAGCGTTGAAGCTATGAAACAAGGTTCTAAAGACCGTTATTTCCAGGACGTGGAAGACGACATAAAGAAGTTGGTTCCTGAAGGTATCGTAGGGCGTGTTCCTTATAAAGGTGAGCTAGTAGAAAGCATGACACAATTCATTGGAGGACTCAGAGCCGGAATGGGCTATTGCGGCGCCAAGGATATCGAATCTCTGAAAGAGGACGGTCGATTCATTAAAATTACCGCCTCGGGAATTAATGAAAGTCATCCACACGATGTAACGATCACCAAAGAAGCACCGAATTATTCACGATAGGGCAGTCTAAAAGGATAAAGCAGGATAAAATGAGATTCCTGAATCTATTCCTTCTCCTTCACTTCAATTCCCATGTCTTTTAATACAGCGATGGTAAGATCGAAATTGTTGTCGATATACACCAAATTGGAATTTCGCTCCATAACCTGCGTATAGCCTTGAGACTTAGCTACTTTTTCCAGAGACTCCCCGATTTTTTTGTATAGCGGAGCCAGTTCTTCATCACGCTTGATTGTAATAAGCTGTGTAGCATTCTGGCGATACTTATTGATATCTGTTTCAGAATTTATAATGGAATCCTGCATGGTCTTTCGCTGATTGATGGTATAGGTTACATCATTCTTGGTGTATTCCTCAACAAGTTTCTGGTAGCCTTCTACCTTCGTAGAAAGATCGGCATCCAGTGTTTTGCCATAGGCCTCAACAGCATTCTGGACATTCGTTATTTCCGGCATCTGAGACAGTACGAAATCTATATCGATAGTACCAACTTTGGTCTGTGCAGTTTGAGCTGAAACTGTAAAAGAGATAAAAAGAAGTAGTATTTGTATTGTTTTCATGTTCTTGTAAAATTTGATATTGCAATAATACTAAAGACGAGAAAAAAGTTAGGGTGTTTCTTAAAAAATTATTTGGTATACAGCTGTCCTCGATTTGGCTTTAACCGCTCGCGCAGAGATTGCATCAATTCCTTTTCAGTGATCATAAATGCAATATGGTGCATCTCTGAAATGGATTCTGTACCGCTCATACTGTTCTGTAATTTTTCTGAATGTATGAATTCGTTCAGATGTATCGCATGGTGTTTCGCTATAGCGGCGGCATTTGGTCCCCTGAAATCCCAGATGAGTTTTATGAGTTCCATTAATTTTGTTCAGCAACGGAGGTACCGTTTTCAGCAAAATTTTTAAAGTCGTTCAGATACTTCTGCGATTGCTTTTTAAAGGCACCGGGCATGAGCCATCCCATAAGCTTCATTCCAAAATTAGCAAACTGAAATTCGCTTTCAGAAACCCACTTCGTTCTCGTGCCGTCGATGTCGTGGAAGAAATTCTTCTGAACATTATGTACTCCTTTGGTATCGTAATTGGCATGGAATTCAGATGGAAACAAGTTCTTTGTAATGGTCTCGGTCATCGCCATTTCACGTTTACCCATTTTGTATTCCAGTTTCATTTTGGCACCTTCTGCACCCGGGCTACCTTCAAGCAGTTCGTAATTTAACAATCCGCGCTGCCAGTATTTCATATTATCCGGATTATCGAGTTTATTTATCACTTCTTCACGGGGGAGGTCTATGATTACTTCGGTAGTGTATTTCATCTTCCTTACTATTTATTGGTAGTAATGCAAGTTACATAAAATTTGGTATAATAACTTCCGTGTTTTCTTCAACAGAGACTGTTAAATGGTTTGTTAATCAAACTTGTGTAACCGTCCTATTTTGTTATTTTTGCGACACTTCAGTTAACAACAAATTATTACAAGCAATGAAAAGATATTTGGTATTGTTTTTTATCCTGGCATTTAGTTTCGGTCAGGGTTTTTCTCAAAAGAAAAATGATGTTTTACTTACTATTGATGATGAACCAGTACTTGCTTCTGAATTTATAAGAGTATACAAAAAAAACCTTGATCTTGTAAAGGATGAAAGCCAGAAGTCGGTTGAAGGCTACCTGGATCTGTTTATAGACTACAAATTGAAAATAGCTGAAGCCTATGATCAGAAATATCATGAAAGACAAACGTACAAAGACGAGTTTGCCAAGTACGAGGAACAGCTTTCAAGAAATTATATATACGATAACAAATTAGCCGAAGATCTCATCAAGGAAGCATACGATAGAGGCCGTGATGAAATAGAGGCCAGGCACATTCTGATAAGTGTTGAATACAGCGATACTGCCCAGGATACATTAAAAGCTTATAATGAGATCAAGTCTATCAGGGAACGTGCAATAGCCGGTGAAGACTTTACGGAACTTGCTAAAGAGTATTCCACCGAACCCGGTGCCAGTGAGCGAGGAGGTTACCTAGGGTATTTTACGGTATTCTCAATGGTGTACCCGTTTGAAACGGCAGCTTACAATACACCGGTAGGGGAAATTTCAGAAATTGTTAGAACCCAGTTTGGGTACCATATCGTTAAGGTAATTAACAGGCGTAAAAAAGGGCCTGAAATCTCGGTTTCCCATATCATGGTTTCAGACAGGGATGACGATTCCAGGACATTCGACCCTGAAGAGCGCATCAACGAGATATATAAGATGTTAAATCAAGGTGAGGGTTTTGAGAAATTAGCCGGTCAGTATTCCGACGATAAGAACTCTGCCATGCGAGGAGGTAAATTGAATAAATTCAGCAAAGGGACATTACGATCTCAGATATTTGAAAGTTATGCTTTTGGACTTAGTAATCCCGGTGATTTAACCAAACCGTTTAAAAGTGAATTTGGCTGGCATATTGTAAGGCTGGATAAGATTCATAATAAATCCACATTTGAAGAACTACAACCTCAGCTGGAAAAACAGATAAAGCAAGGTGCTCGTTCCAAAGTTGTTACCAGTGCCATCAGTGCCAAGATAAAGGATAAATATGGTTTTAGCGAAGGCGAACCGTATCAGAAGTATTTCGAAGAATATCTTCCTCCGGAAGTTTTCGCAAGAAAGTATAAATACGATTCAATGCCACCTGTGGTTAACAAGACCATATTTACAGTTGGTGATAAGAAATTTACATTCGAGGACTTCGCCCAGTATATTGAAAGAAAACAAAAACGGATTAAGCCTGGTATTAAAATGGGACCGCTGGTGAATAATATGTACAGAGAATTTGAAGTCGATGCCCTGAAATCATACTTCCGTGAAAAGTTAGAATTGCAAAATGAAGATTATGCTGCGACTATAAACGAATATCGCAGTGGATTACTGATTTTCGACCTTATGACTGAAAATATCTGGCGAAAGGCAAAAACAGATTCGCTTGGGCTGAATGATTTTTATAACACTGTGAAGGAGAAATATAAATGGGATAAGCGTATTACAGGAACCATAGTATCTGCAACTTCCGAGGAATATGCAGAACGAGCCCGAAATATGCTAAATAAAGGAAAGACAGGAGAGGAAATCAAAGAAGCTTTGAATGAGGCCGAGCTTGTGAACGTGATTATCACATCTGGAACTTTTGAGGTGCAGGACAGGCAATTACCTCAAGGTTTCAAAGTGGAAAAAGGAGTTTCCAATATATACAATAACGACGGTTCTTACGTTGTAATAAATATTGCGGAAATTATTCCTCCCGGGATTAAAAAGCTGGATGAGGTTAGGGGAAAAGTACTGAACGATTATCAGACACACCTGGAAACCGAATGGATGAAATCCCTGAGGAATAAATTCACAGTAAACGTAAATAAGAAAGTACTTAAGAAAATTAATAAAGAATTCAAGTCTTAATGCGGAATGGGATCATATTGATATTTTGCCTGGCATTGGTTTTTTCTTGTGATTACTTAAAACCGGAAGCCAATAAAATTCCTGTGGCAAGAGTCAATAACAGTTATTTGTATGAAGAAGATATAGAATCTCTAATTTCCGAGAATACGCCTCCGGAGGATAGTACACTTATAGTGGCGAACTTCATAAACCGTTGGGCCACACAACAGCTATTGATCGATCAGGCCAAGATCAACCTGCCGGAATCCCAATTGGAGGAGTACGAGAAACTGGTTAAGGACTACAAAAATGATCTGTTAACGGAAGCATACAAGAATGCAATAGTTTCAAGGCAGCTTGACAGTTCAATCAGCGCAGCGGATTATAACAAGTACTACGAAGAGAACAAGGAGATATTTAAACTGAATGACGAACTCCTTAAGCTACGGTATATACATCTGGATGAGAATTACTCCAATCTTTCACAAATGCGAAATATTCTCGGGCGATTCAATTCGGAAGATCAAAAAGTACTGGATTCATTGAGCATTCAGTTTAAGGCCTTTAATTTCAATGATTCAATTTGGGTTAAGAAGCAGGCGTTAATGCAGGCTTTACCCGTTTTACGTACAGCGGCTTCGAATGTGTTAAAAAAATCAAATTTTGCACAAATACAAGATTCATTAGGAGTATATTTGGTGAAAATTGAAGATGTATTGAAACCGAATGACATAGCGCCATTGTCGCATGTACGGCCAACGATACGGGAGATCATTCTTAACAAGCGTAAGCTTGACTTAATTAAGGAACTTGAAAAAGATATAACGAAGGATGCGGTTAAAAATAATAAATATGAAGTTTATAACAATCAGTAGTGCACTAAGCGTGTTACTGTGCTTTGGTAATGTGAAAGCTCAGGTTACTGAAACAGTTGATGACACTTCACTGGAGGTTAAGGCAATTGAAGAGACCCCAGAGATAGAAGCTGTTAAGGATACTGTTAAGCCCTTCAAGAGAATAAAAGCCGGAGGGGTGAGCGCTGTTGTTGGGGAGTATGTTATTGTTGAGTTTGATATTGATTTGAGTTTTTTGGAGTTGCAACAGCAGGGTGCTTCGATCGAGGGGATTACCCGATGCCAGATGTTGGGCAAGTTAATGGAAGATAAGTTGTATACTCATCATGCCAAACAGGATAGTATCGTAATATCAGACGACCAGATAAATGGAAGATTGGATCAGCAGATGCAGTACCTCATCAGTGAATTGGGAACGGAAGAAAAAGTGGCCGCCTATTATCGCAAGGATAACATAGCAGACCTTAGAAAGCAATTATTCGAGGTGAATAAACAAATTGCACTCGCAGGAGAAATGCAGAACAAGGTGATTCAGGATGTCGAAATAACTCCGGAAGAGATTAGAAACTTTTTCTATTCCATACCCGAAGATGAGCGACCTGTTTTTGGTGCCGAAGTTGAGGTAGCACAGATCATCGTTGAACCGGAGATTACCGAAGCTGCGAAGCAGGATGCCATAGACCGGCTCAATGTAATTCGAACCGATATAGTTGAAAATGGGTCTAGTTTTGCTACCAAAGCAGTTCTGTATTCCAAAGATGAAGGTAGTGCCCGGAAGGGTGGACTCATCGAAGGTGTGAAAAGAGACGCTCCATTCGCAAAAGAATTTAAAGATCAGGCATTTTCTCTACTGGAAGGTGAGGTTAGCGAACCGTTCGAGACGTCCTTTGGTTTTCACATTCTTTATGTTGAAAAGATTCGTGGACAGCAAGTCGATGTGAGACATATTCTGTTGTTCCCTGAAGTTACCCAGGCTACTTTAAATAAGGCTAGGGAGAAAATTGACAAACTCCGGGAAGAGATTGTAAATGATAGTATTAGTTTTGGTGATGCGGCTCGATTGTATTCAGATCAGAAAGAAACCCGGAATAGTGGAGGGAGGCTTATGAATCCTATTACAGGTGACACACGTTTTGATCTGACGAAAATGGATCCAACTTTGAGTGCTCAGGTTTATAACCTGGCCGAAAACGAGGTGTCGAAGGTATTTACAGACCGCGACAGGACTGGAAAGAGCAGTTATAAGATCCTTACTGTAACCAAAAGATTTGAAGAACATCCTGCAGATTATGTGAAGGATTACGAAAAGATCAAGGAACTTGCACTGAAAGAGAAACAGATCAAGGCTATACAGGAATGGCAGGAGAAAAAGATAGGAGAGACCTATATAAGCGTAAATCGTGATTATGGAGATTGCGACTTTTCGAACAACTGGCAAAAAAAATAAAGAGAGAATATTTATGTCGGACGTAGCAGCAGTAGAACAATTAGTAAGTAAATACAATGCCTTACGGCAGGAAATAAAAAAAGTAATTGTAGGTCAGGACGATGTTGTTGAGCAGGTATTATTATCAATCTTTTCTGGAGGACATGCCCTGCTTATAGGGGTTCCGGGACTGGCGAAAACATTACTGGTTCATACCGTGGCGGAGGCCTTAGGATTACAATTTAAACGTATACAGTTTACACCAGATTTAATGCCCAGCGATATCCTGGGTTCCGAGATCCTGGATCAAAACCGGGAATTCAAGTTTATAAAGGGACCGATTTTTTCCAATATCATCCTTGCCGATGAGATTAATCGTACACCACCAAAGACGCAGGCAGCTTTGCTGGAGGCAATGCAGGAACGTGTTGTTACTGTTGCCGGCCATCGATATGAATTGGACAGCCCGTATTTTGTACTTGCAACTCAAAACCCTATTGAGCAGGAAGGAACCTATCCATTGCCTGAAGCCCAGCTGGATCGATTCATGTTCGCGATCAACCTTGAATATCCGTCTTTTTCGGAAGAAGTGGAGGTTGTTAAAACCACAACAGGTGGAGTTACACAAACAGTAAACTCGTTATTTTCCGGGGAAGAGATACTTAAATATCAGCAGCTTATCAGGAAGGTACCAGTCGCTGATAATGTGATTGAATATGCTGTGACCCTCGTTGGTAAAACACGACCTAAAAGTCAGGCTGCGCCGGAAATGGTTAAAAATTATATTGACTGGGGTGCAGGCCCGAGAGCTTCACAAAATCTTATTCTGGCGGCTAAAGCGAACGCCGCACTGAACGGTAAATTCTCGCCCGATATTGAGGACGTTCAGAAGGTGGCAATTGGTATCTTACGCCACAGGCTTATCAAGAACTATAAAGCAGAAGCAGAAGGACTAACCATTGAACAAATAGTAACTAGCTTATATTAGATCGAAGTTTTGAAACGATTACCTGGAATCATACTTATTGTCTTAGGAGTGATTCTGTTAGGGATCGGAATATACTTTAAAACTCTGCAAGAGGAGATTTTCGGATTAAGTGGAAATGAGTTACTTTCAATTGGATCTTTCTCAATTATGACCGGACTTCTATTTTGGTATATCTTCAACCGCGCGAATATCAACTAGTTCTTTTTTTAGTAACTTCCCTCCGAATATGCTAACCCCAGCCTATGAACATCAGCAATAAAAAGAGAAATGTTGGACTGGATGTAGCCCGAACTTTCGCCATTCTCCTGGTTCTTTTCTCTCATACGTTGTGGATTAGTGATAACTATCCGAAGGTAGTGCGTGCCGCCATGAAGCTTAGCGGTACAGCTGGAGTGGAGATCTTTTTCATTATTAGTGGATTTCTTATTGGTAAGATCGTTTGGCGCGAAATATTGCGCTCTGACTTTTCGTTTACCAACATCAAACACTTTCTTTTCCGACGGTGGTTCAGAACATTCCCCAATTATTATTTATTGCTTTTTGTAAACGTACTGGTATGGTATTTCATTTACGGAGAGTTTCCCGAGAAGATATATAAGTATATAATCTATATTCAGAATTTTTCGGATACATCAATGCCCTTCTACCGTGTATCCTGGAGTTTGGCTGTTGAACAGTTTTCATATATTATCGGCCCCTTCCTTTTGTACGGGCTTATTTTGTTTTTCCCTAAGAAGAACAGGGATAAATTCTACCTGTGGGTTACGATATTCATACTTGTATGTTTTACCTTAACCAAAGTACATTTCTATTACACACAATCTGTAGCTAATATATACGAATGGAATGAATCCATAAGGAAGGTTCTTATTTACAGACTGGATGTAGTATACTGGGGATTTCTTTTACGTTATTTCTATAATAAATATACGGTTTGGGTGCATAATCATGAACGAAAACTATTATTTACAGGACTGTTCGCTCTCATTTTTCTTAATATACTTCGTGTTCCGTTGGGTATCACTGTTGAGAATACCCCCGGGTTTATGATTATATGGTACCTGGGGCTTCATTCAATCGCTATATGTTGCCTTATGCCGTATCTCATTACCATGGAAATACGTTCAAAGATCGTTGTAAAATTCTTTACAACTATTAGCCTGATTTCCTATTCGCTCTATCTCTTGCATTATACCATTATTTTACACAGTCTGAAGACAATTTTCCCATCTGAAGAGCTCACCGGCATCGCCCTTTGGCTCTATACATTCCTCTACTGGGGAATAACCATCTTGTTTTCCTACCTCCTTTATAAATACTTTGAGAGGCCAATAACCGATTTGAGAGATTCTCCCAGAATTCTAAAATTTTTAGGGTATAATAAAAATTAGAATTTGTCAATTTTCACTACTAAAAATTGATATATTCTTAAAATACTTCAAAGGAAATTACTTTTTTCTAAATTATATTTAGTTAAAACGCTGTTTTGTTAGATATTTTTAAATTGTTTTAAATTTTTGTAATTTCGCAATTCGATTGGCAAAAATCAATTTCAGCAATTTCATGAAACATTATTGCTTGGATTCTAATCATTCATAACCAAAAACAATACGTATGGCATTCGACATTGACATGATTAAGAAAGTGTATGCAGAATTACCATCGCGGGTGGACAAGGCACGTGAGGTAGTTGGAAAACCACTAACACTTTCAGAAAAAATATTATATGCTCATTTATGGGATGGATCACCAACAACTGCTTTTAAAAGAGGGGTTAATTATGTAGATTTTGCTCCAGACAGGATTGCTTGTCAGGACGCAACCGCCCAGATGGCATTATTGCAATTCATGCAAGCCGGGAAACAAAAAGTAGCAGTACCTACAACGGTACATTGTGATCATCTTATCCAGGCGAAAGATGGAGCAGTGGCAGACTTGAAAAGAGCGAATGATACTAGCAATGAAGTATTCAATTTTCTCGAATCTGTCTCGAATAAATACGGTATAGGATTCTGGAAACCCGGCGCTGGGATTATTCACCAGGTGGTATTAGAAAATTATGCTTTTCCCGGGGGAATGATGATAGGGACCGATTCTCATACAGTAAATGCGGGTGGATTGGGAATGGTAGCTGTTGGAGTAGGAGGTGCCGATGCGGTTGATGTGATGGCAGGAATGCCCTGGGAACTAAAGTTCCCAAAATTAATAGGAGTAAAACTCACCGGAGAATTAAACGGTTGGACCGCATCTAAGGATGTAATACTTAAGGTAGCCGGGATATTAACCGTTAAGGGTGGTACAGGTGCTATTGTTGAATATTTTGGACCTGGTGCAAAAAACCTTTCCTGTACTGGTAAAGGAACCATTTGTAACATGGGTGCAGAAATAGGAGCTACCACCTCCACTTTTGGGTATGACGACGCAATGGAGCGATTCCTTCGCGCTACAGATAGAGAAGAGATTGCTGATGAAGCTAATAAAATACGTGAGTACCTAACAGGGGACCCGGAAGTTTATGAAAATCCGGAGCAGTATTTCGACCAGGTGATCGAGATAAATCTATCTCAATTACGTCCTCATCTAAATGGACCGTTTACTCCAGACCTGGCTACTCCTGTTGGTGAACTTGGAGATAAAGCGCGTGAGCACGACTGGCCTATAAATGTAATGTGGGGACTCATCGGGTCATGTACTAACTCATCATATGAAGATCTTACGCGGGCAGCATCGATAGCGCAACAGGCGATAGATAAGAATCTGAAGCCCAAAAGTGATTTCGGGATCAATCCGGGATCGGAACAAATTCGCTATACAGCCGAAAGAGATGGACTATTGCAGGTTTTTGAAGATTTGGGAGCTACCATATTTACCAATGCTTGCGGGCCTTGTATAGGTCAGTGGGACCGAAGTGATGTGTTGGGTGATGAAAAGAACACTATTGTCCACTCCTTTAACAGGAACTTCTCGAAGCGAGCAGATGGTAATCCGAATACTCATGCCTTTGTAGGATCACCGGAAATGGTGGCAGCCATAGCAATTTCGGGGCGATTGGATTTCGATCCAATGCATGACTCCCTGGTCAACGAAGAAGGTGAAGAGGTCAAACTGGATGAGCCGAGAGGTATCGAACTTCCTCCTCGTGGTTTTGAAGTTGAAGACGCAGGTTACCTGGAACCTGATGCCGATGGGAGTGGGGTGAATGTTGTGGTGAGCCCGACGAGTGAAAGACTACAGTTATTAACACCATTCGAACCTATAAAGGATGAAGAATTAATGGGTGTAAAGCTACTTATCAAAGCCTTTGGAAAATGTACCACCGATCATATTTCCATGGCAGGTCCATGGCTTCGATACCGTGGTCATTTGGATAACATAGCAAATAATACTCTTATCGGTGCTGTGAATGCTTTTAATAAGAAGACCAATTTTGTGAAGAGTCAGTTGGACGGAGAATACGGCGGTGTTCCAGACACGCAGAGGTCCTATAAGGCTGCAGGAATTAAGACAATTGTTGTTGGAGATCACAATTATGGAGAAGGATCATCTCGTGAACACGCGGCCATGCAGCCAAGACATCTAGGAGTAGCAGCCGTGCTTGTGAAGTCTTTTGCCAGAATTCATGAGACTAATCTTAAAAAGCAGGGAATGCTGGGTCTTACTTTTGCCAATGAAAGTGATTATGATCTCATACAGGAAGATGACACCTTCAATTTTGTAGATATCGCTGAATTTGCTCCCGGGAAACCTCTTACTATTGAGGTTGTTCATGCTGACGGTGGAAAGGATACGATCATGGCCAATCATACCTATAACGATGCCCAGATCGAATGGTATCGGGAAGGTTCAGCACTGAATCTCATTAAAAAACAGAATGCATAAACAATAGATATTTTGTGAAAGATAAACTCCTGCATCTGGCAGGAGTTTTTTTATTAGCTTTAAATCGTGAATCTGATTAAGATTGAAATGAAACCTTTTATAAGAAAGAATTGGTTCAACTTGCTGATCGTAGTTTTTGTGGGGTTATTGATTGTACCCCATACCTCGATTCCCATTAAGGTGTTTTTTCAGAAACTGTTCATGACCTCTCCCTCGGAAGTTGATGCTTCAGAAAGGAAAAAACTCACAAGTTATCAATGGGAGCTTACCGGAATGGATGGCTCGATAATAGAATTCTCTGATTCGGAGGAAAAAGTGGTCTTGTTAAACCTGTGGGCTACATGGTGCCCTCCCTGCCTGGCAGAACTACCATCTATGCAGAATTTGTACAATACCTATGGTGATAAAATGGATTTCTATTTTATCTCTGCTGAAGATTCGGAGACGGTACGTAAGTTCATCACTAAAAAAGGTTATGATTTCCCGGTTTACCTTGAAACTCAGAGGCCTCCCGCCGAA
>JABDNT010000034.1 GCA_013043685.1 Flavobacteriaceae bacterium | reverse complement strand
AGGTCAAGGTCACATTTACCAAAATGTTCAAGATCTCAGCATCCTTACTCGTTAGATCAAAAATCTCTATCCCATCACCATCATTGTCGCAAATGAAATAATCCGAGATCGGATCCGTGATGGCAGGAGAATCGTTGACCACAAGGTCCAGGGGAACAATGTTAAAACAATCCGGGTTATTTATATTCTCCACACGTGCGAAAACTGTCTGGAATCCGGCTTGTGTATTTGTATATGGGCTGGCTAAAGCAAATATTCCGGCCTGAGCATTTGCAAAGGTCGTGTGATACGTAATAGATGCTATGGGGTTACCACCTGCAATTTCAAGATCTTTTGAAGTTAAATCGAAATCAGCGAATCCGTCATTCGGAAGGTCATCACAAACCTCTAAAGGTGTTGGATTTGTTACTGGTGGCGATTCAAATATATCAACCACAAAACTATCTGTGGCATAACAGCTAGGCGTTGCATTATTTTCAACCCGAACAAAGATAGTTTCGGATGGAGCCGTCACATCATAAGGATTTGGATGTGGATTTGTGTTAGCATCGGCATCCGCCTGTGATGGGTGATAAGAAACGCTGTACAGACCGGGACTCTGGCCATTCAGGGCTTCGGCATTCTTCAGAACAATAAGATCCAGTGTAACAAAACCGTTGGCATCATCATCACAGGTAACTACATCGGTCATAGGACCTGCCGTAGCCGGCTGGAATTGAATAAGAAAATCGTCGACATCGGAACATGTACCGGTAAGGTCTTCAATCCTAACCCAGATAGTCTCCACAGGAGGAGTTACAATCAGATATGCCGTTGGGGTCGCAATAGGATTAGTTCCCGAACTTGCATCAAGTAATGTGTTGTGATAGGTGATATTGAAATCGGCTGGATTCTGTCCACCCAATACGTTCGCATCATTCAGTGTTAAATCAAATATTCCCATATTTACGCCATCATCGCATATGAAGAGATCGACTGCCGTATTTGCTATGGGTTGTGGAAGGAAATCTATCAGAATCGCATCTCCAGTAATACATGTTGGATCAACCGGGTCAAACACTTCCACCGAGTAATTACCGGAATTCGGAGCTATAACTGTAAATGTATTGTCGTTTATGGTTGAAGGTCCCTGGGAAACCCCATTAAAGAACCATTCATATGATAGGTCGGGAATACCGGGATCGGCATCGAGAATTATATCACCAGAACTACAAGTAGTGATATCCGGACCAAGATCTACGGTAAAAGGTGCGTTCGACGTTACCTCTACGAAATCAGACAGAGTCACTGTTTCACCATTACATGTATTGGTCCATGTAACCCTGGCTTCAAAAGTTTCGGTGCCGCTAACACAGACATTGATTGTAGGGCTATTCGAAATAAAATTTCCGAGAGCATCATACCATCCAAATACATAGGTTGGTGGCCCTGTAGGAGAAAAACTCCAGGCCTCATTATTTGTTGTCCACGGAGAATCGGAAGTATTTCTTCCCGGTGGTACGTAGGCGGTGTCACCGGCATCGTTCTGAATCCCAACTGCAGCATTTCCGCTATTCCATGTAGTACAGGTTGGTTTGTCCTGAATATAGATCTCAACCACGTTTGAGAACTCGTAAAATACTGCCATATGTGTGGCCAAAAGCGAATTACATGCGCTGGAGAATAAAGGAACCTCAAAGTAGGAAACTACTAAAACCCTATTGGGAAAAGCACCCAGTACTTCATAGCCAATTTCTTCAGAATTAGAAGCGGAAGGATCAATGTCGTGTACCGGAGTAAAGACATTTGCTTCTCCTAATGTTGGATTCGTATTGTTGGGCAAATCCTGAGTAAATGCCCATGCATTGGTAGTATCGCCCGGATCAACATCAAAACGGATCACACCATTGGACCCGACTTGAAATTCAGTTTCAAGATCACCGAAAAAACAGAAATCGAAGGGCAGCGAATCTACAGCAGACCATGCATCATCGATATTCGGATTGAGGGAATTGGCCAGGCCATTGAATGGAAATGGCGGATTATACGGAATCGAACTAACGCCATAAGTTAGTCCGGAGGTATCGAATGTTTCCAGGAAGGTCGCTGTTATATCAGCACATCCACCTGTGGCGCAATCGGCAAGGACATCAGGGCCTGCATCTACAAACAATGAACCGGGTCCCTGAGCACTGACATTATAACTAAATAATAGCAATGCAACAAGCGAAAGCAGATTTGTGGGGTATCTCTTTTTCATGGTTATAAGGGGTATAATGGCGAAAATTAAGAAAATTTTAGTAAAATGTGCTTTTATCGACGTGAAAATACTGATACTCGCTTTTTTGTAGCAATACTCGAATACCTATCTTTGCAGTTCGAAAAAACAATTAATGTATGGATTTGGAGAAACAACTCAGAGAAATTGAAGCCCTTGGCAACGACCATGTTGGGACTTCAACGGACACTCCTTTGCGAGATGATGCCTTTGAGTTAAGCGATATTGAAAAGATTGCCAAGATCAAACAAGATGTGCGGAATATCATGGAGACTTTAGGCCTTGATCTTTCCGATGACAGCCTTAAAGGCACACCCACACGCGTAGCAAAAATGTTTGTACAGGAGATATTTGGTGGTCTTCACCCGGACCGAAAACCGAAAGCTTCCACATTCGAAAACAAATATAAGTACGGCGAGATGCTGGTTGAGAAGAACATTACCTTATACTCAACCTGTGAGCATCATTTGCTTCCTATTGTTGGAAAAGCCCATATTGCCTACATTTCTAACGGAACCGTGGTAGGATTGTCTAAGATGAATCGCATTGTAGATTATTTCGCCAAACGACCACAGGTTCAGGAGCGACTAACAATGCAGATCGTAAAGGAATTGCAGCATATCCTTCAAACTGAAGATGTGGCCTGCGTGATCGATGCAAAGCACTTATGTGTAAATTCACGGGGGATACGGGATATCGACAGCAGTACAGTTACGAGTGAGTTCGGAGGAAAATTTAAACAAAAGGACGTACGACGTGATTTTCTGGATTATATTAAATTAGACACCGAATTCTAAGGGTAAGGTTCAGGATTTTTTTCCACATTAATTGAATTACATCTAAATGAAGCTATACGAACAACAAGAATTGTTCATTTACAATTCCCTTTCCAAAACGAAAGAAAAGTTTGCCCCCATCCATGATGGTGCAGTAGGTATGTATGTTTGCGGACCTACCGTCTACAGTAATGTGCATATGGGTAACTGTCGGACTTTCTTGTCGTTCGACCTGGTGTATCGATACCTAATACATTTAGGGTATAAAGTTCGCTATGTACGCAATATAACCGATGCCGGACATCTCGAAAATGACGGTGAAAGTGGTGAGGATCCTATTCTTAGGAAAGCTCGGATAGAGCAATTGGAACCTATGGAAGTTGTTCAGAAATACTCTCTGGATTTTCACAATGTGATGGCGCAGTTCAATGCACATCCACCAAGTATTGAACCTACTGCTACCGGGCACATCATTGAACAGATTCGAATTGTTGAGAAGATAATAGAAGCAGGCTATGCTTATGAAAAGAATGGTTCTGTATATTTCGATGTGTTGAAATTCAACGAAACTCACGAATACGGCAAGCTTAGTGGAAGACAGCTCGAGGATATGATCACGAATACCCGGGAACTTGCTTCTCAGAGTGAGAAGAAGAATCCACAGGATTTTGCTTTGTGGAAAAAGGCAGAACCTCAGCATATTATGCGATGGCCTTCACCCTGGAGTGATGGTTTTCCCGGCTGGCATTTGGAATGTACGGCAATGAGCACTAAATATCTGGGTAATAATTTCGATATCCACGGTGGTGGCATGGATCTTAAATTTCCACATCATGAATGTGAGATCGCCCAGGCAGAGGCTACAAACGATGAAAGCCCGGTGAATTACTGGATGCATGCAAATATGCTTACTCTTAATGGCAAGAAAATGGCGAAGTCCACAGGGAACAATATCTTACCGCATGAACTATTTTCAGGAGAAAACGACGTGCTGAGTAAAGCTTTTGCTCCAACCGTTGCCAAATTCTTTATGTATCAGGCACACTACAGAAGTATTCTGGATTTCTCTAATGACGCCCTGGAAGCTTCGGAAAAAGGTTATTATCGTTTAATGGATGCCTATAGGAATTTAAGTGGGTTAGCCATTTCGGAATCAAGCAGTTTCGATGTAAATGAATGGCGCCAATCCTGCTACGACGCCATGAACGACGATTTCAACAGTCCGATACTTATCGCTCAACTCTTTGAAGCTACCAAACTTATTAATGCTATAAAGGAAGGCAAAGCAACCATTACAGAAAACGATCTTAGCGTGCTTACCACAACTATGCACGACTTCATCTTTGATGTATTAGGATTGCTGGACCTGGCTTCCGAAGGAAATAACGATACGAGCAAACTATCCGGTGCAGTCGAATTACTCATTGCATTGCGAAATAAAGCTAGAGCAGATAAAGATTTTGCAACAAGTGATAAGATTAGAGACGATCTGAAGGAGGTTGGGATTCAGCTTAAGGATGGTAAAGACGGAACGACATACTCATTGAACTAAGCAGGAAGTCTTAAGTCTGAACTTGGAAGTTGAATGACTCAAGTATCGGGATTATTTAGCAAAGCACATTTTGAAAAAAATATTGATATATCCATTCGTACTTTTAATTAAGGCGTATCAACGCTTTATTTCACCTTTATTTCCGTCCACTTGCAGATATACACCTAGCTGTTCGCATTATACTGTGGAAGCTTTACAAGTACATGGCCTATTCAAAGGCAGTTGGTTATCCCTTAAACGAATTGTTAGCTGCAACCCCTGGGGCGGCAGTGGTTATGATCCTGTTCCCGGAACGGAAAAGAAAGAAAATATTTAACAACTGTTCGCGTTTGCTTTTCTATATTTACGCTACTTTTTCTAACATTGGTATATGCATTTTCTGACCTTCACCTGGAACCCTATTGAAGGAATTGACCTGGGGTTTTTCATGATCCGTTTTTATAGCTTGTCTTATGTAATCGCCTTTATTGTTGGTTGGTTCATTATGAAACGATTTTTCACCAACGAGAAAATTTCGATGGACAAACTGGATAGTTTATTCATTTATATGGTGGTTGCTATCCTGGTGGGAGCTCGGTTAGGACATGTACTTTTTTATGAGCCAGAAACCATTCTTGCTGATCCGCTTTCGGTAATTCTTCCGTTTAAAACGGTTCCCGAATTCGAATTTACCGGTTTCAGGGGTCTGGCGAGCCATGGAGCGGCTATAGGGATTATAATTGCGTTGATCTATTTCAACCGGAAGAAACTAAAATTCCCCGTCCTCTGGATATTCGATCGTGTAGTGATAACAGTTGCTATAGGCGGGGCGTTTGTAAGGCTGGGGAATTTCATGAATTCTGAAATTGTCGGGAGGCCATCCGGTGATTTTCCTTTAGGAGTTCGTTTGGTTCGGAATGCCGATGATATGCATCCTCAAACCGCCATGAAGATCACAGGATTGAAAGATCCGAATGATGCCTATAACGCCATTGCAAACGATCCTCAATTTGCAGAAGTCCTTGCAGGTATTCCTTACAGGCACCCCACCCAATTATATGAAGCTTTCGGATATGTGATCACATTTCTGATTTTATGGTATATATACTGGAAGACCTCTAAGAAGCAAAATCCGGGTTATATTTTCGGATGGTTCCTTATCCTGCTATTCTCAACACGTGTAATTGTTGAATTATTCAAAGAAGTACAGGTTGCGGACCGCGAAAGCTGGTTCTTAAACACCGGGCAATTATTAAGTATTCCTTTTATAATTGCGGGAATCTATATTTTATATAATTCAAGAAAAAAGACGTTTACTCCATGAAAAGATTATTAATGTTGGCAGCTATTATATGCCTGGCCAATGCTTCAGGAAGTTGTAACGAGACAAAAGAAGAGAAGTCCATTACTAAGGAAGTTAGATTTCAGAAGGAAGGTGAATTAACTTTAACGAAAACTTCAAATGATTCCGTGGTCGCCACTCTGGAAATAGAGATCGCAGAAGGAGAGTATGAAACACAAACGGGACTTATGTACCGAAAAAGCATGCAGGATGACAGGGGAATGTTATTTATTTTCGACGATGAGATCCGTCGCTCCTTCTACATGAAGAATACCGAATTCGCCCTGGATATCATCTTTATAAACAGTGAGAATGAAATTGTGAATATTCAGAAGAATGCGCAGCCACTTGATCAAACTTCACTTCCTTCCGCTGCACCGGCAAAATATGTCCTGGAAGTGAATGCCGGCCTTTGTGATAAATGGACGTTAGAGGCGGGGGATAGAATAGAGTGGAACAGATTGTAAAAACATTAAAATTTATCTAAATAAAAAACCCACCAAGTAAAGGTGGGTTTTTTTATACTTCAGTAAGAGAAGGAATTACTTCTTTGCTTCTTCCTCTTCTTCCTCTTTTTTATCACTTAAATCAATTCCTCGTTTCTTAACGGTGTCGAAGAATACCGGAGTTGCAATAAACAGCGATGAATAGGTACCTACCAGTACACCGACGATCAGGGCAAAGATCAATCCGCGAATAGATTCAGCTCCCAGGATAAAGATCGTTAACAGTACGATCAATGTAGTCATCGAGGTATTCAATGTACGACTTAAGGTACTGTTCAAGGCGCTGTTGATAATCCTGTTCATCTTCCAGCTGCTGTGCTCGTTGAAAAATTCACGGATACGGTCGAATACAACCACCGTGTCATTCAGGGAGTAACCAATTACTGTAAGGATAGCCGCAATAAACGACTGGTCGATCTCCATATTGAATGGCATGATCTTATACGTAAGAGAGAAGATTCCTAATACGATAAGGACATCGTGGAATACGGCGGCAACCGCACCCAAACTAAATTGCCATCTTCTAAAACGCAGTAAGATATACAGGAATACTACCGCCAACGATCCAAGCACCGCCCAGAAGGAGGACTTCTTAATATCATCGGCAATTGTAGGGCTCACTTTGTAATAAGACATCCTTCCGACTTCCTTTCCTTCATCATCACTGATAAAGTCCTCATAGGTCATTCCGGAAGGTAGGTTCGATTGTAGCGCTTCAAAGAGCATTGTCTCGATTTCTGTATCGACTTCTTCCCCTGTTTCATCTACCTTAAACTTCGTGGTAATCTTCAACTGATTATCACCACCATAGGTCTTGGCCTCAGCACTTCCGAATTTGGCGATCATGTCATTCTGAACATTCGTCGCATTCACATCCTTATCGAAACGCACCGTATAAGTTCGTCCACCTACGAAGTCGACTCCCTGGTTAAGTCCGTTTGTAAATAAGGATCCTAAACTGGCTAGTATCAGGATTCCGGAAATAACGTAAGCGATCTTACGTTTTCCGAGGAAGTTAATATTTACATTCTTAAATAAATTCTTTGTCAGGGCGGTAGAACAAGGTAAAGGCTTACCATTTTTGGTGTAACTGTCAATAAACAACCTTGTAATGAAGATCGCCGTGAACAGTGACGTAAGAATACCAATTAATAGCGTTGTTGCGAATCCTTGTATAGGCCCTGTCCCGAAGACCAACAGAATAAGTCCGGTTAAACCTGTGGTTACATTGGCATCGAGAATAGAAGACAAAGCGTTGTTGAAACCATCTTTGACGGCGTCTTTCTGAGCCTTCCCTTTAGCGAGTTCTTCCCGAATCCGCTCGAAGATAAGTACGTTCGCATCCACCGAAATACCAATGGTTAAAACGATACCCGCGATACCAGGTAAGGTAAGTACTGCACCCAGTCCGGCCAGTACACCAAATATGAATAAGATGTTTAAAACAAGTGCAACATCGGCAAATAGACCCGCTCTTCCATAATAGAATACCATCCAGATCAACACAAAGCCCAAAGCAATAAGGAAAGAAAGTACACCACTGTCGATCGCTTCCTGTCCCAGTGTTGGACCTACAACTTCGGCCTGGATAATATCGGCAGAAGCAGGGAGTTTACCAGCACGTAATACGTTTGCCAAATCCTGTCCTTCGTTAATTGTAAAGTCTCCGGTAATAGAACTTCTACCTCCAGCGATCGGACCGCTCGTTACTCCTGGTGCCGAATAAACAATATCATCCAGTACAATAGCGATCTGACTCTGGTTGGAAAATGCGTTTCCTGTCATTTCTTCCCATATCTTGGCTCCTTTTCCATTCATCTGCATATCGACAGAAACCCGGCCAGCCTGGTCGTAAGACTGAGCTGCATCGGTAACTACACCACCACTTAATGGTGGGATCATTTCACGGTCACTACCTTTTAATGCATACAGATCCTGAACCACGATAGATTCTCCATCCACGGTTTCAATAGTTCTTTCAATACCCCATACAAATTTTATGAAACGTGCCTCATTAGGCAGTTGAGCCCGTACCTGAGGTGTTTGAAGATAAGTAGAAACAATTTCGGTATCGGTAGCACGAACACTTCCCAGGATTGGAAGTCCTTGCTGACCAAAAGAAAGGAATTTAGATATCAGTGGATTGGTTTTGGCAGGATCAACCTGTTCGTCAACCTCTTCTCCTCCAAGGATATCCTGGATATCTTCATCTGCTGTCGCAGTAGTATCCTGAACTTCTTCATCTACTTCTGGCGTGATTATATCTTTCAACGTTGCATCAGCACTTAGTATGAAAGACTGTAACTGGTCTGCTTTGAACACATCCCAGAATTCGAGCTGGGCGGTTTTGGTGATGAGTTCTTTAGTTCTTTCAATGTCCTTTGCTCCGGGTAATTCTACCAGGATCCTTCCTGAATTCCCTAATCGCTGAAGGTTAGGCTGGGTAACCCCAAACTTATCAATACGTTTTCTCAGTACCTCGAAGGCAGAGACCATCGCTTCATCAACCTTACGCGTGAGTACTTGCTGAACTTCTTCGTTAGTATCATCTCTCTGAATGTCGTCCTCAAGATTTTTGTTGAAGAAAATATTGGTCGACGCCAATCTGTTATCACCGGGAATGGCTTCGAATGCAGTAAAGAAAGATTCCAGGTAGGTATCCTGACTGTCTTTCTGAAGTTCTTCGGCATTATTCAATGCCTGGTTGAATGCAGGATCTTTCGAATTGTTAGCAAGACCTTCCAGGATATCGCGCACAGACACCTGAAGTATTACGTTTATACCTCCTTTGAGATCCAATCCCTTGTTCAGTACCTTTTCCTTAGCGTCGTTATAGCTAATTCCCAGGAATACCGGGTCGTTCGCCACAGAATCGACATATTTGGTTTCGGCTTCAATTCGCTCTTCCGGTTGGCTTCCATCATACAAGGTCTTTGCATAGGTCTCCGCTTCACCTTCAACTTTATTTGCAATAAACGTGAATGAAAGCTGGTATAAACTTACCAGTCCAAACACTATTGCAAACATCGTTACTAGTCCTTTATTTTGCATTCTATCGGTATTAAGATGATTTTAAAAACGTGCAAATATAGGTTTTCAAAAAGGAAATGACAATTATTTTCCTTTGAAAATAGTCAATAAAAAAAGACCGTTCTGACGGTCTTTTTACTCGATTTATCGGTGGTATTTACACATCCAGCAGACCGTTTGTTTTACGAACTCCTTCAGCACTTTCTGCCAGCTTCGCACTCTCCGCTTCGGTAAGATTGATCTCTAATATCTCCTGTACACCGCTTCTCCCCAGGATCACCGGCACTCCGATGCAGATATCATTTAATCCGTACTCACCTTCCAGCATCACCGAACACGGGAACATTTTCCTTGTGTCGAGAGCGACTGTATGCACCAGTCCTGCAACAGCGGCACCCGGCGCATACCAGGCTGAAGTTCCCAGAAGTTTCGTTAGGGTAGCCCCGCCTACTTTGGTATCTTCCAGAACTTGTTGTATTCTTTCTTCGGAAAGGAACTTGGAAATAGGAAGACTGTTTCGCCCCGCAAGTCGTGTTAAAGGCAGCATTCCTTTGTCGCTATGTCCACCAATCACAATCCCGTCAACGTCGCTCATAGGCGCTCCTATAGCTTCCGCAAGACGGTATTTGAAGCGTGCACTGTCCAGTGCACCACCCATTCCAATGATCCGGTTCTTCGGAAGATTGGTAGTTTTATGTACCAGGTAGGTCATGGTATCCATAGGGTTACTAACCACAATCAGGACTGTGTCGGGAGAGTGCTCGATCAAATTTGTAGCAACAGTTTTCACGATGCCCGCGTTGATCCCGATAAGCTCCTCGCGCGTCATTCCCGGTTTACGGGGAATACCACTGGTGATCACACAGATATTACTGTTGGCTGTTTTGGAATAGTCGTTGGTAGTTCCTGATATTGTTGTATCAAATCCGTTTAAGGATGCCGTTTGCATCAGGTCCATTGCCTTTCCTTCGGCATATCCCTCTTTGATGTCCAACAATACTACTTCACTGGCAAAATCTTTGATGGCGATATATTCGGCGCAACTCGCACCTACTGCACCCGCTCCAACTACAGTTATTTTCATGAAAAATGGTTTTATTAAGTTGACTTATTTTCGAGCTGCAAAAATACAATTATCTATTTGATTTTCAATTCTCCATGGTCCAAAAAATATAAAGCCCCGCGATAACGCGGGGCTTCTTTCAAATATGAAAACTTAACTTAAGCGTCTATATTCGCGTAAACGGCATTCTTCTCGATAAATTCGCGCCTTGGTGGCACTTCATCTCCCATCAGCATGGAGAATACTCGATCCGCCTCGGTACCATTATCTATAGTGACTTGTCGCAGGGTTCGGTTGGAAGGTTTCATAGTGGTTTCCCAAAGTTGCTCTGCGTTCATCTCCCCCAGACCCTTATATCGCTGAATGGATGCGTTTCCACCATATTCTTCGTTTAAAGCATCGCGTTCCTGATCGTTCCAGGCATATTCTTTTTTAGAGCCTTTTTTCACTAAGTATAGCGGTGGAGTGGCAATATAGACATGACCGGCTTCAATTAGGTCTTTCATGTAGCGGAAGAAGAAAGTTAGGATTAGCGTAGCGATATGACTACCGTCCACATCGGCATCACACATGATCACTATCTTGTGATATCGAAGTTTCTCCAGGTTCAATGCTTTACTGTCTTCTTCAGTACCGATGGTTACACCTAATGCTGTGAAGATATTTCTGATCTCCTCATTCTCAAAAACCTTATGTTGCATCGCCTTCTCAACGTTCAGGATCTTACCCCGTAACGGCAATATCGCCTGAAACATTCGGTCACGACCTTGTTTGGCCGTTCCTCCTGCCGAATCACCCTCCACAAGGAATACTTCACATTTCTCCGGATCCTGTTCTGAACAGTCCGATAGTTTTCCGGGCAATCCGCCACCACTCATAACAGTTTTACGCTGCACCATTTCACGAGCCTTGCGAGCCGCATGCCGGGCCTGGGCGGCGAGGATCACCTTCTGAACGATGATTTTCGCATCACTAGGGTGTTCTTCCAGGTAATTTTCCAGCATTTCTGAAACTGCCTGGCTTACTGCCGACGTGACTTCCCGGTTCCCTAATTTAGTTTTTGTCTGCCCTTCAAACTGTGGTTCGGCAACTTTCACCGAAACGATCGCTGTCAATCCTTCCCGGAAATCATCACCGGAAATGTCAAATTTCAACTTATCCAACATCCCTGAATTATCAGCATACTTTTTCAGGGTGGTAGTCAACCCCCGGCGGAATCCTGAAAGATGCGTCCCTCCTTCGTGGGTATTAATATTATTTACATAGGAATGCAGATTCTCATTAAAAGAGGTATTGTAGATCATTGCAACCTCTACAGGTATTTCGTTCTTCTCTCCTTCCATAGCGATCACATCGGCTATAAGAGGCTCCCTGTTTCCATCTAAGTATCGAATAAACTCCTTTAAGCCTTCTTTCGAATGAAAGGTTTCATGAACGAATTCCCCTTTTTCGTCCTTATTCCTTTTGTCTGTAATTGATATGGTCAGGCCTTTGTTCAGAAAAGATAATTCACGCAATCGATTTGACAAAGTTTCATAATTATATTCCAGGGTTTGCTGGAAGATCTCGTGATCCGGTTTGAAGGTAATCAGGGTTCCACGATAATCCGTTTCACCCACAGATTTCACTGGATACAATGTCTTTCCTCTTTCATACTCCTGTTCCCACATCTTACCATCACGATGCACTGTCGCCTTTAAGCTGCCAGAAAGGGCATTTACCACTGATACCCCCACCCCGTGTAATCCACCGGACACTTTATAGGAATCTTTGTCAAACTTACCCCCCGCACCAATCTTGGTCATAACGACCTCCAGGGCGGAAACCCCTTCTTTTTTATGAATATCGACCGGGATTCCCCGGCCGTTGTCTTTTACTGTAACTGAATTATCCTCATTGATCCAGACGTCTATAGTGTCGCAATACCCGGCCATTGCCTCGTCAATAGAGTTGTCGACCACTTCGTATACCAGATGGTGCAATCCTCTTGTACCTATATCTCCAATATACATGGAAGGGCGCATGCGAACATGTTCCATTCCTTCAAGTGCCTGAATGCTATCCGCACCATAAACTTTTATCTCTTTTTCGTCCTTCATATGCTAGGTTATAAATTCAAATTTTCGTTAACAAGCAAATATAACAAAACCCCCAATAAAATATAGGGTTTCGGCGTATTTAAGCAGCTAAGTTATTAACAAATTTTTGTGAAAAAAATTGTGTTTTTAAGCATCATTTTGCAGTCTTATTCGTACTGGTAAGATTTCAATCCTTTCCGAGACCAACATCTGAATTATTTTTATTTAAATTTTCACAAAAATTTAGGGAAACTCAGTATCGAAATAACGTAACTTTCAAATTCTAAAAAACACTATCATGAAACAAAAATTTATTTTATTATTTGCATTAGCATTATCGGTAATGATGTCAGACTCTTTATACGCTCAAAAATTCTCTGATCTGGATAAAAGTCCGATGGACGTAGCTTCCTACCCATCCAGTTACAGGGTTTCTGATAAAGCGATCAAAGTAACGTACAGCCGACCCCAGTTAAAAGGTCGTGAACTATCTTCTTTGGCCCAGCCCGGAAAGGTTTGGAGAACAGGCGCTAATGAAGCTGCAGAACTCACATTGTATACCGATATGAAGCTAGGCGGGACCACCGTGAAAGCCGGGACTTATTCATTCTTCACGATTCCCGGTGAGAGCGAATGGACAGCTATTATTAGTAGTGACGTTAATGTTTGGGGATCATATTCATACGATGAATCCAATGATGTTGCGAAAATTACAGTTCCTGCTACTACCGCAAAGGAAAGTCTTGAAGCTTTCTCTATTAGCTTTACAGAAAGTGACAGCGGAGTGGATATGCATTTGGGATGGGGAACTACCCGCGTAAAAGTACCTTTCACAAAATAACCGGAAATTATATAGATATATAAAACATCCTCTAATGCATTAGGGGATGTTTAAGTATTTATGGGTTTGTAGTGAGACTTTCCATTTAGGGTTTTTCATCACATAGTCAACGATTAGCGGCATCACCTTATCCCTTTTACTCCATTCCGGCTGAAGATACAGGATACAATTTTCCGAAACATTTGCGGCCTGCTCTTCAGCAAATCGAAGGTCATCTTTGTTGTAGACGATAACTTTCAATTCATCGGCTTTCGGGTAGATTTCCGGTTTCGGAAGTTTTATTTTCTTTGGTGATAAACAGATCCAATCCCAGGAACCTGTAAGCGGATAAGCTCCCGAGGTTTCTATGTGAATATCCAGTCCTTCTTCCTTCAGGCGGGATGTTAATGGACGCATGTCCCATGTAAGGGGCTCGCCGCCAGTTATAACGATCGTTTTGGAATACTTCACAGCATTTTCTACAATGGATTTGATATCTGTGGGCGGATGAATTGCCGGATTCCAGCTCTCTTTCACATCACACCAATGACACCCCACGTCACAGCCACCTATCCGTATGAAATAGGCTGCCGTTCCTTTATGATATCCTTCTCCCTGGATCGTATAAAACTCTTCCATTAACGGGAGCATAAGGCCTGCATCAACTTGTTTCTGAATATCTTCTCGCATCGCCGGCAAAGGTAATTAAATTAGTAATAGAAGACCTTAGCCGAGTTTCCCATTATTGCATATTTTGGTCCTTCGCCGCAATAACCTCAATCTCAATTTTCGCATTCCGGGCAAGTGATTCAACAGCGAACGTAGTGCGTACCGGTTTTTGTGGAAAATAACTTTCATAAATACTGTTGAACGCCACAAAATCGGCAATAGTATCAAGAATAACAGTGGCCTTTACCACGTCTGTCATTTCAAGATCGTGCTGCTTTAAAACGTCTTTAATGTTCTCAAGTGTTTGTATCGTTTCTGATTCTATACCCCCAGCGACCATATTTCCTGTGCTGTGATCCAGTCCAATCTGGCCGGTAAGAAAGTACAGATTCCCTACCTGTACGGCGTCGCTGAAAGGTTTATTGGCTCTCCCCGGCTCATGCGACGGATAAAAAATCGGACTGTTAGTTTGGAGCAATTCCGCCTTCTTTTCTTCGGAATTGGGAGCGCAATGGAGAATAAACAGAGGGAAGGTCAATAATGATATTGTTCTTATAATTCTATTCATGACTTGAATTATTTGAAATTTAAAATACGGATTATTTCAGAAGCTTAGGCACAATTCCTATTTTTAACCAAAATTTGAAATATGGCAGATTCGCAAGTATTTTTCGATCATATAAATAACGGCTATAAAACCAAAGGTGACGCCATCACTTTAGGAGCAGCCATGCTGGATGGTGAGGCAGTAACCAACGCCCTCGTGAAGATTCCTTTAAAAACTATGAATCGACATGGTTTAATTGCCGGAGCCACAGGTACAGGAAAGACCAAAACTTTACAGATCCTTGCAGAAAACCTCTCTGAAAAAGGTGTCCCTGTCCTGCTCATGGATATGAAAGGTGACCTCAGCGGGATCGCACAACCAAGTCCGGGACATCCAAAAATCGATGAGCGACATGCCAATATAGGATTCCCGTTCGAAGCAAAGAAATTTCCCGTCGAGATCCTCACTCTCTCCAAACAGAATGGTGTTCGACTTAGAGCGACCGTTAGTGAATTTGGTCCCGTACTAATTTCGAGAATATTAGGAGTGTCTGAAACCCAGGCAGGAATTATTTCCATACTTTTTAAATATTGCGACGACAACAAATTGCCGCTGCTCGACCTGAAGGATTTCAAAAAGATCCTTCAATATGCGACCGAAGAAGGTAAAGCAGAGATCGCCAGGGAATACGGCAGGATCTCACCTGCCTCTTCAGGAGCAATCCTCAGAAAGATCGTGGAGCTTGAGCAGCAGGGAGGTGATCTTTTCTTTGGAGAAAAGTCTTTCGATACGGACGATCTTCTGCGCGTAGATGAGAATGGCATGGGATATATTAACATTGTTCGCCTTACCGATATCCAGGACAGGCCGAAATTGTTTTCCACTTTTATGTTGTGCCTGCTTGCTGAAGTATACAGTACATTTCCAGAACAGGGTGATAGCGGAAGACCTGAGCTCGTGATCTTTATCGATGAAGCACATTTAATATTCAAGGAGGCCAGCGACGCCTTGCTTGATCAAATTGAAAGTATTGTAAAACTCATACGTTCCAAAGGCGTTGGATTGTATTTTGTTACACAGAATCCAACCGATGTTCCTGACGCTGTTCTAAGTCAGTTAGGATTGAAAGTACAGCATGCCTTGCGTGCCTTTACAGCCAAAGACAGAAAGGCAATTAAATTAACAGCAGAGAACTATCCGATTTCCGATTATTACAAGACCGATGAAGTGCTTACCTCCCTTGGTATTGGAGAAGCCCTGGTTTCGGCGCTTAATGAGAAAGGTATCCCAACCCCATTGGCAGCGACCTTATTGCGTGCACCTATGAGCCGCATGGATGTCCTGGAAGACGATGAATTAGAAGATCTGCTGGAAGAATCGAAATTGATAAAGAAATATAATGAAGAACTGGACAGAGAAAGTGCCTATGAGCTTCTGAACGAAAAAATTGAGACTGCCAATAAAGAAGAAGCAAAAGCTAAAGCAAAGAAGGAACAGGAAGAGGCACGACGATCAACCTCCGGTCGTAGGAGAACTACATCCAGAAGGAGGGGTAAAAGTTCTTTGGAAAAGGTATTAACAAGTCCAACGGTAATCCGTAGTGTGCTTGGAATATTGACTAAGATGTTAAAATAAAACAACTGTTAAATTTGAATACAACCTAATTAAACATACATGAAAAAGTTATTGTTATTAGCCGCAGCAGCGGTGATACTGTTAACCCAATGTGGTAAAGAGACCGATCCTTTTCTGATTGGCGATGGAACTATAGGCCCTCTTAATAAAAAAACACAGATGAGACAATTGGACTCTATTTTCGCGAATGATTCTATTGTGAAGCTTAGCCCGATTGAAGATGCCCCTGAGACCCAGGGAGAAGTAGAGATTTACGAAAAGGGCGGTAAGAAACTAATGTTGCTCTCGCCGGAAGACAATGAAGACCCGAACTCGGTTATTACCAACATCCAGATCTTCGACGACCGTTACATTACAGATAAAGGCTTCGGAATGGGAAGTACCTTTGGCGATTTAAAGGCTAATTATGAGATTGTTGCCATCGAGAATGCTATCAATTCAGTAGTTATCTTCATAAAGGATAGTGAGGTATTTATAACCATAGACAAAAAATTACTTCCGGAAAGTGTTCGTTATAATTTCAACGCCAAGATAGAAGCAACTCAAATTCCGGATGATGCCACCTTCAAATATTTCATGGTGGGCTGGGATGCTGAAGAGGAGGAAGATGATTCTTCCGATGAATAAATAAAATAAGGCCTCTTTTAAAGAGGCTTTTTTATTAATAGTAAAAACAGTGTTCTCCGTCGCAATGTGCAGAAGGATTATATCATAATACAATCAATATCGTGCAATCTCACTGCATTTAATAATTTGTTATGAACTTGTAATCGATGCTTCGTTGTATATTACAGTGTAGAAAATTCAAAATTTGTTCAATTAAATCGCTGCACACCTATGAAAACACTGTTGTATATGTGCTTCGCTATTATTTCTATGATGGCGGCAAATGCCCAGGGAACTTATTCGGTATCACCGGAAAATCCATATGGCAAACTAAATCCCGAAGCACCTCAAGAACTGGCCGACTTCGCTCCTATGATCGGTACTTGCGACTGTATTTCCACTCTGCGTAACCCTGACGGAACCTGGCAGGAACCAGAAAATATAGTCTGGAAATGGAGCTATATCATGGATGGAACAGCAGTGCAGGACGAAACATATAAACCGGATGGTAGTCATGCAGGTAGTATCCGCCAGTTCATCGCTGATAGCAGCAGATGGTACGTACATTTCTACTCCAACAAACTGCCATCTCCGGCCCTACCTGCCTGGGAGGGTGGAAAAAGAGGAGACAGCATAGTGCTCTACCGTGAGCAAAAAGCACCAAATGGGATGGATGGTTTCTACAGGGTTATTTTTAGTAATATAAATGAAATGAGCTTTGATTGGTTAGGAGAATGGGTAGATACTAACGAAAGTATCCGATATCCAACCTGGAAGATCAGTTGCAAGAAAAGACTTGCCTTTTCCGAAGAAGAAAAAATACGTGAGAAAATCAGAGCTTTTTCTGCAGCTTACATGAATGCCGATGCGGAAGAAATTGCAAGTTTGTATACAATCGACGCTAAAATTTTTCCGGGAAACTCTAATATAATCTCCGGCAGGCCCAAAATAGAAAAACGATGGCAATTCGCAGAAGGAGTAAAGGATCTTTATCATAAAGTGACTCCTTCAGAAATCCGGATCATTAAGAATTACGCATACGATTACGGCTATTACGAAGGAAGTACGACCAACAAAAAAGGTAAAAAGACCGATTTTGAAGGGAAATACGTGATCGTTTGGCGAAGGGATAAAGGTGAATGGAAGATCTATCTCGATATTTGGAACAGGTTGTAATATTCCGAAAAAATAGGTCGGAAAAGCATATATTTACATAGCTCACAACTAGTGAAATATGCTCAGCAGTTCCGAGAAATCTTTATATCGCAGTGAACTTTTTCGCCATCTGGACGGAATTGCTGTCGCTCCTGTGGTTCAGGCTTTGGATGATAAAGGCGTACTCGATTATCTTCTGAAAGAAGGAAAATGCCTGCTAAGTACGATCACCGAAAAATTTAACGCCAATGAAGGATACCTCAATATTGGTCTGCGTATGCTTGCTTCCCAGGGATGGCTGGAATACGATATAAAGCGTGAAGATAATACCATCACTATTTCTACGAATTCCAAAAGCAGCATCGCCTTCAGTCTTGCAAATAGCTACGAGGATGTTGTAAATTTCATGAAAATTTCTTCGGAATTTCATCCGCGTCATTTCGAACGCGACGAGTTCTCTTTACTGAATCGGATATTCAACAAGTACAGAAATGGAGCCTATGCGTCTACGTCCAACGACACCCTAACCAAGGAAATTGAATTTCAGATCGAAAAGCATATAGAAGGAGTGTTGGTAGGTCCAATTACCGTTTTCCTGGGTATGGATGGTATGTTTCATAAATATTTCATGGAAGCCTCTTTCAGTGCTGATGAGTTTCATGAAGACCCGGATAGTTTCAGTAAGATCCTCGATTTTTTCACCTACCTGGAATGGTTCACCAAAAAAAACGGCCACTACCGATTTACCAATAAGGGCTTGTTCTTCGCCAGGCGTTCTACTGCTTATGGTGTAACCGTGTCATATATCCCAACCTTCCGCCGTGTGGACGAACTTATGTTTGGCAATGCCCTGATCTTTAAAAGCTCCACGTCCACGGTTAGTGAGATACATGTGGACAGAGAGATGAACGTTTGGGGAAGCGGAGGGGCTCACTCGGCGTATTTCAAAAAAATTGATGAAATAATAATCACGCTTTTCAACAAACCCATTGAAGAACAACCAAAAGGAATTCTGGACATGGGATGTGGTAACGGTGCATTCCTTATCCACCTGTTCGAAGTAATAGAACAGCGTACACATCGCGGTACCATGCTGGAGGAATATCCTTTGTTTTTAGTTGGTGTGGATTTCAATCGGGCTGCATTAAAAGCTACCCGTGCCAACCTTGTTAAGGCCGATATTTGGGCCAAAGTGATCTGGGGAGACATCGGAAACCCGGAGCAACTGGAAGAAGATATTCAGGCTAATTACGATATCAATCTGGAAGATTTGTTAAATGTAAGAACCTTCCTGGATCACAACAGGCCGTGGTCTATGCCGCAAAATTTTTCAAAGGATACCACGAGCTTAAGTACAGGAGCATTTTCTTCTGGCGGCTTACGATTGCACAACGCCATGGTTGAGCAAAATCTGAAAGAACACTTTGAAAACTGGAAGAAATATATCGGTAAATTCGGCCTGCTGCTTATTGAGCTGCATACCATCGATCCGAAAATCGCGGCTCAATATGTAGGTAAAACAGCCGCAACGGCTTATGATGCCACACATGGATTCAGCGATCAGTATATTCTGGAATTAGATGTTTTCAATCACGTCCTTTCGGAAATCGGATTATCATCGGATCCGAATCATCTTTCCAAATTTCCTAAGGATGAAAGAGCCACAGTTAGTATTCATTATTTAACCGTAAACAACTAAAATGAAACCGAACCTAAGACCATTTCACCTCGCTATTCCCGTAAATGAAATTCCTAAAAACCGTGCATTCTACCGTGACGTCTTAGGTTGTAAAGAAGGCAGAAGCAGCGACCATTGGGTTGATTTCGATTTTTTCGGACATCAACTGGTAATACATCTAAAGGAAGAATGGAATGATGGTGTTCACAGCAACCCGGTGGACGGAAAAGACGTTCCTGTTCCACATTTCGGAGTGGTATTGGACATGTCCTCCTTCGAACAACTATCCGGGTCACTAGAGAAACAAAATATAAAATTCATAATAGAACCCTATATTCGTTTTGAAGGTGAGGTTGGAGAACAGGCCACCATGTTTTTTAAGGATCCCAGCGGTAATGCACTGGAATTCAAAGCCTTTAAAAATATTGATCAGCTTTTCGCGAAATAAATTTCAATCTCAATTACAAGCAGGATCATTCGGGAATAGTTCACAATAACATTCCGGGTCCGTTTCAAGTGTACATTGGGCTTCACAAGCTCCTTCACTATCACCATGAGCCAAATGTGCCGGTAAGGCATTAATGCTAATCGTAATGGAATGTGCATTCTCAGGATTTCCCGGTGGAATATGGCAAATAGTGATCTTTGGCCCCTCTTCACTACTTCGTATACCGGCTATGGATATAAGTCCGATACATAAAATACTCAGAATCAATATTACTTTTCTCATATAATCTAATTATTTAGTTGAATTATTAAGTTACGAAAAGTGTGTGCAATGGCGCACTATTTTAGACCAATAGTCAAATTACTCGATGAAACTTTGTAGCATTTTAAATACCTGCTTTTAAAATATTATCTTTATATCAGCCAAGACAATTATATGACCAAACCCATTCCGCAACATATCATTCAGCAGATATTTGTCCTGTTACTGATCCTGCTGATCGGGGGACTAATTTTCAGAGAACTGCTCCCTTATTTCTCAGGGGTCCTGGGAGCTATTACGATCTATGTGATAATGCGAGGATGGATGTTAAAGCTGATGCGTAAAGGATGGAATCGAAATCTGGCAGCATCATTACTTATTATCATTTCCTTCGTGGGAATACTTTTACCAGTAACGGGGGTAATCATGATGCTGGGTAATAAGATTGGCAACGCAGTGCAGAATTCCGAAAAAGTTGTTCGAGCACTTAAAGAACAATTGGGAGCCTGGGAAACCGAATTTGATTTCGATCTGGCTTCGGAAATTGATGTGAGTGCCATTTCTTCCTGGCTGACCAATAATTTACAGAGTGTTGCCGGCAGTACCTTCGATATATTTATTGCTGTGGGCCTTATGTATTTTATCCTGTTTTATATGTTCACAAACAGGCGACTTGTAAAGAACACGGTAGGCGACTATGTCCCGATCAGTAAGCCCAATTTAAAGGTGATTGGCAGTGAAATCCAGGCAATGGTGAGATCCAATGCCCTGGGCATTCCTTTAGTGGCCCTTGCACAGGGAATCATAGCGCTTATCGGCTTTTTTATCTTCGGAATACAGGATCCTTTCTTTTGGTTTGTCATCGTCACCATTGGTTCTATGATACCGTTCGTTGGAACACTTATCGGTATACTTCCTGTTTTCATCCTGGAATTATCCAGTGGCAATACGTTCTCAGCCTGGGGGATACTCTTATACGGACTAATTGTTGTAGGTTCCACAGATAATATCATCCGCTTGTATGTATTGAAACGTCTGGACAATGTTCACCCATTAATAACATTGATTGGTGTAATTGTGGGAGTTCCGTTATTCGGGTTTATCGGACTTATCTTCGGTCCTTTACTTATCAGCCTATTCCTGGTAATCGTGAATATTTACCGGAAAGAATATTTATCCAATACTTCAGAAACGATAGAAAATTAGTGATTCCTGTACTTCCGGGCCAGTAAGGTATTCTTTAGAAGCATAGCAATGGTCATAGGACCAACTCCTCCTGGTACCGGAGTAATATACGATGCTTTCTTGCTTACCTGTTCAAAATCCACATCTCCGGTAATGACATATCCTTTTGGATGAGATTCGTCCGGAACCCGGGTGATTCCTACATCGATGATAACCACACCGTCTTTTACCATATCGGCTTTGAGGAAATTGGGTACTCCTAGAGCCGAAACGATGATGTCGGCTTCGCGTGTAATTTCGGCCATGTTCCTTGTGCGGCTATGGGTGAGTGTCACCGTGCAATCCCCGGGATACCCTTTACGGCTCAAGAGGATGCTCATAGGCCTCCCAACGATATTACTTCTGCCGATCACAACAGCATGTTTTCCCGAGGTTTCAACTTTATGGCGTTCCAGTAATTCCATAATTCCAAATGGAGTAGCGGCAATAAACGACTCCATTCCAAGCGCCATCTTACCGAAATTCTCCGGATGGAAACCATCGACATCTTTTTTAGGGTCGACTGCCATCAGTACTTTTTGAGAATCGATTTGTTTGGGTAAAGGCAGTTGAACGATAAAGCCGTCAATATCATTATCGTTGTTCAATTCATCGATTTTTAATAACAATTCTTCTTCGGAAGTAGTATCTGGCAAATGGACCAAGGTAGATTCGAAACCAATACGTTCGCATGCACGCACCTTACTGCCTACATATGTTAAGCTGGCACCGTCATCTCCAACCAGAACAGCTGCCAAATGCGGAACCTTTTCACCGTTGGCCTTCATGCCGTCTACAGCTACTTTAATTTCGTCCTTAATATCATTGCTTGCTTTTCTTCCGTCGAGTATTGTCATTGAATCTAGTTTAAGTTGTTATTTCATTTTGTTCATCATCTGCATCATCTTACGGCCACCTCCGCCTTGCATCATCTTCATCATTTTGCTCATTTGGTTGAATTGCTTGAGTAATTGGTTTACCTCCTGGACTGAAGTTCCACTTCCTTTTGCGATTCGTTTCTTTCTGTTTCCGTTGATCACTGCCGGAGTAGCACGTTCTTCCGGTGTCATAGAATTTATAATGGCTTCAATTCCTTGAAAGGCATCATCGTCTATATCAACATCCTTTATCGCTTTCCCGGCTCCAGGGATCATCCCGATAAGATCTTTCATACTTCCCATCTTCTTCACTTGCTGGATCTGCTTCATGAAATCATCGAAGCCAAATTGGTTCTTTGCAATTTTCTTTTGAATTTTCCTGGCTTCCTCTTCATCGAACTGCTCCTGGGCCCTTTCCACGAGTGAAACCACATCACCCATTCCAAGGATACGATCTGCCATTCGCGTAGGGTGAAAGACATCAATAGCGTCCATTTTTTCACCGGTTCCAATAAACTTAATAGGTTTATCGACTACACTTTTAATGGAAATTGCGGCACCACCTCGTGTATCACCATCTAATTTAGTAAGTACGACCCCATCGAAATTGAGTCGGTCGTTAAAAGATTTAGCCGTATTCACGGCATCCTGTCCTGTCATGGAATCCACCACGAACAAGGTCTCATTGGGTTTGATCGCCGCATGGATATTGGCGATTTCCGTCATCATTTGTTCATCCACCGCAAGTCGTCCTGCGGTGTCCACGATCACAACGTTATAGCCATTTTGTTTGGCATGAGCGATAGCCTTGTTTGCAATTGCCACGGGATCCATATTTCCTTCATCAGAAAATACTTCAACACCTATCTGGTCACCAACCACGTGCAACTGATTGATCGCTGCCGGCCGATAAACATCACAGGCAACCAATAATGGTTTTTTAGATTTCTTCGACTTCAGGAAGTTTGCAAGTTTTCCGGAAAATGTGGTTTTACCACTACCTTGAAGACCCGACATAAGGATAACACTGGGTGACCCACTTAGATCGATGCCCGCTGTATCGCCACCCATCAATTCGGTAAGTTCGTCCTTTACGATCTTCACCATTAACTGGCCCGGCTGAAGAGTTGTCAATACGTTCTGACCGAGTGCTTTTTCCTTCACCTTATTGGTGAATTCTTTGGCTGTTTTGAAGTTCACATCGGCATCTAGTAGAGCTCTCCTAACTTCCTTCAACGTTTCCGCTACATTGACCTCTGTGATACTTCCGTGCCCTTTTAATACATGTAAGGCTTTATCGAGTTTATCGGTTAAATTATCGAACATTTGATTCCTTCAGTTTTAAGAAATGCAAAGATACAAATTGACCAGGTTGTTACAAAGTATGTAAGGACATTAAGCGTTTGGATTTACCCCCAGATCTTCACTATCACAATATTGACAGAAAATTCATGCAACCTTACTATGCCTAAAAAGTTGTACCTTTAATTAATTGTTAATCAATAATTTATTAATTCTCTCCCTAATTTCTACCCAATATTTGTGCTGGTTTATTAGTGTTAAGTCGAATTATCGACTGTTATTTAGTAATTAACCAAACCAATAAAATATGAAAACCAAACACATTTTCAACACATTTCTATGTGCATTATTATTTGTTACATCCCTTGGGATCGCACAGGAGAAAACGTCACAAACTTATTGGATCCATGAGGATCATGTTAAACCTTCTATGTTGGCAGAATATGAGGCAGTTTGTAAAGAACTAGTAATGCAGTGTAAAAAGCACGGCGTGGATGAAACCAGTTGGCTTACCCTCGCCACCAATGATTTTACATACGCTTATGTAGGCCCAATCGATAAAATGGCCGACCTGGACGAGAATATTTTTGCCACTTTATCCGAAAAAATGGGGAAGGAAGCGTTTTCCAAATTGTTCCAGAGAATGGATAAGTGTTATACCGATCATGTAGACTATATTATCTCCTTAGACAAAGATTTGTCTTATCAACCTTCGGGAATTAACCAGATGCCGGAAGGTCAAATGTACCGCAATAACGTTCGGTATTATATTACACCTGAAAACTATGCAAAAGCGAATGAGATAGCTAAAAAGTACAAGAAGTTATTTACTGAAAAAGGTTCTAAAATGTACTATAGGGTATACCGAAGTGGATTTGGAGCAAACGGAACTTTCTTTATGGTGGCCATTGCGGCAGAGAGCCCTGAAGATTACGAGCGTATGTCGATGGAAAACAGAAAATTACTGGGTGAAGAAGGCGCTAAATTAAACCAGGAGTTGCTTGCAGTTATGACAAAAATGGATGTAATGCAGGGATGGATGCGTGCAGACCTGAGTTATATGGGAAAATAATTAAATCTAAATAAACCAATATACTATGAGAAAATTAGCATTATTAGCGTTAGTAGGACTATTCTTTATCTCTTGCAAACAAGGTGAACCCAGGTACACTCAGAGTTCTGCAGAAATTGATACTTTTAAAGAACTTATTGCTGCTTACGAAGGAGCCGACTGGGAAAATTACACAGCAAAATTTGCCGATACCGCCCAAGTTTATCACAACACTGATGATAAACCAATGACCCCGGCCGAAACTGTTGAGGCACATAAGACTAATACGGCCGCATTGTCATCTTACGGATTCGTACCCGACAAGGGAGATATGGAAATGGTCACTACAGACGAAGGTGAAACCTGGGTGAATTACTGGGGCCTTTGGAAAGGGACAATCGCTTCCAATGGGAAGGAAATGATGACACCCGTCCATGTCACAGCTCAGTTTGTGGATGGCAAAGTGGTAAAGGAATACGGGTACTGGGACAATGCTCCTATGGTAGCCGCTATGGAAGAGGCAGCGGCAGCTGAGGCTCCGGATGAAGTAAAACCAGCCGACGAAGTAAATCCTGGAGGAGCTGAATAATAACTTTATAAGCATTTATAAAAAACCGCAGACAAAATCTGCGGTTTTTTTATGCTTAATTTATTTCTTTAACCATCTTCGAAGGACAATCACTACAATGATTCCTAATAATAAAAGTGGCCAGATATGGATAAAGAACAAGACTATAGACTCTATCATCTTCCAGCCAAATGAAAGAGCATCTTTAGACTTGTCACCAAAGGTCTTTTTGTAGCTGGTAGGTTCTTCGGTGTATTCAACGGTTTCATAGAGATCTATCTGGATGGTACTGTAAGCAACCTTATTTGTGAGGTACTTCAACCTACCCTGAGCCGATTCGATCTCTTCCTGGAGAATGCGTAATTTTTCTTCCGTATCAAGTATGTCCTTTACGGTACGGGCATTCTTTCGTAGGATCTCCTCATAGCGTTTCTTAACTTCGAGCTTAGTCTCCAATCTACCCTGCAGATCTATATACTCTTCAGTTACATCTGTGGTAGTAATATTTTCATACTCAACAAATTCTACGACATTTCCAATAGAATCCATAATGATATCAAAATGTTGCTGTGGTACCTTGATCGTGAATCGATTCTGTTTTTGGTACAAATTGTTCTCATAACGAAGATCACTTATATATGCATCATACTGCAGTGCAATAGCCCTGATCTGATTTGTGGCAATCTTCACGTCCTTTACTTTATAGCGGGCCGAAGCCGATTTGATGATCTTAAGATTTGCCGGAGTTTTAGTTATTGTAGCATCGGGTTTAAAGGATGCAATGGCATTTTCTTCCGCTTCAAGCGACGCAAAGGAATCATCCACATCCACGGCATCCATTTTAACATCCTCACTGTAACTACCTCCCTGATTGCAGGAATACAGAAATGTAAACACCATGATTAGTAGTACAATTTTCAGGAGAGATTTCGAACTATTTGTCTTCATAATTTTATATTTTTAAGAATTACATCAACAAACCTACTACCGGGAAGGCAGGAGGCAGTGTAAATCCCTTGTAAACAGTTTGTAAATTATTTTACAAACTTTAATTAACTGATTTTCAATATTATATAGTACTTGGACGCTTCAGACAAACAATTTTTTGAATTACTGAAACAGGCGGTAGCTGCTACGTATCTGAAAGAAAATCACGCCTCTGCGTCCATGGAAGAATGGAAAGGAGAAGAGATTGTAGGATTCCAGGAGGATCTTTTCCAGCGTACCAGGGGTCGTGTTAGTGAAAAATGGTTCTATAGTTATTTTAAAAATGAGCCTACCAAGCTTCCCCGTATCGATATGTTGAATTTACTCTGTGAATATACCGGGCACGAACATTGGAATGCGTTCAAGAAATTGAATCTTGATGCAATAAAGATTCAATACAAAACAAAAAGAAACAGGAAATACCTGTGGTTATTCCTGCCTGTTGTTCCCTTATTAATAGCATTATATTACCTTGTGAATCCTGACAATGAGTTTCAATTCTGTATGGTTAGCGAAGACGGAGGTGAGCCTATCACAGCCATCCAAATCGATGTAAAAATTCTTTCTGAAGGTCAATCACCTATCTACCTAAAAACCGACAGCACGGGATGTTTTAGTTATGTGACTAAGGAGAAAATTGTTCGGTTTGTAGTTCAGTCCCCCTATCATAAAACAGATACGATAACCCGTAATTTCGATGCAAATACCAATGCGATGGTACTCCTTGCTACCGATGATTACGCCCTCATGCTCCGCTATTACAGCTCGGGAAATGTGAAAGAGTTGAAAAAACGAAGGGCCCAACTTTCGGAATTGATCGCCGATAACGCCAGAATCTACCAGGTATTTCCAGATCAGACCGGAATCGAACTGTATTCGAAAGAGGAGTTTATCACTAAACTCACCATTCCCACGAGTAGCCTAAAGAATATCAATATTCTCGACAAGCATTACGAGGGTGATAAAATTGTGAAACTAAAATTCAGTATACAATGAAAAGTATCATATTCCTTTTACTGAGTTTACTAATAATAGCCTGCAATAGCGGCATGGAGAGCGACATTAAGAAAAATGTTGAGGCTGGGGATATTGAAGAAACTGATGCTGCGGCTGAGAAGGAATTGAGCGAAACATTGCCAATAACCAGCAGTACAAATTTAAATTATTCGGAGATAGTTGCGCAAAAACTTCAGGAATATGCAGACTTACAATCCCTAATTCAAAAACATCCGGAATTCAAAACCGATTTGGAATTGCAGCTGGCTACATTATCTTCAGACAGCATTTTGCTGCAGGTTCCAAGCGATTCAATTTCGATCACAGATATCAGTCAGATAAGACCCGCTGAAATCATTTCAGATACGGTCGAACATATCCCTTTTAGTTTTATAATTAGTTCACCAACCGTAACCAGAAAAGACAGTTTAATTGCGGTTTTCACAACCCAAGAGGTTGAGATTGATGGACAGATTTATGTCTCTAATAAAGTTACCTTTAAGAGCCTGAGTGAATAATAACCTGATTATCAGATACTAATTTGTAAATTTGAGTAAAACCTAACCGGTGACCACAATTAGAAGCACTCGAATTTCATCACTTGATGTACTGCGTGGTATTGTCATGGTGATCATGGCGTTAGACCATGTGCGTGATTATTTTCACGCCGGAGCCATGGTCTCTGACCCTTCAAATCTGGAAACTACCACACCTTTCTTATTCTTTACGCGATTTATAACTCACTTCTGTGCTCCTGTATTTATATTTCTTGCCGGGACCTCGGCTTTTCTCTATGGCCGAAATAAAACCAGGCATCAGTTATTTTGGTTTTTGTTCACAAGAGGTTTGTGGCTGATCTTTATCGAAGTAACGTTAATGACTTTACTGTGGTGGTTCGATCTAACTTTTAGTTTCTTTAATTTACAGGTTATTTGGGCTATAGGACTATGTATGATCATCCTTGCATTCCTTATTTATATTCCAAAGAAGATACTCGTACTTACTGGATTGGTATTGATCTTCGGACACAATCTCCTGGACGGGATTGTGGCCCAAGGGAATAGTTTTGGTGCCATTATTTGGTATATATTGCACCAGGCGAATTTCGTTAAGTTTGGAGATACATGGGTAAGCTTTCTTTACCCAATTTTACCCTGGATAGGAGTTATTGTTTTAGGGTATTGCTTCGGAAATCTTTATCATAAAGAGTTTCACGCTCCTGCTAGAAAGAAATGGCTTCTGTCACTCGGAATTGGATCGATAGTGCTATTCTTGCTTATTAGAGGTATCAATGTATACGGTGATTTGGTCCCATGGGAAGTTCAGCAAAACGGAACTTACACGCTTCTTTCATTTTTAAATGTAACCAAGTACCCACCTTCCCTGCTCTTTTTGCTCGTTACTTTAGGACCCGCTTTTCTATTTCTTTATCTGGCAGAGTCCGTAAAAACCAAGCTGTCTGATTTTTTCCTCGTCTATGGACGGGTACCTTTCTTCTATTATGTTGTCCACGTTTTTGTTATACATGTCGCTGCCATTGTTGGATTAATATTAACAGGGAAAGACTGGCAGATTATGATACTCAATATGGATAGCATTATGGATGGCAGCATGGCAGGTTATGGATATTCACTGGGAATTACCTATCTCGTTTGGATAGGAATAGTGCTATTATTATATCCGGTGAGTCGCTGGTATATGATCTACAAAGCTAAAAACCGGGATAAGTGGTGGCTTAGTTATTTATAATAAAAATGAGAAACCGCCCCTGCGTGAGCAATACAGGAACGGTTTCTTAATTAACAACTAACTAAATTCAAACAAACATCAATACTATTGTGGAAGTAATACTTTGTCGATAGCATGTACAACACCATTTGCAGCTTGTACATTCACTACGATTATGTTACTTACACGACCGTTCTGATCGGTAATCGTTGCGTTCGAGGCATCAATAATGATGTCATCTCCAAGTGTTCCGACTGGCCCGTCGACTAAATCTTCAGCACGAACATTGGCACCAGGGATAACGTGTGTGTTTAAAGTGGCGGTTAGCGTTGCAGTATCGATATCATCCAGGCTCGAGATACCCAACTCAACTAAAAGATCTCCAAAAGCATCGTTAGTGGGTGCAAATACCGTAAATGGAGCAGGACTTGTACCTAGAGGAGTACTTAATACTGATACAAAATCAGGCTGGTCTGCTCTTGTCAATGCAGCTACTAAAGTTTCAAAGGTTGGATCGGCTACAGCAAATGTTACTACTGTTGGTAAGGCGATCACGGCATCGACAATATGTACCACACCGTTAGCTGCCGTTACATCGGGAGTTACCACATTTGAAATACCATTTAAGGTAACACCACTATCCGTGTTGATATACAAACTCAGATTATTATCCGAAGTTCCGTAAGTGGCCAACGTAGTTGTATAGGAAGTACTTAATCCACCAGACAAAGCTATTCCCGTCAACGCGTGGTTTAATACAACTTGTGTTAACACATCAACAGGCACGTCGTTGATAGTGGCAAAACCATTATCTCCTAAGAAGGTATCGAATGCGGCATTTCCAGGTGCAAACACCGTGTACTCAGCAGTTCTGTCGTCCAATACTGTATCCAAACCTGTGATTGATAGCGCTTCAGCAAGAGTAGATAGATCAGCAGTCATCATGGCAAGACCAGCGATGGTAGGATCTACGATGTCTAGCACTTCCTGAGGAAGTAATACTTTATCGATAGCATGGATCACTCCATTCCCTGTCTGTACATTCGTAACAATAATATTAGACGGCATTCCGGTTGCATCTATGATCTGCGGCCCATTAGCCAAAGAGATAGTAATGTCTTCTCCCTGGAAAGTAGTTGCCACCTGGCCTTCAGTTAGGTCTTCGGCGCGCACATTGGCTCCGGCTATAACATGATAATTCAGCACCAATTGTAAAACAGGCTGAGGAATATCGTTTAAAGATGCAAATCCTAAAGTGGTCAGCAAGTTTTCGAAAGCGGTATTGTTGGGAGCAAATACCGTGAAAGGTGAAGAAGCTGATCCTGACAACAAGGCTACATAGTCAATGTTTGAATCGGAAGCAGCAATCAACGCTTCAACCAAGATTGAGAAATCACCGTTAGCAGTCGCTTGGGTAACAATTGTTGGGATCCCAATTACAGCGTCTACCGCATGGATCACACCATTACTTACAGCTACATCTGGCGTGGTCACAGAAGAAACATTGTTTATTCTTACTCCAGCACTTGTATCGATAAACAGACTTAAATTATTTGTCGTTGTTCCGAAAGTAGCCAGGGAATTAATATACCCAGTGGTAAGATCTCCGGAGTTATTTGTTCCGGCTACTACATGATTTAAAAGGATGTTTGTTAGGACGTCTACAGGTACGTCTTCAAGACTTGCGAAACCATTCGCATTCAAGAATGCTGCAAATGCAGCGTTGTTAGGAGCAAATACCGTGTATTCGGTAGCACCGTTTAGAGTTTCTACCAATCCAGCTCGTTCAAGCGCGGCTAAAAGTGAAGAGTAATCTTCGTTGTTCTGTACAAACACAGCAATAGTATCGTTGCCATTTTGCATCACATCTCCGTTGTCATCATCGCTACACGAAGTTGCGAAAATCATAAGAAATGCTATGAGTGAAAGTTTAAAAAGATTTTTCATTGTAATTTTTTTAGATTAATGTATTTGGGAATAAAACAACATGCCTTAAAAAACTACTACTGCTAATTCCGATTTTAATAAATGTTTAACTTTTTTAGTTAAATATTAAACAAGAAAATCTAATGAAAAAAGAAACCCTCCGAGAAGGAGGGCTAATTAACATAACTAAACATAAGCGGGTTACTCACAAAAAGGTATCATGTCTAAAATCTCCGACTTTAAGACATCATTGGAGTTTATTGTGAGAACAACATTGTTCGGCATTTCTATTTGTATTGGGAATTGTATACTCGCAATCAAACTAGCATCAAAGTCTTCAATGGACTGAAAAGTTTGTTTATCATGAGTGAAGCTGATCGTTTCAAATTCAGAATTATCCGGATTATAAATAGAAATCCGAATTGGATAAACGATGTCAACACAAGTAATACTTTGATTAAATAAGAGGCCATTCTCGCATTGAGCAATCAAATCATTGAACGCATCTTCATTAGGTACTTCGGCTTGAATATAATCGGCAAATGTAATATTCACCGGGAATTCAGGGATTAATTTATCCCCTTCCTGGAACGGAGCAAGATCTTCAATAGAATTCACCGTATACGGATATCCATTATAAAAGCATACATACGGAAAATCAATACTGAAACAAGACGACTTATCAACTATATCATCAAAAGATCCATCGTGCGAAGCAACTGACATGATGAGGTTTTTCAATACTCTATCTTGAGTAAATGCCTCTTCATCCTGACCCTCGATAATGGTTAGCTCTTCTTTCTGACATCCAGCTAACACCATCAACATTAAAGCATACAGAAGATGTTTCATCATCTTTTTTATCAATATAACAACTATTACTTTAAAATTCCTACCCCGTTTAATATTTTTATATTTACCGAAATTCCAGAGATGCCTACACCTCTTTTTAAAAATGTTTGCGACGAACAGTTCTTCTCGAAATTATATGAGCAATATTCGAAAGATCTGCACGACTTCATTTATTATAAATACGGGGATAGTTTTAATCCCGAGGATAAAGTACACGAGGCATTTATTAAATTATGGCAAAACTGTAAATCGGTTACTCCGGATAAAGCAAAAAGCTTTCTTTTTACGGTCATAAACAATCTCACACTTAACGACATCAAACATCAAAAAGTGGTTTTGAAGCATCAACGATCGAAACCAAAGCATTATACCAATGAATCTCCTCAGTTTATTATGGAGGAGAATGAATACCTGGAAAAATACCAGGCAGCATTGGCTAAATTGTCTGAAGGACAGCGTGTAGCATTCCTATTGAACCGGGTTGAGGGAAAACGACATAAAGAGATAGCGGAAATGTTGAATATATCGAGGAAGGCTGTTGAAAAACGCATTTATACTGCGCTTGAAAAATTACGGAAGGAAATCGATGGAATATAAATTTAATTCGAGGTAGGAATTTTTCAGTCTTGATTGTTATATAAACAGGAATTAATGTATGAAAAAGAAAGATTTAATTTCTAAGTGGTTAAACTTTAACCTAAGTGATGAGGAACTGGAGGCTTTCAATGATTTGGATGCTTCCTCTTCCTATCACCGCATTGACAGGGCTGCCGAATACTTCAGAGCTCCTGAATATGATGCTGACACAAGTTATCTAAAACTTCAAAATAAATTAGGCCATCAAAAGAAATCACGCCCTCTTTTCACATATTTCTCCGGGATCGCTGCCGTATTAGTAGTTGCCTTTGGTCTTTTTTATTTACTTAACTCGGCAAATGAACTTGAGTATCTTGCGGAAAATTCAACTACGAAAGAATTCACGCTACCTGACACTTCAGAGGTAACCCTGAACGCCGGATCATCTATCTCCTTTATTGAGAAGGATTGGGCTAGTAGCCGAAACCTGAAACTGAAGGGAGAGGCCTATTTTAAAGTGGCGAAAGGTGAGAAATTCACTGTTCAGACCAAACAGGGTTCTGTTTCCGTACTGGGAACGCAATTCCGGGTAAATGATCGCGAAGGCTATTTTGAAGTGACTTGCTATGAAGGGCTTGTGCGTGTATCCCATGGAGGAAATGAATTGGACCTTCAAGCTGGCAATACTTATAAAGTCTTTGGTAATACAATTATAAATGAGGTGACCGCCCTGGCGATACCCAGTTGGTTAGAGAACAAATCTATGTTCAAGAGTATGCCTTACCATCAGGTGATAGCGGAACTTGAAAGGCAATATGATATTAAGATATCGGGTGACTCTGCTGATAGCGCTATCCTCTTCACCGGAAGCTTCTCAAACAAAAACCTCGATACTGCCTTGCAGGCTATAACAATTCCCCTTAACTTGTCTTATACTATAAACGGTAAAAATGTGGTTCTTAAAATCAACCAGTAGTGACCAAAATAGGAAAGTTTACATTTCTTTTTATTCTTCTTAATTTTAATTTCTTGTGGGGACAATCCGGAAACAACAAACAGTCCTTGCAAGAGGTCTTCACCTATCTTGAAAGCACCTATCAATGCACTTTTACCTACAAGGACATCGACCTGCGATATCACTATACAACTCCTCCTCAGGCCAGTGACCTGGAAAGCACCTTAGAAGTCCTTTCAAAAGCGACACTTTTTAATTTCACCCTACTTGCGGATAGAACTATTGCGGTAAGTAAGAAGCAAAATCTTATTGGTCGCTGTGTTTACATTACTTCTGAATTCGGTATCCCCTTTAAAGACGTTGCTGTGGTTACACCATATCAACAAGTAGTTACAGACAATGAAGGCAGAGCCGATTTCGAACTCGCCAATTCATCGGAAACAATAACTATTCAATACACAGGCTACCAAGCATTGACCACAACGGCTGAAAACTTAACAACCAATGATTGTTCTAGTTTTTCATTACTGCGGAAAGTTGAATTTCTGAATACGGTTACCCTGGTGAACTACCTGGCTAAAGGAATCACTAAAAACGTAAACGGATCGCTGAATGTCAACTATGAAGAATTTGATATACTTCCAGGTCTCATAGAGCCAGATGTACTTCAGACCATTCAGGCCCTGCCAGGCATTCAAAGCGTGAATGAAACCGTTTCCTTTATCAACATTAGAGGGGGGACCAACGACCAGAATCTTATATTATGGGACGGAATTAAGATGTACCAGAGTGGACATTTCTTTGGATTGATATCTGCCTTCAACCCTTTTCTAACGAGTGAAGTCAATATAATTAAGAATGGCAGCAGTTCTGAATACGGAGATGGTGTGTCCGGTATAATAAGTATGCAGGGTGACGATGCCGTGAATACAGAAATAAAAGGTGGTTGGGGCATCAATGCTATAAGCACAGATGCTTTTGTGGATATTCCTTTAAGCGCTAAAGCTTCGTTACAACTGGCAGGAAGAAAGTCCTTTAACAATTTGGTTGAAACTCCTACTTACACTGAATATTTTGACAAGGCCTTCCAGAATACAGAGGTTGTTTCCAATTCAGCAGCGCAATCCTCATCCAACGACGATTTTACATTTTACGACACCCATTTACGCTTTGTCTATCAACCTTCTGATAAGGACTTTCTTCGGGCCAACTTTCTGCTTCTCGGTAATCAATTGGATTTTTTAGAAAATGCGGAAGTTGACAATGAACTGCAATCCAGGCAAAGTGAATTAACCCAGGAAAATATTTCCGGTGGATTATTTTACCGAAGAAACTGGAGTGAACTTTTCAGCACAGACTTTCAGCTGTACGGTTCGACGTATGCCCTTAGTGCCACAAATTTTGATATATTGAATAATCAACGACTTCTTCAGAATAACGATGTTCTCGAAGCGGGGATTAAGGCAAGAGCCTTTTACCAGATGTCATCTAATTCGGTAATTATGGCCGGGTATCAGTTTAACGAAACCGGAATCACCAATTTTGAGCAAATAAATAATCCTTTCTTCGAAAGAACCGATAAGCAGGTACTGAGGACTAATAGTATTTTTACCGAAGCTACTTTTAGTCCAACAAACTGGAATACTACCCTTATTGGTGGAGTTCGCTTTAATCATATCAGCAAATTTAACGAAGTACTTATCGAACCCCGATTAAGTATTAATTATCGTTTCCTGAAATATTTCTCTTTAGATATTGCCGGGGAGTTAAAAAGTCAGACCACCTCACAGATAATCGATCTTCAGAATGATTTTCTTGGTGTCGAGAACCGCAGGTGGGTGCTTTCACGTGAGAATGAGATCCCAATCTTAAAAGGACAACAATTATCGGCAGGGATCAACTACAGCAGAAGTGGCTGGTTAGTCAATGCCGAACCCTACATAAAACATATTAAAGGGATCACTACACAGAGCCAGGGATTTCAGAATCAATTAGAGAATGTGAGAACGCATGGCAGCTATACGGTTAGGGGGGTGGATCTCCTCATCAACAAGCGCTTCAAAAAAGTGAACACATGGTTTAGTTATTCGTATGCTGAAAATGACTATACTTTCGAATCTTTAACCCCTTCTTCCTTTCCGAATAATATCGATATTCGCCATGCGGTTACCTATGGGATTAACTACTATGTCAATGATTTTAAACTTTCAGGTGGATTCAACTGGCATAGTGGAAAGCCGATTACCCGACTTATCCAGGAAAATCAGATAGTGGATGGACAATTGAACTTCGATCTGCCCAATGCGTCCAATATAGACGATTACATTCGTGTTGATATTTCGGGCACCTATTCGTTTCAACTCACGGAAAAACTCAACGCTTTTGCGGGTATTTCCTTCTGGAACTTACTGGATACCAGGAATGAACTTAATAGTTTTTACCGAATAAATAACGACGGTGAGCACGAGAAAGTAACTGAAAATTCGCTGGCATTCACCCCCAATGCTACCTTCAGAATTAGCTTCTAAGTGATTTCTGTATCTTTAACGAAATCAAAAAACGAAATAACTCACTATGAATAAATCTGTCCTATGGATCCTTGCACTTCTATGCGCAAATGGAATCCTTGCACAATCTGAAATAGACAAAGTAAAGGCGACTGTAAACAAGTCCGATATTGAAGCCCATATTTATTTCCTGGCAGACGACCTGCTAAAAGGCAGGGAAGCCGGCACACCGGAAAATAAGATCGCTGCCGCCTATCTCGCGAACACGCTTCGAAGTTACGGCGTTAAGCCATCACCAAAAAGTGGTTCCTATTATCAGGAAATTAGTTTAGTGAAGAAGTCCGCTCCGAAATCCTTCTCCCTTGAGCTAAATGATGTCGTACATGAATTTAAAATCGCGGTGAATCAGGCCGAACAAAACGGGGAATTTGAAGGCATTTATTTAGGTTACGGACTGGAGTCGGACTATGAGGGTAAGGATCTCAAACAACGATTTGTAATCGTAAAATCAGGTGGGCCAGACAGCAAATCTATTCGAGATGCCTTTGGTTTACAAAAGAAGAAAGAAGCCTTAGCGAAAGAAGCGGGCGCTTTGGGAATTATTGAATTAGTCGAAGTTAGTACGGGTGTATGGGGCAGAATTAATCATTATTATAATTCTGGTCGATTAGAAATTGCTTCAGCGGAAGATTCATCTGAAGAAAAGGATCAATTTGCCTATATCTGGGCATTCGATCTGAAAGGTAGGAGAGCAAGTGAATTTAAATTGGAGCCAACCGTCAATATAAACATAGGAATGGACCTTGGTGAAAATGAAGAGATCAAGACTCAAAATGTCATTGGTGTTGTTGAAGGGACAGATCCGAAACTAAAGAATGAGTATATCATATATTCGGCCCACTACGATCATGTTGGAATTGGAAGGCCAGATTCTAAGGGGGATAGTATATACAACGGTGCAAGGGATAATGCGGTAGGTACAACCACGGTCCTCAGCATGGCTGAGAACCTGGCAAAATATCCTACCAGGCGCTCGGCATTATTCATACTTTTCACTGCTGAAGAAAAAGGATTGTTAGGCAGTAAATATTATGTTGAGAACCCGGTTCTGCCTTTGGAGCAGATGGTGTACTGTTTTAATAGCGATAACGGGGGATATAATGATACTTCACTTGCAACAATAGTTGGATTGGATCGAACTACGGCAAGAAAGAACATTGTGGATGCCGCCGCATCTTTCGGACTTAGGGCAATTGAGGATCCCGCGCCAGAGCAAGGATTATTCGATCGCAGTGATAATGTTCAATTCGCGGCAAAAGGAATTCCTGCTCCAACCTTTTCCATGGGCTTCTCTTCCTTTGACGGGGATGTTACCAAATACTACCATCGACCCGGCGATCATGCCGATTCGATGGATTACGACTATCTATTGAAGTTTTTCAGGGCCTATGTGATGGCAGGAAGAAGCATTGCCAACGATCCCGATACACCTTTCTGGGCTGGAGGAGATAAATATGAATCGGCCGGAAATGAATTATATGGCAACTAATGAAAGTGAGGTATATTTTCGCAACATTGGTATTGGCTGCGTTTTTTGTGAATTGTAAAAGCGCCGATTTATTGACCATACACTATACCGATCAGAACAATAATCACTACACTATCAATTCGCGACGGTTGAAGTTCGATCCGGTTTCAGAAAAAGAAAGTTCCTCGGGAACCTACAGCGGCGGTGCACCGGCAGAAATTTCACTTAAAAAAACCGACTTCCGTCAAATTTCGGAATTGGCAGAAAAGATCATGATCGCTTCCGAAGGAAAAAACAACAGGCGTGAAATGCTTACTTCCGTATTAACCATTTCAGGAAAAGACAAAACAACATCCGCTATCTTAAAAAAATCTGAAGATCGAAGTAAGTTGGAAACATTATTGCAGAAACTTCGACAATAATGTTTTGATCACAAACTGAAAAGCCATCCAGTACCTTTAGGATGGCTTTTTTTGTGGGGCAAAAAAGGAAGAGCTAATTCAATTTTTAAAGGAAGGCTTTCGCTTAGATCTCTTCCATTTCCCGGAGGTTAAAGTTGCAACATTCTTCTTTTTCACAATCAATCGATATATAAGTTCAAGAACCTGCCAACATCCGTTCACGAATCCCTAAGCTGAAAGCCTTTCTAATAACTAACCAAACAATCTATATTTTTACGAAGGTGAGGAAATCTGTTCCACCATTGCCACCGCTTACATCCGTGAGTTCCATCATATTATCGTTCACGCTAATAATATCCCAATCATCGTTAAGATCCTCGAAATCACTGCTCTGAGGCACGGCAAACATGATATTGAAATCTACGTCGCTGCTGCTATTTGTGACAGACCAGGTTCCGTTCACCGTATCCGTTCCATTAGTTGCAACCAGGCTACCATCACTATTGAAACTGAATTCATAGCCAGTAAAATTTGAAGTCTCATCTTTATCGGTATCCCAGAAGTATGAGATCCTCCAGGTCCCAGTTTGAGCAATCTGATTGGCCTGTGTGGCCTGGTTCGTATTGCTGTTGTCATTAGTATCGTTAGAATCATCTTTGGAGCAAGAAATTACTAATACTGCCAGCAGGATCATCATCGAAATATTTAAAATTTGTTTTTTCATCTTTATAAATTTTATTTGAGGTTATACTATAATTTTTGAAATGTAAGGTTATCTGTGCCACCGCCACCACCACTCACATCTTCCAGTTCTACGATGGAGTTGGTGAAGTTTAATACATCCCAGTCATCATTAAACTCGTCGAAAGGAATTTGAGTTCCGAAATCCAGAGTAAGGTCCAGATCTCCGCCTGTGTCGGTTACGGCCCATGTACCATTAAAAGTATTTGATCCATTAGTTGCTACCACAGTACCGGTACTAAAAGTGAGCGTATAACCGTTGTAATCCATGGTTTCATCAATTCCGTCATCGAGGTATTCCGAGACAAACCATTGTCCATCCTCGAGGGCATCTACAAGTGCCTGGCCAGATCCGCCACCGCCACAACCGGTTGCCTGCGCTCTACCGAATTCAAGAATATCGGTTCCGCCACCACCACCGCTCACGTCAATGAGACTAATGAGGTTGGCATTAAAGTCGGTTACATCCCAATCGTCATTTATATCATCGAAATTAGGATCGGCAGTGATATCGAAATTCAGGATAAGATCCAGCATTCCGTCATCTAATTCCACACTCCAGAATCCCGTCACAGTTGTTGTTGCGCTTACCGCAGTTGCAGTGCCATTGAGGTTATAAGTAAAGACATAATCAACGTAATCGCAAGTTTCAATATCGCCATCATCGTTCAGAAGAGTGACATACCAAATTCCATCGGTAAGCTGGTCTATCAAGTCGTTGGTACCTCCTCCACCGCCAGTGGCAGGATTTCTTTCAAAAGTAAGGTAATCGACACTGCCATCACCACTCTCATCACGTAAACGGATAATTTCGTTAGTCGCTTCCAGGATATCCCAATCGTCATCCAGTTCATCGAAAGGATCAGTGGTTCCGAAGAAAAGTGTCAGGTCTGGAGAACTTCCACCTTCAAACATCCAGGTTCCAGGGACTGTATTAGTTCCATTTGTAGCCTGAGCCGTATTGTCGGTTGCAAAAGTGAACTCATAACCATCATAATTAGCCGTTTCATCAAAATCGTCAAAGAAATAGGTAATATACCATACGCCAGTAGTTAGATTTTGTTCGAAAATCACGGGATCAATAGGATCTCCGCCACCAGTGTTATTCTCGCAGTCTTCTATGAGTTGTTCGAGTTCGGCATTGTTATTAACAGTAACAACGCTGCCATCTTCCAGGATCACATTAATAGGATAGTCAATACTGAAATAATCGTCATCTCCTATACCATTAAGAAAGATATAGAGCTCAAGATCGCTATTTACCGTTACTGTGCCGGTCTGCTGCTGGTTGTTATCGAAGATAAAGAAGGTTATAGGGTATTCAAAATCCAGGCAACTTATAGAATCGTCACCACCACTACTCTCACAGGCTGCAATAAGTGCATCCAGTTCGGCCTGACTATTAACAACCACTTCAGTATAATCATCCAGAATTACAGTTATAGGAAAGACGATCTCCAGGGTATCGGTATCGTTTGGGAATTGGTCGAATATCGCTTCAATAAGATCAATATCATCTTCATCCATCAGGATCACTTCCTGGCCATTAGCAATAACCGTAATTGGAAACTTTACAGAAACACAACTATTCCCATCGATAATGTCATCGAGATCACCGGCATTTTGAGAAGTTCTGATCAATAATCTTGTGAGGATAGAATTTGCAGTGATGGTTTCTTCACCATTCTGATCAATAAAAATTTCTTCTTCTTTCTGGCATGATGTAAAAATCATTCCGAAGACAAACAGAAATAACAGGGGTAAACGAGCAATTTTTTTCATGTTATAATTTTTAGTTGTTTGATAGTAGAACAGGGTAGTCGGCATTTACCCTACCCCTTCTGTAAAAAAAATTGATATATTTGATCAAAACCTCCACGTTGTTTTATGAAAGATCCTGCATCGGTATGCAATGAAACCATTTTCAGTTCCATTTATAATGACATTGCTCAATCTGTGTGGCGCTTCATTTTTTATAAATGTGGAGATGAAGCTCAGGCAGATGACCTCGTACAGGAAGCCTTCATAAAGCTTTGGAACAATTGTGCCAAGGTAAGTAAGGAAAAAGCAAAATCATTTTTATTCACAGTGGCTAACAATGCTTTCCTCAATGAAGTTGCGCATAAGAAAGTAGTCTTGAAGCATAAGCAACTAGCTCCTTCAAAGGTTGATAATCAATCTCCTGAATTTGTACTCGAAGAAAAACAATACCATAAAAAACTGCAGGATGCCATCGCCAACCTTAGTGAAGCCCAGCGCACTGCCTTCCTTATGAACCGTATCGATGGCATGAAATATACAGAAATTGCTGAGCACCTAAATATAAGTGTAAAGGCTGTGGAAAAGCGAATGAGTCAGGCATTAAAGGCCTTACGTCAAGATTTTAAAAATATTTAGGTAGGGTAAATCAGGGATGGACTGTTATACGTTTGATAAATCACACTTATGAACGAAAACTACATACTGCATAAATATTTAAATGGAGAAGCTTCTCCCAAGGAGATCGAGATATTGCGATCTACCCCAGAGTACGCCGATTATTTTAAAATAGCCGAGGCAGCCAGGGGCTTTCAACCGCCCGAATTCAGTAGTGTTGGAAATTTTGAGGTCATTCAGCAAAACAAAGTAAAACACATTGCTACCCCTGCATTGTCTGGTTTTAATAGAGTAATAAGGATTGCTGCCGTGATGGTTTTGATCGTTGTAAGTTATGTGTTTATTTCTTCTCTATCCTCAACTGTTAGAACAGATATCGCCCAAAAAGAAACATTTAAGTTGCCAGATGGTTCTGAAGTACAGCTTAATGCTAATTCAGAAATAAAGTATAAAAAGCGTAACTGGGAAAACCATCGCTCACTGTCATTGGCGGGCGAGGCATATTTCAAAGTAACAAAAGGAAATACATTCGAAGTGGAGACACCTCAGGGCAGCGTTACCGTTTTAGGAACTCAGTTTAATGTATTTTCGAGAGATACTATCTTTAACATAAAATGTTTCGAAGGATTGGTAAGTGTTGCATTCAATGATACCCTTATAAAGTTGCCGGCCGGAAACAAGCTGAAAGTAGAAAACAACAAGCTGGTGGTTCTAACATCTACAAATTCAATCGAACCTGCCTGGATTCGAAACGAGAGCAATTTTGAGAATGCCTCTCTAGCGACCGTTTTAAAGGAATTAGAAGCTCAATATCCAATTACAATAACCTCACCCAAAAGTATAGCCAACAAAAGATTTACAGGTAGTTTTACGCACAACGATCTTGAATTAGCATTAAAATCGATCTGCGACCCACTTCGAATAGGCTACACTTTGGACGATAACGAAGTAACCCTTTATGCCAAATAGCACTAATATCAGGGGAATATTATTGACTATTTGCTGGTTAGTTTTAGTTGGACAGGATCTTCATTCACAAACCTCAGAAAAACAAAGCTTACTAACGGTGCTGGAAAATCTAGAGACCACCTACGATGTAAGATTCTCTTATTCAGTGGAGGAGTTGGATGATATAACAGTAGAATATTCCGAACAGGCAACCCTGGAAGCCTCTCTTGAATTTTTAGAGGGTAAGCTTCCCTTCGAGTTCAACAGGATAGATGAAAGATACATTACGGTGGTTAAAAATTCCACTGATTATCTCTGTGGAAGAATTCTCGCCGCGGACACTGGTAAGCCTCTGGCGAGTGCTACTGTGGTATCCACTCTTACTTCCTATGGAATAGTGACCAATTCGGATGGATCGTTCTACGTTCCAAAATACTTATTGGGTGAACAACTCGTAATACGATATATAGGATATCAAAGCTGGCAAATAGCGGTTTCCGATCTCACAACCGACTGTGAAACGATTTTGATCCCAGCCGAGGTATCCACTCTGGATACTGTCTTTATCAGCAATTATCTGGTTGAAGGCATGGAAAAAAGTCTTGATGGTTCAATCACAATAAATACTTCCGAATTTGGCCTTTTACCCGGACAAGTTGAAAACGACATACTCTTTGTTACCCAGGCGCTGCCAGGAGTACAAAGTGTTAATGAAACGATCTCCAATATTAATGTACGTGGCGGTACTCATGACGAGAACCTCATACTTTGGAACGATATAAAGGCGTATCAAAGCGGTCATTTTTTCGGACTGATATCTGCCTTTAACCCTGACATCACCCAGGACGTAAAAATCTATAAAAATGGAGCCCCGGTGAACTATGGTGATGGTATATCCAGTGTGATTTCCATGAAATCCAAAGACAAAGTCAGTAGCTCCGCATCAGGCGGTGCCGGAGTCAACCTCATAAACGGAAGCGCATATGGTATTATTCCTTTGTCCAACAAGGCAACGCTTCAAGTTTCAGGACGTAGTTCACTGAATGGATTATGGGAATCTCCCGTCTATCAAACCTATTCTGAAAAAATATTTCAGGATACAGAGGTCACTAATACGAATCCGGACGAAACAGGCATCGAGGTCGCTGCTGAAGAGCGTTTCAGTTTTTACGATTTCAGTACTCGATTGTTATGGGATTTGAATGACAGGGATAAATTCCGTTTGAATTTCCTGGCCTTGAATAACGCTCTTGAATTCGATGAAACTATTATAGAAACCGAAAGTTCAAAAAACAGTGAGCTTGAACTCAGAAGCCTGCTAGGTGGCATAAGTTGGGAACGAACCTGGTCTGAATCTTTGAGCACCAAGGTCCTGGCTTACGGAACGACCTATTATTTACGTGCCTTGAACAAGGACCTACTGACCTCACAGGAAGTCTTTCAGGAAAATGATGTGCTGGAAACCGGGTTAAAATTGGATGCTTCGTTGCAATTTACCAATGAGCTCTCCCTTTTTGGTGGCTACCAATTCATCGAAACAGGCATTACCAATGAACAAGAGGTTAACTTGCCTCGATTTGTCGATTTCAAAAAAGAAGTATTGCGAACTCATGCGGCATTTGCAGGCCTGGTTTATAAGTCTCCGTCAGAAAGAACCAATATTAAAGCCGGTTTACGCCTGAATTATTTCACTGAACTCGATAAGTTCCATGTGGAGCCGCGGCTGGCATTCAATCAAAAATTAACTGAAGAGCTTTCTGTAGAGGTGATTGGAGAATTTAGAAGTCAGGCGACCACCCAGAGAATCGATTTCGATAGTGATTTCCTCGGTGTGGAAAAAAGACGTTGGGTATTGGCAAACGAGGAGAACATCCCCATCATTACAAGTCAACAGGCATCCGTTGGGGTTATATATGAATCTAAAGGTTGGTTGATTAACCTGGAAGGATTTTATAAGAACGTGGAGGGAATTACTGCTTCCAATCAGGGATTTCAGAATCAATTTCAGTTTGAGCGTAGTACGGGTAGTTATCTGGCCAACGGTGTTGAATTTGCAATCAACAAGATCAATAAGGAATACAGTGTGTGGTTTAGCTATTCTTATTTGAACAACCAATATGAATTCGATTTATTCGATCCGTCAGAATTTCCACATAACCTGGACGTTACACATGCTGCGACAATCGCCGGATCGTATACTTTTAACCGTTTAAAAATTGCCACAGGAATTAATTACCGAACAGGGAAACCTTACACCCTTCCTCTTATGGATAATGAAATAACCATGGAAGGACTCACTGAAATTGTGCAATACGATGAACCCAATGCTGAACGTTTACCCGATTATTACAGAGTGGATGTTTCGGCAGAATACCTGTGGCAAATCTCCGATCAGGTAAATGCAAAAATCAACCTGGCAGCGCTAAATGTGCTGAACACCAGGAATACCCTGAACACTCGTTTTGTGGTATCCCAGGATGCCAATGGTGATTCCGTGGTCAACCAGGTAAATACTTTCTCCATTGGCCTCTCGCCCAATATATCTTTCCGGGTCTTATTCTAAAACCACAATTAGTTTTCTCAATACCTGGTAGTTATGGATACATCGCCGGATAGTAACAAATTAACCGAATTTATATTCTTTGATTAAAAAAAGCCCCTTATTACAGGGGCCTTTTATATTGAGCGAGTGAGTTTTTAGTCAATAAATCCGCCAGGGTTATTGTCCCAGAATACCTGGTCGGTAAGCTGACGCTGTTGGATGTTCGGGTTATTTTCTACCTCGTCTACCGGATACCTGAATCCTCTTGGGAATGGTCCCGCA
>JABDNT010000033.1 GCA_013043685.1 Flavobacteriaceae bacterium | reverse complement strand
AGGTCAAGGTCACATTTACCAAAATGTTCAAGATCTCAGCATCCTTACTCGTTAGATCAAAAATCTCTATCCCATCACCATCATTGTCGCAAATGAAATAATCCGAGATCGGATCCGTGATGGCAGGGGCGTCATCCACTTGGAGGTTCAATGGGACCACGTCGAAACAATTGAAGTTTATTTCTTCCAGTCTAGCCCATACGGTCTGAAAACCTGCTTGAGTATTTGTAAACGCGGTTGGAGTTGCAATAGGAAAAATACCTCCTTCAGCAGCTTCCTGAGTAAAGTGATAGGTGACAAAAGTATCGGGCTCTCCATTTATTATCTGAGTTTCCCGAATGGTTAAGTCAAATTCGGCAAAACCATCATTAGGTGCTTCATCACAAAGTACAATATCATCAGGAATGCCAGCCGTAGGTTGAGGGGCAAATTCCACTACAATTTCATCTGTTGCTGTACATCCACTACCAATAATTGCTTCAATTTGATACGTCCCTGATTGCGTGATAGTAAGAGATGCGTTTGTCTCGCCCGGCAGAATATCGAACATCATAGTTACTGGATTCCAAACATACCACTGGTAAGTTGTCTGCCCGGTCATATCCTGTTCAACTTCAATCGTAAGCGGCTGACCTGCGCAAGGTGCATTTCCCGCGGCAATTGTAAGGTCTGGTGGCAAGCTGACACCAAGATTAAACGAGCCCCCTTCCAGGAAAACAGCCATGTCCAATGCTGTATCAGTTTCATCTGCAACCACCATCTTGATGGTGTATGTATTTCCAATTACCACATTACCTTGAGCAGACAATTCAACAATCTGTCCGTTGTAATCGATGGCTGCATCTGCGGCAATATTGAATGGTTCGAAGTTGTATTTGTCGAAGTACTCCTCATTGATTGCAGGACACTGGCCAGGAACCTCAGGGTGAATATTGGTTACTTCAATAGGGATTAAGGTTCCAGGCAGTACAGCCAAATTCTGAACTTCTCCGGTAAATTGATTTGTGAGTATAAAGGCGAATGCATCTGAAAAAGTACATTCAAAGTTCTGATCATATTCTTCGGAAGCCATTATAAAATCAAAACTTATTTGGCTTATTTGCGGCACAAACTCAAAGGATATCCATGACGCGTTGTTCGTATTTGTAGCGGTTGTGACTGCTTCGAGATCGGCATCTCCGGGCCATCCAAGGCCACCATCACTATGAACTGTTAAATTAGGTCCCGGTGCGTTCTGCACGTTTCCGGAACACAGTATAATTCCATTGGAAAAAGGAAAGTCGGATCCATTGGCATCGAAGAAAGCGATACCATTATCATCGCCAAAATCAGTTCCCGTGCTTTGTTGAAAATTGGAAACTTCGGCGCAATTACTATTTATCAAAACATCTTCAACTAATTGTTGAGTAGTATAGGTTTCATCCACTGTAATCTGTGAATAACCCATAAATGTGAAGATGAGTAGAATTGGGGGTAAAAATCTCTTCATACGTAGGTCGTTATGGCACCAAATATATTGAATACATTGGTTTTCTTTTATTATTTTTGCAAAAAATAGCTACAAATGCACCAATTCAGTGTTGATATTCAACCCACTAACAACGAAAACATAGTAAAGTTTATTGCGAATTCCTTCCTTACACAGGCTAAAAGTTTCGAATTCAACAACATAGACGACGCCAAACCCAGTCCGCTGGCACAGCAATTATTCCATCTGCCGTTCGTAAAAACGGTCTATATTTCACAGAATTTCATTGCGATAGAAAAGTTCAATATCGTGGAATGGGCAGCCGTTCAGGACGAAGTGGCCGCTTCCATTACGGATTACCTGAATAGCGGTAAGCCAGTGGTTATTGAGGACACAATTCCTGCAAAAGTACCAGTTTCTGTATACGCAGAAAGCACTCCTAATCCCGGAGTCATGAAATTTGTGGCAAATAAACCACTGGCAGAGGGTACTTTCGAATTTAAAAACATAGATGAGGCCTCCTTAGCCCCGATTGCCAAAGAACTCTTTACATTTCCTTTTGTCAAAGAAGTGTTTATTAGTGCCAACTACATCTCGGTTATGAAGTATAATGTTGCCGAATGGGAAGAAATTACGATGGAATTGCGCGAGTTTATCAGAAGTTACATCGAAAATGGTAAGCCAATACTTGATGATTCCATTCTTTCGAAACAAAGCGATAAAAAAGACAGTTTAGAGGAATCAGATATAGTAAAATCTGATCTGGACAAGGAGATCATTTCCATACTGAATGAATATGTAAAGCCGGCAGTAGCGAGTGATGGCGGCCATATAGCCTTCGATTCATTCGACGAAGAAACAAAAACTGTCCGCGTAATACTTCAGGGAGCGTGCAGCGGTTGTCCATCTTCTACGGTAACTTTGAAAAATGGAATAGAGACCATGCTGCGCGAGATGCTGCAGGGCAGAGTGTCTTATGTTGAGGCCATAAACGGTTAACCCCTTATTTCCTTCGGTTTACGATGATAAAACGGCATTAATTTCGTATCTTAATAGATTATAATAACGTACAACTAAAAAGCAAGAATTATGGCAGTTTTAAAAGTAATAGAAGTACTTTCTAATTCGAATGTAAGCTGGGAAGACGCAGCCAGAAATGCAGTGAAACATGCTGGGAAAAGTGTTAAAAATATACGTTCTGTATATATTGAGGACCAGAGTGCTATTGTAAATGATAACGACATCACGGAATTTCGTGTGAATGTAAAGATCACTTTTGAAGTAAATTAATTTTTTCCTTTGAATGGTAAATACGCTTTTGAACTTTCAAAAGCGTATTTTTGTTTATAACAAATTTCGAATATGCGAAGCATTCTATTTGCTCTACTGATTATTGCCCTTTGCTACTCTTGTAATTCTTCTAAGAAAGATATGTCTGAAAATCATAAGTATACCAACGAACTCATTCATGAAACAAGTCCGTATTTACTGCAACATGCACATAATCCGGTCAACTGGAAGGCGTGGAATGAAGAGACCTTGAATCTGGCAAAAGCTGAAAAAAAACTAATTATACTGAGTGTTGGATACGCAGCATGTCACTGGTGCCATGTGATGGAAAAGGAAAGTTTTGAAGATTCTACTGTGGCAGCCGTGATGAATGATAATTTCATTAATATAAAAGTGGATCGCGAAGAGCGTCCCGATGTTGACCAGATATATATAAGTGCGGTCGAGCTAATGACAGGCCGGGCCGGATGGCCATTGAATGTGATCACATTACCCGATGGCAGGCCTGTATGGGGAGGCACTTATTTCAGAAAGGAGGACTGGATTAAAAGTATTGAAAAGATACAGGAACTATATGAGGATGAACCACAGAAGCTTATCGAGTATGCGGATCGTCTGGAGGAGGGCATTAAATCAATGGACCTGGTTACATTCAATACAGGTGATGTCGATTTCGTCAATTACGATAGCTCAATGTTGATTGAGAATTGGAGTCGGAATTTCGATAATCGCTTTGGAGGCTACAACAGGGCCCCGAAATTCATGATGCCCAATAATTATCATTATCTGCTTCGTAATGCTGTTGCCAACCAGGATAAAGACTTATTGGAATACGTGACGCTTACCCTTGATAAAATGGCCTATGGTGGGGTTTATGATCATATTGGAGGTGGTTTTGCCAGATATAGTACGGACGACCGTTGGCATGTGCCTCATTTCGAAAAAATGCTTTATGACAACGCTCAGCTGGTTAGTTTGTACAGCGATGCCTATGCAATTACAAAAAATCCATTATACCAGGAAATAGTTCGTGAAACGCTAACATTTATAAAGGAGGAATTAACCCACGAATCCGGAGCATTTTATTCATCACTTGATGCCGATAGTGAAACCGAGACAGGCGAACTTGAGGAAGGGGCTTATTATATTTATTCAAAAACCGAATTAGAAGCCTTACTTGGTTCGGATTTTGAATTGTTTAAATCTTATTACAATATAAATAGTTTCGGAAAATGGGAAAATGATCATTTTGTGCTAATACGAACCAAAAGTGACCAGGAGATCACAGAAGAGTTCTCCATATCCTATGAAGTCCTTGAGAGTAAAAAGAAAAACTGGAAGTCGATGCTACTGGAATACCGGAATCAGCGACCACGTCCCAGGCTGGACGATAAATCCCTCACCTCATGGAACGGATTGATGCTGAAAGGATATGTGGATGCGTACAAAGTATTTCAGAATGAAGGCTACCTGGAGGTCGCCTTAAAGAACGCCCGATTTATAATTGAAAATCAATTGCAACCCTCGGGTGCTTTGTACCATAATTATAAAGATGGCCGCAGTACCATCAATGGATATCTGGAAGATTATGCAGCCGTAATTGAATCATTTATTGCATTGTATGAGGTTACGCTGGATGAAAAATGGCTCGGATATTCGGTCGACCTGGCCGACTATTGTTTTGAGAAATTCTACAATTCGGACAAGGGCATGTTCTATTTCACTTCCGAAGACGATCCAAAACTTGTCACAAGAAATATAGATTACAGGGATAACGTGATCCCTGCTTCAAATTCCATCATGGCGAAAAATCTTTTCAAACTCTCTCATTTCTATGAAAAGCCAAAGTACGCCGAAACAGCGAAACAAATGCTTAAAAACGTACAGCCTGAAATGGAGCAATATCCCGGTGGATTTTCAAACTGGCTGGATCTCATGGCAAACTACCAGAACGACTATTACGAGGTGGTGGTAATGGGTGAAGCAGCTCTTGAAAAAGTGAATGAGATCAATGCCAATTACATCCCTAACAAGCTTATCGCCGGAAGCACATCAAGTAGTAATAGTTACCTTCTGAAAGGTCGATTTTCTGATGGAGAAACCCTTATATATGTGTGTGTAAATAATACGTGTAAACTTCCTGTTCGAGATACCAAGAGAGCATTAAGTACGATTAAAGCAAACTGAAAATCAGACACCCTCGGCCCGAACCCCCAGAATTAATATCGCTTTAACAGTAAACCACTGATGATTTAATTATATTCGCTCTTTTCAATTTCACAGGAACAATAACGGAAGGCTACAGGCAAGTTTAGTCTGGATATATAAAACAAGACTACCGTTTGATATTAGAGACCGAAAATTCTTTTTTTATAAATGTTCCTCTGATTATTTTTGACGTCGAATTCAATTTTAAATTTACAATACTTAGAATACCATGAGAAGAATACTTGTTGTTTTAACCCTCGCACTTTTTTCTTTAGTTTCAAATACAGCATCTGCTCAAGGTGTTTTCAATGATCCGGAAACAGACAATTATATCTCCCAGAAGTCTATCACTATGCCAAGCCATGGTTATACCTACACCGGATCTCCTTATGCGAATAAAGCTTTTAAACCGGGATTTGTATTTAAAAACGGTGTGATACTGGCAAGCAATGTTGCTCTACGTTTTAATGCGGCGCGTGACCAGTTCGAGATAAAAAAATCCTTGAACACATCGAATTATGCTGCCAAAGTACTTGTTCAAAGTGAAGATATCTATGTTAAAATCAATAATCGCCTATTTGTATATATAAATAAAAATGAAGAGAATAATACCGGGGGATATTATGAGGTATTGCACGATGGAGAGCGCCTGAGCTTGTATAAGAAATTATCCAAAGAGTTCATTGAAGGTAAAAAGGCAGTAAATTCTATTGCTGCGGACATACTGCCAATGTATAAGGAAAAGGTAGAACTCTATTTCATGAATGCAAAGAATGAACTAACTGAACTGCCGGGTTCAAGAAATGGAAAAATTAACAGTTTTTCAAGTAACAAAAAACTTATTAAGCAACATATCAGAGATAAGAAACTGAATGTAAACAAACAGTACGACCTAATTAAACTTATGAACTATTACGATAGTCTATAATATAAGACAATGAAAAAGATCGCACTCCACACCTTAATTCTTAGTTTGCTGTTATGCATTTCGGCTCAAGCACAAATATGGGACAGAGAATTTGTGAGTGGTCTGAATCAGATCGATCAAAACAATAAGCGGCAAACAAAATTCGACAAATATACCCTTGAAGAGGATGTAATAGGAACACCCTATAACCATCCGAATTATCTAATTGGCAACGTATATCGGGGAAATGCCTTATTCGCCACCAACGTTGCATTGCGATATAATGCCGTGGCAGATGAAATTGAAATAAAAGAATCACTGGATTCTGCCGATGAAGACACCAGGGTCCTGCCTAAAGATCCCGAGATCTTTGCAAAAATTGAAAACGACATCTTTGTATTTGTTCCCTTTCAGGGCAAAATTGAAGATGGAGGTTATTTTCATGTAATGTTTGAAGGTAAAAAACTCGATCTGTACAAGAAACTTATTAAAAAGGTAATTGCCGGACGTAAAGCATCATCTTCATTTACCCAGGACGTACCCACTGAATTCAGAGATGAATCCCAGTACTTTTTAGTAACGAAGAATGGCCGATTCTTCCAATTACCGGATGATAAAAATAAGAAATTTGATATTTTCGGAGCCAACAAGCAAAAGGTCCTGAATTATGCTAAGGATAATGGACTAAACCCGGGTAAGGAGGCAGATCTTCTCAAAATTATCAAATACTATGATGGGGTTTAAGATCCTTATCAGGTCAATACCTTCTATTTCTGTGATTGCTGCAGTTGTTTCAGATAGTAGGAAGGGTAAATGCCATGTTTCTTATAAAAACTCTTCGAAAAAGACTCGGCGCTTTTAAAACCGCATTCATGGGCTATAGCCTTAATAGTATACTTTCTGAATGTGGAGTTGTCCTTTAACTCTTCAACGGCATAATCAATACGCAGATCATTTATATATTGAGAAAAATTCTTTCCTTTCTTTAAATTGATAACTTTAGAAAGATATGTGGAATTCGATTCAAAGGACTTGGCCATTTCGCTGAGGGATATGCGTTGTGATAGAAATTCCTTATCCAGCTCAAATTTCTTTAGCCGTTCCATTATACTCTCGATGATTTCCGGCGAAATTCCAACGTCTTCAATGGCACTGGGCTCCACCTCCACCTCAGGCCCCTTGTTTTCCATCAAATTCTCGAATCTCTTTTTGTACTGATTCTGTCGTCGGAAATAATAAAATACAAGACCAAAGCTCAAAGCCAGAAAACCGAGAGCCCATCCCAGGGAAGTAGTTGAAATCTTATTTTTCTCTTCAAGATCAGCTATAAGTTGTTCCTTTTCTTCAACCAACTTGGGTATTTCAAAATCCGTTACAGTCTTTTCGTTGATATTTCTCTTTTTACTTTCGATGATCCTGAGAACCACAACAAGTTTATAGAGATAATTCAACTGTGTCTCGTATTCCCCTTTCTCCTTATAATAACTAATTAACTTATCGTATACTTCAGGCAATTCAGGGTATACTATGCTTCTTGCCTCATATAGCGAATCAATCTTTCTGTAATACATCATCCCCTCATCAACTTCACCCTGGCTATTATAGATGCTTCCTACATAATAATAATAGTAAGGCAAATAGTAGTTATTGAATTCATTCCTGTAGGTGTCGGCCTTATACAGACTGTCCAGGGCCTCTTCATAATTACCCTTCACATACAAGGCTGTTCCTGATCTTGAAACAAATGCGTAATAGGTAGCTGAGTCTCCCGTTTTTAAGGCCTCCGAAGTTCCCTCCCGAAAGTAATATAGCGCGGAATCGGGTTGCTTCAGATTTACAAATGAGCGTCCCAACCCTTCCAGTGAAGATAAATAGTTTTGTTCGTATTGATCACTATCCTTATTCTGCTGAAGAAGTTTATAAGTTAGCCGGTGAGCATCGAGAGACTTCTCATAATCACCCCACATTTCATTAATGTCATTAATCTGATGTAAGGCAGTGATCTGATGCCCGATCTGGCTCTTTTCACGTGCATACTGATACCCGGTCAGCGCACTTTGAAGACTTCGTTCATATTCTTCGTTCTCATACAGATAATCCGATTTGAACAGATAAGGAACAGTTGGGAAATTTGGATGATCGCTGTTCCGTGACAGTGTTATAGCTGTATCCAAATATTTTAAAGCTTCACGATGCTTTGAAATGAAGGAAAGTCTCGTATAACCTCGTGCCATTTTTGTACTGTCATTGATAACCTTCGCCTTAGAAATGTATTTTCGTGCAATTCTCTCGGCAATTACAGAATCTTCAGCATTTATATCGAACAAAACGATAAGGGAATCAATAGGGCTTTCTTCAAGATAAAAATCAGTAAGTTCCTGTGCGCTCGAAAGAGAGGAGATTAGCGCAATAAAAACAAACAAATTCAATCGCATCGCAGGGTAGTTTTTTGAAGTTAGTTTCAACAATTTTTCCTTTTATAAATTTACCTTTTTCTTGATAAGATGCACACTATAATAAGGGATTTGGAGAGTCAATATCGCTAAGCACCCTGTTTTCCTGAGGTTTAACGAGGACAATTCAGGTCTTAATTTATAAATCGCGACAGTGAATATATAAATAACGCCACGATATACTTGCATATAGCCACGGCTGTGATTAGTTTTACAGAAGATTTATAAACTGATATACAAAATTTAAATACGATATAATGAAAAAGAAATTTGTATTACTTACCATACTGTTGGCTAGCGTCCTTTTCCAGGCCGCTGCACAAAATTTTGGTGGAGATCCTACGCAATTAAGAGCATTCACGAATAGTCTTCATCAAGTGGATGAATTTATTAAAAGGCAAAATATGGGTATCGATTTTGCTGACAAGGAAAGTTATACCGGAACTCCCTACAATCACCCTTCCTACTTACCAGGAAATGTGTATAAAGGAAAAGAGCTATTAGCCACAAATGTGGCGCTTCGCTATAATGCGATAGCAGACGAGATGGAGATTAAAGAATCCATCGAAACCATTGACGCGGATGCTAAAGCCCTGACCAAATCCCCCGATATCTACGTTAAGATCGTGAACGATATTTTCGTATTCGTACCGTATGATGGAGGAATTGAGGGAGGTGGATATTTCCAGGTGCTTACGGAAGGAAACAAAGTCGATCTTTTTAAGAAAATAAAGAAAGATTTTTCGGCCGCCAAAAAAGCGACTACTTCGATTACACGAGATATCCCTGCGAAATTTACAGATAAGCCAGTATACTTCTTGGTAACGAAGGAGGGTAAATTCTATGAGTTACCGTCTTCTAAGAAGAAAAAACTAAAGGTATTTTCAGACAATGCTAATCTGGTGAAGAAATATGTAAACTCGAACAATCTTGACCTGAATGATGAAAAAGATCTTATTCGAGTGATTAAATACTATGACGGAGTATAAATTTCTCAGCCTGAAATAAAATCTTTCAGATAATACGGCTCAAAATAGGCGACATCTTCGATGTCGCTTTTTTTGTATTTGCGTTCAGCAATTTCTGCCATATCCACCGAAGATGGTATGGCCTCTGGCATAAATATAGCATTTGGATGATTAATAATCTTCTGAAATTTATCCGAACCACTCCCCAGAAAAATAACTTTACCCTTATCTAGGTATTCTGAAAATGAGCCTTCTGTAAGTATTTCAGCTCGAGTTTCCCGAACCTCTTCATTTTTAGAATTAAAAACCGATGAATACACTTCCATCCGCCTCGCATCTAACAATGGGATTTTGAAATCGGAAGCCAATGTTACAGGAACGATCATCGAATTCAAAGTTGGTATAGAGATTAACGGTATGTCAAGAGCAAAACACAGGCCTTTAGCCGCCGAAACACCAATTCTTAGCCCAGTATAAGATCCAGGGCCTTTACTAACGGCTACAGCGTCGAGATTGGTTTTGGAGATACCTGCTTGTGACAATACATCTTCGATAAATGGATGCAGCTTTTCAGCATGGGTATATGCCGAGCTTCGATCTTCTTTAAAAGCAATAACGCTTCCGTTTACCGAAAGCGCTACTGAACAATTAGTAGTGGCTGTCTCAAGACATAGAATGGTTGCCATTATTCTTCATCTTTTTCTTCTTCCTCGTCTTCTGCTTCGGCAATCATGTCTCCGCAGTCCAAAGTTTTGGTCACCGTATTATATGGGCCTGTGATTACAACATCTCCTTCTTCCAGTCCCGAGGTAATTTCTATATTCGAATCATCCTGGATACCCGTTGTAACCACTCTAATCTTAGCTTCATCTCCTTCTTTTACAAAAACACATTCAAACTTCTCCTGTTCCCCTTCGGTTTTCTTCTTCTTGGCTTTAAAGCTTTTTGTACAACTTGTATCGGTCTTAATTACTATGGCACTTATTGGTACTCCGGTAATATTAGATTTCTTTTCTGTGATTACATCCACCGTCGCTGTCATACCCGGTCTGAAAGGAGAATAATAATCTGGCTTTCCTTCCGTAAGATCTGCGTAAGATTCCGGCACGATCCGCACTTTTACTTTGAAATTTGTTACCTGATCCACAGAAATAGCATTTTCCGCGGAATTGGCAATTTCCGTAACCACACCTTTAAATTCTCTTTTTAAATAGGCATCTACTTCAACAATGGTAGAATCTTCCAAAGAGACTTTCACTATATCGTTCTCGTTCACGTCTACTTCAACTTCCATATTAGTAAGGTCTGCTACTCGAACGATCTCAGTACCCGCCATTTGCGCTGTTCCAACCACTCGCTCACCTAATTCGACCGACAGTTTCGAGATCGTTCCGTCCATAGGGGCGTAAATAGTTGTCCTTTCAAGGTTATCCCTGGATTGCTTTAAATTCGCTGCAGCACTTTGAACACTATAATACGTAGCTTCCTTATTGGCTTTAGCCGATTCATATTCATTAACCGAGCGATCCCATTCCGATTTGGAGATTACTCCTTTCTCGAACAATTCTTTATTACGGTTGTAATTTAACTGGGCATTATTAAGGTTTGCCTCCGCCTGTGAAAGTTGGGCGCGTACATTCTGTAATCCGGCCTGCGACTGGCTCACAGCGGCCTGGATAAGGTCCGGATTTATCTTTACCAGCAAGTCTCCTTTCTTTACCTGCTGTCCTTCTTTTATTGGTAATTCAATGATCTCACCCGATACTTCAGACGATAGCGCCACTTCAACTTCCGGTTGAATTTTCCCGGTTGCGGCCACAGTTTCTATGATCTCCATTAGAGTAATTTCGGTCATCTCGACTTTCGTAGTGTCACTATCAGAGCCGATCCATCCTTTCTTTTTAGCCACTACCAATAGCAGTAATAAAACTACTATAGCTGAAATGATTATGATTAGTGTTTTTTTCTTCATAACTAAAACTTTAACTCCGTTGCAGGGATACCAAAATACAACTCTAGTACCTTTAATTTAAAAATATAATCGTATTTAGTTCTGTTCACTTCGATACTTGCATTATCGAATCGTAATTTAGACTGGCTAAAATCGAATGCATTCGTTAATCCCACGTCATATCTGTCTTTTGCATACTGATAAGCAAGTTCTTGCGATTCGAAAGCTTTCTCGGCTGCTTCGTAAGCCTTAAACGCTCCCTGAACATCCACATAAGCCTGGTAAATATTGGACTCCAGATCAAGCTTCGCCTGCTCTAATTGAAAACGTGTGCGCTCCAGATTTACTCTGTTGCGTTTCACATTGCTACGCACATTCAGACCGTTTAATACCGGAACATTCAATTGTAATCCATAACCAATACCATCATTCAGGTATAACTGTTCCGAAAACGGGGTCATTAAAGGATCATTATCGGCGTATCGTGTATTATATCCGAAAAATGCAGAAACCGTAGGATAATAGGACCCACGGGATAATTGAAGATCCTTTTCAGCTAGGGCTACATCACTTTCAGCGATCTTGATTTCAGAACGGGTCTCTTTTGCATTGGCGATGATCTCATCGACACTTTTTGACGCCACCCCGTCGTCCACAATATCGTAACCCTCATCTTCTATATCGAAGGTTTCATATTCTTTGATCAGTAATAGCTGTGCAAGACTAATCAACGATATCTGCACAACATTTTCCGCAGTGACAATATTCTGAATCTCGCTGGCATCCGTAGCCTGAATCTCCAATAGGTCACCTCTAGGAAGAACACCGGCATCCACAAGATCCTGGGTTCGTGTAATTTGTTCCTTGGTCACATTATTCTGAGCTACCAATACTTCCAGATTCGCCTTGTTTAGCAGCACCTGCAAATAAGCATTGGCAACGAAGAGTGATATATCATCCTTCATTTTATCCAACCTGTGTTCGGCTGCTAATTTAGATATCTTGGCCCTTTGCGCACTTCGGAAATTGCGTAATCCGTCGAATAATGTATATCCAACATTTATTGCTCCTGAAGCCGAGAGAAAAGTTGTATTCTCAAGCTCGTTATTGGTAGGGTTCAGGCTTAAACCTGTGTTTTCAGAAACATTGGCATTCGCATTGATGGAAGGTAAGAAGTTACCTATAGCAGACAATTTCTCTGCATTTGTCGCTTCAAGGTCCAGCTCAGATTGTTTAACAGAAATATTATTTTCGAGGGCATAGATCACGCATTCCCTCAATGTCCATTTTTTCTGCGCGAACATATTTGTTGCTGCCAGCAGTAAAATCAGAATAATAATTTGTTTCTTCATAGAATTGATAGTTGCCGAATTTGTCTTTTAAAATGTTAAAGTGTTACACTAAATACAAAGAAATAACACTGTTAATTTCTGCCGAATTGCACCGCAGGTTTTATCTGGTTCCAAACCTTTATAAGATCTTCCTTTGAGATTCCATTCTTTACCTCCACATTTATACCATCACTGATCCCCAACTCTATTTCCCTTCGCTCAAATTCCTGATCCCCGGTTTCTATTTCTACAAACGGTTCCTGGGTTTCAGGATCATATTGCACCAATGCCTCCTTTACAGTGAGCACGCTATCTGCCCTGGCCAGGATAATTGATGCGTTTGCACTGAGCCCAGCGCGGATAAAGGTAGTATCTTTTTTCTTTAACGTCCCTTTTATTTCGAACTGTATCGCTCCATTTTCGCTTACTCCCTTAGGGGCAATATAATCCAACACAGCATCGAATGTGGCATTTTCAATAGCGCCTACAGTAATCTCAAGAGGCAGGTTTTCGGTTATCTTACCAACTTCACTTTCATCTACCTTTCCCTCAAATATCATTTGATCTACATCGGCCAGGGTAGCTATCGTGGTTCCATCGTTGAAGTTATTCGCCTCAATTACCTGGTTCCCGACTTTTACAGGAACATCCAACACCATCCCTGATACCGTAGCTCGAATTTCAGTAGTAGCCGCCGATCCTAATCCGCTCGTAGTTCCGGTCTTAACAATATCGTAGTTCTGCTGGGCCCCGGACAGGTTTACCTTTTCCTGATTGAAACGCTGCTGTGCCTGGTTAAAGGCAAGTTGAGCATTGTCGAATTCATTTGCTGAAATCACCCCTTTATCGAACAAATCTTTTTGCCGTTTGAAGATATTACGCTCGTTTTCCAGAGCCAGTCTGGCTGTTTCCAATTGTGTCCTTGAGCTGTTGATACTATTCTTTGCACTTGTTAATGCTGAAACATTGGGGATAACCTTTACTTTAGCAAGGAGGTCTCCCGCCTCCACCTGCTCTCCGGCTTCCACGAATATCTCATCGATGATCCCTGAAATATTAGGTTTTATCAGTACTTCCTCCTTCGGAACAATACTTCCGGTAGCCACAGTCTTTTTAATAATATTTCCCACTTCGGCCTGTTCTGTTTCATAGACCACTGGATCTTCCTGATTCTTAGAATATAAATAATACAAGGCAGCCGTAAAGGAAATTACGATGGCAACAAGAATTATTATAGTAACCGTTTTTTTCATTTTGTGTTGTTAATTATTATTCGGTTCGTAATGCGTCTACTGGTTTAACTTTGATCGCGTTCTGTGCAGGAATAAAACCTGCAAACAATCCTGAAACAATCAATATAATGAGCGCTGTGATAACCACTCCTATATCCACACTGGGATTTGAGAACATATCCACCGGCCCGCTCGCATCCAGCACTTTATTAATGGCATAGATCACCAGGGCACCCAGTGATATACCCATCATCCCGGAAATTATCGTAAGAAAAATTGATTCAAGTAACACCTGTCCTCGTATTGACCAGGGTGTAGCGCCCAATGCTCTTCGTATGCCGATCTCCTTGGTTCGCTCCTTTACTACGATAAGCATGATATTGCTTATCCCAATAATACCTGAGAGCAAAACCAGGGTTCCTACAAAATAAGCGATGATCTTTAGAGCGAAGAATAAGCGTTCAATGCGACTGTATTGTTCATAAAGGTCGAAATTACCAATGGCTCTGTCATCTTCCGGATGTATGGTGTGTCGTTGTTTTATCACATCGAAGATTTGTTCCTTTAACTGTGTTATTGATGAACCATCTTCCGCCGTTATCGCCATCCAACCTACTCGATCGCCACGATTAAACGCCTGGGAGAATGAAGTGAAAGGCACATATATCTCTTTCTGATCTTCTTCCGAATCCCCGCCTTGTGATTTTTTCTTATACGTCCCCACCACGATGAAATTCACTCCGTTGATCTTGATATAGGTACCTAAAGGATCCTCGCCAAATTCGTATAACGAAGTTTTCACTCCTTCACCTATAATGGCTATTTTGCGTTTTTCATCAATATCACCATAGTTAATAAAGCGGCCGCTGGTTATATCCATTGGTTGTTGCTCGATGATCTCTGGGTAATCACCATAGACATTAAAAGCACCTGTATTTAATCCGCGAACAACATTGTTGCTCCCCCCAAATCCGCCCAGTTGGTTTCTGGGAGAAATAAATCGCATATTAGGTACATTGTCTTTTATGGCCTGAACATCACTAATTTTATAGGAAAAGCGTCTGCCTTTCGGTAAGCCTTTGTACGGCTTGGAGATCGTCTGGGTCCACATAAACATAGTATTCGTGGCTATATCACCAAAATCCGCCTTCACCCCATTTTCGAGGCCTTTGCCTGCTGCGAGCAGAATAACAAGAATAAATATTCCCCAAAGTACACCAAAAGCAGTAAGTACGGTCCTAAACCAATTACTACTTAATGCCTCCAATATTTCCTCCCAACGATCCCTGTTAAACATATTATTCGTCTCTAAGTGCGTCTATAGGTTTAATCCTTGCAGCTCTCCATGCCGGGAAAAAACCGGCAAGTGCGCCTGCAACTATCAATACAATAACCGTTGTAAGTGCCACATTGAAATTAACAGAAGGATTTACTATATAATCAATTTCCACATTAGGGCCTACAACTTCTAGTAAAGCCATACTAAAAATGAGTCCGAGAAAACCAGCGATCGCAGTAACAAAGATCGACTCATGGAGGATCATTCCAATTATCGACCATGGCTGTGCACCAATGGCTTTCCGAATGCCAATCTCCTTGGTTCGTTCTTTTACAATAATGAGCATGATATTACTCACCCCTACTACACCGGCAACAATGGTACAGATACCTACTACCCAGAAGAATAGTTTTATCATATCCATGAGATCGTAGTATCGCTTGGCCTCTTCCAATGAGTTCCAGGTATCAATTGCACTTTCATCCTCCGGAGCCACAATGTGTCTTTCTTGCAGGAAGGACTGGATCTCATTTGTAAATATTATCGATTGTCTTACTGCCTGCTGAAATGTTCGTTGGGGTTTGAGAGTAAAACCAAGGTTGCGAATAGTATTTCCTCCGGCAAAGACTCTTTGCGATGTAGATAAAGGAAGGAAAACTTTGGATTCTTCTCGCTCACCTCCGGGATCTGTAAAAACACCAACCACCTTAAAGTTAATTCCGGATATCTGTACCTGTTCTCCGATAGCCTCCTTTTTTCCGAAGAGATCCCTATACACTTTGTGCCCGATTACTATAACTTTCTCATTTCCGTTATGATCATCGTAATTAAGAAATCTACCTGCGCTCAACGAGGCATTCTCAATAAACTGATAATCCGGATAAACTCCTTCCACCCGATAATTCCCGGATTCATTCTTATAAGTTGCTATACCATTCCAGATTCTGAAAACGGATGATTTAAATTCAATATCGTCTTCATACTTCTTGATCAGGAGGTCGTAATCTTCATTTTTTAATTCAATAAATCGCCCTGGATTCAGTCCTTTGTATTCCACCGTAGTAACGCCGGTCCAAACGGCAATTCTATTGGTCGCATCCTGCTCAAACTCCTTTGCCACGCCATTAGTCATACCTTGTCCGAAACCAAGAAGTACGACCAATATGAAAATACCCGAGGCTACCGAAAGTCCGGTTAAGAAAGTCCGCAATTTGTTTTTACGGATAGTGTCGAATATTTCCTGCCAACGCTCTATGTTAAACATGTGTGGCTGATTTTGTCCTTACCTGGTTAATTTTTGAATCTTTAATAATAACGCCGTCCCTTAAATTTACAATACGCTTACACATATGGGCGATATCATCTTCGTGCGTTACGATTAGTATGGTCTTACCCTCATCATTTATAGATTGAATAATTCGCATTACTTCATATGAAGTAGTAGAATCCAAAGCACCTGTTGGTTCATCGGCTAATAGAACTTTGGGTTCACTGGCTAAAGCTCGTGCAATGGCAACCCGTTGGTTCTGTCCCCCTGAAAGTTCATTTGGCAGATGCGTTGCCCAGTCTGCCAATCCTACTTTTTCAAGGTAACGCATGGCTTTCTTGTTACGCTCGTTTCGTTTCATCCCCTGATAATATAAAGGCATGGCCACATTCTCAAGTGCACTTTTGTAGGTAATGAGATTGAACGACTGGAAAACGAATCCCAGAAATTTATTACGGTATCGGGCTGCTATTTTTTCAGACAGGTTCTTTATGGGTTTCCCATCGAGGTAATATGAACCTTTATCGGCTTCATCCAGCATTCCCAAAATGTTCAGGAGTGTAGATTTTCCAGATCCGGAAGATCCCATGATCGCGACCAATTCACCCTCTTTCACGGTGAAATCAATACCCTTTAAAACGTGTAAAGAATTCTCACCCATGACATAGGATTTATGTAAGTCTTTTATTTCAATCATCTTAATTAATTCTATTACAAAATAACGCGGTTTCCCGCTTTCTTTTGTGAAATTCATGTTAAGACTTACAGGGGTGGTTAGTGTGAAGCCTTTGCAATAAGACTCGCCTCAAAAAGATATGTTACACTATTTCAAGTAAGAAAAATATTAATCCTCATCTTTTGCTTTTTGGCGCATTCGGTAGATCGCATAACCCACTCCGCCAATTAGCAAATACGGAAAGATCATTAGGTAAATAATACCTTTATTTATACCGGCGGCGGCTCCTCCGGATTCCTCACTTTCCAATACTGCTCGACACATAGCACATTGGGCTTCCATCGGGAAAGAAGCAAAAATCACAAACAGTATTATAAGGAATATCTTTAATTTCATATTAGTAATAAGGTGAGATCATCAAATACACAATAACCCCTGTTACCGCCACATACAGCCAGATAGGAAATGTAAATTTCGCAATTTTTTTATGCTTTTGAAAATCCCCGGTAAGGGCCCGTACATAAGTAATCAGGACAAATGGAATAACCCCTATAGAAAGAAAGATATGACTTATCAATATTACGAAGTACAGATAGCGCAGTATTCCTTCTCCTCCGTATGGGGTAGAATCTGAAGTCATATGATAGGCTACATACATTATAAGAAACAATGCGGAAAGCAGGATACAAAATTTCATCAGCCTTTCATGTGTCTTACGATTTCCTTTTTTAATCTGAATTACAGCCACAATCAATAATATAGATGTTAACGCATTTATGGAAGCATAGATCGGTGGTAAGAATCCCAATCGTTCCACTCCTGGGATTTTCACCGAAAACAATAATGCCACAACTACGGGGATGGCGATGGAAAGAATCCAGATCCAGGTAGTATACTTTTTGCTTACCTTATCTTTCGACATTGATTTAATTCTTTAAAAGTAATTCGATGTCTTCCATCAACATTTGTATGCCTTCCGCCTCCAGACCATCGTAATAAATAATAGGATTGCCATTTTCGTCAATACGGGATCGTATGTTTCCTTCCTGGTCTATCAGGGCAAAATATCCCGAATGCTCAAAACCACCTTCCACTTCACTGTTTTCACCAACATACAGGTTAAATCCTGCATTGGCCAATTCAAAGATCTTCGCCTTCTCTCCGGTAAGCAAATGCCAGCTGGGATTAGTGATCTCGTAGCTTTCCGCATAACTTTTCAGAATTTCAGGTGTGTCGTATTCCGGATCGATGCTGAACGACGCTATTCCCAGGTCTGGGTTTCCGTAAAACTCATTTTGAATACGCACCATATTTCTGTTCATAATAGGACAAATCGAGGGACAGGTGGTAAAGAAGAACTCGGCTACGTACACCTTTCCTTTGTAATCTTCATTAGAGATCGTATTCCTATTCTGGTTTGTAAAACTAAATTCGGGCACCGTCCCGATCACAGCCAGATCAGGTTTCGAAAAATTATCTACTATCTTCGGAATTGCCCAAATCCCGAATACAAGTATAATGAAGGATATTCCTATGTATGAATAATTCTTGCTCATCGATTATATTTCCCTATCAGCTTTATATTTCTTGAGTTCCAACCTGTATTCTGCCAGGATCACCTTTACGTCGTCATCCATTTTATTATTGATCTCTGCAAAATCTCGTGCGTCGAAACCGTAAAGTTTCCCAACGTCTTCATCGTCATCGCGCCCTCTGAGATTTCCATTTTTATCGATAATGAAAACGTAAGGACTGCCATTATCCGGCATTAATAGGTAATCCGACTTCAGTGAATTAAATACCTCTTTAATTTCTTCCGGAGATCCGAATACGAATTTCCAACGATCGGTATCTGCTATTTCCGAAAGCTTTTTCTTGAGTTCCTTGGAGGGTGCTTCGGTTCCTTCCGGCTGAAGTATCACTATCTGAAAATCATTAAATCCCCGGTTCTTTTTGTAAATCTTATGCGCCAGGTTAAAGGCATTAACTTTATTCGCAAGCGGGTCATTTCCGAAGAAACCCAGGATGGTGATACTATTTTTCAGACGAATCGTGTCATTATCCTCCGCATTGAATTTATCTATCTCGGTAATATTCTCTGTTAGCACAGGTAAACGTCCGAAATTATCCTTACCCGATGCAAAGAAAATATACATCGAAAGCGGAAGTAGAAACAAGACTCCGAGCACTAAATATTTTTTGACTTGCATAGTGTACTTTATATTGCAAAAATACTCCCAAAAAGAGCGGAAAACAATCTCTTAACGATATTTTATGAGGTATAAAAAAACCCTGCCAGGCAGGGTTTGTTGGTTCGTTGAAATTCTTAAAAAGTGAATTTCATATAATTGTTTTTATAAACTTCATATATATAATCTCCCTCGATAAGAAGGATAAGTACCAGGTAGCAGATCAAGAAAATTGCTGTCCAGACAACAGCTCTTCGAAGCGGTTTAACTTCATCCCTCATGTGCATGAAGTCCCAGGTAATATAGTATGCTTTAACAAGTGTAAGGACGATAAATATCCAGTTAAGGAGTTTCATCGCCAGGAATCTGTTCTCGGTTAGCACTTCCGGTTTTATGATACCCAATGCTACCTCAACTACGGTTACTACAGATAGAAATGCAAATACACCCCATATCTTTCGTTCGTTCGACTTAAAAGTTATAAGTCCTCTAAATATTGCTAGTTTATGATCGTGTGCCATGATTATATTTTATACGCTATACAAGATAGAAGAAGGTGAATACAAATACCCAGACTAAATCTACAAAGTGCCAGTAAAGTCCCACTTTTTCAACCATTTCGTAATGACCGCGTCTCTCATAGGTTCCTATAACAACATTGAAGAAAATTATAAGATTGAAAATTACCCCTGAGAATACGTGGAATCCGTGAAATCCGGTAATGAAGAAAAAGAAATCTGCAAAAAGTGGCGTACCATACTCATTGTGTTTTAGGTTCGCACCTTCAACAACTAGTTTCCCATCATTAACAAGTTTGGAAACACTCATTTCCCTGCTGTAAATAGCTTTTTCTCCTATCTCATCAAGATTGATATATGATCTTTCAAGCCTGGCTACTTCCTGTTTATCTGCCTCAAGGTCTGAAGCTCTTAACGCTGCCATGTCCGGAACCAGTTCCTGATCCCTTATCAATAGGTTTTCATTTGCAAGAAAACCAGCTTTTACCTCTTCATAATTAAAAGAAGTTTCGGTACCTCCCTCCATGTACCAAATTCCGTTACCTTCCGTGTGGGTGACCGAAGTACTGGGCAATGTTGTGGCAAATTCGCCTATGGCGACTCTGTTCCCGTCTTTATCCAGGAATTGAAGGATCTTTCCACCATTTGTTTCTACTGCTCCGTAATCCCCTTTAATGAATGTTGCCCATTCCCAGGCCTGAGAGCCAACGAAAATAAGACCTCCTATAACCGTTAAGAATAAGTAAATAATAACCTTATTCTTTTGCATTTTATGCCCTGCATCTACGGCAAGTACCATAGTTACAGAAGAAAAGATAAGGATAAAAGTCATAAATGCCACATAGTACATTGGCGCATCAACACCGTGTAAGAACGGGAAGTGAGTAAACACTTCATCCGCTATTGGCCATGAATCGATAAACTTAAATCTTGAGAATCCATATGAGGCAAGAAATCCTGAGAAGGTTAAAGCATCAGAAACGATGAAGAACCACATCATCATTTTTCCGTAACTGGCGTTGAGAGGTCTATTGCCGCCTCCCCACGTTTTTCCTTCTGTGCCTGTTTGAGCAACAGTAGCGTCCATATAAAGAAATTGGTTTTAAATAAGGTCCAAAAATACGACTATTTTTTATCTAACGAAATATCAATGTTTAATTTATAAACTGAGTGGTGTAAAGGCCTTGTTTGATGCATTACCAATCCACTGAAAAACAATGAATTCTATCTCACAATATAGAAAAAGAAAAATAGGTAAATCCACAATATATCGACAAAATGCCAAAAGGTCGCAGCTAATTCGACACCTAATGTTTTTCCCTTTGTATACTTCTGTTTATAATGATTATAAATTACTACGAGCAGCGCTATTAATGCAACAACGATGTGCGCGATATGCACTGTGGCAATTAAAAAAATGTAGGTGTAGGTAATATTACTCGTGGGGCCGGTTGGATTGTACCCGAAAATCCCAATTATCTCATCAAATCCCTGCAGTTGCAACCACACAAATACAACTCCCAGCACTAAGGTCGTCCAGAGAAACAACATTCCGGTACCATTATTCTCCTTTTTTATGTTCCTCTTCGCCAGATGCATGGTAATACTACTGGCGATAATCACAGCAAGGCTTATATAGAAGGCCTGCGGGATCTGGAAATCATCCAGCCAGTCTTCACGCTTGCTACTAACTATATACGCACTTGTAAATCCTAAAAAACTCATCGACAAACTAACGATGCCAAACCAAAGCATCATCTTTTTGGCTCGCTGTCGTTTCAAATCTTCACTACCTTCAGTATAATCCATTATCTTATAAATTTGTCCAATACGTATATTAATTGCAATAGCGTTATATAACTCACACTAACCAACATAAGTTGTTTTGCGGCTTTTTCTGTTCTTAACTTAAATAGTCTCACTGCATAATAGATAAGCCATATGCCTATAACGGCTATCAACACGGCCGAAAATGGTGTTAAGTATAGGCTGCCGGTTACTCCTACAGCGGGAATTAGAGACGCCAGGACGGTCCAGATACAGTAGAGTACAATTTGAATAGCAGTTCCCTTATCACGTTTTCCATTGGGGAGCATGAAAAATCCACCTTTCTTATAATCATCGAATAGGAACCAGCCTATGGCCCAAAAATGGGGAAACTGCCAGAAAAACTGGATCATGAACAACGTACCAGGTTCAATGCCGAAATCGTTGGTGGCAGCTACCCATCCCAGCATGAAAGGTATAGCCCCGGGAAAGGCTCCCACAAATACCGCCAGAGGTGTTTTCGTCTTTAAGGGCGTGTACATGCTAACATACATAAAGATCGAAATTGCCCCGAAGAGAGCGGTCATGGGATTAATGATATATAAAATAGCGATACCGATCAATGTCAGTAAGCATGCAAGTATAAATGCTGAAGTCACCCCCATCCGGCCAGCGGGAATTGGCCTGTCTTTGGTTCGATCCATAAGTGCATCCCGATCTTTTTCTATGATCTGGTTAAAGACATTTGAAGCTCCCACCATACAATACCCGCCTACACCCAAAATGAATAAAGTAAAAAAATTGATGCTGTCGGTTCCCAGCAGGTAACCGGCGATGGAAGAAAACACCACGCTCACGGATAAGCGCATTTTGGTGATTTCAGTAAAATTTTTTACTACCGAAACCGGGAATGACTGTGACTGGGCTGTAGGCAAGAGACCTTAATTTTTAAACGAGCTGCAAAGATACGTTACAAGGTCATCTTTCACAATTTATATATTATATTGTTGGGATCGTATTTAAATTATTTTATTAATTTCGACTTCATAATTAAACACAAAATCATGCGCGTTTTATCTCTTAGTACCCTACTTTTTTTTCTCGGATTCTTTATTTCTCCAGCCCAGGACAGTGGTGAAACAAACACTACCTCTTCCAATCCAGCTCGAACTATCTCATTGGTTAAAGTTGCGGATAGTATATATATGCTTCAAGGAAAGGGAGGAAATATTGGGGTTTCATTCGGAAATGACGGGGTTCTTATGATCGACAGCCAATTTGCACCCGCTACTCCCGAGATTATAGATCTAATCGCAAGCCTAAGCGATAAACAAGTGCAATTTCTTGTCAACACACACCATCACGGAGATCATACCGGAGGAAATGCGAATATGACCGACAATGGCGCTATTGTCGTTGCCCATGACAATGCGAGAAAACGATTGGTAAATGTAGAAAAGCAAAAAATTTACAAAGCACAGGAAGAAGAGTTTAAGAAATTAGTCGATCAGCTGGAGGATGAAGGAAATACCGAAAAGGCTCAGGCAAAGGCAAAAGAGGGTATTCAAAGTGAATCAAGTTTCGACCCGTCACTTTACAAATTTCCGGTTATCACTTTTTCCGATAATATGACCTTTCATTATAACGATGAAACTATCATGGTTTTCCATTTACACAATGCACATACCGATGGTGATGCCTTGGTTTATTTTACTGAAAGTAACGTACTGCATACCGGTGATACCTTTTTTAACGGCAAATATCCTTACATCGACATGAATAGCGGAGGAACCTATGACGGTTACATAGACGCGCTTTCGAAAATCCTTGCTCTTACAGATGACGAAACCAGTATCATACCTGGACATGGCCCCGTAGGATCGAAAGCAGATGTAAAGAAGACCTACTCTATGATGAAGGCCCTGAAGGACAGGGTAGCATATTATTATGTACAAAATAATAGTAAAGAGGAAATTCTTGCAAACAAAGAGATTACCAAGGAATATGATGCATTAGGGTATGGTGATGGCTATGTTTCAACCGAAAAGTTCGTAAGTATGATCTATAAATTAACCGAGGCCAAATATGGTGATGTTTCAAAAAAGAATTAATTGAACTTCCATTTAGAAGTCATAATACCAGTTAAACAGGTCGGTTCTAATACCGAAATTCACCCAGGTCGTCTGATTTTCGAACACATTATCCGTATTTAGTTCAGGCTTAAAATCCCTGAAGATAACGCTGGCATAAATCTTCAGATTTGTTGCTGGATTCAATAAATATCCTGCCTGCAATTCGGCATGTAAAAAATCGGTTGTATTTCCCTGGGCCAGATCATTTCCATTATCCGAGATCCGGTCGTCCTCAGTTCCATAAATACTTCCGCCATAGAAATTCATGTCTTCCGGTGTATTAAATTCAAACCCTCGCTTGGCAACAACTACCTTTGCATCCCCGAATATCCTTCCTTTTTGATATCGCGCAATCCCAATAAACTCTGAGAAATTAGCGCCTAAAGTATGCGCCAGGGACTGATTATTATGACCGTAATTGAGAACCACGGTATTGTGTGAATAGGTATATGGCCTTACTCTGTTATATTCGGCTTGAAGATACAGGCCATCGACTGAGAACGCATCGTAATATTTGGCTCCAAGTTGATAACCAATCTTATTTTTGTAGCTTCCATTACCTCCTGATATATCACTGCTAGAAAATTCATCAATTATTAGCTGACCGTAGGCATTGACTTTATCTGTAAATTTAAATTTACTGCTTAGTCCAATTATTGCATTTCCACCACGAGATCCCGTGGAAAATTCGATCGCTCTGTAGAAAATAATCGGATTGAGGTAGTTAAAGTCAAAGCCTCTGTCATTATCGTTTTGCCAGATAACAGACTCAAATAGGCCAATATTAAGGCGTTTGGTGATATTGTAACTCAAGTAGTGGTTCGCTATGTATTTGGTTCGAAAAGAGCCATCGGCGGTCACTGCCGACCTTACATCACGGAGTGACATCCAAGTGTTGGTGTACTTGAGCTTCCAAAACGTGGTATTTACTTTAAAAAATGGATAAGGGCTGGAGTTATCGCTTAACAACAAGGAACGGTATCCGTCTCCGATGAAATTCTTACCGTGTCCCAATTGGAAATTGAATGTCTTGGAAGGGGAATAAGAAATATGACCCGTCGCGATAGGATAATCGTAAGAATCGGTTTTAAATTCTTTGGCGATACCCCTTCCGGGAATTATAGCCGGATTTCCACCATCGGGTCTTCGGGCTTCCGCAAATCGGTTAAAGTAATCTGCAAATCGGCCCTGACTTTCATAAATCACAGCGAAAAAATTGAAATTCTTACCGATCCCTCCCTGGGTATACACCAGTCGGGTATTATTATAGGTATCTATATCGGCGTCGGTGTCCTTACCCACTTGAAGATCTACACCAGGGTCCAGGGTAATCCAATAGTCCTTGCCCTTAATGGTTACCATATGTTCATTCCAGAACTTTCTCCCGAACCATGATGTCTTGTTCTTTAGTATTTTATCATTTTCAGCTTCGAAGTTATAGTATCGATTCACTTCGGCATACACATAGGGCTTTTGAGCCGTGTGGTTATTTTGTCCAATTCTGTTCAATGCTGGATCGAACAAACTGTAGTTATGATGGGACAGAGGAATATTAATCTGGCTGGTATATTCTTCATTCTCATAAGGAAGTTTTTCGATATTATCATATTCGTTGAGAACTACCTCATCCGGCTGAGTTTCCGAAGTTATTTTTGATTCAATTTCCACAGGAACAGGAGCTTCAAGCGGTATATTAAGGGATAATGTGAACTGAACATAAGCCGGCTTCGCATTGTAGGTCGCTGGTTGTATTTTTGGTAGTAGGCCAAACACTCTGTTGGCTTCTTCCTTCAACTCCTCGTATACGGCATCCACAAGGATTACTCGAAAGGATCCTTCCTTATTAATTTCGAAGAATACCGCAAGGGTCCCTTTATAGTTTTCAGAAGACACGACTTCCGGAACTACAAAGTTTGAATAGACAAAACTCTGGAGCGTATTGTTAAAGCAATTCTCTAATTGGTCTATCTCCACAGCTGCGCATTCGGGGAATACCGGATACTTCTCAAAGGACGAGATATTGGTTTGCGAAAATGATGGAATAATGAATAAACAAAATAGGATCGAGGCAACTATTTTCATTGGTGAAGTAAATTGTTTGCAGAAAGATACGGCTTTTTTAAATCCACAATCACAAAAAAACCGCTGTGTTATCACGGCGGTTTTCAACAACTTAATTCGTTTTGAAAGTAATGGGAACCCGATAAATAACTTCTACCGGTTTATCTCCCTGCATCCCGGGTTGTATGGTGGGCAACAGATTAATAACACGAACCGCTTCATTTTCAAGGGATCTTTCCGGAGCCCTGGATCTCACCTCCTTCACATTACCGTTTTGGTCTATCTTGAACTGCACATCAATTCTGAAAACGGTTCCCGAATCCAGATACGAAAATTCATCTGTATCGAATTTCTTGGAGATAAACGAACGTATCTTATCCGAAAGACATTGCTTTCTCGCTTCATTACTTCCTAAATACTCACACCCCGGGAATACTGGTACAAATTCAACACTATTTATATTTTCCGGATTCGTATTTACAGGCGGTGGAGTTGGTTTCACAACTGCTACAGTATTTGTCTTAGGCACATCTGTAGGCGCTAATGGAGTTTCTACAATTGTGGGAAGGTTTTTGGCAACAGCCACTACTGTGGAAATGGTTCTCTTACGCACTAATGGTTTCTGTTTTACAACTTTTTCTTTCTGAACCACAACAGGTTTTGGCTTCTCTACCGTATACGTAACAGTAGGCGGATCCATTACCGGATCTTTCCCGACAGCAACCTCCTTGATTAAGGATAAGCCCACGGTACTTTCAACCACAAGAATTGTAATGCCCAGACTAATAATAAGGCCTAGTTGAAAGTACAAACGGGAATTCCATCTGTGATTTACACTTTTTTTATCCTCTCTCTTCGAAAGCTTTTTTGGTCGATCGCTTTGGAAATACTGTACTGATGGTTTCATAATGTACATGTTTAAGGATTAATATTGCCTTAAGAGTACAAGGGTTATGCCAAAAAAAAATCTCCGGACTAACCGGAGATTTAAATGCTATATACGGAATTTCTTAATTCTGAACTTCAAATACGATTGGAAGTGCGTATAATACTCCAACAGCTTTTCCTCTTTGCTTACCAGGAGTCATTTTAGGGAGTTGTTTCACAACCTTAATCGCTTCCTGTTCTAACTTCGGGTGCGGAGCACGCGCACGTACGCCTGTTACATTACCGGTTCTGTCAATTTTAAACTGAACCGAGATCCGTTGTCTTCCTGCATCTAATCCAAGATCATTCGCAAGTTCATTGTTAAATTTCTTCTGAACGAACTTCTGAATCTTTTCAGACATACACTTTTTCTTAGCGTTGTTGTTCCCGGCACTTTCACAACCAGGATAAATAGGCACGTTTTCAATTACAGCAAAAGGAACGTCGGCAATTTCTTCTTCAACCACCTCTTCGATCTCTTCGATCTCAACTATTTCTTCTTCAGTATCCGTCTCGGTAGATTCTATTATGGTTTCCTCGACGTCTTCCTCGTCCTCAACTACTTCAATCACTTCAGGAG
>JABDNT010000032.1 GCA_013043685.1 Flavobacteriaceae bacterium | reverse complement strand
CATAACCGGCAAGCACGTAATCCCCGATCCACACAGGTATCTTCTCTCCACTGAAAGGATGAATAGCATACGCTCCTGTAAATACCCCGGAGATCGTTTTCACATCCGCCATACGCTCCCGCTCACTGCGTTTGGCAGTAGCCTCTACATAGGCCTCTACTTCAGCTTTCTGAGCTTCGGAGGTGATCTTAGCCACCAGTTCGTGTTCCGGAGCAAGGGTCATAAAGCTCACTCCAAAAATAGTGTCGGGACGAGTGGTGAAAACGTCTATTTTATCATTAAAATCCTTTACACTGAAGGATACCATCGCTCCTTCGGAACGGCCTATCCAGTTGATCTGTGAATCTTTCAGTGGTTGTGGCCAGTCGATCTTGTCCAGTCCGTCCAGCAAACGCTGAGCATAGGCCGTGATACGCATGCTCCACTGCATCATTTTTTTCCGGATCACGGGATAACCTCCGCGCTCGGAAACACCGTTCACAACCTCATCGTTCGCGAGTACGGTTCCTAATTCGGGACACCAGTTCACCTCAGTTTCGGCTAAATAAGTAAGCCTGTATTTCAGTAATATTCTTTGTTGTTCTTCAGTAGAAAGACCATTCCATTCTTCGGCGGTGAAAACCGTTACATCATCATCACAAGCCGCATTCAGGCCTGTATTTCCTTCCGAAGAAAATACAGTGATCAATTCATCAATCCCACGAGCCTTATCTGCATCACGGTCATACCAGCTTTCAAAAAGCTGAATAAAGATCCATTGCGTCCATTTATAATATTTAGGGTCGGAAGTTCGTACTTCTCTGCTCCAATCGAATGAAAACCCGATCTTATCCAATTGTTTTCTGTATCCTTCGATCTTTGTCCCGCTCTTATCTATGCCTCCTTCAATATTCACTTTGGTGGTTTCAGCAGGGTGCTGCCCGGTTTGGATGGCATATTGCTCGGCCGGCAATCCAAAACTATCGTAACCCATAGGATGTAGCACATTAAAACCTTTATGTCGCTTGTACCTTGAATACACATCGCTGGCTATATATCCCAGCGGATGTCCCACATGCAAGCCAGCTCCTGATGGATAGGGGAACATATCCAGGACGTAGTACTTTGGTTTATCACTAATATTCTCAGCCTTAAAAGTTTGGTTTTTAGCCCAGTACTTTTGCCATTTGGCCTCTATATCGTTAAAATGATACTGACTCATAATTTGTTTTGATACAAAGGAGCAAATTTACGTGTATTGTACGAAAGAGAAAAGTTTAAACGTTAGTTAGTCGGGGAAGTAAAATTCATTGTATTTTTACATCCGTAACAGCTTAATTCATGGCAACTGCTTTCGAAAAGTATCAAAAAAGGCGACTTATATCTTCTTATTTCTCTGTGGTGATCAGTATCGGCCTGGTACTGTTCCTTTTGGGATTGCTGGGATTACTGGTATTGAATTCTAAGCGTGTTGCCGATCATTTTAAAGAGCAGGTCCCAATTGTTATCTTCCTAAAAGATACCGCCAAGGAAGTTGAGATCAATCAATTGAAACAAAGCCTGGAACTGGCAGATTATACCCGGTACGCTAATTATGTTACCAAAGAAGAGGCAGCCGAAGCGCATATGGCTGAAATAGGTGAAGATTATGTGGACTACCTGGGTGAAAATCCCCTTCAGAATAACATAGATGTACGATTACGAGCCGATTATGTTACCCCTGAAAAAGTAGAAGAGATTATTACCGAGTTAAAAAGCAAACCTTTCGTGGATGACGTAGGATACGACAAACCCCTGATCGAACAACTTACTAAAAATGTTCAGCGCATCAGTTTCTGGGTGCTGGTAGTAGCCGGTATTTTCCTGGTGATTGCCATCCTTTTAATTAACAGCTCGATCCGATTATCAGTGTATGCCAAACGATTTACAATTAAAACCATGCAGATGGTAGGCGCAACCAAACGATTCATCCGGCGCCCTTTTATATGGAAAAGCGTACGCTTAGGCATTTTGGGGTCTATACTGGCAATGGGAGGTATGGCGTTCATACTTTATTACCTAAATAAGACCTTTCCCGAATTAGGACTCACACAGGACACTGTTCTGATCGTTTCCTTATTTGTGTTTATTTTTCTGATGGGGCTTATTATTACCTGGATAAGTACGTTTTTCGCAACACAACGTTTCTTAAACTTGCGAACCGATGAACTCTACTATTAAAAAACTCGCTCTAATACTTACGACTTCATTTCTTCTATCCGGTTGCCTGATACAGGATCCGAAACCAGAAGATTGTGTGACAAAGGAAATCACGGTTACCGCCATTGAAGAAGGAACTTCTTTCGATATAGTTATAAAAGAGAAAAAAGACGATTTCTACTATATCAATCGCGGGCTTGAGCAAGGTTTAACCATCGAAGGTCTAAAAGAACAAATAATGAATAAAAAGGTTAACTTGCAACTGTATAAATTCTGGTTCGGGACTTCCGAACATATTTCACAATTAACTGTAGATAACAACGTTTTATTTACTGAATTTGACTAATTATGGGAGAAAAGAAGCGTAAAGAAGCAGCGAAAATCAATAGTTTCGTATTCGAAAAGAAAAACTATAAGTTCATGCTCATTGGAGCGGCATTTATCGCCTTAGGTTTCATTCTTATGGCCGGAGGTGGCAGTGACGACCCCAACGTCTTTAATCCCGAAATTTATAACTGGCGACGCATACGTCTTGCCCCGGCACTTATCCTAATAGGATTCGGATTTGAGGTTTACGCCATACTGTTAAATCCGAACAAAGAAAAGTAACCCATGGACATTTGGGACGCTATTATCCTTGGCGTTGTTCAGGGCTTCACCGAATTTTTACCTGTTTCATCAAGTGGCCACTTGGAATTAGGCAAAGCTATCCTGGGAGATACGTCTGTGCCTGAGGAAAGCCTTCTTTTTACAGTGGTTTTGCATTTTGCAACGGCTTTAAGTACTATAGTCGTATTTCGTAAAGATGTTTGGGAAATTATCAGCGGACTACTTAAGTTCAAATGGAACGAGGAAACAAAGTTTTCTCTTAAGATCATCATATCCATGATTCCCGCGACCATTGTAGGTGTTCTGTTTGAAGAGGAACTCGAAGCGTTTTTTGGCGGTAAGATTGCCTTTGTGGGGGCTATGCTAATAGTAACTGCAATCCTGCTTTGGCTGGCCGACAGGGCAAAACATACAGGTAAAAAAGTAACTAATTCGAATGCTTTTGTGATTGGAATTGCACAGGCTGTGGCCATGCTTCCGGGAATTTCCCGCAGTGGTGCCACTATATCTACCTCTGTACTGCTGGGAAATGATAAAAGTAAAGCAGCTCGTTTCTCCTTCCTTATGGTAGTACCCTTGATCTTTGGTAAAATAGCAAAAGACATCTATAGCGGTGAGCTTTCCGGGGAAAGTACAGACTTCACAGTTTTAGGCATAGGATTCATCGCCGCATTTATTTGCGGACTCCTGGCCTGTACCTGGATGATAACCCTGGTGCGAAAAAGCAAATTGTCTTATTTTGCCATCTATTGTGTTTTGGTAGGTATTACGGCCATTGTAACCAGTTTTTACGTTTCCTAATGACTGCTGAAGACTACTTAGAAGGCCAGGTAATCCTGATCGACAAACCACTGAACTGGACCTCCTTCCAGGTGGTGAATAAGATACGTTGGATAATCAGGAAAGAATTCGGGATAAAAAAGATAAAAGTCGGGCATGCAGGCACTCTAGATCCTCTGGCTACAGGCCTCCTTATCCTTTGTACAGGGAGATTCACTAAAAAGATAGAAACGTATCAGGCACAGGAGAAGGAATATACGGGTACCATAACCTTAGGAGCTACCACGCCAAGCTATGACCTGGAATCCGAGATCGATCAACGATTCGATGTTACAAAAATCACATCAAAGGATATCCACGAAGCCACCACAAAGTTTATCGGAAATATTCAGCAGCAGCCACCGGTATTTTCTGCTCTTAAAAAGGATGGAAAACGTCTCTACGACTACGCCCGAGAGGGTAAAGAAGTGGAAATTCCCACCCGAACTATCCATATTTCCGAGTTTGAAATTACCGGAATAGATCTGCCTGACGTAAAATTCCGGGTAGTTTGTAGTAAAGGTACCTATATTCGTTCCCTGGCACATGATTTCGGTAAAGCTCTGGATAACGGAGCACATCTCAGTGAACTACGACGGACTCGTATAGGTGATTTCATTGTGGAAAACGCCATTTCTATTGAAGAATTCGCTAAGCAAATATCTAGTTAAAATGCTCTTAATCTTCTGGTATATAAGCACTTTTCAAATAAATTTGTATAATTGTTGAATCATTTGCCCCATGAAATTCGATTATTCATATCGTGCTTTTATAATAACGTCACTCCTTTTCGGATGTCTGTTCCTTATACTTTATTCGGCTAAATTAGGCGCCGGTTTCCCGGTAGATGAAACTTCATACGATGTTGAATATGCTGATGAACTGCCTATTCCGGAAGAGGAACTCGCTAAACTAACTCCGGCCGAACAACGAGCGATAGAAACCAATAAAGCCTTTAACGAGGCGGAAAAATTCATTTCAGACCTGGAAACCTCTGAAAGCGAGATCGACGATAAGCTGGCTGAACTCGACGCAGCTATCAACGATACCCAATTCGTTTCTGAAGAAGGAATTAAAGAAGCCAGAGAAAAGCTGAAAGAAGCGAGGGAGATCGCCCTGAAGCGTAAAAAACAGAAAAAAGCTGAAACCGGTTCTGGAAACCGGAATACAACCATCAGTTACGAACTTGTTAACCGCAGGTCACTTCATATTCCCAACCCGGTATACACTTGTGATCGTGGTGGAATCATTGTAATAAACATACAGGTTAATGCCCTGGGTAAGGTTACTAAAACCGGCTATAACAAGAAGGCCTCGTCAACTCAAAACGGCTGTTTAATTGAAAGTGCTATCATTTATGCGAAAAAAGCACGCTTTAATACAGCAGCGGCTGTAGAAACCCAGAAAGGGACTATTACCTATAATTTTCCCGGTCAGCAATAATCGATTATATCAGTTCCGCCAGGTCCTGTAAAATGCTTTGCCCTTTATCCTTATTGTACCATACTTGAAGGTCCTGCTTGAATTCCGGTGTTAGCACCCCGTGCTCTGCTTTATAATCATTCACCAATTTTGTGGCTGCCGATGGCCTTGAACCCCATTCAGAAAGGATTTGATCAGTGGTATTGTCAAAAACGATCAACTTAGGGATGGATCTGACACCATTTGTTAAAAATGCATCCATTAGATCGGGATGCGTATCTCGATAAATCAATCGCAGGTCGATTCCTTCTGAAAGTTCTGCCAGTCTATTCATCGCAGGAATTGATTGAGCAGCATCACCACACCAACTCTCGGTAATAACTAGCCAGGTATGATTTCCGCTAAAATTCTCGAACTTCTCCGCTATTTCATCGGGAACCTTGATGGTTTTATCCAAACGGCGCATACGAGCGTCATTAAGTTTGGTAAAATTAGAATTGACTTCTGTTTGCTCGGGGCTTGTGCTTAATCCTTTCTTCGCAAGTTCAGAAACAACATTCTTATAGGTTTTGTAATCGATCGTTTCACTCAGTTTTTCTTTAACGAGTGCCACTTTATTCTGTTGTTTTATTTCCATAATAATTTCCATGCGAAATGAGTCGTAAAAATTTGAAAAACTTACTACCTTTCCTATGACTAAAATCAGCAATTATGACAAAAACCCGATGTGCCTGGTGCGGTGACGATCCGTTATACGTAGCCTATCACGATATCGAATGGGGAGTGCCCGTCCAAGACGACCGCCTCCTGTTCGAATTCCTTATCCTGGAGACCTTCCAGGCAGGGTTGAGCTGGATCACCGTGCTGCGGAAACGAGAGAATTTCAGGAGGGCTTTCGATAATTTCGACTATAAGAAAGTAGCGAAATACGAACAGCAAAAGATAGATTCTTTATTACTTGATGCGGGGATTATACGGAATAAACTAAAAGTGAAAGCCACGGTTACCAATGCTATTGCGTTCATGGAAGTGCAAAGGAAATTTGGGAGCTTCAGTGACTATATCTGGAGATTTGTAAATGGAAAACCGATCGTAAATTCATTTAAAGATATGGCCGAGATTCCGGCGAATACTTCTCTAAGCGACGAGATAAGTAAAGACTTAAAAAAACGAGGGTTTAAGTTTGTAGGTACTACGGTAGTCTATGCTCATATGCAAGCCACTGGTATGGTGAATGACCATGTTACCGGATGCTTCCGTTTCATTGAGATAAATAGGTTGTAGAATCTAATTGGACCCTGCCATGGTGGGATTCAGATAAGTATTATTTGCCGGGTCAAGTTTCAACGCTTTCAGGGTTTGCTTATACCTGAATTTCAGCATAGGATCTTCTAGGGTTTCTGATTCAAACAACTTTTCAAACCATTTTTTAGCATCGGTATAATTCCCTTCAAAATAATGAGCATTACCAAGCGCTTTATAGATCTTTGGCGTTCCATATCCTTCCTTAACTACCTGCTCATAGACTGCCGTTCGGTCTACGTCTTTATTTACGTCAGTAGAGGACTGCGCAAAACCGTTGGCCGATATGCAAACCACAAGTAAGAATATGAATATGAAGTGCCTTTTCATAGGTGGGGGTGTAAGAAAATTCGGAAGCTAATATGCTGATAATCTGCTTAAAAAACAAATATTTTCGTCAAAGTACCGGGCTTTAAACCCAGACCTTGGTTACTTCAAACAAAAAAAGCCGCAACTTATTGCGGCTTTTTTTATTATTTTTTGCTTCTAAAGCTTTATCACTTTCTTGGTCGCTCGTCCAAATTCTCCTTCGAAAGTCACAAAGAGTGTCCCTCTCCAACCCGGATTAAGATCGAGATTGAAAACTCCATTCCCATTTATTACTACCTCGGTCATAAGCACCTGTCCCAGAATATTCTGAACGCGCACCGATACCGGCCCCGATAGATTGTTGAGATTGAATGATACAGAACCAACTGTAGGATTCGGATATGGACCAGAAATATTATAGTTTGTAAGATCTCCTGTTCCTAAAACTCCTGCACCTATAGTCCAGTAACCTTCCGGGGCAACTATAGGCCTGGACAATACTTTACCTGAATTTGCTTCAGCTTCAATATAATATTCAACGTCAGTGTCGGCAATTGAGATGTCGGTAGTCCAGTTATCAGATGAAACATTGGTCATAGTTGCCTGGTTCCAATTTGTATCTCCTACTTCCCTCCAAATCACGTCAGCTGAAGTAACTCCCGACACGTGCTTTACCATGGCGTCCAGGGTGACATCGGTATTCGTATCGGCACTATACACCGGCTGGTGAACGATCCACAATGGATCTGCCACTCCAATGGTATGAGTAATACAATGAATAGCACCAAACAGGGCTATCAGGTTCTCTCCGGGATTATCCACATCAATTCCCACAATATTATAACCGGGCATCATTTCCTCCCACTGGGCAAGGGCTGGTCCGTCAACTTCCGGGCGATATAGTGGAAGCAGAACGGTTTTATTGATAAAAATAGCATTGGTAAAATTTCTGTAATAGCCCCCGGTATCAGGATAGGAACCACTAGGACTTGGTGGAGCATCTATCCACTTAACACGATAAGGAGTCCCGAAAACCGATTGGAAATTATCTAACACATAATCAATATTCTCTGCGATCTGCGGTCCGTCTGCAACGCCTTCAGGGTACTTGCTTACAAGTAATGTTTCTTCATCCAGTAATTTCATGTGCATATCGATATGATTGATCACATCGTATGGAAGTGGTGTCATTTTGATATAGGTATCGATGCCCATATATTCCTGCATAATATTATCTACCTGTGCTTCCGTTTTAGCGCTAACGCCATAAGGATTCCCGGCTTCGTTCTCATTAAGGACCAATTCAGAAGCAAAAGCATTGCCTAATCCATCCGACATATAATTACCCCCCGTATTCACCAGGTCGTTGGGTGCCGTGTCTGTGATATAAATAGGAACTCCTACAAGTGCGGCATGTGCCGAAGGCATTACATTATCCAACGGCCTAGGGCGATTGTAGATCCAATCTGTTAAAGCACGCTCCCCCACATCGTCTGAATAAATTGTATTTCCCGCATAATCACGGATCCAGATGCTATTCCATGGTTCATCCATAAAAATAACATTCGTAAGATCTACCCCATTCGATTGTAAATAATTGGAAACAGAAGCTTCATTTTGAGTGGTAATGATCACTTTACATTCCTGTACAGCCGCAGCAACGATTTGTCGAAGGATGTTCGGAAAGCTAGGCTGCCATGTTATTAGTAAATATTCCACTTCTTCCCATTCTGCGGCGGCACGAACAGGACCTGAGGGAGGAGGAGTAAATCGATTACCTGTAAAGCTGTAATCTGAGATGATCTCTCTTTCAGCTTCGGTTAACCCTGCAGGTAAGATCCCTTTATCCTGTGAAAAACTTACTGTTGTAAGTAATGCCAACATCAGAACCAGGATGAAATTGGGGTAGAATCGCTTCATAATACGTATTTTAATATGATTCAGAATTTGCTTGCGAAAGGTACAAAAAAAGACACGAATATATATTTACCTATGTATGGATTACCCCTTGGTTTTCCGCATTATTTAGCTTCTTTATCCATTTGTAGGGTAGGTATGCGCACTATCTCAATGGTGGTGGAAGCAAGTTTCACTTTTCCGTTCGTATTCTCTATTTCCAAGGCAATGAGTTCGTTAAGGCGATGTTTCGTGAATCTTCGTTTTTTATAATCCACAATATAGCGCAGATTGAACTGGATCCAATTGTCGGTTAAAGAGATTGCCAGAGTTGGGGCGACTAAAGCATCTTCAATGTAATAGCGCCGAACCACAGATTTCCATTTATCAAGCGATGTATTTACATAATCGCTGAGTTGCTCGGAGGCTACTTTTATTATGATGCTTTTTGCCAGTTCAACATCCGATTCGTACCTAATTGGAATATTGAATTCATCCCAGATAAATGGAAAATCCTGCGAATAATTATACACGGGTCCCTTAAAAACAAAGGCATTGCTGAGTTTCACAATTCTTCCACTGTAATTATCACTACTTACCCATTCGCCTATTTCCATCATGGTGGTATAAATACTATCTATATCAATCACATCCCCCTTTATACCATTGATCTCTATGCGGTCTCCCGGTTTGTACACTTTTACAAAGAAAATATAAACTGAACCCGCGATACTTAAAATTAATTCCTGAAGGGTAATGGCTACTCCTGCGGTAAATAATCCAACGGCCAGTGTGAAGTCCTTGATATTTCCTGTGAAGTATGAAAGTGATAATAAAACAAGGAAAACATAACCAATCACCTCAACCCCTTTCTGGGTTTTATAACGTGTACGGGTATCCGGTAATCGCCTGCGAAGGAGACTCCTGAAGAACTGAATAAGCGCTATGATAACGATTACCCACAACAAATACTTTATAAAGGCCAATGAAGTTGGATTGTTATCCATCCACTGTCGAATCTGCTCAATAGAGTTCATAACCTTCAGTTTTTGAAACTAGTAACTAATGTAAGTCATTTACTTCCAAGGATTTTTGACAATTGTCATACTTATTGTAAATATTTTAAGAATTCTGACCTTGGAATTTCACGAGCCCCCATTCGCGCAAGGTGTTCGGTATACATCTGGCAGTCAATGAATTGGTACTTTAATTTTCGGATCTCTTGTACAAGATAATACAGGGCCACTTTGGAGGCATCACTTTCTAAACTGAACATGCTTTCTCCACAAAATATCCTTTGGGCCTGAAGATCTATTCCGTAAAGCCCTCCCACTAACTTATTTCCATTCCAGACCTCAACTGAACGTGCCATTCCGTGATTATGCAGTTCAGTATATGCTGTGAGCATTTCATCTGTGATCCAGGTTCCCCCCTGGTCTTCTCGTTTAACATTGGCACAATGATGGATAACCTCTTTAAAACTCTTATTAAATGTCACTGTGAAATGTTCCTTCTGTATTTTCTTCCGAAGATTCTTTGAAACGTATAAACTATCAGGGAACAAAACCATCCTGGGATCGGGACTCCACCACATGATGGGTTGCGCATCCCCGTACCAGGGAAAGATCCCGGATTGATAGGCTAGTTTCAAGCGTTTTACGGACAAATCACCACCTATGGCAAGGAGACCTTCGGAGGTCGCTTCATTCACTGGTGGAAACCAGATCTCTTCGGTTAGGAATTGCATAATTCTTAATTTCAGATATAAAAATAAAAGAATCCCGTGAACGCACTAATATTGAGAATACGTCCACGGGATTCTAACTTAATATCCTTAACCTTTACTGATTAAAATGGCAGATCATCGTGATCTTCTTCATTGAGATCATTTGCCGGTTCAAAGGCATCCTCTGGCGGCAAAGGTGGCATATCACCGGATACAGCCTGATCGATATTTTCTATACGCCATCCCTGAATTGAATTGAAATATTTGGTTTCACCTTGCGGATTCACCCATTCGCGGCCTCGCAGGTTGATACTAACCTTTACATTCTGCCCAACCTGATAACTGTTCAACAGTTCGGTCTTATCCTGCACGAATTCAATCATTATATGCTGCGGATATTGTTCTTCCGTTGTAATTACCAATTCTCTTTTTCTGAAACCGTTGTTCCCATAGGTTTTGGTTTCGTCTATCATTTTAATTTTTCCCTGTACTTCCATCGTATTAACTGTTGTTATTCTGTTTTTAATTCTATTCTTATTGTTGTAAAATCTTCCAGGCTTCCATAACGTTGCCCGTTTTTAAATATTCCTGTGCTTTTTTCTGAGTTTCATCTGAAGGCTTTATCTCGTCGTTCACACCCTCCGGCAAGGCTTCTACATTAGCAAGTATTCCCAGGTCATTTCCTGTTAGCACCGTACTCAACCGAATAGATTCCGGTAATGCATCCACACCAATCCCAAGAGTCCTGAGGGGTTTTTCCACCTCGAACAGGCCAGCCTTCGCCCTGCTATACCAATTGCCGCCCATACGGGCTACTGTATCGATCTTCAACGGATCTATACGCCCATTTTCATCTAGTATCTCTTCGTGCAAATGTATTTTCATTACTTCACAGATCACCAGATTCCCTGCACCGCCGTGGTTTCCAAGTGCAATAACTTCGTTAACCTTACATTCAAATTGTACCGGGGCTTCTTCCACCCGCGGCGGTTTCACAACGTCCGAAGGAACTTCTGTAAACCCAGCCTTCAGGAATTCATTTACTCCCTTGGGATACTCCGTAGACGATAGAGACATTTGCTGGACCATTTCATAACTCACAATGTTGATCACCACTTCCTTTGTCTCCAGAACATTCTCCAGCGTATGTTTGGTAGTATTATCACGAACTCTTCTCGCCGGAGAAAAGATCATTACGGGCGGATTTGCGCTAAAGACATTAAAGAAGCTGTACGGCGACAAATTCACCGAACCTTTGGAATCCACGGTACTGGCAAAGCAAATTGGACGGGGCGATACAGCACCGAGAAGATAACCATGCAATTTTGGTGTGGGTATTTCTTTAGGATCGATCGTGATCATAGCCTACAAATGTACCCAAACCCTAAGGCTTGTAAAAATTTGTAAGGACAATAATATTAACATATTTGCTTTATATTTATCGAACTTCATATCCGATAGGTACGGTGATGAAGAAATACTTAAGTATGCAGAATAAAAAGGCAGTCCTACGTTGGTTCTTCGTTTTCCTTTCCATCTTCATCATTTCACTGATCCTGTGGAATACTTATGTGTTCTTCAATGAATTAAAGGATAACGAGCGGAGTAAAATGCAAATATGGGCGGCCGCACAGAATGAATTTGCGCAAACCGACCTGGAATCTGATGAAGATATAAGTAATATTGTATTACAGGTGCTTCAAAGTAACATTACTACGCCAATGGTGGTGTATAGTCATAAAGAAGATTCGTACGATGTAAGGAACATAGAAGAAAACGAAACAGATCCGGAAAAACTAAGGGAAAACAGAAAGCAGCTGGCCGAGCAGTTCACTTCAGAATATAAACCCATACCCATTCGATTTAACGATGAGATTTTACAAACGATCTATTATGGTAATTCTCCTATCATCAATAAGCTCAAATACTATCCGATTGCATTGATCTTAATCATTGTACTCTTTTTTACGGCTTTATATTTCTTCTTTCAAACCTCAAAATCTTCAGAACAAAATAAACTTTGGGCTGGAATGGCCAAGGAAACCGCACACCAAATAGGGACTCCATTATCATCCCTTGTTGGCTGGGCAGAGATCCTTAAAGAGGAGAAGGTCAATGCCAGCTATATCGAAGAAATTGAAAAGGATATTGATAGGTTAAAGACCATTACCGAACGATTCTCCAAAATCGGTTCGGTCCCAGCCCTTACCAAGACAGATATCGTCGCCGAAACCCGGCAATCTTTCGACTATCTCAAAAGCCGGACTTCAAAATTAATAGAATTCGACCTTCATCTTCCCGTGCATCCGGTGTTTGTAGAATTAAATCCACAGTTATATGGCTGGACGATCGAAAATCTGGTAAAGAATGCTATCGATGCTATGAAAGGGAAAGGAAAGATCAGCATAAGCATTGAGGCTACATCAAGACATGCGCGCTTACTAATAAGTGATACGGGAAAAGGAATCCAGAAAAGAAATTTCAGAAAGGTGTTCACTCCCGGGTATACAACGAAAACGAGAGGTTGGGGACTGGGGCTTTCATTAGTAAGGAGAATAATTGAAGAGTATCACCTAGGTAAGATCAGGGTCCTGAAAAGCACCATAGGTGAAGGAACCACGATGGAGATCCTATTAAAAATAATCCGATAAGATGCCTGAGACCTCTCATATACTCCATACTGCAAAACTGAAAAATAATTGCCCGGAATGCTCCCTGGCCGATAGCCTGGAGCTTACCTTCACACAGATTGAAAACGAGAATAGATTCTACAGTAAAGCGTCGAAGAACATCAATTCTGTTATGCGTTGCAATAGTTGCGATACAACTATTTATCCCGTGAGCTGGAATGAAGATCTTGAACGTGTTTACGAATACAATCGCAAATTAGCCAAACCAAAACCTACAGGAATAAAGCTTAAGCCACTTGCCTATTTTATAATTATTCTGGATGCAATTATAATAGGAATAGTTATCTACCTTCTGAAATAGTTTAAAGATTTTGCTGAATTTGTTCTGCAAGCGCCTTCATTTCTTCGGCTGGCACCGGAGTCTTATGTTGGAAGGTCATATCCTTCATTTCATTGATAGGAATCAAATGAACATGCACATGGGGTACTTCAAGGCCGATCACAGCCATCCCGATTCTATCACAGGGTACTGATCGTTCAATTGCCTTCGCAACCTTGTAAGAGAAACGCATCAATCCTTCATAGGTATCCTTGTCAAGATCGAAAAGTTTATTCACTTCCTGTTTAGGTACACATAGCGTATGGCCCCTGGTATTGGGATTTATATCGAGGAAGGCAAAAAAGTGTTCATCCTCAGCTACTTTGTAACTGGGAATCTCTCCATTGATAATTTTTGTGAAAATTGTGCTCATCTAATCACGGCTTATTTCCATAATATCAAACTTCATAGTACCATTAGGGACCTGAATTTCGGCCGTATCGCCCACTTCTTTCCCAAGCAATCCTTTACCGATAGGTGAATCTACAGAAATTTTACCGGTTTTGAGATCGGCTTCACTTTGCGCAACCAGTTTATACGTCATTTCCATGCCATTTACCTGGTTCTTAATTTTAACAGTAGAATGCACCAATACTTTGGAAGTATCCAGTGCCGATTCATCTATTAACCTCGCATTAGCGAGCGTTTCTTCCATTTTTGAAATTCGCATTTCCAATAAACCCTGAGCTTCCTTGGCGGCATCGTACTCGGCATTTTCACTCAAATCCCCCTTATCCCTGGCATCCGCAATGGCCTGAGAAGCCTTGGGGCGTTCAACATCCTTAAGCTGATTAAGTTCATCTCTTAATTTTTTTAGTCCTTCCGCAGTATAATAGGATACTTTACTCATAACTTCATCGTTTTAACTAAAACACAAAAAATCCCATACACGACGGGATTTTGTATGCCAAAGATACTAAAAAATTTGTTTTTACTGATTTTTCGTACTTTGCTGATCCAAAATTTGCTAGAAATGAAAATGAAGCTATTTGCCATGTGTGTATTGATTTTACTGGCTTCCTGTAAGAGTGACGATGGTGGAGTTCAGGATGACAATCCGTTTTTAATAGATCCTATCGTTAATTTGAATCTTAATCTCAACCTTCCGCAGTATGATCCGCTAAAATTTCCCGGAAATAGTATAATTATCAATCAACAGGGAATTAAAGGCATTGTGATCTATAATGTGAATAACAGCTTGTATACTGCATCGGAACTAAGTGACCCTAATCATCCGCCTAGTGGTTGTTCCCGAATGACCATTGAAGGGATTATTGCCAGCTGCCCGTGTGAAGCCGATAATAATGAATACGATATCGTAACCGGACAACACAAGACCAATACGAATTCTTATCCCATGCAGCAGTACAGGGCAATCCGAACAGGAGACAATCTACAGGTTAGTAATTAGAACAATACGGTAGCGCCAATTAAGAAGTTGGTGGTAGCCTGCGGATAAAATCCAGCGCCCTCTATTGTTGTTATCGTACCCGGATCGCTGAAGTCATCATCGAAAGTAAAGAAGTATCCATTGGACACATATTCCACATTGAACAGGTTATTCACAATAGCAGAAAGGGTGATTTCCCTGGCAACAGGAACATTCTCCAGGCGATAGATCAAATTCAGGTCATTAATAAAATAACTGTCTAATTTAGACACTTCACTGTCGATATTTCCCATGTACTGTTCCCCAACATATTTCGACAGGAATGCAATTTGAAGGTTCTCTACAGGATTATATTCTATAATGTTTCCTGCAACAAGGTCCGGTGAAAATGAAATATTGGTACTTCCAAGGTTGACCAGGGATCCATCCCTGGAAGTAACGAAATCAACATTTTTATTGGTACTTAAAGCTATGTTTGGTCTTATTTTAAGTTTTGGCCCGATTATAATCTCGGCGTCCACTTCGAGGCCCAAACGATAACTTTTACCACTGGTTGCACGAATAGGGGCCCCAACATCGTCTATTGCACCGGTTAGCACCAATTGATCCCGGTAATCCATAAAATATGCATTGGAGTTTACCTGTACCTTTTCCGAATTATATCGCCATCCCAACTCGTAATCATTCAGGCTTTCAGGAGTAAAAATTCCCTGCTCAAAATCACTTCTTCTGGGTTCGCGATTTGCCCTTCCGAAAGAGGCATAAAACTGGTTGTTGGAATTAAATTCAAAAGAAATACCTGCTTTCGGATTAAAGAAATCATAGGTTTCATCCACATTTAATGGAAACTTATCTGCTGTGATCCCGGTGGTTTCATAATTAATAAAACGTCCCTGTAAATCTGCAAAAACACTCCATTGGCTATCAATTTGCCAGTTTGCTTTAGAAAATACCGTGAACTCACTTTTTTCTCCTATACCAAAATAATAGCGATCCCTGATCTCCGCATTCCCTGCGAATCGAGACCAGATAACCTCTCCAAAGTGATCTCCGTCGTAGAAGCTGTAAAACGCTCCTGAAGTAATGTCGAATTCACTTTCTGTATAACTCACATTGGCATTCACTGCATAGAAGTCATTGTCCAGCCAACGTCGGCGAACAAGGTCAGAAGTGGTAATGGTTTCACCTCCTATTTCAATCGGGGTTATTCCGTGAAACTCCAGGTCTCCGTCTTCAACGAATTGTTCAAAATATCCCCTGCCGTAGGTATAGTTCAACGATACATTCGTTCGCCATTTATTGTTGAACCGCTGGTTCCATAGCGCCTGGTAATGGTCCTGGGCGTAATTATCCACTTCATTATCATAAAAACGAATATTACCGTTGTCGTCTGTATAAATACCCGCCGGATTAAATGTCCTGTCGATAGCAAGGGTTTCTCCGTCTATACCGAAGTACGCCTGGTAAGTCTCCTCTCGCCCACCGAATGTAATGAGCTTCAGTAATGTATTTCGGTCTTTATAGGCGGCTTGAAGAAAATACGACTTCAGGTCTGAAGTAGCGCGGTCGATATATCCATCGGAAGTGATGTTGGATAATCGGCCGGAGAACTCAATATGATCGTCAAGGAGTCCTGTGCTGAATCTTACTGTATGTTTCCGGGTGTTATACGATCCGAATGAATTTGCCAACTCTACATAAGCCTTTTCGGAAATAGCATCTGTTAGAATATTCAGACTTGCACCAAAAGCACCCGATCCATTGGTGGAAGTTCCTACTCCGCGTTGTAACTGAAGACTTTGAACCGACGAGGCAAAGTCCGGGAGGTTCACCCAGAACGTTCCCTGGCTTTCCGCATCGTTAAAGGGAATACCATTAAGGGTAACATTTACGCGGGAGGCATCACTTCCTCGCACTCTTATATAGGTATAACCCACGCCAGCCCCGGCATCACTTGCCGTGACTACAGACGGTAAATAATTCAGCAAGAGAGGAATGTCCTGTCCAAGGTTACGCTTCTGCAGTTCCTCCTTGTCCACATTAGAGTGGGTGATTGGCGCATCTTCCTTTACTCTTATTGCCTGGACCAGCACTTCATCCAGATTTTCAACTTGAGTTGAATCGACGGTTTTTTCCTGAGCCTGAACCAAGGTAAAACCAATGAAAAACAACACAATAAATGATAACAACTTCATCCGTATAAATTTTAAATACGAATAAAAGGGGCTGTTATTCCGATAAATAATAAAATAAAAAAACCTATTAGATCATAGAGCTAATAGGGGTACATTGAAAGAACCTTAGCGATTCTTTATCCCTCGGCAGCATTACCCGCCCAGGTTCAATGGGTATGATCTCAGCCTTTACATATTAAAAGCACCCCTTAGAGACGTGTCGCAAAGTTAGGTAATTATTCTATTTTGGGAGGCCTTCGGCTCGATTTTTTCAACGCCTGTTGCTTCTTCACTTTAAGTCGTTTTTCAATTGCTGTTTTGGAAGGTTTCGTCTTTTTTCGTTTCTTTTTTACTTTCAGGTTTTGTGCGAGAAGATCTAGTAGTCGCTGCACCACAATGGCCTTGTTCCTATGTTGACTTCGGGTTTCTCCGCACTGCAATATTATTAAGCCATCCGAAGTGATGCGCTTTGCGAGCCGATCCCGCAGTCGCTCTCTTTCTTTTTCTGAAAAGGCTTCGGAATTTTCAATATTGAATTGTACTTCTATCTTGCTGGAAGACTTATTCACATGCTGGCCCCCGGGCCCGCTGCTGCGTATGGCCTTAAACCTAAGTTCTTTTATAACCTGTTCCGATTCCATCAGGCGTTAGGTCGATGCTCTTTGCTCAGGAGATCGTTTACCGTCTTAACAGGGTTGAAAGTTACCAAAGGCACCTCAACAAAAGCAGTATTCCATTTAGCCATACCCCCGTTCCAGAGTCCCGGTAATTCCAATGCCTTAATAGGAGTTCCTCCATCAGATTTATTTGCTATGATGCCGGCACGCGGATCGCTGAACAACCTCAGGTCGAATTTCTTTCCCTTGAAGTCACGTACTCCACATATAATATCCACCGGGTTGAAATGCGTGGCGTCATTAACAATAGCCGACTTATGTGGATCATCCATATCGATCTGAGATTTTTCCACTATTTGCAGACTCACTTTACCGTCCTCTTCCCTCACCCAAAATGGACCACCGCCAGGAGCTCCGGTATTCTTTACCACACCGCAAACTCGTATGGGTCTGTTTAAAATGTTCATCAACTTATCCTGGTCTATCGGGATATCTTTAATGCTTAGTTCATTCCACATGAAAGAACGAATCTCCCTGAGAACTTCTTCTTCTACTTCTTCTTTCTCAAGATCGAGCAGATAATGGAACACCTTCTTTTGTATCCAAAGTAACTTGCCAGCGAGGAGTTTTTTATAAAATGCAATGGTTTCCACATATTCTTCCGTCACCACATTGTCTATGTTCTTGATAAAGATCAGGTCCGAATCAATATCATTTAAATTTTCAAGCAGCGCACCATGCCCCGACGGCCTGAAAACAAGCTTACCTTTGCTGTCGCGATAGGGATTATTATCCATAGTAACTGCCAGTGTATCCGTTTCGGGTTTTTGGAAGGAATACGATATATGGAAATCGGTTTTAGTCTTCTTACTTACGCGCTTTCGGACGGTTTCGAATTCTTTTTTAAAAAAAGGAACATGCTTTTCGGAGAAAGTGAAATGCAGATAAGCATCGTCATGCGCAGCTGCATAAAAAGCAGCTTCATATAATTGTTCTTCAAAGGCCGTTGTATAATATTTCGAATATTTGTGAAAGGGGATCAATCCCTTCGGAAGGTTAGAATAATTAAGGTTTTTTGGTTCCAGCATGGTCTGTATAAACCAGGTCATCCGTTGGCCCGTGGTGCTTTTCTTATAGTCGGGATAATTTTGCCGTATCTTCTTTCGTACATCATTGATAAATGCAAAATCTTTCATGTATTTCATAAAGGTTTCAAGTGCAGGAGATGGCTGTCGCTTTAAAAACTTGCCGAGGGTTTCTGCTTCGGGGTCATAATGCTCCAGAAAATTGTACAAAAAAGCGAACATTCGTGTCGCTGCTCCCGAGGCAGGAACAAACTTTACAATATCGAGTTTATCCTTGCGATCCTCATAGAGATCTACCAGTTTCTGATGGCTCTCCTTGGGAATAACTTCAATTCCATTTCCTACCGATGCCGCGGTTACTATATTAACTGGTGGAATACCTAAGGAAAAGGTCTCTAATTGTTGGTAAACTTTTTGCAGGGGTAGCCCGTATTCTTTTATCTGTTGCAGATCCTCTTTTTTTAGCATTATCTCCCTACTAGTTTTTTAGTTAGTGCTACCGCTTTATTAAATTTCTCAGTCCGACTTCCATTCAAAACATGATAATTCAGACCATTTTCTATTAATTCTTTTTCAAAAATACGAAATAAGGTAGTTCGATCTTCCGGACGGTCACGAAGATCATCAGCTACCCAGGGACTATCTATGTCGGTAAGTAAATAAAGGGTGTATGAATTATTTTCAACAGCATTTCTTATTTCCTCCGGACATTTTCCGTCGTAATAATATTCGCAATACACCTTCAATTCCCTTAAATCGGTATCGCAAAACAAAATCCCATTTGCATTCTTTGCAGTTTCATTTTCCGCTGAAATTTGTCCTTGAGCGATGGGTAAAAGGTCCTCCCAACTAATTCGTTCACCTAGTTCGTCCCATTTTTTCTGAAGATATTCCCGCATATATTCTGGCACCCATTCTGTATTAAAATAATCTGCCAACTCACTTGCAAGAGTCGTTTTTCCAGTAGATTCCGGTCCGAATAAAACTATTTTTACGCAGTCTGAAGGTTCTTGTTTAAGTATTTTTTCCATGCAAAATAACCGAATATTGCGATTATGGTAAAGATAAGATACTGGAAACTTGTAAACGTAAATCCCTTATAGAAATAAAGCGGTATCGAAATGATATCTCCCACGATCCAATACAACCAATTCTCAATTTTTCGTTTCGCCATAAGCCACATGCCTACAAAGAAGACCGCCGTGGTGAAGGTGTCGACAATAGCTGTCCAGTTGTTCCATTTGTCAAAGGTCTTATATACAACGTACACAAAAACCAGCGTGGCTACAAAGATTAGAACCGAATACAGATGTTCCTTTTTCGTTGTATAGCTAATTGGCGTTACATGTGTCTCATCCACTTTTCGCGTCCAGACGTACCAACCGTAAACACTCATGATGAAATAATAGGCATTTATCATCATATCCCCCAGTAACGCCCATTTCAGCAAAAGATAAACGAAGATGGCCGTGCTGATCATCCCGGTAGGGAAGACGAGAATATTGTTCTGTTTGGAAAACCAAACCGAAAGAAACCCGAATATCACCGCGATGATCTCCAGTATAATATCGATGGTCTCATAATTGGCGTACTGTCCGAAGAAAAATTCAAAGATCTCTCCCATCAATTTTTAAGCTTTAGACTATTTCCATTTTCGAAAGCCGTTCCTATGACAACCATGTCGGCTCCAGCGTCGTAAGCCGCCCGGACCTGGTCCGCCGTCCGTATCCCTCCTCCCACTATAAGAGGTATTTGTAATTCTTTTTTCACTTCGGAAATAATTTCAGGTATGATCGCAATCCTGGCGCCGCTGCCAGCTTCCAGGTAAATGAGCTTCTTACCGCTCAATTCAGCAGCAACGGCAGTATCGACGATACGCTGAATTTCATGTTGTGGAATTGGCCTGGTTCGCGTGACGGTTGCAACCGCAGATCCATTTCCACCATCTACCAAAATATACCCGGTAGGGATTATTTCAATTTGTATCGAACGAAGTAAGGGAACCGCCTTAATCTGCTGTCCTACCAGGTATTCGGGATTGTCTCCGGAGAAAAGGGATAAATATAACAAGGCATCGGCCGATTCTGTGATCTGGCTCACATCACCAGGAAACAGTACAATGGTTTTGGCTGTATAAAGTTTAATAGTTTCCACGACCTGGTGGGTCAAACCCCTGGGAACTGTGCTCCCTCCGATGAATAAATGAGTTGTTTCCGAAGGTAAATTCCGGAGGAATTCGGAGGCCTTTTCTAGATCGAATTTTTCAGGATCGATAAGAATTGCCAGAAGTTTCTTTTTCGCAGTTACCGCCTCTAAGATGGTGTTATATATATTTCTACTTCCCATCATACAACTTTAGAAAGTAGTGCATATGCGCAGGTGAATCCTTCAAACTCCAGCATATTTACATGATAGAGTTCAACCTTTCCGTTAAACGAGACAATTGCCGTGGTTTGCATCTCTTCCAGTATGAAATCCTCCACATAGATATGCTGCAGAAAGCTCAAACCAGGTGCGGCAAAACTCTTGTACAGGCTTTCCTTGGCACCCCAGACCATGGTGAGTTTTCTCATAATAATTTCGTCATTAGGCAAGTTTCGGTAATCTTCTATAGGTGTAAATTTATGTGCGATCCTAATAATTTTAGGCCGTTGTTTCTCAATATCGATACCTACTTCGTTAGTACTGATAATAATAGCCGAAAATATAAAAGAATGGGTAATGGATATATGTTTATCATCCCCCAGGTGGGGTTTGCCATTCTCATCATAATAGAGATCGTGATCTGTATAACCTTCTTCTGCCAGGAGATGACGGATACTCATAAATCCCCTGCGGTGCAGATCGCTCTTCATACCGTCTACCCTATTTCTGCAGTTTTCAGTTAAAGAGATCCCGTTGGAAAGCTCATCAAAGGATTCTTCTATCTTCCAAATGAGAACTTTAGTGTCTTCGTTAACTGTTATTGTTTTGTAAAGTGGCATAAATATGTAACGGATATTACGTATTTTTGCGAACCGAAATATCTCGGAAGAAAAATTGAACGAATCAAAGATAGTAATATGTCAACGAAAACAATGCCTTACGTACCTTTCAAAGTAAAAGATATTTCCCTTGCTGATTGGGGACGTAAAGAAATCGAATTGGCCGAGGCGGAGATGCCCGGTCTTATGTCACTGCGCGAAGAGTATAAAGATGAACAACCTTTAAAGGGAGCACGTATCGCAGGATGTCTGCATATGACCATTCAAACCGCGGTTCTAATAGAAACACTCATTGCGTTAGGTGCCGAAGTGACCTGGAGTTCTTGTAATATATTTTCTACGCAGGATCAGGCTGCTGCTGCTATTGCCGCTGCTGGTATCCCGGTATATGCGTGGAAAGGAATGACAGAAGAAGAATTCGACTGGTGCATTGAGCAAACCCTTTTCTTTGGAGAAGAGCGCCAGCCATTGAATATGATCCTTGATGATGGTGGTGACCTGACCAATATGGTTTTCGATAAGTATCCTGAATTGGCTTCAGGGATAAAAGGACTTTCCGAAGAAACAACTACCGGAGTTCACAGACTGTATGACCGCATGAAGAACGGAACCCTGGTAATGCCTGCAATCAATGTAAACGACAGTGTTACCAAATCTAAATTCGACAACAAATACGGCTGTAAGGAAAGTGCTGTGGATGCCATTCGCCGTGCTACAGATGTAATGTTAGCAGGAAAACGTGTAGTTGTTTGTGGATATGGTGATGTTGGTAAAGGTACGGCCGCATCTTTCAAAGGTGCCGGATCTATTGTTACCGTAACCGAGATCGATCCGATATGTGCCCTTCAGGCTGCTATGGATGGTTTTGAGGTGAAAAGGCTTGAAACTGTCGTAGAAAAGGCAGATATCTTCATTACCACTACCGGAAACAAAGATATTATCCAGGGCAAACATTTCGAAGCCATGAAGGATAAAGCGATCGTTTGTAATATTGGTCATTTCGACAATGAGATCGATGTTGCCTGGTTAAACGATAACCACGAAAAAGTGGAGATCAAGCCCCAGGTTGATAAGTACAGTGTGAATGGAAAGGACATTGTCCTTCTCGCAGAAGGCCGCCTGGTGAATTTAGGTTGTGCTACGGGCCATCCGAGTTTTGTGATGAGTAATTCCTTTACCAACCAGACCCTGGCACAGATCGAACTTTGGAAGAACAGCGATCAATACGAAAACAAAGTGTATATGCTGCCTAAGCATCTCGATGAAAAAGTAGCTAAACTTCACCTGGAGAAGATCGGGGTTGAGTTAACCGAGCTAAGAGAAGAGCAGGCAGAATATATCGGTGTGAAGGTGGAAGGACCTTATAAGCCGGAATACTACAGATATTAATTGAGTAGTCTTGCTGAATTATTTCAGCAATTATAAAATTGAACCCTCGTCGAAAGACGGGGGTTTTTACTTGCAAGCTTTCGAGTATCATTTGAAGATTATCAGGGATATCGTGAAAAAATAAAAACCCCAACCTTTCGGTCGGGGTTTCTAGCTGTAATAAGAAAATATCTTATGCCTGTGCGCTAGGAATAATACTAACGTAAGACTTGTTATTCTTTTTCTTTGTGAATTTCACTGTACCGTCTACTTGAGCGTGTAAAGTAAAGTCTTTACCTGCATAAACATTGTCGGCCGGGTGATGTTCCATTCCTCGTTGGCGTACGATGATATTCCCGGCAATAGCTGCCTGGCCACCATAGATCTTTACGCCTAATCGTTTCGATTCTGATTCACGTCCGTTCTTCGAACTACCTACTCCTTTTTTATGTGCCATAATTGAAAGGGTTTATATTGTTATACCTGGAGAATTATTTCTTTCCTCCGTCTAATTTGTCTTGTAATGCTTTAAGCTCGTCCCACTTGCCATCTGCAGCGAGTTTAGCTTGCTCTGGCCATGTGTCGGGAACATGATTCCCACGTACTCCGGCAATGATCTCTGAGATCTTCGCAGGCTTAGACTTAGCTAACTCTGCAAATGTAGCAATTCCTCCTGCCGTAAGCGTCTCGGCGATTTTAGGTCCAATACCTTCAATCTTTTTAAGATCATCTTTTTTAGCAGCTGCCTTTTTTGGTGCTGCTTTAGCTTTAGCCGGAGCTTTTGCCTTAGGCGCAGCTGCTTTTGCAGCCGGCTTCTTAGGTTCTGCTTTTTTCGGAGCAGCTTTCTTAGGGGCTGCTTTCGCAGCTGGCTTTTCAGCTTTTGCTTTCGGTGCGGCTTTCTTAGGCTCAGCCTTCTTAGCAGGCTTTGCTCCGGAAGCTACAATACTCTCAATAACGATCTCGGAAAGAGACTGACGGTGACCATTCTTAACCTGGTAACCTTTTCTTCGTTTCTTTTTGAAAACGATAACTTTATCACCTTTAAGGTGCTTAACGACTTTTGCTCCAACCTGAGCGCCGTTTATAGCCGGGGCGCCAATGGTTACCTTGTCACCGTCACCAATAAGAAGGACATTGTCAAAAGACACTTTCTTACCTTCTTCTGTGGCTAAACGATTTACAAAGACCTTTTGATCTTTCGCAACTTTGAATTGCTGCCCTGCTATCTCTACAATTGCATACATAGCGTATCGATTAATTAATTTGTTTTTTGTTCTGTCTCCAACACCAATACATTGCATTAGAGGGGTGCAAATATAATTCTAATTAATTAATCTACAAATTGTTTAAAGAAAATAAACCCTTGAATTCATTACCGTTTCGGGTTCCAGGATTCTTTCAATAATTGCATGAATGACAGGGTTAGTACAAAGGTGGTGGCAAAACCCATTATCACTAGTGAAATGATAAGGATAAGGGACCCCTTATTGAAGTTGAGATTCCATGAATCCAGTATGGCTTTCGCAAATTCAGTATCCACGATAAAAATGTAAAGCGCCATAAAGGTGGAAAAAATGATGGTAGCTAATCCACCGGTAAATAAACCGAGTTGAAATCCGTCCTGGTATTTAAATGCTTCTACTGTAGATTTATATTTCTTCAAAGCAAAGAAGATGCCCGCTCCAATAATTACTCCATTCGCCGCACTTAATACAGGATATTGATGCAGACCGATCAACTTGGTTAACAAAAAATAAGCAACGAGTACAACAGCAGTTCCGGTTCCGTAAGTAGAATAGATTTTTCCCATGACTTCTATGCTTTAATGTTATTAAATTTCGGAAAAAAATACCAAAATACCTGATAATTAGAGGTTTATTAATTCAACTTCTGGCGTTTATTGGACAAATAAACCCCGAAAAGAATTACCCCGGCCGCTATAAGCTGCAGAAAACCAAAAGACTCTCCATCCACCAATCCCCAGCCTACAGCGACGATAGGCATAGTGTAGGTAACTGAGGACGCGAATACCGGACTCGCTATCTGTACTAACCTGTTAAAGATCACTTTGGCGAGGGCAGTTCCAAACAACGCCAGTATGAGAACGTAGCCGGAAGCGAGCTGCATTTGCTGCGACCTCATAATTTCTTCAAAGAAACCCGAATAATACAATATGACCAGGGACGGAAGAAATACGAATATAAAATTTCCGGTTGTTACGGCCAATGCGCTGATATCGTTGAGGTATTTCTTAATGATATTCACATTAAAGGCATAACCTATTGTGGCTAGGATTATCAATCCGCTATACAAATAGTTCGTTTCACCGGGTAATGAATTCTCGATGGTGCCACCGTCGGTTATCATCATACCTCCGTAAATTAACATCAAAGTACCGGCCAGGCCGATTAAAACCCCCCAGATCTGCCTCCTGGTCACTCCTATCGCGAAGAGAAGTGCTCCAATGATCACTGTATTTAAGGGAACGATGGAATTCAGGATAGAGGTGATCCCGCTATCGATATGATTCTGGGCGATCGCAAATAAGAAAGGCGGAAAGAATGAACTCACAAAACCGGAAATGGCCACCCAGATCCAGTGCTTTTTTTTGATCTCACGTATACTTTTAAATCCAACTGAAAAAAGAATGATAGAAGTAAGTACTATCCTCAGGGAACCAAGCTGATAGTCGGTAAGGCCAATAAGCCCCTTTTTTATTAGAATGAACGAACTACCCCAGATAAGAGATAAAATAATTAAATAGACCCATTTCAACTTGTTATTACCCATAGTACATTAACCGGTAACAAAAGTCGGTAAATATGATGAATACTAACCGCCTATCGGATAGATTTTAGAAATACGGAAATAGCTATTTAATTCCTCCAGTAAACCGTTTCCATGATCCTACGGATGTCCTCGCGGAGATAGACCACCGCAGGATAGAGTGAATCGAATTTCGGTTTGCTTTCAAAATAAAGGGAGCCCGTAATGAAGTGTTTCAGGCTGTCTGTAACATAAAATTGGGATTGGGTGGCGGCATCACCATTGATCATGTAGAACATTCCATATACCTTATTTACAGAATCTACTCTGGGCTGCTCCAATATACTCTGTGCTTTAATCGTATGATCATAGGTAAGTTTTTGAGCATCTCGAAGTAAAGAGTCCAGGTTATTGTTTCGGATCTGTTGATAGGTTAGATAAACTGTAGCTTTCATTTCGGGATACTCCAGGTTCATCCAGCAATTCTTTTTCAACTGAAGACTGGCCTGATCATTTTTTTCGAAACCATAAGGACAATCAGGTTCTATGAGTTTATAAACAGGGTCCGGATATTCCAACCGCATCATGGCCGAAGGCTTTACAATAACATCGTCCTTGCATGAGACAAAACCGATTAGAACAACAAGAAGGAATAAATATCGCATGTTATGGGGTTATGGACAACTTAATTTGTTTAATACGCCTGTGTTCGAAAGCTTCAATAATAAACGCATAATTATGAAAATTTATTACTTCATCCTTTTTAGGGAATCCTTTGGAAATTTCCAACAGGAATCCGGCCAGTGTTTCAGCTTCTCCTTTCGTTTCCTCGAAGATGGTAGTATCCTCCAGTTGGATGACCTTATAAAAATCCTTTAGCGGTGTCTTGCCTTCGAACACAAAGGTATTATCATCCAATTTTGAAAAGACCAGGTCCTCATCGTCAAATTCATCACTGATCTCACCTACTATTTCCTCTATGATATCTTCCAGAGAAATTAAACCGCTGGTGCCACCGTATTCATCCACAACAATAGCGAGGTGCATTTTCATGTCCTTGAATTCATTCAGCAGGTCATCGAGTTTCTTATTTTCCGGCACAAAATAGGCTTCCCTGGTGAGTTTGTTCCACTCCAGGGTCTTTTTATCTATATGAGGCATTAGGTCCTTCACATACAGAATACCGGTAATGTTATCTATGCTGTCCTTATAAACCGGAATTCTTGAATACCCATTCTCGATGATCTCAGGCATAATGTCCTTATAATTGATGTCTTCACTCAGAGCGAAGATTTCCATTCGAGGCTTCATAACTTGTTTGGTATCTGTGTTCCCGAATGTAACGATGCCTTGTAGAATTTTCTGTTCCTCCTGTGTGGTGTCGTGTTCATCGGTTAACTCAAGTGCCTGTGAGAGCTGATCGACGCTTATTCCCGACTTCTGCTTGCCGAAACGATTCTCAATATAAATAGTGGCCGAACGCATAGGCAAACTTAACGGGGCAAATAATCTATCGAGCGCATTTAACGGATAGGCCATAAAGGTGGAAAACTGAAGTTTGTTTCTACTGGCATAAACCTTCGGAAGGATTTCCCCGAATAATAAAATTAAAAAAGTGGCAAGGCCGATCTTCAATATAAAGATCGCGCTCACATCGAATAAGTAAAGGTTTATTGAATAATCCCAGCCTTTAAACCATAGCGAACTAAGGGATTCGAAGAGCAGAACAATCGCAATATTTATAGTATTGTTCGCAATGAGGATTGTTGCCAATAGTTTCTTTGGCCGCAGTAACAAACGCTGAACGATCTTGAGTTGTTTTGGAGGTGATTTATCCTCCGTGGTTTCGAAATCGGTTGGAGATAAAGAGAAGAAGGCTACTTCCGCTCCCGAAATTAATGCAGAACAAATGAGCAATACCACTAATAGGACTATACCTACAATATGTGTAATGTTAACTAAGGCTATAAAAAATAAACTAGGAGGCTCTATATCCAAGATGCGGGTATTGGTTCAAAATCTAAAAAGGAAGATCATCGTCCTCTTCACCGATGTGTTCCTCAACCTGTGGTTGCGGGGTGGCCGGCTGTTGAGTGGCCGGGGCACCAGAGGTTTGTTGAGGCATAGCACCCCCTTCTGCCTTCGGAGTTAAAAAGGTGAATTCCGTACATTGCACCTCTGTACTATATCGGTCCTTTCCCTGGTCGTCTTGCCATTTGCGGGTTTTCAGTCTTCCTTCAATATAGATCTTATCCCCTTTCTTCAAATATTTCTCACATATCTCTGCTGCTTTATTCCGCATCACAATATTGTGCCACTCCGTATTCGTGACACGTTCACCGGTTGTTTTGTTCGTGTAGGTTTCGTTGGTTGCAAGCGGGAATCGCCCGATACATCCTCCTCCTTCGAAATAATGCATTTTTATTTCGTCACCCGTATGCCCGATCAGCATCACTTTGTTCAATGTTCCGCTCATATCAATCGTATTATTAGTAAAGGTTTATGTAAGTTAAAGATAGGTATTTTTCAGTTTTGAAATGGAGAAAATTCCGAAATAAAGTTTTCAATTAGTACAGGCACCGGATAATTGTTTATTTCCGAAATCGGTACCGGCTCTGGCAATTGTTCTGCCGTCTTTACAACCCAGAATTTCGTATGCAAATGTTGGTGGGAAAGTTTGTGAATTATGGGTGATTCGTTAAATAGAAGCAGCTCTTTGGTGCCATTTTTACCCCAATACGCTTTAAATTCGGCACGCTCTGCGATCTCACTTTCACCTACTTCCGAATCGGTCTCGATCAACGGAAATTCATATAGGCTTTGCCAGATTCCTTTATGCCTTCGCTGTTGAAGAACAGTTGCCTCCTGTTTATCTGAAAGTATGACCAAATAGTTGAAGTGTCGATGTTTTATTTTCTGCTTCCTGATCTTGACGGGTAATTTAGACACACTTCCCGTACGCTTAGCCTCGCATCTATCGGAAAAAACACAGTTTTCGCAATCCGGTTTCTGGGGAATACAATAGCGCGCTCCAAATTCCATGACAGCCTGGTTAAAGGTGCCTGGCCGTTCTGCATCGATCAATTCCTGGGCCAGATCTTTAAATATCTTCACACCCGAGCTACTGTTTATCGGAGTCTCAATTCCAAATACCCTGGATAACACTCTGTACACATTTCCATCGACCACCGCAGTTGGCTCATTATAACAGATGGAAGCAATCGCGCTGGCGGTGTAATCACCCACTCCTTTTAATTCAAGCAACTCTTTATAGGTGTCGGGAAATTCGCTATTCCGGTTAAATGTAATTTCTTTAGCCGTATAATGCAGGTTTCTGGCCCTTGAATAGTATCCTAAACCCTGCCAGAGTTTAAGAACGTATTCTTCTGAGGCATTGGCCAGATCCGCTATTGTAGGAAACGCCTTAATAAACTTCAAATAGTACGGAAGGCCTTGGGCTACACGGGTTTGTTGGAGCATGATCTCTGAAAGCCAAATGTAATACGGTTGAGATTCATTTCTCCAGGGCAGGTCACGTTTATTTTGTAAATACCAGACTATGAGGATATTGGAAAAATCGGACTGATTTTTGATCATTTAACAAAAATAGAGGTTATCTTATTATTTTTTAACCGATTACCATTTGATTTATTGATTATAAAATTGTTATATTTGCGACCTTGAAAATTAAGAACCCAAACATAGTATAATTTAAAAATAAGAGAATGACGAAAGCAGATATCGTAGCTAAAATTTCAGAGAAATTAGGAATGGAAAAAGGTGATGTTCAGGCTACTGTAGAAACCTTTATGGAAGAAGTAAAGAGTTCATTAGAAAGTGGAGATAATGTTTACCTAAGAGGCTTTGGAAGCTTTATTATTAAGAAAAGAGCTGAAAAGACTGGTAGAAATATTTCAAAAAATACAACCATTAAGATCCCCGCGCACAACATTCCAGCCTTCAAACCTGCGAAAATTTTTGTTGAAGGTGTTAAAACGAATGTTGAAGTAAAATAATAATAACAAGGCTGTTCCGTACGAACAAGCACTAAAAGATCTAATATGCCGAGCGGTAAAAAAAGAAAAAGACATAAGGTTGCTACGCATAAGCGTAAAAAGCGCAGACGCGCTAACCGCCACAAGAAAAAGTAGTTTCGCACTACTTTTTTCGTTTAGAATCACATACAACGTTCTTTGAAAATGAAATTGTTCCGAACTTATTCGATTTCGGTCAATTTCGACGGGTTAAAAACCTGTGATAAATTATTGTTTAATCCATTTGTCACGCGCATTGCGTGATGGATAAAAATTAATTACAAGTGAGCTACGAATTATTTATTAGATCCAGTTCACAAGAAGTTGATTTTGCCCTTTTAAAAGATGGAAAACTAATCGAATTACACAAAGAGGAAGAGGATACGAAATTTGCAGTAGGAGATATATTTCTTGCGAAAATTCGTAAAACCGTTCCTGGTCTTAACGCCGCATTTGTAAATGTGGGGTATGAAAAAGATGCATTTTTGCATTATCATGACCTGGGGCCAAAAGTTCTCTCTTTGCTGAAATTCGTAAAACGTGTAAGCACAGGTAAACTTAAAGAGTATTCTTTAAAAGATTTCCCATTTGAAAAAGAGATTGACAAGAATGGAGGTATAAATCATGCCATCAAATCGAATCAATCTATTCTGGTACAAATTGTAAAAGAACCGATTTCCACCAAGGGACCGCGAATTAGCTCCGAGCTTTCCATAGCCGGGAGATATATCGTTTTGGTTCCGTTTTCCGACAGGGTTTCTGTTTCACAAAAAATAGAATCTAAAGAAGAAAAGGACAGGCTTATAAGACTCATAAAGAGTATTAGACCTAAAGGATTCGGTGTTATTATACGAACCGTAGCAGAGGGCAAAAAAGTAGCCGAACTGGACAGAGATTTACAAAATCTCACAGATCGCTGGATGGCGATGTGTAAAAAGCTACAAAGGGCGCACCACCCTAGCAAGGTGCTTAGTGAGCTAGATCGTGGCGCATCGATATTACGAGATATATTTAATGATGCATTCTCGGCCATACATATTGATGACGAAACGCTTTACTTACAGATAAAAGATTACGTGCAAGAAATTGCACCTAAACAAGAAAGCATTGTTAAGCTTTATGACTCTAAGGTTCCGATTTTTGAAAAATTCGGGATTGAAAGACAAATAAAAACTTCCTTCGGGAAAACAGTATCGGGCAGCAAAGGTGCCTATCTGGTAATAGAACATACGGAAGCCATGCACGTTATAGACGTAAATAGTGGAAACCGTAGTAATAAATCTAAAAACCAGGAAGATACGGCGCTAGAAGTAAATCTGATAGCGGCTTCCGAGGTTGCGAGACAATTACGCTTAAGGGATATGGGAGGAATTATTGTAGTAGACTTCATTGATATGGGTCATGCTGCAAACCGTAAAAAACTCTACAATCATCTTCGCGAGGAGATGAATGATGACAGAGCGAAACACAAGATCCTGCCACCCAGTAAATTTGGGTTAATTCAAATAACCCGCCAGCGCGTTAGGCCTGAAATGAATATTAAAACCGCCGAAGAAAACCCCAATCTGGGTATCGAAGGTGAAATTGAAGCGCCTATTATCGTTGTGCAACGAATTACTGAAGAACTTGAGCGGCTTTTCAAAAAAGACTATAAAAAGATCACCTTGAATACGCATCCTTTTATAGCGGCCTTTTTATCAAAAGGTTTTCCATCTGTGCGAACCAAATGGTTCATGAAGCACAAAAAGTGGGTGAACATTCAACCTAGAGATGCTTACACGTACCTCGAATATCATTTTATTGACAAAGATGGTAATCAGATTAAATAACCCAAAAAACCCTTTCGGAAAATACTTCGGAAGGGTTTTTTATTTTTAGTCGGTTCGAGTGAATTTGAAGTACGATAGTTACTTCAAATTAGTATCGAGAACTCTCTTCTCGATACAATTCCGCGGCGCGGAATCACTCGAAGTGACATTAAATAGTTACTATCTTTGCGCGAATGAGAAATTATAAGACCTACAGCGTAGAAGAAGCGAAATCCCGAATGGAGCGCTACTGTGCATACAGGGAACGCTGCCATAAAGAAGTTCATCAGAAGCTCGTGGAAATGCGCATGATCCCTGAGGCTGTAGACCTTATCCTTCATCATCTTATCACACAAAATTACCTCAATGAGACCCGGTTCTCCCAGGCTTTTGTGCGCGGAAAATTCAGGATAAAAAAATGGGGGAAGCACAGGATTATTCGCGAACTAAAATCAAGGAACATCTCTAAATACAATATCAAATTGGGGTTAAAGGAGGTCCCGGAAGAAGAATATTTAACGGTATTTCATGAATTATCAGAAAAACGTTGGCAGCAATTAGCTTCAGAAGAAAACCTTCAGAAGAAAAAGAAGAAGTTTACGGATTATCTTATATACAGAGGCTGGGAGTCGCAATTAATTTGGGAGAAGCTGAGGGAGTTGGTCTCATAGAATGTTAGTACCGTGTCGCTCCTGATATATTAATATTCTTCTAATTTTAGAATTCCATTATTCTAAAATATTAGTGCTCAATACCCAATTTACTGTGCGTTCGTGTGATGGCCTTTTCATTCTTACCATCTATCCAGGCCTGCCCTTTCATTCGTCGCATAAGATTATCGTAATGCCGCATCACGAATACATTGTAAACAGCCTTTCCTAAATTCTTAGGATTTCGTGCAATGGCTCTCAAACTCATAGAGAATCCGGGAGTCAGATAACGCATATAGTGCCAGTATCCTTCAGGCATGTACAACACATTACCGTGTTCAAGGTTGCCAACAAAGCCATTGGCTTTCTTCAGCGCAGGCCATTTTTCGTAATCGGGATCGGCGAAATCTATATCTTCCCTCGTGATCAGTGAATGTGGAATCTTGTAGAGATAATCATTCTGATCCTGGTCAAAAAGGATAACCTGTTTCTTCCCATGGAAATGAAAATGAAAGATATTTGCAAGGTCGATATCGTAATGCATGAAAGTATAGCTATTCTCCCCGCCAAAGAACAACATGGGCAACCCTTTCATTAATTTTAGTCCGAAATCAGGCCATCTGTAGTCGTTCTGAAGTTCCGGAACTTCTTTGAGGACGTTCCACAAGAAGATTCGGAATTTAGTGGGTTCGCGTTTCAGAAGGTCGATGTATTCCGACATCTTCATCTTTGCATGCGGTTCGTTAAAACCATCCTTGTAATCTACCGGCCGGTTATCGTAAAGCGGCACTTCTTTTTCACCGGCGATTTCAGACATATAGTCCAGGTTCCATTTTTGGAATGCCGGCCAATCCTCGATAAACCGTTCTATGATCACCGGTTTTTGAGGTTTGAAAAAGTTTTTCAGAAAGTCTTGTTTGGTAATGGTCTCTACCCGATCGATCTGCTTTAATTCCATGCTTCAAACTAAAAAAACAAAATTACAAAACTTAACCTAAACTTTAGATTGAAATAAAAAGCCCTGCATTAGCAAGGCTTTTCCAATTGTTAATCAATATTTTAAGGATCTGTAGTAACTACCAGCTGGTCTGAATATTCACTGAAACCTTCAGTTCCACAATTAGCTCTAACATAAATTTCGTAAGTAGTCGAGGATTGTAATCCGGTGATCTGGAAATTACTTTGTGATGTCTGAACAACGGTTCCGGTTCCTAAAGTAAAACCACTTAATCCATACTCGATCTCCCAGGCAGTCTCATTATTTTCAGACCACCCAAAGGTAACCGTACTCGAAGACACATCTATCAGGAATAGATCTGTAGGTGTGTTACACGGATTCACGGGCTCAAGAGTTGTGAAACTAACTGAAAGGTAATTACTAAAGCCGTCGCTCCCGCAATTAGAACGTACATAGGCATCGTAGGTGGTCATTGGATTTAAACCATCGATAAAGAAATTTGTCTGAGAAGTCTGTGCTACGGTACCGGTTCCCGTGGAGAAGCCTGTGAGGCCATATTCTATTTCAAAGGCAGTTTCATTCCCGGGATCCCATAGGACCAAGGCTGATTCGGAATTGATCTGATCTACAGAAATGGACAGGGGCTCAATGCAATTGTTGTTAGTATCATCATCCTTTTTACAGGAGAGAACAGCCAAAGCGAGTAAGGCGAACAAGAGGATCTTTTTCATGTGAGATTAGTTGCTGTGTTTCCTAAAAGAACGAAAGCGAATGTTAAAAATTGCCTATGATTTTCCGGCATTCAGTAAAACATGACCAAATAACACCTGGTGTTATCGTTGGCGATGTAGTGGACGAAACTCAACTTATGCCGGAAATAAAAACAGGATGATGCAATTTTTATTAATTTGAAGCGAAATTAAGTTCAAAAGC